>NZ_JBOZWR010000003.1:0-718022 GCF_050864155.1 Planococcus sp. YIM B11945 | reverse complement strand
TCTAGCTCCAGCGCCCAGCCCCTCGAGGTCGCTTCGGCCTTGCTGACAATGGCAGAAAACGCCATTGCCTTCAAGTCCTCCAGCGCTTGTCGGGGCTAGAACGGGCGCTTGCGCTTTTCTATTTGTCTAGCTCCAGCGCCCAGCCCCTCGAGGTCGCTTCGGCCTTGCTGACAATGGCAGAAAACGCCATTGCCTTCAAGTCCTCCAGCGCTTGTCGGGGCTAGAACGGGCGCTTGCGCTTTTCTTATTGTTCAGACTCCTCTGCTCCTGCAGTACTGTGTGCTTCGTCGCAAAGAGATGGCCCAAACTGCCTTTGTGCCATCTCTTGCCTGTCGAACCTTAACGGCCGTTTCCGCTTTTCTTTATTACATCTTTGTAAGAGAAATGAAAGTAGATACGATAGAGTGAAAGTTTTTCTTCCGGCACAATAAGGTTAACAAAGAAAAGCGCAAGCGATTTCACTAATCGCCCGCTGGACCAGAAAACGGACGGAGGAACTATCGTGGAACATTTATATTCAGAGTACAATCGCTACATTTACCATTTATGCTTGAAACTGACGCGCAACAAAGCAGAGGCAGAAGATTTGA
The DNA here is from genome assembly GCF_050864155.1 of Planococcus sp. YIM B11945. Classification (NCBI taxonomy): domain Bacteria; kingdom Bacillati; phylum Bacillota; class Bacilli; order Caryophanales; family Caryophanaceae; genus Planococcus; species Planococcus sp. YIM B11945. The sequence continues at coordinate 717,432 of NZ_JBOZWR010000003.1, read as the reverse complement.
TGCAGGAAGTCTGGCTCAAAGTTGTGCGCTATGAATCATCCATTCAGGAAGTGGAGCATGCAAAAGCTTGGCTTACAACAATTTGCATGAATACGTTCCGCGATCGCTACCGCAAAAACGTTCGCCGCAGCAAGCACATGATCCAGCAGCCAGAAGGATTGGATGTTTCCCTTCTTGATTTGATTGCGACAGACGAAGCAGGCGCAGTTGAATTATTGGAGCAGCAAGATGTATCCACCATGATCCGCACGAAAATTGCCGAATTGGATGCCATTTACCGGACGACGATTCTTTACTTCTATGTCCACCAATTGTCATTGATTGAAATTGCGGAAGCGATGAAAGTGTCGATCGGAACAGTGAAATCGCGTTTGTTCCGCGGCAAGCAGCGCCTAAAAGACATGCTGATTGAAGATGCACGGACACGTGAATACGTGACTGCTTAATTATGAACAAAAAAGCGGCGTATGACCCCGAGGGTATGTCCGTTTGCATTTGAAAAGAACCAACTCACCTAGAGTTGGTTCTTTTTGGCTGCATGAATTTAAATTATTTCCAATTCTTCCTGATATACTGAGAGGAGGAGGGAAGAATATGAAAAGAAAAGACTATCAGAATTGGAGCAAGAGAAAAAAGCGAACTGTGGGAGTGCTGGTTGTTTTTATTTTCTTATACATAGGCATCATGCTTTACCATACGTACAAACCGCTTCCTGAAGGCGTTGCCTATGAAGGTAAACTGCATTCGGTTGAAACGGTCGAGATGTTGTACGATTTGTCGTTTGCGCAAGATAAAAAAGGGACGGATATGAAACACGAGCTGCGGATTTTTGATGAAATCAATAACATGATTGATGAAGCCGAAGAATTTGTGGTGGTGGATTTCTTTTTGTTTGATAACTACAACGACCAAAAAACGGACTTCCCGAAAGTGGCGGATGCCTTAACCGACCATCTGTTGGCTAAAAAAGAAAAAGATCCAGAATTTCCGGTATATTTTATTACCGATCCTGTAAACAAAGGCTATGGTTCATATGAAAGTGAACTGTTCGACCGGTTAAAAGATGCGGGAGTTGAAGTCATTTACACGGATTTAAAAGGCTTGCGGGATTCTGTCCCGATTTATTCAGGAGCTTACCGCATGCTGTTTCAATGGTTTGACTTTGGCGACAAAGGCTGGATTGCCAACGGCATGTCAAAAGAAGCGCCGGACATGACGCTTTCGTCTTACCTGGAAATGATGAACGTAAAAGCCAATCATAGAAAAGCTGCCATCACCGAAAAAGAAGCGATCATCAGTTCCGCCAATCCTCATGATGCCAGCGGATTTCATGGCAATATGGCCTTTAAAGTGAGCGGGCCGGTCATCAACGATATGCTGACCTCAGAAGAAGCCGTGTCTAAATTGTCCGGCGGCCCGAATTTGCCGCGAATTCAAGCCAAAGAACAAGAAGGCCCTTACCAAGTCCAATACGTTACCGAGAAGAAAATTCTCGATGCCTTGGTTGGCGATATTGAAAAAACCAAAAAAGGCGACCAGATTTGGCTCGCCATGTTCTTCGTTTCTGAAACGGACATTTTGTCGGCATTAACCGATGCCGCCAACCGAGGCGTCAACGTCCACATGATTCTCGACCCCAACGAAAACTCATTCGGCAATAAAAAAACGGGGCTGCCAAACCGGCCTGCTGTCAATGAGCTGATCGAAGAATCGAGTGATCATCTGCAAGTCCGCTGGTATAACGCTGTTATTGGCCAGTTCCATACTAAGTCGATCATGATCCAGACTGAAGAAGAAACGTATATTTCCGGGGGGGCTGCAAATTACACAGAACGGGCGCTGGAGAATTACAATTTGGAGAACAATATCCGCATCATTGCCCCGAACGACAGCGCCTTGACGAAAGACATGACCAACTATTTTGATCGATTATGGGAAAACGAAGACGCACTGTATACGCTGCCGACCGAAGAATACCAAAGCAATTTTTCCTTTTTCCAGCGCAGCATCTACGGTTTTCAAAAACTGTTTAAATTAACGACATATTGAAAAACTCATGAGCCGCAGTTCAATGTGGAAAATCATCGTGCGATTCACTTGTATAAAATTGAAGTTAAATTCCATAACAATAATTATATTTTAAATATAGATATATTTTTATCGCAAAACGATAAAATTTGTGATAGAATTTATTTAACAACAAACAAGTGAGGTGCTTTTGATGAAACGGGAAACACTCTTTTTAAAGGTCGTTCTTTTTCTTATGTCTCTGCCAATTCTTGCTGTGTGCATCTTTGTGGTGCCGCCGCTCTCCTCTTTTATAGGGGAACTCTTGTCAAAGTGGTCGTTTTTGCAGTACGTCTTTTTAATCGCCATGTATGGAGCTGCAATTGCATACTTTGCAGCATTGTACCAGGCGTTCAAGTTATTGAGTTATATTGACAAGAACATTGCGTTTTCCGAGTCGTCGGTAAATGCGTTGAAGAACATTAAATACTATGCGCTGACAATCACCGGATTGTTTCTGGTGTGCCTGCCGATCATTTTGTATACAGCTGAAGTGGACGATGCTCCAGGCCTTGGCGGGCTAGGAATGGTCATTCCGTTCGGTTCATTTGTCATTGCGGTCTTTGCGGCTGTGCTTCAAAAAACGTTCCAGAATGCCATCGATATAAAATCTGAAAACGATTTAACGGTCTGAGGTGATACTATGGCAATTATTATAAATATCGACGTGATGTTGGCGAAGCGGAAAATGAGCGTAACCGAACTTTCAGAACGGGTTGGAATCACGATGGCCAACCTTTCGATCTTGAAAAACGGCAAGGCAAAAGCGGTTCGATTGTCTACGTTAGAAGCCATTTGCAAAGCATTGGACTGCCAGCCGGGGGATTTATTGGAGTACCGGAAAGAAGAAGACGCGGTAGGTGAATAAAAAAGGCGTGAAAAAAGAGCTTGGATGCTATCCAAGCTCTTTTTGTGTCGATTATTTTTGTTCTTGCGGCTGTCTGCCGGTATTGATCCATTCTTCAACGTTCCATACTTTCGTTGCCAAACCTTCGTAAAATTCCGGTTCGTGGCTGACAAGAACGATCGTGCCTTTGTACGCTTGCATCGCACGTTTCAATTCTGCTTTTGCATCGATGTCCAAGTGGTTCGTCGGCTCATCGAATAGGAGCCAGTTGCTTTCTTCAAGCATCAATTTGCACAAACGCACTTTCGCTTGTTCGCCACCGCTCAGTTGTGCCATCGAGCGGGAAATGTGTTCGCTTTTCAGTCCGGTGCGGGCAAGAGCGCCGCGCACTTGGCCTTGCTCCATGCTCGGATAAGCGGCCCAAATTTCGTCAAGCGGCGTATGAGTCGGCGCTTTGACTTCTTGTTCAAAATAACTCGGCGTCAAGTATTCGCCGCGGATCACTTCACCATCAAGCTGTTTGATCTTGCCAAGCATTGTTTTAAGAAGCGTCGATTTCCCAACGCCGTTCATGCCGACTAAAGCGATTTTCTCGCCGCGTTCAATCATGAAGGACAATGGCGGCATCAAGGGCTTGTCATAGCCGATGACCAATTCTTCTGCTTCGACCACATAGCGGCTCGGGCTGCGCGTTTCTTTAAACGCAAATTGCGGTTTTGCAGCAACTTCCGGTTTATCGATGCGGTCCATGCGGTCCAGCAATTTCTGGCGTGATTTTGCACGTCCCGTCGTTGAAGCACGCGCTTTGTTTTTGGCGATAAACGTTTCGGTTTTCTTGATCATATCGGATTGTTTTTCATAGGCATCCAAATGCTGTTGTTTTGCCAATTCTGCAAGTTCGATGAATTTCTCGTATGTCGCGGTATAGCGGCTTAAACGGGAAAACTCCAAATGGAAGATGACGCCCGTTACGCTGCTCATAAATTCCGTATCATGCGAAATCAATAGAAACGCATGCGGATAATTTTTCAAGTAATTGACGAGCCATTGAATATGCTCTTCGTCCAAGTAGTTGGTCGGCTCATCCAAAAGCAATACTTTCGGCTTTTCAAGAAGCAGTTTGGCTAACAATAATTTTGTCCGTTGTCCACCGGAAAGGGCTTCAACGTTTCGGTCTAATCCAATTGCGTCAAGGCCGAGTCCGCGTGCGATATCTTCAATCTTCACGTCAAGCGAATAGAAATCGCCAGCATCCAAAGCATCTTGCGCTTCCGCCATTTCTTCCAGCAATTCTTCCAAACGTTCAGGGCTGGCATCGCCCATCTGCATAGCGATGTCGTTCAATTCTTCTTCTTTTTTATACAAAGGCAAGAAAGCATCTTGCAAGGTTTCGCGAATCGTGCGTCCCGGTGTCAACTGTGTATGCTGATCCAAATAACCATAATGGGTTTTTGGCTGCCATTCTACACGGCCTTCATCGTGGATCAAATTCCCCGTCAAAATATTCATCATTGTTGATTTTCCGACGCCATTCGCGCCGACAAGACCCACATGTTCGCCTTCGACCAAACGGAATGACACATTGTTGAAAAGCGTACGGTCACCGAAAGTGTGGCTCAAGTTTTCTACTGTCAATAAACTCATTTAATAAATTCCTCCAAAATGTTAATAATAGGCAAGTGGCAAGGTGTCTCATATCAAAAAAAAATCGCGGCTACAATTCCGCGAGTTTTCGATTTAATTCGGCTAATCGTTGTTCCATTTTTTCTAAACGCTCTTCTGCTTGTTCGACCATGCGGGCATGTCCAGTCGTTTCCAACTTTTCAATATCCCCTTGATGGCGCACATAATCAGACTTCAAATCAGCAATTTCAAACTCGATTTCCTGCTTGTTCACAAAATCACCCTAGTTTTTCTATCATTATAGCACAGATTGCTGATTTTTGAATCCCGGAGGGCTTGCCGGTTTTATTCCTATTGAATAGCGGAAGGAGATTAAACCTCAGACTAAAGAATGAAATATGGAAATTTTAAGCTTTTTCGATACGTATCGGCAATCTTTCTTTGCTATGATAAAGTGAAGCGTTTTTCAACTAGAGTCAATCGGCATGTTGAAAAACTAACTAGAACAGACCAGGCGGAAACGCCTCGTATATATGTAACCAGGGAGGATTTCGTTATGAAAATTTTGTTAGTGGACGGTACGATCATAGGGAGCAAAACAGGAGCCATTTTAGAGCAGGTCCAAACCTATATTCAAGATTTCAATCCGGAGATGGAACTGAAAATTTTGCGGTTGGCTGATTTTGAACACCAATTTGTCGATGGACGCCCGCTTGCAGAGTACAACGACGATATGAGGGAAATTGTGCGCCGCTTTGAAAATGCGGATGGCTACATCATCGCATCTCCCATTTTCCAAGGTTCAATTCCGGGTGTCTTGAAAAACACCTTCGATATGCTGCATCCGCACACAATGCGCTACAAACCGGTATCAATCGTGGCCAATGGCGGCACGTATCAGCATCACTTGGTCATCGAAAATCAGCTCAAACCGATTCTTGACTATTTCCGCTGCCTCGTGACGCCGAACTACGTCTATACCCATTCCAGCCATTTCGACGCCGACAACACCATCATCGAAGACGATGTCCACAACCGTCTGCGCGAACTGGCCCGTGTCTTCGTCCAATACGCCGAAATGAGCCAGCATTTATCGAAAATCACGCTAGACAATCATTGATAGTGGAAAAAGCCTCCCATGGGAGGCTTTTTTTAGATTTAATGTTGCTGCTGAATCGGTTTTATTTCCAGTAAAAGGATTTACTTTCCGAAACTGGTTAAATACTTTCCAAATTCACTAAAATACTTTCCAAAATAGCTCAAATACTTTCCGAATTCGATGAAATACTTTCCGGACGTACTATTTTCTCCGGTATTAAATAAACTCGATCTTTGAAACTTCCTTGAAAGGGCATATTTGCCACTTTCATTAGTTTAGAAGCCGTCGATACAGATTCAATTCCGATAAATTCTCTAAAATCTCGGTTAGTGATGTGAGGACTTACTAACGAACGATATTGTTCTAGTGTATCCAGGTGTGCAAAAGAGTCGACATATGAACATTCTGCACAGCTCCATTTTCTGCGATGAAATTCCATATTTTGGCCAGGACATTTTGGACAAAGCACGCCTTTCACAAACCCGGCCGGCAACCGAGGCATCTCCAGTGGTTTTATGGAATGAAGGCTGTTCAGTTTTTGCGCAAGCTGCTTGGTTTTTGTTTTTGTCAAAATTTCTTCTGGGTGTTTCACTAACAGCTGCTCCATGAGATGCGGCAATCCGGAAGACTGGACCATGAGGCGCGTGCCAGGACGTGACTGAACGACGGAAGAAGGATAAGTGAAAACAATGGCGCCGATGACCGGCAATTTCAAACGCTGCTGCAATAAAAAATCTTCCAGCCATCTTTCATGTCGTCGCAATTGGTCATCCGGATTTCTCATGCCGTCGATGCTGCCGTCTTTATTGGTGCGGGAAAATTGACGCAGCTGCGGATCGAAATTCAAAAGCCCCGTAATGCTTTTGATCTCCAGCACGAAAACAAACCGGCTCGTCACGAGTAAGCTATCGATTTGATGGCTGGATGCGGGTTTTTGAATAAATAAGTCATGGATAAAAAAATGGGGAAGGTTCAAAGGAATCTCATGCCAAAGGGAATCGACTCGCTGTTCGCCGTGGAAGCCGGCGGTTATTCTGCGAAGTTTTTCGGTCCATTGGGGAAATAGGGGATGGACACTGGGTGTTCGTTGGATCAAGCTTTCAAGCTGGAAAATTTCTTGCGGCCTGCTTCTTTCTTTAAGAATCAATCAATCATCTCCTTTTTAAAAAATATAGCGCAACAAAGATCCTGTAGCAAGAACATTCTGATTTTTAACGAAGCCTTTATTTCCCCGAAAAAGGATTTACTTTCCGGAATCAGCAAAATACTTTCCAAAACATCTCAAATACTTTCCAAATCGAATGAAATACTTTCCAAAACCACTAAAATACTTGCCAAAAGCTCATAGAGCCCTAAGATGCTATAATAAACTCATTAGAAATGAGGGTGACAATCAATGAAATCAGTAGTTTTAGCAGAAAAGCCGTCTGTGGCGCGTGATATTGCGCGCGTATTGGACTGCACTCAAAAAGGCAATGGCTATTTTGAAGGCAAACAGTATATTGTCACGTGGGCACTCGGCCATTTGGTGACGCAAGCGCAGCCGGAACAATACGACAACGACTTCAAAGAATGGAAAATGGAGAATCTGCCAATTATCCCCCAGCCATTCAAACTCGTTCCAATTAAACAGTCAATGAAACAATATAACGCGGTCAAAGCGCAGCTCGCGAGAGGCGACGTCAACGAAGTGATTATCGCGACCGATGCAGGGCGCGAAGGGGAGCTTGTGGCGCGCTGGATTTTGGAGAAAACGAAAACACACAAGACGATCAAGCGGCTGTGGATTTCGTCCGTGACCGACAAAGCGATCAAAGACGGCTTCAAAAACTTAAAAGATGGCAAGGCGTATGAGAATTTATTCCAAGCAGCAGTCGCACGAGCAGAAGCGGACTGGGTCGTCGGCATCAACGCGACGCGCGCACTGACAGTGAAGCATAATGCGCAATTGTCGACAGGACGCGTGCAGACGCCGACGCTCGCCATGATTGCCGAACGCGAACAACAGATCCGCAGCTTCCAGCCGAAACCGTATTACGGCTTGCAGGCGATTACGGACAACGCGGCATTTACGTGGACAGACGGCAACTCGACGCAGTCGTTCGATAAGGACAAAATTGACAAGCTATTTACGAAACTCGACAACACGCATGAAGGCACAGTTTCGGATATTAAAATCACGCCAAAGCGCCAGTCGGCACCGCCTTTATTCGATTTGACGGAACTGCAAAAAGAAGCCTACAAGCGCTTCGGCTGGTCAGCGAAAGAAACGCTTAATACGCTGCAGGGCTTGTACGAGCGCTATAAAATCGTCACTTATCCGCGTACCGATTCCAAGCATTTGACGAGTGATATGAAAGACACGCTGAAAGACCGCGTCAAAGCGGTTCAAATGGGGCCGTACCGGGCGCTTGCCACTACGGTTTTGAAAAACCCTGTAGTTGCGCAAAAAGGGGTGATTGACGACGCGAAAGTGTCCGATCACCACGCAATCATCCCGACGGAAGAAACGCCGCCGCTCCACGACCTTGGCGATAAGGAACGGAAATTGTACGACATGATTGTCAAACGGTTCCTCGCGGTATTTTATCCGGTGCACGAATTTGACCAAACGACGGTAAAATTCGATGTTGCCGGCGAAACGTTCCAGACAAAAGGAAACACGATCCGCAGCGAAGGCTGGAAACGCATTTATAAAGAAGACGATGATGACAGCGATACAACCTTGCCGCCGTTTGAAAAAGGGCAGAAGCTCCACATCAAAGGCATTGCACTGACTGACGGCAAAACAAAGCCGCCCGCTTATTTTAATGAAGGAACGCTGCTCGGTGCGATGGAAAATCCGGCTCAGTTTATGGCCGGTGAATCAAAAGAGCTAATCCAGACATTGGGCGAAACCGGCGGGCTTGGCACCGTTGCGACGCGTGCGGATGTCATCGACAAATTGTTCAATACGTTCTTGATTGAGAAAAAAGGCAACGACATCATGACGACGTCGAAAGGGCGCCAACTGCTCGAACTGGCTCCGGAAGACTTGAAGTCGCCGAAGCTGACAGCAAATTGGGAGCAGCAATTGACGAAAATCGCCAAAGGCCAGCTGAAAAAAGAGCAGTTTATGAAAGAGATGGTCGCGTTTGCCGAGAAATCGGTGTCGGACATTAAAAAAAGCGATCAGAAATTCAAACACGACAACGTCACCGGCAAAATGTGTCCGGATTGCGGCAAGCCGCTTCTTGAAGTGAACGGCAAACGCGGCAAAATGAACGTCTGCCAAGACCGCGAATGCGGCTATAAAAAGCAAGTGGCGATGTTGACGAATGCCCGCTGCCCGAACTGCCACAAGAAATTGGAAATGCAAGGCGAAGGCGACGGCAAGATTTTCGTCTGCAAATGCGGCCACCGCGAAAAATTGTCGGCGTTTGAGAAACGTAAAAAATCCACTCAATCAAAAGCAACGAAAAAAGACGTCAATCAATACTTGAACAAGCAAGACGATGCGCCAGCCAACACGGCGATGGCAGATGCGCTGAAAAAGCTGCTCGGCCAAAATGATTAATAAAGGTTATATAAGTTGAACTTAAGAATCATCATGTCATACACCGCTTCGGTCGCTTTGGGCATGGCTTCCGCAATGAGCCGAGAAGACCACTCGTCTCATTGCTCCGCCTAGCCCGTGGACGCGCCGGCGCTAAGTAAGCTCATTAACGACAGCAAATGCTATCTATGTTGCAGTACTAACTAAGATATGGAGCAAAACAGCGGAGAAAACCATACTGCTCCTACAGCGCCTTGCGCTTCGTCGCAAAGACATCGACCGAACTACCTTCGGCCAATGTCTTGCCTGCGGGAAAGCGAGACAGCCGAGACCCCGCAAGGAGCAAAGCGACTGAGGAGGCTTGGCGCTCGCCCGTGGCAAGCGAAGCTGTTTTGCGGAATATCGATAGTAAAAGATTATTAGTTCAACTTATCTGGATAATGATATGCTGAAAAAACTGCCTGAAAGTTAAGGAGGCGCCATGGCGAAAAAGATTGCAAAAACCAATGCAGCACGCATCTTGGACAAAGAACAAATTGATTACGACATTCTTCACTACGAATCAAATGACGGGCTAGTCGATGGCGTGTCCGTGGCGGCAAAAATCGGCTACCCGGTTGAACAAGTGTACAAAACCTTGGTAGCTGCCGGGAGTTCAAAGCAGCATTATGTGTTCGTCATCCCGGTTGCCGATGAGCTGGATTTGAAAAAAGCGGCCAAGGCAGCCGGCGAAAAGAAAGTCGAAATGATTCCGGTCAAAGATATTTTAGGCTTGACCGGATACATTCGCGGCGGCTGTTCGCCTGTCGGCATGAAAAAGCCGTTTCCGACATTTGTATCTGAAAAAGCAAATGTGCTGGAGAAAATAATCGTCTCTGCAGGCAAAATTGGCATGCAGTTAAAGCTTGCGCCTCATGAATTGTTGAAAGCTGCCAATGGACGGCTGGCTGATTTGACCGCAGGGGAGGAATAAAAGCTCCACCCATTGAAAAAATGGGTGGTTTTTCTTATTAACTAGAGAGAGAAGGATTGGGATGAAACGATCTTTGTATTATCGCTGGCTATTTTTCTTGGTTGGGTTGATTGTGATGGCGCTTGGGTTTACCTTGACCATCAAAGGCAACAAGCTGGGGATTGGGCCTTGGGATGTTTTGCATGTCGGCTTGTATTTGAATTTCGGATTAACAATCGGCACATGGGCCATTATGGCAGGGTTAGCCATTATCGTCATCACAGCTGTAGCAACGCGGAAACTTCCGCAAATTGGAACGTATTTGAACATGCTGCTAGTCGGTGTATTTATCGACGTGTTTAATTTTCTTATTCCGAATTTCCAGACCTTAACCAGCCAAATTATTATCTTCATACTCGGTATCTTGTTAGCGGGAATTGGCATCGGCATGTACGTGGCGCCGAAAATTGGCGCAGGGCCCCGGGACAGCTTGATGCTGTTTGTGGTGCAGAAAACAGGAATGAGCATCAGTGTGGTTCGGGCGGGGCTTGAAGTGCTGGTTGCCCTTACCGGTTGGCTGCTCGGCGGGCCGGTCGGAATCGGTACCATTGCTGTCGCTTTAATCACGGGAAGAATCGTGCAGTTCACCTTGCCGTATTTTGAAAATCGCCTCAAAAACATCATTGGAAAAAACAACGGCATTCCGCCCATTTTAAAAATATAAGAAGCAATCCGGATAGTTGAAACACCCCCCTTATTTATGATATAAATAAACCCGAGTAAAACTATTGGGTTTGAAGGATAAACCCGCAAAAGGGGATTTCTTAAATGGGTTTGGAATTTGTGGAAATATTTGATGAGTGGGTTCACACTTACGACGATTCAGTTAATGGAAAAGACAAAGAATACGAAGATGTCTTCTTAAAATATAATGAAATTTTACAAACCGTTGCAGATGCTTCAATTGGCCCCGTCGTGGAATTTGGCGTTGGTACGGGCAACTTGACCCAAAAATTGCGCGAACGCGGGCTCGAAGTTGTGGGCGTTGAGCCGAATAAAGCCATGCGCGAAGTGACTGCAGAAAAAATGAGCGATGTTGCTATTATTGACGGGGACTTTTTAAACTTTCACACCGCAGTTGAACCAAAAACTTTTGTCAGCAGTTATGCGTTCCATCACTTGACCGACGCAGAAAAAGCGGAAGCGTTCAAGCTGTATGCGGAAAAACTTCCTGCAGGCGGCAAAGTGGTTTTTGCAGACACGGTGTTTAAATCTGACGAAGCTTATAAAGAAATGATAGAATATGAGAAAACACGCGGCCATAAAAACCTGGTCGAAGATTTAAACCGTGAATACTACACAACGCTGCCAATCATGCAAGAATTAATTGAAGCGGCAGGTTTTACTGTGGAATTCACACAGCTGAATAATTATGTTTGGTTGATTGACGCGACTAAAAAGTAAGAAGTGCGAAAAGTTTCACCAGTAATACTTAACACACCAATAAGGAGATGGGCACAAATGAAAAAAATGAATGTGGAAAGCTTTAACTTGGACCATACAAAAGTAGTGGCGCCTTATGTACGTTTAGCTGGTGAAAAAACCGGCGCAAATGGCGACACGATCCGCAAATACGATATTCGCTTCAAGCAGCCGAACAAAGAGCATATGGATATGCCTGGCCTTCATTCGCTTGAGCACATGATGGCGGAACACAGCCGCAACCATTCCGAGCAAATCATCGACATCGGGCCAATGGGCTGCCAAACAGGCTTTTATTTGTCGGTTATCAACCACGACGATTATGACGACATTTTGCGCATTTTAGAAAACACATTAAAAGATGTGATTGCGGCGGACGAAGTTCCGGCTTGCAACGAAGTGCAATGCGGCTGGGCAGCAAGCCACAGCTTAGAAGGCGCGAAAGAATTGGCACGTGAAATGCTGGCGAAAAAAGATGAATGGCGCCAAGTGTTCGCCGAAGAAACGGTCTAAGGAGAATGGACATGAAATTTGCTACAGGCATCCAGCAGTTGATCGGCAATACGCCGCTGCTGGAACTGACTCATATGGACATCCCGAACGGATGCCGGATTTTCGCTAAATTAGAGTATTTCAACCCAGGCGGCAGCGTGAAAGACCGTCTGGGCATTTCATTGATTGAAGACGCGGAGCGCCGCGGCGTATTGAAGCCAGGCGGCACGATGATTGAACCGACTGCCGGCAACACGGGAATCGGGTTGGCGCTTGCGGCAATCGGCAAAGGCTACAAAGTGAAATTCGTTGTGCCTGAAAAATTTAGCCAGGAAAAGCAATCGCTGATGCGTGCGCTTGGAGCGGAAGTCATCAATACCCCGACCGAAGCCGGCATGAAAGGCGCCATTGCGAAAGCAAACGAACTGGCAGAGCAGGAAAATGCTTTTTCGCCTTCGCAGTTTTCAAACCCGGCCAACCCGGAAACGTATGTCCGGACACTAGGGCCTGAACTGTGGGAAGCGTTGGATGGCAGTATCGATATTTTTGTCGCGGGTGCTGGATCGGGTGGAACATTCATGGGAACGGCCCGCTACTTGAAATCTAAAAACGAAGCCATCAAAACGGTCATTGTGGAACCGCAAGGCTCGATTTTAAACGGCGGAGAAAGCGGCCCGCATTTGACAGAAGGCATTGGCATGGAATTTTTGCCGGCGTATATGGATTCCACTTATTTCGGTTCGATTCATACAGTTACCGATAAAGAAGCGTTTGCTGCGCTTAAAGAATTAGCAAAACGGGAAGGCTTGCTTGTAGGAAGCTCATCAGGCGCAGCGTACGTCGCCGCATTGCGAGAAGCCGAAAAAGCCGAACCCGGAAGCCACATTGTCACCGTATTTGCCGACTCGAGCGAACGCTATATGAGCCAGGATATTTACGGTAGAACGTTCGAGGAGGAAAAATAATGAGAGCAAAAACAAGATTAATCCACGGCGGTATTTTTGGGGATGAAACGACTGGAGCTGTTTCAACACCGATTTACCAAGTCAGCACGTACAAGCAAGATGCAGTTGGTAAATTCAGAGGCTATGAATATTCACGCACTGGAAACCCGACGCGCCATGCACTTGAAGAATTGATTGCAGACGTCGAATACGGCCACGCCGGATTTGCCTTTGCATCAGGAATGGCGGCTATATCATCGGTGATGATGATGTTCTCTTCGGGCGACCATATTGTTTTGACAGATGATGTCTATGGCGGTACATACCGCGTGATGAATAAAGTCTTAAACCGTTTCGGCCTTGAATTCACGTTTGTGGATACAGGTGACCTTTCAGCAATCGAAGCGGCAGTGCAAGAAAACACAAAAGCAATTTTCATTGAAACACCGACAAATCCGTTGTTGAAAGTAACGGATATTGAAGCGGTAGCCACTTTTGCAAAATCGAAAGGGTTGCTGACAATTGTCGACAACACGTTCATGACGCCGTATTTGCAAAACCCGATTCGTTTGGGTGCAGATATCGTTTTGCATAGCGCGACTAAATACATCGGGGGCCACAGCGACGTGGTTGCAGGGCTCGTCGTAGTGAATTCTGCAGAGCTTGCCGAGCAGCTTCACTTTGTCCAAAACTCGATTGGCGCAGTGCTTGGGCCACAAGACTCTTGGTTGTTGATGCGCGGCTTGAAAACATTGGGCATTCGCATGGAAGAAACAAACGCCAATGCACTCAAAATTGCCCAGTTCTTGGATCAGCATGAAAAAGTCGGTTTGGTTATTTATCCAGGACTTGATTCGCATGTTGGACGCGACTTGATGCAAAAACAAGCGACTGGCTTCGGAGGCATGATTTCATTTGACGTTGGCAGCCGTGAAAAAGCAGGCGAACTCATTGCAAAACTAAAATACTTCACCCTTGCAGAAAGCTTGGGCGCGGTAGAAAGCCTGATTTCCGTTCCAGCACAAATGACGCATGCTTCAATTCCAGTCGAACGCCGCGGCGAACTTGGCATCGTAGACGGCCTTGTCCGCATCTCGGTCGGCATTGAAGACGTAGAAGACTTGATTGAAGACTTAACAAACGGATTAGCATAAGAATAATAAAAAATAGAAAAGCTGCAGCCCAACTTTGTTGGCTGCAGCTTTTTTTGGTTTTTCTGTTTGCAAAAGAAAAAAATTACATTATTAAAGGAAAAGCGGCTAAGCCGGATGGGGCGAAAATCATTGGTTTTGCCAGAATCAAATCCGTATTTCCTCTTATTCTTCTATACAAATTTCCATGTTACCATGTCTTCAGTAGGAATATTCTGAAAATTGAAAGGAGCGGCACCATGAAAAAAAGCAAAAGGCTTTCCATCCTCTGTGCAGCCATCTTAGCCGTTAGCTTGTTTTTGCCATTTTCATTGCCTGCGGCGCAAGCAGCGCCCACTGTTGACAATTGGGATACTGAACGTTACGGAGACCGCATTCATATCGATCAATACTTAGACAAGCTTGCTCAGGATGAAGGTTTTCTGAAGGAAGCGGAACAAAAACTGAAAGCGCAGGCGGATGAAGCGAAAACGCTGGCCGCAAAACCGGACAAGGCCAATGCAGCATTTACGTATGATGGAGGGACAAAAGTGTTCTTTGATCGGGAGTTGAAGCTAAAAGAATTTACGCTTCGCAGCATCGGCAAGAATGTAGAGATTTGGGTAGCACACGATTTAGCGTACGGGCCGAATAATACTAAACCGGCCGATGTCATTACGCAAGCGCAAGTGGATAAGCTAAGAGACGAATTCGACAATAAAATATATCCTACCGCTACCGACTTTTTTGGCTCGCCCGATTCGTTGGACGGAACAAAAGCCACGCTGCCGTCCTTGATTGATTTGCCGGCCGATTATTACGCCGGTTCCGATAAAGTCATTTTGCTGGTGGACAATATTAAAGACGACAACTGGTATAATCCGGAGTATCCGTTTTTTGTAGCCGGCTTTTTCTGGCAGGCGTTTGAACCATACATTGACCGCAACATTGTGACAATTGATTCCAATACATGGGCTGAGCGTTTGGAATCGACATTTTTTGGAACGACGATTCATGAACTCCAGCATTTGATTCAAGCGGACAATGATGCTCAAGAAGAGACATGGGTAAATGAAGGGCTGTCAATGTTCGCCGAATTTTTAGGCGGCTATAACAACAGTGTCGGATCCGTTAATTTCTTTTTGGATCATCCTGAAAATTCGCTAGTGAACTGGGATGAACATTCTTTTGTACCAACAGGTCCGGAAACGGTAGCGGACTACGGCCAAGTGTATTTGTTCATGGTTTATCTGCGCGATAAGTTTGGTGAAGATTTTGTAAAGGCTTTTGCAAAAGATGGCAGCAGCCAAGGCATCGAAAGTGTAGGAAAGCTGCTCCAAGCAAAAGGAAAAACGTTTGAAGACGTTTTCCAAAATTTCATGGCCGCCATCACGCTCGACCATTCAAAAATTAGTCCGGATTACAGCATTGACAGCATTGATTTACGGAAATTGCCGGTCAATGCAGCTGGTGAAGCAAGAGGGAAAACTGTGGATTTTGAAGCCGCCAAAACATTTGAAAAAGAAGGGGTTCCTGCCTGGGGTGGAGACTTTAAAGAATTCAACTTCGGAAAAGATGTGCGGGGGTTGAAATTCAACGGAGAAGATTTTCTGCCGCTGCAATGGTACTCGTTAGATGACCCGTTAGGTTCGGGGGGACGGGTGTTATATCCATTAAACTTCATGTATGCGGACAATGAAATGATTTTCACCGCAGATTTGGCTGGAGCAGATCCGACATTGACGTTTGATCATTATTACCAATTCGAAAAAGGCTGGGATGCCGGCATTGTCCAAATTTCAACAGATAATGGAGAGACGTGGACATCGCTCGCAAACGATAACACCGTCACTGAATTGGATGCCAATGCTTATACAGCCATTGTGAAAAACTTGCCGGGGTTCACCGGAACCAATCAAAATTGGACAACCGAAACCTTTGATTTATCCGAATACGCTGGCCAAAAAGTGTTGATTTCCTTCCGCTTGATGACCGATGCAGGAACACTCGGGCTTGGTTGGTTTGTCGACAACATCAAAGCCGGGAGTTTTTCTTCAGATGGCATGACAACCGGCATATTCAAATCGCTTGGAGAAGTAAAGCAGGAATACGTGGAATTTGTCACAACATTTATCCATACCGATAAAACAGGCAAAGAACAGGTTTTCCAAATCGATCCTTATAATGTGACCGACAAAGAAGCGCTGAACTTGAAAGAAATTTTAAAAGAAGGAAACGTCAAAATGATTACGGCTTATGCAGCGCCGCCAAAAGAAATCGAACCAGTGACTTTCACTTATGAGGTGCTTCTCAAAGAGAAAAAAGCAACTAAATAAGGCAAAAGCGGGCCGCGGCCCGCTTTTTCTTTTGGGAACAAATGGCGTTATGATAAGATGAAGTTGGAATTCTGTTTTGAAAGGAAGAGGACATTGTCAAAAAAATTAGATGCATTTTTAGAATCAAACTTAAGTGAATTAAAAGAACAAGGGTTATATAACGAAGTCGATACAGTCGATGGCCCGAACGGACCGATCATCAGCGTCCGCGGCAAAGAACTGATCAATTTATCGTCAAACAATTATTTGGGGCTTGCGACAAACGAAGATTTGAAACAAGTAGCAAAAGACGCCATCGATAAATACGGCGTCGGTGCAGGAGCAGTTCGTTCAATCAATGGTACGCTTGACCTTCACATTAAATTGGAAGAAAAATTGGCTGAGTTCAAAGGAACGGAAGCGGCCATTTCTTATCAATCCGGCTTTAACTGCAACATGGCGGCAATTTCTGCGGTCATGGACAAAAATGATGCGATTCTTTCCGATCAGTTGAACCACGCGTCGATCATCGACGGCTGCCGTTTGTCGAAAGCGAAAATAATCGCATTCAAACACTCGGATATGGAAGATTTGCGAGCAAAAGCAAAAGATGCGACTGAATCCGGACAATATAATAAAGTCATGGTCATCACAGATGGAGTTTTCTCAATGGACGGCGACATCGCGAAACTTCCGGAAATCGTGGAAATCGCAAAAGAATTCGACTTGATCACATACGTTGACGATGCACATGGTTCAGGCGTAACCGGCAAAGGAAAAGGGACCGTGAAGCATTTCGGTCTTGAAAAAGAAATCGACATGCAAATGGGCACGTTATCGAAAGCAGTCGGCGTTGTCGGCGGCTACGTAGCCGGCAAACAAAACTTGATCGACTGGCTGCGCGTCCGTTCGCGTCCATTCTTGTTCTCAACAGCGGTAACTCCAGGTGACGTGGCAGCAATCACATCTGCGTTGCAAAAGATCATCGATTCAACTGAGCTTCACGATAAATTATGGGACAACGGTGATTACTTGAAAAAAGGCTTGAAAGAGCTTGGCTTTAACATCGGCGATTCTGAAACACCGATCACGCCTTGCATCATCGGCGACGAAAAATTGACGCAGCAGTTCTCCAAGCGTTTGTTCGAAGAAGGCGTATACGCCAAATCGATCGTCTTCCCAACAGTTGCCAAAGGCACGGGCCGCGTCCGCAACATGCCAACAGCGGCGCACACGAAAGATATGCTTGACCAAGCGATCGAAGTGTACGCGAAAGTCGGCAAAGAACTTAATGTTATCCAATAAAACCTATAAAAACCGCCCGGCTGATGGCAGCCGGGCGGTTTTTTTGCGCCTAAATGTCGGAACGTGCGCTGTTAATGTTCACTTTAACGTTTTTATTTCCAGTAAAAGGATTTACTTTCCGAAATGGGTAAAATACTTTCCAAATTAGCAGAAATACTTTCCAAACTACCCCAAATACTTTCCAAAACGCATGATTTACTTTCCAAATGATTTTTGCGCTTTAAAATAAACAGCCGCGAACACTTTCGCCGCAATCAGCATTGCTTCTTCATTGAAATCGAAGTTTTCGTGGTGATGCGGGTAGACGAGAGAGGCGTCGGCCATCTTGGCACCAACAAAAAAGAAAGCTCCGGGCACGACTTGCGTGTAATAGGCAAAATCTTCGACCGGCATGACCGGATCGATTTCAACAACCGCATCTTGGCCGATAACGTCACCCGCAGCAGCGCGGACTATGTCCATCGCATCCGCATGGTTCCACAGCGAATCGTAGCCTTGCTCAATCACGACTTCGGCCCTAGCGCCAAGTGCACTCGCCACATTTTCCGAAATCAGCCGGATCCGTTCACTGGCAAGTGCACGCAGTTCCGGATTAAAGACACGGACCGTGCCTTCGAGTACCGCTTCGCTCGGAATGACGTTGTCCGCATCTCCCGCATGAAACTTGCCGATGGTCACCACCAGTTCCTGCAGCGGATCGGCATTGCGGCTGACAATCGATTGCAGCGCAATCATAATGTGGCTCGCCGCCAAAATCGGATCGATGCCAAGGTGCGGCTCTGCGCCGTGGGTTCCCGAACCGCGCACGATGATTTTCACGGTATCTTCCGATGCCTGCATAAAACCGTCGCGGACGTACACTTTTCCATGATCTAGGCTGCTTTGCACATGGGCGCCGTATACAAGGTCAACGCCGTCCAAACAGCCATCAGCAATCATCGCCTGCGATCCGCCTGGAGGCGCTTCTTCGCCGAACTGATGAATCAACACAATGGTTCCGGGAAGTTCATCCTTTATAGAAACCATTGCTTTGGCAAAGCCGAGAAGGGCGGCGGTATGGCCATCATGGCCGCATGCATGCATCACGCCTGGCACTGTCGATTTATAGGCCGCGTCTTTTTTATCGTCAATCGGAAGCGCATCAAAATCGGCTCGGAACGCAATTGTCTTGCCGGGCTTGCCACCGCGGATCATCCCGACAATGCCATTGCCGCCAACCCCGCGGCGCACTTCGACACCGATTTCCTCTAATTTATTGGCAATAAACTCAGGCGTCTCGACTTCTTGATGGGACAGTTCCGGATGCATATGAAGATGGCGGCGCGTTTCAATCATTTCCTGGAACAGCAAATCGATCGTGCTTTGGATTTTTGTTTGCATATGTAAAAGCTCCTTTTGTATGGGCATGTAAAATCAAATGTCAAAATAATTATACATGAAAAAAGCAGACAATAAAAAAACCCGCTGCCAATCCCGGCAGCGGGTTTCAGATTACATCTGTTTTTTCAATCAAGTTCAAGAATTGGCGCGTGCGTTCTTCTTTCGGGTTGTTGAACACGTCTTCCGGTCTGCCGCGCTCGATGATTTTGCCGCCATCCATAAACAGAACTTCATCTGCAACGCCTTTAGCAAAACGCATTTCGTGAGTGACAACCACCATCGTCATGCCTTCAGAAGCCAAGTCTTTCATAACTTGCAGCACTTCGCCGACCAATTCCGGGTCGAGCGCTGAAGTCGGTTCATCAAAGAGCATGACTTTCGGTTCGAGGGCCAATGCGCGGGCGATGCCGACGCGCTGTTGTTGGCCGCCGGACAGCTGGAATGGATAAAAATCCATTTTGTCGCCAAGCCCGACTTTTACCAGCAGCTGCTCTGCTTTTTTTCGGGCGTTTTCTTTGCTTTGCTTTTGCACAATGATCGGGCCTTCCATGACATTCTCAAGCGCCGTCATGTGCGGAAACAAATTGTAATGCTGGAATACCATCGCTGACTGTTTTCGGAAAGCCGTCACTTGTTTTTTCGAGAAAGGCTTGGAAAAATCAGCCGTTTGTTCATCGATCGTCACTGATCCGGCAGTTGGCGTTTCTAAAATATTTAAGCATCTGAGAAACGTCGTTTTGCCGGAACCGGAAGGGCCGATGACAACGACGGCTTGCCCTTTTTTTACATCGAGGTCAATGCCTTTCAATACTTCCAAGTTACCAAACTTTTTGTGTAAATTTCTAATGGAAATCATATCTCGCTCCTCACTGCAAAAAATACATGCCTTAATCCCATTTTAACGGTCAGTTAACCTTCCGATTGGAAAAGCGGAAATTTACTGACCATAAAAAACCGATTGGATCAACTACCATTCAGCGGAACAACCCCGCTGAATGAAGTTTCTCTTTATTATCTTGATACATAGCGGTCAAAACGATATTCCAATCTTCCTTGTCCGATTGACAATAAGAAACAGACGACCCAGTAAATAAGTGCAGCTTGTGAATACAGCAATAAAAACTCGTAATTTGTTGCAGCAATTTGCTGGGCGATGCGGAACATTTCCGTAACCAAAATAAGCGATGCCAACGATGAATCTTTTACCAAACTGATAAACGTATTCGATAGGGGAGGGATGGATACACGGGTCGCTTGCGGCAAGATGACGCGGCGCAATGCCTGCGTATACGTCATGCCGATTGTATTGGCGGCTTCCCATTGCCCTTTCGGTATCGATAAAATCGATGCACGGATTACTTCAGAGGCGTAAGCCCCGACGTTCAACGAAAATCCGATCACGGCAGCCGGGAAAGGATCAATGACGATGCCGGCTGACGGCAATCCGTAAAATAATATGAACAATTGTACAAGTAAAGGCGTGCCGCGGATAATGGAAACATAAATCCGCGCAATCATCTGTAGAATTTTGCTAGTAGAAATTCGGGCCAATGCTGTTAAAACGGCTAAAATCAAGCCCACTGCAAAAGAGATCAATGTTAACGGTATTGAAAACTTAATCAGCCCTTCAAATAATGGACCCCAGGCTGATTGAGAAATATCCATGAGCCGCTCCATTCTGACAGGATCTGAGAAAATACTATTCAAGAACATTTTCGCCAAACCACTTGTCAGAAATTTGTTCGTACGTCCCATCTTCAATCATTTCAGCAAGTGCTTTGTTGGCTTCTTCTACAATCGCACCGCTGTCTTTTCTGAACAATAACGCACTTTTTGCTGCATCGCTTGCTTCATCAGCAATGCGGATATTTGCATCCGGACGCTGGTTTAAAAAGTCGAGAACAGTTAAATTGTCGTTGACAGTCGCATCAACGCGGCCTGAGTTCAACAATTCAATCGCTTGGTTAAATCCTTCAACACCTACAAGTTCAGCGCCAAACGATTTGGCTGTTTCAGCATAGTTGCTTGTTAAAGACTGAGCAGATTTTTTACCTTTTAAATCTTCAAACGTGTTGATTTCCGTATCGTCTTTTCCTACAACTAAAACCGCAGTTGAAGTAATGTAAGGATCTGAGAATTCGTAGCTTTCCTGGCGTTCTGGGTTGATTCCGACTTGGTTGGCAACCATATCAAAGCGGCCAGCATCCAGCCCGGCAAAAATTGCGTCCCATTGAGTTTCCAAAAATTCAACTTCCACGCCCATGCGTTTTCCTACTTCTTGTGCAATTTCTACGTCAAAACCGGTTAATTTGCCGGAATCATCATGGAAAGTGAAAGGAGGGTAAGTTCCTTCTGTACCAACGATCAGTTTTCCTTCTTCTTTAACTTTTGCCAGTACGTCTTGTTCTGTGCTTCCTGAACCTGTAGCATCATCTGTTGTCGGATCTTCTTCCTTTGACCCGCCGCAAGCCGCCAATAATACCATAGCGCCAACTAGCAGCAATAACACTAAGCTGAATTTTTTCATTTTGATCTCCTCTATTTCCTATAATATTTTTTATTAACAGGTTCGTTCCGCCTTTTTTCGCTTCCACTCTCATTACCCGTTTTAGTAGAAAGAAAAACGAAATACTAAGCCAAGTGGAATAGTAGGGTATAGCGGCAAAAAAAACTATTAATAATGTAAAAGAGCCCAGGAATGCTTTGCATTCAGAGCTGTTTCATTATAGCACGGGCTAGATCCACAGCTCAACGAAATAGTTTGAAGTTAGGGTATTTTACAAGAAGAACATGAGCCAGCCTGGAAAAGCGGAAAGTGATTGTGTTTTTAAAACGAACAATTTATAATGACAGCAGAGGAAAGCTCGTTAAACCAGCAATTGCAAAAGAAAAAATGTGTTTCTGAGCAGGACAATTGTTTTTTTTATTCGGAAGGGGTATGAAGGATGAAACGAATTATGATTACAGGAGCATTAGGGCAAATCGGCTCGGAACTTGTGGGCCGGCTGCAGAAAATTTACGGTATAGATAACGTATTGGCGACAGATATCCGGCCTGCAGCAGAAACGGATGGACCCTTTGCATTGCTCGACGTAACTGATGCACAGCGCATGCACGATTTAGCAAAAGATTTCCAAGCAGATACAATGATGCACATGGCAGCGCTGTTATCAGCGACTGCAGAAGAGAAACCGCTATTAGCATGGAATTTGAATATGGGCGGCCTCGTGAATTCATTAGAAGTTTCCCGTGAACTCGGCCTGCAATTTTTCACGCCAAGTTCAATCGGCGCGTTCGGACCGTCAACGCCGAAGAAAAACACGCCGCAAGACACGCTGCAGCGCCCGACGACGATGTATGGCGTCAATAAAGTCGCTGGAGAACTACTGTGTGATTATTATTTCCAAAAGTTTGGCGTCGATACGCGCGGCGTCCGTTTCCCTGGGTTGATTTCCTATGTTGCCCAGCCGGGCGGCGGTACCACAGATTATGCAGTGGATATTTACTATAAAGCGATCGAACAGCAAAGCTATACAAGCTACATTGCAAAAGGGACATATATGGACATGATGTACATGCCGGATGCTTTGCAGGCGATTGTCGAATTGATGGAAGCAGACGCTTCGAAACTTGATCACCGCAACGCCTTCAATGTGACGGCCATGAGCTTTGAGCCGGAACAAATCGCGGCATCGATCCGCAAACACATTCCTGATTTTCACCTGTCGTATGATGTCGATCCGGTGCGCCAAGCAATTGCAGACAGCTGGCCAGACAGCATTGACTCATCTGCAGCCAAAAAAGAATGGGGCTTTAAAGCCCAGTATGATTTGGACGCGATGACCGCCGATATGCTGCAAAAACTGAAAATTAAATTGCAAAACGTTTAAATAAAAAATCCCTTCGCAAAATTTGCGAAGGGATTTTTTTCTTGCTTAAAACAACAGATGTGCGACTCCGGCAATAATTGGCAAAGCAATAATGGTACGAAGCAAGAAAATGACGATCAAGTCCAGAATGTTGACTGGAATGCGTGAACCAAGCAGCAATCCGCCGACTTCCGACATGTAAATCAATTGCGTGACCGACATAGCCGCTACGACAAATCGCGTCATTTCTGATTGAATGCCATCTGCAAGCAGGGAAGGCAGAAACATATCAGCAAATCCGACGACCATCAATTGCGCTGCTTCTCCAGCTTCTGGAACGCCAAGCAAATTCAAGTAAGGAACGAACGGAGCACCTAAAATAGTGAAGGTAGGCGTGTATTCAGCCAAAATCAATGCAACAGTACCAAATGCCATTACCACAGGCGCAACGCCAACCCACATATCCAATACGTTTTTAAAGCCGTCTTTGAAAAATTCACTGACGGACCGATTTGCGTGCGCTGTTTTTAAGGCGTTTTCAAGTCCGTGGGAAACAGCATTGTAGCCTTTCGGGACAGCTTCAGATTGGGAATCTTGCGGTTTGCCGTTCATGAACGTCGTTGGTTTTTGCGCCAACGGATAAATGCGCGGCATGATTAGCGCAAGAATAACGCCTGCTAAAATAACTGTTCCGTAATATGGAAGAAAATATTGGCCAAGCCCGACTTGTTGAATAACAACAATGGCAAATGTAATCGATACGACCGAAAACGTTGTTCCGATAATGGCCGCTTCTCGCTGCGTGTATTTGTTTTGGATGTATTGCGTATTTGTCAACAACACCCCAATAGTACCATCGCCAACCCAAGAAGCGAGTGCATCAACAGAAGAACGGCCAGGCAAGCGGAAGACCGGGCGCATGATTTTTACCATCATCGACCCAAAAAATTCCAAAAGCCCGAAATTCATCAATAGCGGCAGCAACAAGCCGGCAAATAAGAAGATTGTTAAGAGGAAAGAAAGAAGCCCTGTAGGCGATAAAAGAGTTCCTCCTGTGTTTTCGCTCCAAACGGCTTCAGGCCCAATTTGGAACATAACCATGACAGCAAAAACTGCTCCAAGAATGCGGACAATTGTCCAGAACAAATTGACGTTGAATAATTTGTCGAGGAATGAAACATGGTGTTTTTCATTGACTCTCCTGGTGATGAAGATGACCGAGCCGAGTGCTCCGATGATGATAATGCCCATCATGATCCACGGCGAATACGATTGGATGGAGCCGGCCAATAAATTTGCCAGTAACGCCACCGTGACAACCCACTCGCCATTGTAATAGACGGGTACAATAAACAGCAGAACGCCCAGCAATGAGGGAATAATAAATAAGAGCCATGTTGATATTGGAAACTTTTTCACTGACAACTCTCCTTTTAAATAGGTTAGCAACAAAATGCATATACAAGAGTATACAGGAATTTATTTATGAAAGCGCATTCTAAAAAAAGTTGGAATAATAAAAAAATAACCGCAACTCCTAATGAGCTGCGGTTATTTTTAAAAGGATTCTTCAAAATCCTGATGCCAGCGATACGCATAAAAACGTTCGCGGGTCAGCCAGTTTTCAGTTTCCATGTCGCCTTGCGCCAATTTGTGTTCCATTTCTTCGAGCATCCAGGCCGTCTGGGAAATATGAGCTTTCATGGCGCCCATTTTTTGCTCCCGCACGGCACTCATATCGTGGATAATGTCTGGCTGTCCAAGTACGTCAAGCGTGTTGTTCGCAAAAGCGACGCAATGGAGTTTCGGACGGTCTTTCATGCGGCGAACCGCACGGACGACTGCACGAGCCGTTGCTTCGTGGTCCGGATGGACAGAAAGATTCGGGTAGAACGTGATGATCAGCGACGGATTTAATTCATTGATTAAATTAGCCATCATGCCGACCATTTTTTCATCGTCTTCAAACTCCACGGTTTTGTCGCGAAGTCCCATCATGCGCAGGTCAGTAAGGCCCATTGCATTTGCTGAAGCCTGTAATTCTTTTTTGCGGGTTTCCGGCAAGGATTCACGCGTGGCAAATGGTGGGTTTCCAAGGTTGCGCCCCATTTCGCCGAGCGTTAGGCACGCATATGTAACCGGAGTTCCTTGTTTGATGTATGTGGAAATTGTTCCTGACACGCCAAACGCTTCATCGTCGGGGTGGGGAAAGACGACCAATACGTGGCGTTCTTCTGGAAGTGCCATATTCTGTTCCTCCTTAATAACTGAACGGTGTTTCGCTGATTTCCAGCGCAACCGCCAATTTTCCTGATGCGTCATGTCCGGCGAGCAGCAAACGGCCTTGCTCGTCCATTTCGTAATGGGTGATGCCTTGTGCGTAAACCCATCCGTGCGGCAATTTCAATCCGACGCGGTGAGGGCTGTCGCCAACCACTTTTCCAAGTTCGTAATTGATGACCACGTTGCGGATAAAAGCTCCTGCATTAAAAAATGCTTCGTTAAAATGCGTGGCGTACGAGCCGTTGGTGGTTTCCAGGTGCAGGTAGACATCTTTGCCTGCAAAGGCATCCAGTTGAACCTGTAATTTTTTCACTTCTACTAATTCCATAATGCTCCTCCTCAACAATCCTTCTTTTTTTAGTATAGGCAAAAAATCGCAGAAATGCGAAAACGATGCTTTACCAGAAAAGAAAGAATGTTAAGATAAAGAGAAACTTCATTTAGTGGGATTTCTTCCCACTAAATGTTAGTTGATCCAATCGGGTTTTTAGGGTCAGTAGAGCTCCCGCTTGAAATAAGTGGGAATCTTACTGACCGTTAAAACGGGATAAAAAGGAAGAATTAAACAATAAGAGAACTAAAGGATGATTTTGTGAAATTATTAATGAAATTTGTGTTTTCGGTTGTCGGTATTCTGCTTGTCAGCGGGCTTCCGACCTTATTGACGGGCATGCTTGCAGGAGAATTTCCTATAGCCGAATATTTCCGGACACTGGGAATGGTACTGAGGGATTTATGGCCGCTTCAAGACCTTTCCGTCTATAATTACCGGATTCAGCAGGAAATGCCGGTATTCCCAAAAATTCTTGAATACATAAGCTATTCGCTTCAAATTCTATTTTTGGCGCTTGCAGCAGCGGTATTTTTTGCAATTGTCTTTACGGTAGGGACGATGCTGCTTGGAGAGAAGCTGCGCGACCGCGTGAAAATGGCGCTTTATTTTTTGGAGTCGCTTCCGGATTTGTTGATCATTATGCTGATGCAGCTAGCGGTCATTTTCTTTTTCAAGCAGACGGGCATACTCGTTTCCAAAATTGCGGTGCTTGGGGATGACCGGATCTACTGGCTTCCGGTTTTTTGTCTCGCTTTATTGCCGACGATTCAGCTTTACCGGCTATGCATGCTGACGTTTCAAGAAGAAGAGCGGAAAATGTACGTGGAATTGGCGCGTTCTCTCGGATTTTCGAGGGTCTTCATCGTGTTGGTTCACATGTTCCGAAACGCCATTATCAGCGTTTTTTTCCAGTCCAAGAAAACGATGTGGTTTATGCTGTCGAATCTTTTTGTCTTGGAATTGATGTTTAATTTGCCGGGAATTATGTTGTTTTTGAAAGAGAATATGACGCCCCAAATGTTTATCGTAACGGTTTTCAGCTTTTTCTTGCCTATGTTCTTACTATATAACATCGGTGAATGGTTTTTCCTTCGCCGCTTCCGTGGAAAGGAAGTGGCGTAAATGTGGAAGCAGCCTTATTTTATCATCGGTTTTTCTATTCTAGCCTTTTTTCTGGTTGGCAGCTTTGCTTATGAATGGATTTTTGGGTCAGTGCCAAGGCAAATGCGCTTTATTATGGAAAACGGCCGCACGCTAGAAGGCGCGCCGATATCTCCGAAATGGGCGTATCCGTTCGGGACCGACCAATTCGGCTACGATATGATTGGGAAATTAATCATTGGAGCCAAATACACAATCATTGCCGCGCTGGCCATTGCCGCACTACGCATGCTGATTGCGGTGCCGCTCGGCTATGTGCTTGGTACGTATTTGCAGCGGCAACGTTCATGGATCGGCGGCTTGGCCGATTCGCTGCATTACATCCCGCTGTCTATTTTTGCGTCGTTCTTGCTGATGCCGGTTTTGTGGATGCCTGAAGGCGGATTTACGACGACCATTTGGGAGCGAATCGCCCTGCAAGTGGTGATCATGGCCGTTCTGACCGTACCGATTGTCGCTGTCTTGATCGGCAATGAAGCAACGCTTTTATACCGGCAAGAATACGTGGAAGCTTCACGGGTGCTAGGCGCCAGCCGCTTCCGCATCATCCGCAAACATCTTTATCCGCAAATGAGAGAAAAGATGGCTGTTCTTTACGGTCAGCAAGTGATAGAGACGTTTATCGTGCTTGCACATTTAGGCTTGCTGGACTTATTTCTCGGCGGCACAAAAGTCAGCTACGAGCCGATGTTTGGCGATCCGCCTATGTCCATATCGTATGAATGGGCCGGCATGTTCGGTTCGACGTTCCGCTATCTCCAAAGCGCCCCGTGGATGCCGCTCGCACCGGTGTTGTTTATTGCACTGGCGATTTTAGCTGTCTCCTTCATGATGGAAGGCTATTTGCGCTCCAAAAACCCAAGAGTGAAAAAGCGCCGCTTGGCTCCGCAACGAGAAGAAACAATCGAATGGAACCGCCAACAGCTGCGCGAAAAAATGGTGCAGCTAAAAGACCTTCACGATGTGTGAAGGTCTTGTTTTTTGTGGCGGATCCAAAAGTTTTTCTGAACTCCAGCTCTTTGTAAGTGGATTCCTTATCAATATAAAAAAGAGGCCGCAACAGCAGCCTCTTTTCAAATGTGCTTAAACTTCTGTAACTTCAATTTTAGGTGTTTCAAATTTATTGGCAGCGCCGTGCATAACTGGGCCGACATATTCGTTCAATTTCCAGCCGTGCTGGATGGCAGCAGAAACAAATGTTTTCGCATCGATGACTGCATCTTTGACGGATTTGCCGTTTGCCAAGTTCGCTGTGATGGCAGCGGCGAATGTGCAGCCGGCGCCGTGGTTGTAAGTGGTATCCGTTTTTTCAGAAGTCAACAAGTAATGGGTCGTGCCGTCGAACAGCAAATCTGCCGCTTTTTCATGCTTCAGCTGTTTGCCGCCTTTGATGACCACGTATTGTGCGCCTTCTGCATGGATTTTTTCAGCAGCTGCTTTTAAGTCTTCGACCGTTTGCAGCGTGCCGAGGCCTGACAATTGGCCGGCTTCCACCAAGTTTGGCGTCACGACTTTTGCGATTGGCAACAGATGCTTGATCATGGCGTCGACGTTTTCAGGGAACAGCACTTCATCTTCGCCTTTGCACGCCATAACCGGGTCGATTACGACATCGGTTAAACCGGACGCTTTGATGGCTTTGCCGGCCATTTCGATAATATCCACTGTCGGAAGCATGCCGGTTTTCAAGGCATCAACGCCTGTAGAAAACGCCGTTTCCAATTGAGCGTGAAGCGTTTCAACAGGAATCGGGTGGATGCCGTGGCTCCAGCCGTTTTCCGGGTCCATCGTGACGATGACCGTCAAAGCGTTCATGCCGTAAGTTCCGTGTTCCTGGAACGTTTTTAAATCTGCTTGTATGCCGGCTCCGCCGGAAGTATCCGATCCTGCGATCGTTAATGTCTTTTTCAGTGTCATCGTTCAAACCCCTTTTAGATAGATTGTCTTTATACTATTATTTTATCAAAAATCAGAACATTTATAAAGAATCCGGCTTTTGCGGAAGCATCAAAACGGCGGCGGTTCCGGCGCTCAAAGCAAAGAAAACGAAAACTGCCGAAGCCATCAGCCAATTGCCGCTTATGAAAAGACCAATGGACAGGATCAATGTTAGAATGGAAACAGCTAGCACGAAGAAGGCAAGACACCCCATGCCGGCTCGTTTTGCTCCTTCAGAAGCACTAGAACCATTAGTTGAAGATATCGTTTTTATTTTTTCACGCCAGTCGGCCATCGTTATCGCCCCTTTTTCCTATCCTATCATGGGGCGTTAATGAAATGAATAGAAAGAGGGATGCTATTTGGCAAAAGATCCAAAGTTGACAGAAATTGAGCGTTTATTAAACGAAGTAAAAGGAAAAGAAGGTACGAAGGAATCCGGTTTTTGGCGCTCGGCCAAAGTGATGATGGGCGTCTTCCGCAATTCGTTTTTAGTGCTGATTGTGGTTCTCCTGCTGCTTTTAGTGGCGCTGCCGCTCGGCACGTGGTGGATGATCCAAGGCTCGACCGCGACCGAAAGCAAAGGCGTGTTTTTGGAGCAGATCCAGGATTTGAATGAATTATCGACAGCCGAAGCATTTTCGAAAGTGATCATCGAGCGCCAGGACAATAAGCTCTTTGGCAAGGAAATCGGCATCGACTTGCCGGGCACTAAACGCCAGCTGCTCGTTGTCGTTCCAGGCTCGGTGCGCGCAGGCATTGATTTTTCGGAACTTACGGAAGATGACATAAAGCTGGACGAAGAAGCAAAAACAGCTACGCTGACATTGCCGCATGCGAAAATTCTGGGCGGCCCTGAAATCTTCATGGACCGAGTGGAGGTGTATTCGTACGATGGGCTGTTCCGGGAGAGCGCTGATATTTCTGAAGCGTACGACATTGCGGAAGAAGCACAAAAATTAATAATTGAAGAAGCGACCGGACAAGGGGTTTTGAAGACGGCGGAAACCAATGCGGCCCGTTCGGTGCAGGAAATGTTCACTTTGGTGGAGTACGATGTGAAAGTTGAATTCGAAGACTGAGGAGTGTCGTCTATGACGAAGCAGATTTTTCACAATGACTGGCAGGAAGTCGTCGGGCAAGAATTTGATAAACCGTACTATTTGAAGCTGCGTGAGTTTTTGAAAAAAGAATACGCACAGGAAACAGTCTACCCGGTTAAAGAAAACATTTGGTCGGCGTTTGAACATACGGCTTTTAAAGACGTTAAGGTGGTGATTTTGGGGCAAGATCCGTATCACGGACCTGGCCAAGCGCACGGCTTGAGCTTTTCGGTGCAGCCGGGTGTGTCGCATCCGCCAAGTTTGCGCAATATGCTGAAAGAATTGGAAGAAGACCTCGGCTGCCAAAAGCCGAAAGACGGCACGCTGACGAAATGGGCGGACCAAGGCGTCATGATGCTAAACACGGTATTGACGGTTCGCACTGGCCAAGCCAATTCGCACCGCGATCAAGGCTGGGAAACGTTTACAGATGAAGTGATTCGCAAGTTGTCGGCGAGAAAAGAACCGGTCGTATTTGTGTTGTGGGGACGTCCCGCCCAAAAGAAAAAAGCGCTGATTGATTTGGAGCGTCACGATGTCATCGAAGCGCCGCACCCGAGCCCGCTCAGTGCGAGCAGAGGATTTTTCGGCAGCCGCCCATATTCAAAAGTGAACGAATTGTTACAAAAGCGTGGGAACGAACCGATCGATTTCTGCTTGGCTTGATGCGGTTTTTGCCAAGCGTGTTAAAATAGTAGGGACTAAAACGAAGGGGGAGGTATCATGGCTGTCGCACCTGCGCGTATTTTGAGTGAAATCGAAAAGCATGCACGCCAAGCACGGACAGAAGATCCGGCAAAAATGCGTGAATCCGTCGCTGCCATTCGGGCTTTATGCAATTTGCTGTTGGACGAAGACGACCGCAGCCAGGACAAATTGCCGCGTGCTATGCCGCTAGCGTCCCCATCTCCGGCGCCTCCCATTTCATTGGCTGAAAACAAGCTGAAGGAAGAAGATGCGAATGGAGATTCATTGTTCGATTTT
Organism: Planococcus sp. YIM B11945; assembly: GCF_050864155.1. Taxonomy (NCBI): domain Bacteria; kingdom Bacillati; phylum Bacillota; class Bacilli; order Caryophanales; family Caryophanaceae; genus Planococcus; species Planococcus sp. YIM B11945. The sequence continues at coordinate 686,589 of NZ_JBOZWR010000003.1, read as the reverse complement.
TAAACGGAAAGAGGAGTAAACATGAAGTTTTTCTTGATTGCCGGAGCGGTTAATGCTTTTTTATCGGTCGCTTTAGGTGCATTCGGTGCGCATATGTTAGAAGGCCGCGTTGCCGATAAATACATTGCCACATGGCAAACAGCGGTGCAATACCAAATGTTCCACGCCTTAGGGCTGATTGTTGTGGCATTATTGATGGGCTCTGCGTTTATCGGGCCGATTGCCTCGCTGAACTGGGCAGGTTATTTATTGCTTGCCGGAATCGTGATTTTTTCAGGAAGCTTGTACGTATTGAGTTTAACAGGCATTAGCATTTTGGGCGCCATCACACCGATCGGCGGGGTTGCGTTTTTGGTTGGCTGGATTATGTTGATCGTTGCTGCAGCAAAAGCATTATAAGAAATGGGGCGGCTCGCTTAAGCGGGCTGCTTTTTCTATTGGAAATTGTCTTTGGAAAGTATTTTGGTTGTTTTGGAAAGTATTTTGCGTAGATTGGAAAGTATTTTGGTTAAAACGGAAAGTATTTTGATCAAAACAGAAAGTATATCCAATTAAATGGAAAAACAGCGTCAGAGACAGGTCATTTTATTCGAAAAATAACATGCGGATAGTAAATATGTGGTTCCGGACAGTATTTCGCCCATTTTAGACAGTATTTTAATGAAACCGGACAGTATATCCAATTAGTTGGAAAACAGGACGGCCTATGCAGTAGAAAAGCAGCTTAAACCCAACAAAAAAACCGCCCGAGGGCGGTTTTTAATCATTACACTTCCAAAAATTTAGCCAAACGGTCAGCATCTAAGCGGGTCCCGACGTAGAATGAACCGAATTCAGCGTAGCGAGCGCTCACTTCGTCAAAACGCATTTCGTAGATCAATTTTTTGAATTGAAGAACGTCGTCAGCGAAAAGTGTAACGCCCCATTCGTAGTCGTCGAATCCGACAGAACCGGAAATGATTTGTTTTACTTTGCCGGCGTAGCTGCGGCCGATTTTGCCGTGGGACAGCATCAATTCTTTGCGCGTGTCCATTGGAAGCATGTACCAGTTGTCTTCGCCGTCGCGGCGTTTGTCCATCGGGTAGAAGCAAATGTATTGTGAACGTTGAAGTTCAGGATACAAGCGCGCGCGGACATGCGGGTTTTGGTATGGATCTTCGTCGGATTTTCCGGCCAAGTAGTTGGAAAGTTCAACAACCGATACATAGGAGTAAGTCGGAACTGTATAAGCGACCAATGTCAGCTTGTTGTATTCCGTTTCGAGTTCGCGAAGTTCGTCCATCGTTTCGCGAAGCAGCATCAACATCACATCGGCTTTTTGGCCAACGATTGAATACAAGGCATGCGCTCCGGTTTTATTTTCATCCGCTTGGTTGACTTTTTCCATAAAGGCTTGGTATTCGTCAATTGCGAATTGGCGTTCTTCGTCCGTCAACATTTTCCATGAAACCCAGTCCATCGAACGGAAATCATGCAGGACGTACCAGCCATCTAATGTAATTGCTGCTTCATTCATTTCTAAACACTCCTTTTAATCTTGCTCTCTCCAAAATAGTTTATCACATCGACCTGGCAACTTCTTGCATAACAAATGGCTGTCACTAATTCGTCAAGGGTCTGGCGCCTTTTCAGCGGGGCGCGAGTCGGGTAAACTAAGAGGAAGCAATTGCTGAATAAGGAGACATTATTATGCCAGTATTTTCAGAAGAAACCGAGTGGCGGTTCTGGGACCAATCCTTGAGCGCCAAAAACCGCTCAGCACTCGAATCATTCGCTGCAGACGATACGCTTTGCGAGCTTGTAGGCTCAGGCAGAAGCTTGCCGACCGTCCGCACATGGGTCCACGATGACACTGTCGTGCTGGGCATCCAAGACCACCGTTTGCCGCATGTTGAAGCGGGTATGGAATTGTTGAAGGAACGCGGCTATCAGCCAATCGTCCGCAACTCCGGAGGTTTGGCAGTTGTGCTCGATGCCGGAGTGCTGAACATTTCACTAGTCTTATCGGAAAAAGAAAGCACGATCGATATTTCAGCGGGCTATGACTTAATGCTGGAACTGGTGAGGGCGCTGTTTCCCGAAGCGCCGATCGAAGCCTATGAAATCGTCGGATCGTATTGCCCTGGCTCGTACGATCTTAGCATCGGCGGCCAAAAATTTGCCGGCATTTCCCAACGCCGCATCCGCCGCGGGGTCGCGGTGCAGATTTACTTATGCATAGAAGGCAGCGGCGCTAAACGTGCGGAATTGATCCGCGATTTTTACGAAACCGCTCTAAAAGACGAAGAAACCAAATTCAGCTACCCGGAAATAAAACCCGAAGTGATGGCGTCGCTCAGTGAACTATTAAATAGAACGATTACCGTACCCGAAGTCGTGCTCGATTTATACGGCCTGATTAACATGCCACCGCCGCAGCCTCTGCTTCCAGAAGAAACGGAGCTGTACGCGTTTTACTTGAACCGGGTCGTCGAGCGCAACCAGAAAATGCTGCCGAAGCCTCTTGAGTGAGGAGAAGCGGCTCAAGTAAAATACAAGCTGGACGCTAAAACAAAAATCAACTTCATATAAAATATTTGTTGGAGGTGTGCCATGGGCTACGCAACACAAAAGTTAGCGGAAGAAAAAGTGTTTAAAGATCCTGTTCATCGGTACATCCACGTACGCGACCAAGTGATTTGGGATTTGATCAATTCGCGCGAAGTCCAGCGCCTGCGCCGGATCAAACAGCTTGGCACTTCGTATCTCGTGTTTCACGGGGCGGAGCACAGCCGTTTCAGCCATTCGCTTGGCGTCTATGAAATTGTGCGCCGAATTGTGGATGATATTTTTCATGAACGGCCGCAATGGGACGAAAGCGAACGCCTTGTTGTGTTATGTGCAGCGCTTTTGCACGACCTTGGACATGGGCCGTTTTCGCATTCGTTTGAAAAAGTGTTTCACGTGGACCATGAAGTGTTCACCCGGAAAATTCTTTTGGGGGATACTGAGGTCAATAAAATACTGTTAAAAGCAGCGCCGGACTTCCCGGGGAAAGTGGCGGAAGTCATTGCCAAAACGTATTCGAACAAGCAAGTAGTGTCGTTGATTTCCAGCCAGATTGATGCCGACCGCATGGATTATTTGCAGCGGGATGCTTATTATACCGGCGTTTCCTACGGCCATTTCGATATGGAGCGGATTCTTCGCGTCATGCGCCCGGTAGAAGACCAAGTGGTCATCAAATCGAGCGGGATGCACGCGGTTGAGGACTATATCATGAGCCGCTACCAAATGTACTGGCAGGTTTATTTCCATCCCGTTGCCCGAAGCGCAGAAGTGATCTTGCGCAAAATCTTGCAGCGGGCGAAAGAACTTAGCGAAAGCGGCTATCAATTCGAACAGCCGCCAACGCATTTTTTGGCATTTTTCAATAAAACCTTTACCTTGAAAGATTATTTGGCGCTGGATGAAGGCGTATTAATGACGTATTTTCAGCTATGGATAGGGGAACGCGATCCGATTTTATCGGATTTAAGCGACCGCTTCGTCAATCGCCGCCTGTTCCAATATGTCGATTTTGATCCCGGCAAAGATTACCGGAAACTCGGCGAGCTGGCTCAGCTTTTCCGGAAAGCCGGAATCGACCCGGATTACTACTTGATCGATGACTCAACCTCCGACCTGCCCTATGATTTTTACCGTCCTGGCGAAGAGGAAGAGCGCTTGCCGATTCATTTGCTGATGCCGACAGGAGAAATCAAAGAATTGTCGCGCTCTTCCCAAATCGTTGATGCCATTTCTGGCAAACGGCGCACGGATTATAAATTGTATTTTCCCGCAGAGCTGCTGATCGACGGCAAGAAAAAAGCCGTCAAGCAGCAAATCCTGCAAATGCTTCGAGAAGGAGGAGTATAATTGCTCCAGGAACACGCAAAAATAGTGGATTTTATTTCGTTGGCGGAAGGTGTAACCGGCCGCAAAAAACTGCAGAAGATGATTTACATACTGAAAAAGATGGGCGTGCCGTTTCAAGAAAAATACGAGTTTCATATTTACGGCCCGTATTCAGAAGAACTGACGGCGCGCGTTGAAGAATTATGCGATATGGGGTTTGTATCCGAAGAACGTGAAGACAAAGGCTCGTATGTGCAATACAAATACAGCGTGACTCCGGAAGGACTGGAATTCCGCAACACACTCAGCAAATCCGTGCTTAGCACCCAGCAGCAGGCGGTAAAACTGAATGAAAAAAGCGGCCGCTTTTTGGAATTGACGGCGACGCTTTTGTATTTTGACCATTTGGACCGTGCTGAACAAATTGATAAGCTTCACGTGGTAAAAGCCAAATTGAATTTCACGGAAGAAGAAGTCAGCCAGGCATTTGAATTTATTGAAGAACTGTCCCAATTGCAATAAAAAAACTCCCATCATGGGAGTTTTTGTTTACCTGTAAGTTAATAGGGATTTCTTGTTTTATTGATCGGAAAACAATTTTCCTTTTGTGCCGTAATCGGTTTTTTTCATGTCTTCAATAAAGACAACGACGTTTTCGATTGGGGCGCCGGTCGTTTCAGAAACGGCTTCTGTCACTTTTTCGACAAGTGCGCGTTTTTGGTCTTCCGTGCGGCCTTCGAGCATTTTAACAGTCACATATGGCATAATGGATACAGCTCCTTTTTTTGAGATTACCACCATCATATCAGAACGGAGGAATTGTACACTATGGCGAACGAAGAAAAACCAAAACAAAAAGTAGGCTTCACCATCATAAAAAACGATCCGACCGACGGGCATAAAGGCTACGGCATCGGTTCGTTATCATTGGAAAACGTCTCGCCGCTATTTATCGACGTGGCTGAACAGCAAGCCTTTATTGATATCGGTGCGATGCATGCGAGAAGCGAAGTGGAACGGGGCATTAAATTTACGGTCAACCGTGAAGATTCCGCTGGCGGCAAAGATTACTGGCTTGTCTGGATCACCATCGATTTCAATCCCGCCGGACCTTATTATGCGGGAGTGGCGGCGTGCGAAATGGTCGTCAACCGGGAAAAGCGGCGCGGCTATAAAATTTTGGCGGAGCACGTCAACTTGATGGACAAATCGATGAAGCGCAAAATCATCGTCGAGCACATGGACGCTTCGTCTAAAACAGTGCTGCGCGACTATTTGATGAGCCACAACGAAGAAATGTGGAACCGCAGTTCTGATCAGCTTCACGCGGATTTAAACGTTTAATTTCAATGGAAAAAAGAACGATTTGTGACAGTTGAAAATGCGTTCATTAGCAGTTGAAGTTGGGTGGAAAAGGAAGTACACTATACGTAGCTTTTAAATAGAAAGCTAGGACACCTGATCTGCGAGCAAGAGGTATGAGCCATTGCGATAAAGAGAAACTCAATCAGTCGGGGGTTCTCACCCCCGACTGATTGCTAGTTGATCCAATCGGACTTTTACGGCCAGTGCCTCCGCTTGGACAGTGGGGACTTATTGGCAGTTAAAGTATGACAACCCAAGCCAATGCCTCATGTCTCTTTCTCCGCTCCATCAGGATCAAAAAGGTTTTCTGTGAAGGGAAAAGGTTCCCTGTACAGGAAACCTTTTTGTTTTGGGGAATAATAGAGCGGGCAGCGGGTAAAGAACGGTGTAGAAAAAATTATTGCACTTTCTGCGAAAAGACTTATACTTTTAAAAGTATGTGAAAAAAAGAACATTACATAATAGAAATTATTCTGAACGATAAAGGAGTTTGATTATAGATGGCAGGATTTTGGTATACAGAAAAACAAACGGAAAACTTCGGCATTACAATGAAAATCAACAAAACGCTTCACACGGAACAGACGGATTTTCAATACTTGGAAATGGCTGAAACTGCGGAGTGGGGCAACATGCTGTTTCTTGACGGCATGGTCATGACTTCTGAAAAAGACGAATTCGTTTACCACGAAATGGTCGCGCACGTTCCATTGTTCACGCACCCAAACCCAGAAAACGTCTTGGTTGTAGGCGGCGGAGACGGCGGCGTAATCCGTGAAGTATTGAAACACCCATCTGTGAAAAAAGCTACGCTCGTCGACATTGACGGCAAAGTGATCGAGTACTCGAAAAAATTCTTGCCATCTATCGCGTCAGGTCTTGAAGACGCACGTGTTGAAGTGATTGTTGGCGATGGCTTTATGCACATTGCGGAATCTGAAAACAAATATGACGTCATCATGGTGGATTCAACTGAACCGGTTGGCCCTGCGGTGAACTTGTTCACAAAAGGCTTCTACGCTGGAATTTCACGCGCATTGAAAGAAGACGGCATTTTCGTGGCACAGTCTGACAATCCGTGGTTTAAAGCGGACTTGATCGAGCAAGTGCAAAAAGACGTAAAGGAAATCTTCCCGATTACAAAATTGTACTTGGCGAACATCCCGACATACCCGTCAGGCCTTTGGGCATTTACAATTGGTTCGAAGAAATACAATCCATTGGAAGTGCCGGCTGAGCGTTTCCACGACATTGACACGAAATACTACACGAAAGAATTGCACAACGCAGCATTCGTTTTACCGAAATTCGTGAAAGATTTGGCAGGCGAATAAGCGATGCGATTTGACGAGACGTATTCTGGAAAAGTGTTTATCAAAAGCCATCCGAATTATGAAGAATCCAAAGCGGTTCTTTACGGCATGCCTATGGACTGGACGGTCAGCTATCGTCCCGGATCCCGTTTCGGCCCGAATAAAATCCGTGAAGTGTCGATCGGCCTTGAAGAGTACAGCGCGTACTTGGACCGTGAACTTGGCGATGTGAAATTTTTTGACGCAGGCGACATTCCGCTGCCTTTCGGCAATCCAGAAAAAAGCTTACTGGAAATTGAAACGTACATCCATACATTGCTGAACGACGGCAAAATTCCAATGGGCATGGGCGGCGAGCACCTTGTTTCCTTGCCGGTTATGAAAGCTGTTGCCAGCAAATACGACGATTTGGCTATCATCCATTTTGATGCCCACACGGACCTTCGCGAAAATTACGAAGGCGAAGAATATTCCCATTCTACGCCAATCCGTAAAATTGCCGACCATATCGGACCGTCGAATGTGTATTCATTCGGCATCCGTTCTGGCATGAAGGAAGAATTCCAATGGGCAAAAGAAAATGGCATGCACATCTCCATGTTTGAAGTGCTTGAGCCGTTGAAAGAAATTTTGCCGACGCTTGCTGGGCGCCCTGTCTATGTAACGATCGATATTGATGTCTTGGATCCGGCGCATGCGCCAGGAACAGGCACAGTCGATGCAGGCGGCATTACATCACGAGAACTATTGGCATCAATCCATGCTATCGCGGCTTCTGACATCAACGTCGTCGGCTTTGATTTAGTGGAAGTGGCACCGGTTTACGATCATTCCGATCAAACTGCAAACACTGCAAGCAAGCTGATCCGCGAAATGATTCTCGGGTGGGTAAAATAAATTCAAGAAAAGCAGGACTGAAGCAAAATTCAGTCCTGCTTTTTTTAATGGCTATAAAATCGAGGCAAGAAGGTTTTATTTTGTTCTGAAAATAGGGAGTGGAAAGTATTTTGGCTTGTTTGGAAAGTATTTCGGGCAAAACGGAAAGTATTTTGGTGCAAATGGAAAGTATTTGGCCGTTTCCGGAAAGTATATCCAAATAACTGGAAAACTGAAGACTGAAGTGAGTGGCTAGCCGAGGGTCTTAATAGATTCTTCACAGCGAAAACGATAAGATGAAGTGGAATACATAATTGGAAGAGGTGCTCGCAATGGAATTGTATAAATGGATAGGACATCGAGACCAAGGCGTAGCGATTCTCGCTGCCTTGCCGAACTCGCGGCTGATTTACTTGATGAACGGCGAAGAATCGGTCATTCTTTTTGAATCGGAAGGAAGCCAGCCTGTACAAGGATTTGAAGGGTACGAAGTGCTGGATGCGGTCGGAGATATAAATGACGGGTTTTATGCAGTGTTCAATAACATTCCGGTTACAGAAGAAGGGCGCGAAGTTTTCGAATCGCGTTTTAAAAACCGGGCAGGAAAAGTGGAAGAAGAACCGGGATTTGCTGCGATCCGCGTTTTGCGTCCGAAGAACTCGGATACGTATGTCATCCTGACTTTGTGGAAAGACGAGCAATCGTTTAAGGACTGGCAGCAATCACAAGCCTACAACCATGCCCATGCGAAGAGAGGCACCGAAGACGGCATCGACAAACAGCCGAATATTTTTGCGCGCCCATCGTTCGTTACAACTTATACAAGATAATAAGTTAGCTGAAATAAACGGCTGCGCCAGACCGGTAATGGTCAAAAGGTGTGGCCGTTTATTTGTTTTGGCCGTTTTTTCACAGGAAGTGAATTTGAAACTTCATTGAAAAGCTCAGGGGATTCACGCTATAATAAAAAGGTTATAAAGAGACGGGGAGGCGGAGCGCATGCAGAAATCGGTGATGATTAAACTGACAACGATTATCCGCCAGCCGGATGTGGACGATCAAGTGATGGAGTTGCGTTCGGAAGGCACGTTGACGGAGAAAAACAACCGGCGCTATTTGCAGTATGCGGAGCAGCAGGAAGAACTAGAAATCCGGACAATCGTGAAACTGAGCGACGATGAAGCGGTGATCATAAGAAGCGGCGGTTTGCAGATGCGGCTTCCGTTTTTATTACATAAAGAACAGACGGGCAATTTGACCAATGCACAAGGATCGTTCATGCTGACGACCTATGCACATGAATTAAGTGTCAGCGAGACCCGGTTTAAAGTCCGCTATGATTTGGCGATGGGCTCTGCCCATGCTGGAGAATATGAAATGGAAATACAATTTACGGAGGGCAAACAATGAATGCAGTAGAAAAAGTGCAGCACGCCATAAAAATGGCCATAAGCGAAGCGATTGAAAAAGCGGAATTAACGACAGAACCAGTGGTTGTCCAATTGGAATCGCCTAAAGACAAAACAAACGGCGATTATGCGACGAATATTGCGATGCAATTGACGAAGCTTGCGAAAAAGCCGCCGCGTGCGATTGCGGAAGCGATTGTCGCTAATTTGGATAAAGACGCAGCGAATATCGAAACGATTGATATTGCAGGCCCGGGGTTTATTAACATCACGATCAAAAAAGATTATTTGCTGGATGTTGTAAAAACCGTTCTTGAGCAAATTGAAGATTATGGCCGCAGCACTTCAGGCGGCGGGGAACGAATTCAAGTCGAGTTTGTTTCAGCCAATCCAACTGGCGACTTGCACCTGGGACACGCCCGCGGAGCTTCCGTTGGCGATTCGTTGTGCAACGTGCTTGATTTTGCAGGATATGACGTGTCCCGCGAATACTATATCAACGATGCCGGCAACCAAATCAACAATTTGGCTTTATCAATCGAAGCCCGTTATTTCGAAGCGCTCGGAAATCCAGACTCCATGCCGGAAGACGGCTACCGCGGGCAGGATATTAAAGACATTGCCGCAGCGTTAGTTGCAGAACACGGCGACAAATTTGCCCACATGACGCATGAAGAGCGCTACCAAGCGTTCCGCCAGCACGGCTTAAAAGTGGAACTGGCAAAATTGCAAAAAGACTTGGCGGATTTCCGCGTGGAATTTGATGTATGGTTCTCAGAAACGTCGTTGTACGAAAAAGGCGAAATCGAAATTGCGCTGAACAAACTGCGTGAAAACGGCCATATTTTTGAAGAAGAAGGCGCGACTTGGTTCCGTTCGACCACATTCGGCGATGACAAAGACCGCGTGCTGATCAAAAACGACGGTTCGTTTACGTATTTGATGCCGGATATCGCTTATCACGAAGACAAGTTGTCCCGCGGCTTCGGCAAATTGATCAACATTTGGGGAGCCGATCACCACGGCTATATTCCGCGCATGAAAGCGGCCATCCAAGCAATGGGCTATGACCGTGAAACCTTGGAAGTCAGCATCATTCAAATGGTGCAGCTTTACAAAGACGGCGAAAAAATGAAAATGAGCAAACGTACCGGCAAAGCTGTGACGATGCGGGAATTGGTTGAATTGGTCGGTCTTGACGCGGTCCGTTATTTCTTCGCGATGCGTTCCGGCGATTCCCATATGGACTTTGACCTTGATTTAGCGGTTTCGCAGTCAAACGAAAACCCGGTTTACTATTCGCAATATGCCCATGCACGCATTTGCTCGATTTTGCGCCAAGCGGAAGAGCAAGGGTTTGCGCCATCGACAGAAAACTTGAACTTGCTGACGCACGAAAAAGAAATCGACGTTTTGAAAAAAATCGGCGATTTCCCGCAAGTGATCGCAGACGCCGCAAAACTTCGCGCGCCTCACCGCGTGACGACATACATCCAAGACCTGGCTTCCAATTTCCACAGCTTCTACAATGCCAATAAAGTATTGGATGCTTCAAACGAAGACTTGACGCGTGCGCGCATCGCTTTAATTACTGCGGTGAAAATCACGCTTGCCAATGCATTGAAAACAGTTGGCGTAGCAGCACCGGAAAAAATGTAAGAGACAAGAAATCGTTTTGGTGTATAATAAAGGCGAAATACAAATTTCATAGCCCATCATAAAGGTGCTTATGTCTAAGAACATGAGTTAAAAGGGAAGCCGGTTTGATTCCGGCGCGGTCCCGCCACTGTAAGTGATAGCAATCTGCAACATGCCACTGAAGCAACGCTTTGGGAAGGCGCAGAAAGCGTTGATCACAAGCCAGGAGACCTGCCTTTATGAAACACCCACACGCTTGCGAGGACAGGCCGGGATGCGCATGTTTTTTATGTCGTCCTTTCAATCCCTCGCAGGTTTAATGCGGGGGATTTTTTTTATAGAAACGGAGGATTTCATTTATGGTGAAGAAGTATTGGAAATTTGGAATTAGTGCAGGACTGGCAGCGGCGTTATTAGCAGGCTGCGGAGAAGAGGCAGCTCCGGCTACAGAAAAAGAGACAGCAACGGAAGCACCAGCTGCAGAAGCGGCATTTCCGGTAACGTTGACGGATGAAGTAGGCGAAGAAATTGTCCTTGAAGAAGAACCGGATGCAATTGTGTCGATGGTTCCTTCAAATACGGAAATTGCGTATGAACTTGGCTTAGGCGAAAAAATGGTCGGCTTGTCCGATTTTGATAATTACCCAGAAGAAACGGCCGATGTTGAAAAAATCGGCGGGCAAGAATTCAATGTAGAAAAAATCATCAGCCTTCAACCGGATATCGTTTTGGCCCATGAGTCAGGTCTTGGTGTAGGCGATGCCGGGCTTCAGCAATTGCGTGACGCAGGCGTAAAAGTTTTTGTGGTCAATAATGCTGAAACTTTTGAAGAAGTGTATGAAACGATCGAGACAATCGGAAAAGCCACAGGAGCGACAGAAGAAGCACAGGCTGAGATTGCGGAAATGAAAGAAGAAGTGGCTGAAATCGAAGAGCAGGCTAAAACTGTTAAAGAACCAAAATCCGTTTTTGTGGAAGTAGGGGCAGAACCTGAGATTTACACTACGGGAAGCGGCACGTTCATGGATGAAATGCTGACGATGATCAATGCTGAAAACGTAGCGGGAGATCTTAAAGGATGGGTAAGCATGGATCCAGAAGCGATTGTTGAAAAAAATCCGGATGTTATTTTAACAACGTACGGCTACTATACGCCGGATGCAACTGAGAAAGTTCTTTCGCGCAGCGGTTTTGGCGAAGTGACAGCGGTAAAAGAGAAAGCTGTGTTTGATGTAAACTCGGATATGGTGACCCGTTCCGGTCCTCGTTTGACGGATGGCTTGATGGAAATGGCAAAAGCGATTTATCCAGAGGTCTTTAGTGAATAAAAGCTTTCTAGCCTATATTGTCTCTCTCTTGCTTTTGGGTGGGGCTGTGGTGCTGGGTGTAACGGTCGGAACGGTTTCGATTTCTCCGAGAGTGATATGGAATCCAGGATCGGATGAAATGGCTGCCAATATTTTATGGAATATTCGCATGCCTCGAGTTGTGTTGGCTGGTCTTGTTGGCGCTTCTCTTGCGATTGCGGGGGCTGCATTCCAAGGCCTGCTGAAAAATCCGTTAGCGGACCCTTACACTTTAGGAGTGTCATCCGGTGCATCAGTAGGCGCCGTAATGACGCTCTTTTTCGGCATTTCAGTGCCTTTTTTAGGAATGTATACACTGCCGGTCATGAGCATGATCGGCGCGCTGTTGACGATGCTTGCCGTTATGGGTTTTGCGCGGCTCGTCGACCGGTCGATGAAAATGGAAACCGTCATTTTAACAGGAATCATTTTCAGTTCTTTTCTTGGTTCGGCCATCTCGTTAATGATCGCTTTATCGGGGGAAGAACTGCGCCAGATTATCGGCTGGCTGTTAGGCAGTGTATCAATGCGCGGCTGGCCTTATGTTCAAATGGCGGCTCCTTTTGTACTGATTGGCTCATTTGTTTTATGGTGGAACCGGCGTGAATTGAATGTCATGTTGTTCGGGGAAGAACGTGCGAGGCATCTCGGTGTCGACGTCAAAAAAAGAAAAGCGATGATTTTGATCGGTGGTTCGGTATTGGCGGGCGCGGCAGTTTCCGTTTCTGGAACTATTGGATTTGTCGGCTTAGTGGTGCCGCATATGACCCGGCTGTTATGGGGATCTGATCATCGGCATGTGCTGTCATTATCGTTAATTAACGGAGCGGCATTGCTCATTCTTTGTGATTTGGTGTCACGGACTATCATTTCGCCATCAGAATTGCCAATTGGCGTTATCACTGCATTTATCGGAGCGCCAGTATTTGCGTTAATCTTTTTCCGCCAACGAAAAGGGAGGGTTTAATATGCTGCAAATCACCAATTTATCTGGAGGCTATGGCGAGAAAAACATAGTCAATGATGTATCGTTCCAGGTCGGAAAAGGCCAAATGCTCGGGATTCTAGGGCCGAACGGCAGCGGGAAATCCACGTTAATGAAACTCATCAGCGGGATTTTGCCACCAAAAAGCGGAACAATAGAAATCGGCAGGAAACCGCTCAACGAATTTTCGCCAAAAGAACTGGCGTGCAAAATGGCCGTTTTGCCGCAGCTTCACGCCCATGCGTTTGAACATACTGTCCGTGAAACCGTTTCTCTTGGCCGCTACCCGCACCAAAGCGGCTGGTTTTCTTCGTGGTCAGAAGAAGACGAAGCGGCCGTCAAAGAAGCGATGGAATTGATGGATATCGAGCAATATGAACACACGCTGATCGACCGCATGTCTGGAGGCGAGCAGCAGCGCGTTTTTGTGGCACAGGCGCTGGCACAAGACGCTTCGATTTTGCTGCTCGATGAACCGACGAACCATTTGGACATCAATCACCAAAAAGAACTGCTTGATACCATCAAAAAACAAGCCATCGATAAAGAATTGACCATCGTATCGATTTTTCATGACATCAACCTCGCTGCGATGTATTGCGATGAGCTTTTGCTGCTGGATCATGGCCGCGTCGAACGAATGGGCGAGCCGCATGAAGTGGTCCGAGAACAAGACATCGAAGCCGTTTACAAAACAAGGGTCAGCAACCATCCCCATCCGGAACTGCCAAAGCCGCAAATCACTTTATTGCCGGGCATTGAACGGCAAGTTGAACCGTTTGTGATCAAAGCACATGATTTTGCTGCTTCTTCGGAATTTGTGTTATACGAAAGCCCGATTCCGTTAAAAACGATTTCGTCCGCAGTCGTCAATGCAGGGGCGGGCTGGTACCGCACTTTTATGAATCGCCACGTGCCGTATGATTATCATATTGACGACAGTGTGCGGGAAATGGCGGACTTTATTGCCAAACGCGGCTTTAAAGCGACGGATACCGTGGGCATGATGACAGCGGTCCACACTGAAGACGCCGTCATCCGGGAATATGAAGGAACTTTCGGTTCGGTGATCGTTGCCATTACGGCAGGTGTCGGCAATGCGGTCGATGTGTCCAAGGCAATTGAACGCGCAAGCCAAGTTGGCACCATCAACACATGGATTTTTGTCAACGGCCGCCTGTCAGATGAAGCGTTTATCCAGGCTATGGTCACCGCAACGGAAGCAAAAACGAAAGCGCTGCATAACGAAGAGGTAATGGACCCTCTGACAAATACGATTGCCACAGGCACATCGACGGACAGCTGTTTAGTAGCAGCGACGCAGCAAGGCGCCGATTTGCCTTATGCCGGTCCGATTACGGAACTTGGAAAACTGATCGGCTACGGAGTTTTTGAATGCACTACCCAGGCTATTCGGCAATACCGAGTCGTGAAACAGGCATGGTAACGCATATTGCGGCGATTGCCCTTGGACTTGTCTTAGACCGGCTCATCGGAGACCCGCCGGAATGGCCGCATCCTGTGCGCTGGCTCGGGACGCTTATTTCAACGCTGACGAAGAAGCTGAATAAAAGCCCGAAAGCATTTCGCAACGGATTTTTCCTTACGATGATTGTAGCCGGCTTGGCTTTTCTGGCCGCCTATTGGATTGTTTCATTCGGCTATTCGGTTCATTGGCTTGTCGGAATGCTTGTGGAAGCGCTTTTGATTGCGTCAGGCCTTGCCCAAAAAAGTTTACGCCTTGCGGCAGAAGACGTGTACCGGCCGCTTGTTGAAAAAGATATGGTCCAGGCGCGGCAAAAATTGTCCTGGATTGTCGGCCGCGACACGGAACAATTGAATGAAAGCGAAATCACCAGAGGCGTGGTCGAAACGGTTTCGGAAAATACGAGCGACGGCGTCACCGCGCCATTGTTCTGGGCATTTCTTTTAGGTGCTCCGGGATTGTGGCTGTATAAAGCGGTGAATACATGCGATTCTATGGTCGGCTACAAAAATGCGGAATTTGAACGCTTTGGGTACGCCTCTGCCAAAATAGATGATGTTTTAAATCTCATTCCAAGCCGCATCACCGGATTGCTTATTCTAATAATGACCAAAAACGAACGGTCATTGCCTATCGAAAAACGGATTTCTGAATGGCGCCGCGATGCCAAAAAACATCCAAGCCCAAACAGCGGCTGGCTGGAAGCGGCGACGGCGATCCAGTTGGGGGTTGAACTCGGCGGCATCAATACATATAAAGGCATCCGGTCGAACCGGGCGAAAATGGGGACAAAAGTAGTTGAACTGGAAGCGGACCATATCCGGGAGGCAGTCCGGCATATGCATATTGCCACTGGCTGGTTTTTTATTATATTTGCAGTAGGAGGGCTTTTGCTTGAACTTACCTGACCACGGGGCAAACCCCCATCTTTTATACGAGAAAGCGGGAATGGAACAGCCAAAACGCATCTTGGATTTTAGCGAAAACGTCCATCCGTTCGGGCCGCCTGCTTTTATTGAAGAAAGTTGGGCAGAAATGCGCGGGCTGATTGGCCGCTATCCGGATCCCGATGCAGAACCGTTTCGCAGCGCAGCGGCGAATTTCCACAGCGTTTCAGCCGAACAAATTGCAGCAGCGAACGGAGCGGCGGAAGTTTTTACGTGGCTTGCGCGCCGGTACCGGGGCAAACGGGTGGTATTGATCGAACCTGCCTTTTCAGAATACCGCAAAAGCCTAGAAGCAGAACAAGTCGAAATAAAGGCGGTGCAGTTAACGGCGGAAAGCGGCTGGCACTTGCCGATTGATGAAATCGCGCGTGCGGTTGCAGGCTGTGCCGCTCTTTATATTTGCAATCCCCACAATCCAACGGGTGTGAAAGCGCGTGTGGAAGACTTGCTGCAGCTCGCGCAACGTTGCCGGGAAGTCGGTTGTGAACTAGTCGTCGATGAAGCATTCATCGATTTTATTGGCGAACAAGCATCGATTATTCCCCATTTGCCCGAATTTCCGAATTTGATTGTTGTCCGGTCGATGACCAAGATGTACGCAATCCCCGGATTGCGCCTCGGATACGTGATTGCCGAGGCACCCTTGTTAAGCGAATTGACCAAAGGCGCAGCGCATTGGAACGTCAACGCGTTGTCCGCGAATATTGGCGCCTGCTGTTTTTCTGAATTTGAATACCGTGATAACGTAATCCGAGCGGCAAATCGTGAGCGGCAACAGATGACGGAATTTTTAGTGGAACATGGATGTTTGGTGACGAATGCTGCTGCGAACTTTTTAACGTTCCAGCTGCCGCATCCGGAACAATCCGAAGCGTTTTTCACGGCTATGCTGAAAGCGGGCATCGTGCTTCGGCACACCAAATCGTTTTGCGGCATGGACGGGCAGTGGTTCCGGATCGGCATGAAATCCGAAGAGCAGATGAAGGAGCTTCGGAAGGAGATGGCGAATTGGCTAAAGGGGCATTGATTTTCATCAGCGGCGGCGTCAGAAGCGGAAAAAGCGCATATGCTGAGCAAATCGTTCTTGCGTCCGGTGCCGCCCGCCGTATTTATTTGGCAAGCGGCCGCGCTGAAGACGCAGAAATGAAAGCGCGCATCTTGCGCCATCAACAGGACCGCAGTGGACATAGCTGGAAAACGATCGACCAGCCGGTAAATATGGCTGCCGCTGTCGGGGAAATCCAATCGGGCGACGCCATTTTATGGGATTGTGCCACAACTTGGCTTGCGAATGAACTGTATGAAGGCTGGGAACAGAATAATCCGTGTATTGCCCGCCATGGCTGCATGGAACAAAAATGGCTGGATTTGCAGGGGACATTAGCCGCTATGCTGCAACAGGCACACTTGCTGGTCGTGGTTTCGAACGAAGTGCTCGATGATTTTGTGCGTGACGAAGCATATCAAAAATGGCTAGGAACGATACATAGATGGTTAGCTGCAGAAGCCGGCCAAGCCATTGAAATGGAAAACGGGATCGCGTATAGAAGGAAGTGATTTTATGCGGGGAGTAATGATTCAAGGAACGGCTTCTGATGTCGGGAAAAGCATGATTTGCACAGCGTTTTGTCGGATCTTATCCGATAATGGCGTCAAAGTGGCCCCGTTCAAATCACAAAACATGTCGAACAACTCCTACGTAACTGTTTTGGGCGAGGAAATTGGGCGAGCTCAAGGCATACAGGCAGAAGCCGCCCGTACCGTGGCCACAGTCGACATGAACCCTATTTTGTTGAAACCTGAAAGTGGCATGAAATCTCAAATCGTTCTGTTCGGCAAAAAGCTTCAGACGATGGACGGCATGGATTACCGCTCCAACTTTTACGAAAAAGGGCTGGCGGCGATTGATCAAGCGCTTGGGAACTTAGCGAAGAATTTTACGCATGTAGTCATCGAAGGTGCAGGGAGCCCGGCTGAAGTGAATTTGAACGACAGGGAAATCGTCAATATGGCGGTTGCGGAACGCGCTGATGTACCCGTCATTTTAGTCGCCGACATTGAACGGGGCGGAGTTTTTGCTTCCATTGTCGGAACGCTTGCTCTCATGCCAAATCCGCAACGCGTCAAAGGGATTGTAATCAATAAATTCCGCGGCGACCTTCGGCTTTTTGAAGACGGCGTCGCTTTTTTGGAATCGTATACGAAGCTGCCCGTTGTGGGTGTCATCCCTTATATGGCGGATCATGAAATCGAGCAGGAAGATTCGCTGGGCGTCGCAGCTTTAACGAGAAAACAATCAGATTGCCCAATCGATATAGCGGTATTGAAACATCCTTTTATTTCAAATTTTACGGATATCGAACCGTTGCTGGGCGAATCGGATGTGGGGGTTCGCTGGGTGGAGTTTGCAAGAGAAATCGGCAACCCTGATATTCTTATTCTTCCTGGAACGAAAAGCACGATTGCGGACTTGCGCTATTGGAAGCAGCAAGGCATTGAAAAAGTCTTGTGGTCCTTAGAGAAGAATACGCAAATTGTCGCTTTGTGCGGAGGGTTTCAAATGATTGGTAGTACGTTATCGGATCCCAATGGGTTTGATGGAACGAAAGCGGAACTGGAACTTGGTTTTGGGCTCATTCCTGAAATGGCTACCTTTTTCACAGAAGAAAAATTCGTCAAAAGGCGCCGAGGTTTCGTGCAGATTCAAGGGAAAGAAGCCAAAGTGGAGGGATATGAAATCCATAACGGGAGATCTTCTGCTGTATCGAATCCACTGATTATCTATGAAGACAGCAGTGAAGGGTTTCAGCAAGGCAATATTTTTGGCACACATCTCCACGGCTTTTTTGACAGCCCGGAATGCCGGCAAGCTTTTTTAGCCCCTATTCGAGCAGAGAAAAAGTTGCCGACTCCTAAAGTGAAAGAGAGCCCGGACCGCTACAGCCGCTGGGCGGAGCATGTTAAAGCGCATATCGATTGGCGCAAAATTGAACAAATGATGGAGGAAAGCGGATGAGCCATCTAGGAACAGGCATGTTATTGGTGCTTCAGTTTTTCTCGGTCTTTCCGGTGAAAAAAGAGTTGCCGCTCGAGAAGAATGACGTAACGGCAATGTACGGCGTGCTGCCGGTTTTGGGTGCGTTGTTTGGCAGCCTTATCAGTGGGTGTGTGTTTGTTTTGTCGGATTACACCGATTTGAGTTCATTGCTGATGGCATTTGTGGTCGTTGTGCTGTCGCTTGTGTTGACTGGCGGCTTGCATATGGACGGCATGGCCGATGTTGGGGATGCGTACTTTTCTTATCAGGACCGAACCAAGCGCCTCGAGATTATGGGAGATCCAAGAATCGGTGCATTCGGTGCGATGGTGCTGATTTTGGCGATTGCAGGAAAAGTGATCGTGATAGCTGAAGCGATTCCGCATCTTTCTTTATTAGCGATTGCCGCTGTTCCTATTCTTTCGAGAACGGGCTTGCTTCTTTTATTCAGCGTGACGGAAAGCGCTAAAAAAGACGGATTGGCGGCTTTTTTTCAAAAACGGTCGAATCGAAAGCTTCTTTTCTTAGTGAGCATAGGCTATTTAGCAGCCGTTTTGGTTTTATTAGGAGTCGGAGCAAGCTGGGGAGTATCACTCGCTTTGATCGGAATGCTTTTGGCGTCATTTAAAGCGTATCGCCAGTGGTGCTTGCGGAATTTCGGCGGGATGACCGGTGATTTGTTCGGAGCTTACGTAGAAGGGACGGAGCTGCTGTTATGGACGACGCTTTTATTCTTCATTTGATTCGCCACGCACCGACGCGCGGGAATAAGTTGAAACAGTATATCGGCTGGACGGATGAACCGGTGTTGGAGTTTGAGGCAAAAGTGTTTCCTGACGTTGCGGAAGTGTGGGGCAGTGATTTGCTGCGCTGCCGGCAAACGGCAAAACGGCTGTTTCCGAATGCCTGCTACCAGGCAAATGCCGATTTTCGAGAATGCCATTTCGGTGAATGGGAACAAAAAACATACGCGCAGCTTGAACAAGACAACGCGTATCGAAAGTGGATTGATGATCCGTATTCGTATTCGCCTCCTGCTGGCGAAAGTTTAGCGGAAATGGCAGCGCGTGTGGAACGGGCCGTGCTGGCGCTTCCGGCAGGATATGAATTTACGGTTGTTGCGCACGGCGGCCCGATCCGTTATTTAATGGCACGAGGGAAACAGACGATGTTTCAGCAGCAACTTGCGCTTCACGGCACGCGCCATACGCTCGTGTGGCAAAACCGCCAAGCGTTTAAGGAGGGAGTAGCATGCATATCGTGTTCGGCGGAGCCTTTAATGGCAAACGCGACTTTGTAAAAGAACAATTGAAAAATCGCGACTGGGTTTGGCATGAAGCCGAACTGCCGAAGCCGTCTACTTCACATGTGGTAATTGCAGGAGTGGAAAATTGGGTGAAGCGCCGGTTGGAAGAAGGCATGGCGGAAGCCGAAATTTTGCAAGCGGTTCAGTCGCATGTATTAGAAAACACTCATCAAATATGGATTTTAACGGATATCAACCGGGGCATTGTGCCGCTTGATCCGATCGAACGCCAGCAGCGCGATACGGTCGGCAGGCTGTATCAATGGTTATTCAAACAGGCGGCGAGCGTGACTCGAATCTGGTACGGGATACCGGAACTTTTAAAAGGGGATGAAGGCATTGAAAATGTACACGAAGACCGGCGATAAAGGGCAGACAAGTTTAATTGGGGCGCGCGCTGATAAAGATGCGCCGCGCATTGAAGCATACGGGACGATTGACGAAGTGAATTCATTTATCGGCAAAGCGATGACGGAATTGGACCCGGTAAAATTTGCGGATATCCTTGTGGATTTGGAAGCCATTCAAAACGAATTATTTGATTGTGGCGGCGACTTGGCGGATGTCCGCAACACGCCAAAATTTAAAATGACTGATGAACCGGTTGAAGTGTTGGAAAAACGGATGGATGAATTGATGGAAGAACCGCCGCTTTTGGAGCGCTTTATCTTGCCGGGCGGATCACCGGCTGCAGCGACATTGCACATTGCGCGCACCGTCACGCGTCGGGCAGAGCGCCAAACGGTCACGTTAATGAAATCGGGCGAAGTGTTTCCGCAAGTCGTGCAGCGCTATTTGAACCGGTTGTCCGATTATTTATTCGTGGCTGCGCGCGTTGCCAATTCACGTACGGGCGTCCCCGACAACGAATACGTCCGCAGCGCCATCGTCTTTAAAAACAGCGGGCGCTCAGCGCAAAAAGACTGATGGATACTAAGAAACTGGCTTTGGCGGCAATGTTCATCAGTTTGTCGGCTGTCGGCGGCATGATTAAAATTCCGCTCGGCGTCACTTCCATTGCGCTCGACGCCATGCCGGCGCTCGTAGCCGTGCTGTTTTTTTCAGCGCCGCTTGCTGGTGTGATTGCAGCTCTTGGCCATATTGTCTCAGCGTTGATCGGCGGTTTTCCGCTTGGGCCGCTGCACGTAATTGTTGCACTGGAAATGTGGCTGGTCGTCTGGCTTTTTGCGAAATTGCATCAACAGGGGCGGAGCGTTTGGAAATGGCCAGCGTTTATTATTGGCAACGGTGTTGTTGCCGCGATTCCTTTTTACTTCTTGCTGTCGCCGGCCTTTTTCTACGCAACGGTTCCAGGGCTTCTGCTTGCCGCATCGATTAACGCGCTCGGCGCCCGGCTCGTCATGCCATTTATGGCAGCACGTTTCAGGGAGCGGGTGAAATAATGCGCCATGAATTAACTCTGGGAGAGTGGGTCGTTACTTCCGATAATTCAGCAGCCATCGGTGAAAAGCCGCTGGATGCGGTCCAAGCATCGGATGAAATGACCGCGAAATTTGCTGCGCGTGTTGCGCTGTTGGAACAATGGGCGGCTGGCAGCGAACCGGCTGCCGTGCTGCTCCATAATTTTAGCGGCGAAACACAATGGGCGCGCTATGTGGCAGGAATTGAAGAATTGTTTTCGGAGATTGGATTGACTTCGATTCAATTGGCGGGCAGTTCAGAGACGAATATGGAGACGATGCAATCCGGAGTGGCGGTGACGATGATGGGGAAACGGATTCGAGACCGGGTTGCGGAACCGCTCGAATGGTTTGTGTATGGCATGCCGCTCGCCGGACAAGAGGTTATTGAGAAAAAAGAACAAATCGCAGATCTGAAAAAAATTCAGCAAGCACAGGAATCGGGATTGATCGAACGCGTCTGGCCGGTCGGTTCAAAAGGCATTGCGATTGAAGCGGAAAGGTTGCTTGGTAAAACCATCGAAGCATTGCCTGCGATTGATGTTTTTGTTTCCGGCGGGCCGTCGACGTGCGTGCTGATCGGCGGACGAGAAGAGAAGATAGACGAAATGAAAAATCATTTCGGTGAGTTTTTTATTCCTTTACGGTAAACACCACTTTCGGGTGGTGTTTTTTTATTGAGTAGTGGAGTCCGCACACAACTGTCACTTCTTCTCCAGATTGCTTAAAGATGGCATGTTAGATGTTGAAAAATCACATTATCCGTTTGAGTGGTCTAGTAATTCATAACTAACTCTTGACGAAAGCGTGAAATTGCTTTTGAATAGATGAAAACCCTTTCAAATTTCCTATTGACTGAATGCTCATTCATATTTTATGATGAGAGCAGATTTATTATACTTAAA
Source organism: Planococcus sp. YIM B11945 (assembly GCF_050864155.1). NCBI lineage: Bacteria > Bacillati > Bacillota > Bacilli > Caryophanales > Caryophanaceae > Planococcus > Planococcus sp. YIM B11945. The sequence goes on along the minus strand of NZ_JBOZWR010000003.1, from coordinate 664,679 downwards.
CATAGTCCGCAGGAAACAATTTCAGGAATTTTTTAGAATACACATACCACAAGGGGGATTACCACATGGAGCCATTGCTCATAGCAAACTGGGTGTTATTTTTGGCAATAACTGCATATGCAGTTTTCCTGTTTCTTTATTTGCTGAAGACCAGGTACGACTTTATCAAGCTCGGCAAGAAAGTGGAGTTTGAGGAAAACTTCAACGAGCGCTTGCGGAAAGTAATGGTCAACGTCTTTGGCCAGAAAAAATTGATGAAAGACAAGAAGAGCGGAACGATCCACGTCATGTTCTTCTACGGATTTTTACTTGTGCAGGCGAGCGCCATTGATTTTATCATCAAAGGATTGGTGCCAGGAGCGCATCTTCCACTAGGGCCGCTTTACCCGGCGTTTACGTTTTTCCAGGAAATCGTTACGCTGACAATTTTGGTGGCTGTGGTGTGGGCGTTCTACAGACGTTACATTGAAAAACTGGTCCGCTTAAAACGCGGCTGGAAATCAGGCCTTGTGCTGATTTTCATTGGTGGTTTAATGGTTTCCGTTTTGATCGGAAACGGCGCAGGCATGATTTGGCAAGGACATGAAACAGCTTGGACTGAACCGGTTGCATCATTATTCGCAACGTTGTTCTCTGGGCTTCCAGAAACCGCTGCCGCTGCTATTTTTTACGTAATGTGGTGGGCGCATTTATTGTTCCTACTAACTTTCTTGGTGTACGTGCCGCAATCCAAGCACGCGCATTTGATCTTTGGGCCAGTCAACACGTGGTTCCACCGCGTCGACCATGTCGGCCGCTTAAAGCCGATCAATTTTGAAGAAATGGAAGACGAAGAAGACGAAGATGCCGTTCCATCGTTCGGCGTTGGGAAAATCACCGATTTCAATCAAGCGCAGATGATCGACTTCTATGCATGCGTAGAATGCGGACGCTGTACAAATATGTGCCCGGCAACGGGAACCGGCAAAATGCTTTCGCCGATGGATTTGATTACGAAACTGCGCGACAACTTAACAAACACCGGCGCAGTTACGACTCGCCAAAAACCATGGGTGCCGGCTTTGGCATTCAATAATTCAAAAGGCAATCAGCTGGCAATGGCTGCAGGCGCTGAAGGCATCTCAATCGATGAACTTTACAGCCCGAGCTTGATCGGCGACGTTATCACAGAAGAAGAGATTTGGGCATGTACAACTTGCCGCAACTGTGAAGACCAATGTCCGGTAATGAACGAGCACGTTGACAAAATCATCGACCTTCGCCGTTACCTTGTAATGACGGAAGGGAAAATGGACAAAGACGCTCAGCGTGCGATGACCAACATCGAAAAACAAGGCAACCCTTGGGGCCTTAACCGCAAAGAAAAAGAAAACTGGAGAGATGCACGTCCAGACATTTCCATTCCAACAGTAAAAGAAATGAACAAAGCAAAAGAAGAATTTGAATTTTTGTTCTGGGTTGGATCGATGGGTTCATTCGACAGCCGCTCTCAAAAAATTGCGTTGTCATTTGCCCGTTTGATGAACGAAGCAGGCGTCAAATTCGCGATTCTCGGCAACAAAGAAAAGAACTCAGGAGATACGCCGCGCCGCTTAGGAAATGAATTCTTGTTCCAAGAACTGGCAACTGCGAATATCCAAGAATTCGAAAAAGCGGGCATCACGAAAATCGTTACGATTGACCCGCATGCGTACAACATTTTCAAAAACGAATACCCGGACTTCGGATTTAAAGCGGAAGTTTACCACCATACGGAAATGCTGTTTGAACTGGTCCAAGAAGGCCGTTTAAAACCGCAATTCCCGGTCAATGAAAAAATTACGTTCCATGATTCTTGCTACCTTGGCCGCTACAACGACGTATACGATGCGCCGCGCGAGATTTTGAAATCAATCGAAGGCGTAGAATTGGTCGAAATGGTCCGCAATCGCCAAGACGGCATGTGCTGTGGAGCAGGCGGCGGCTTGATGTGGATGGAAGAAGACAAAGGCCACCGCATCAACGTAGCGCGCACAGAACAAGCGCTTGAAGTGAACCCGACAATCATCTCTTCCGGATGCCCGTACTGCTTGACGATGCTGTCAGACGGAACGAAAGCGAAAGAAGTCGAAGAAACAGTCGGCACATACGATGTGGCCGAGCTCTTGGAAATGGCCGTAATCGGCAATTCATCCCCTGAACTCGAGCCAGCAATCGTGCAGTAAGAAATAAAAATTGCAAAAAGCCCGAAAATTGGTTAAGATTCACCTATAGAGTAAAAAATTAAAAGGGAGTATAGCGCTCCCTTTTAATTTGGTTTAAAACCGAGCGAGCGTTCAGTCAATCATTCTGGCGCCAAGAAATGGCGCCAGAATGATTTGCCTCGAAGCTAGCGAAGCGATGCAACGCCCTTTCATGTTTCGAAGCTAGCGAAGCGATGCAGAAACTGGAGCAATGTTTTGTGGAATAACGACACCAAAATTTAATTCTTCTTAAACCTCAATATTTTTTTATTAACCACTGTAACCGTTTACAAAAAAGGGAGGAAAAAAGATCATGGCAAAAACAGTTATTCTTGATGGGGCACGTACAGCATTCGGTAAATTTGGAGGCAACCTTAGCACATTGACAGCAAGTGAGCTTGGAGCCGTCGCGATCAAAGAAGCAATGAACCGCGCGGGCGTTCAGCCGGAAGAAATTCAAGAAGTCATTATGGGGAACGTTTTGCAAGCAGGCCAAGGACAAATCCCTTCACGGCAAGCGGCTAAAAAAGCGGGAATCCCTTACAACGTTAAATCGGAAACAATCAATAAAGTTTGTGCATCCGGTATGCGCAGCGTGACACTTGCGGACCAAATCATTCGGCTTGGCGATGAAGAAGTGATCGTCGCTGGCGGCATGGAATCGATGTCAAACGCACCTTACTACTTGCCGAAAGGCAGATGGGGATTGCGCATGGGAGATGCTCAAGTGATCGACGGCATGGTCCACGACGGCTTGTCTTGTTCCTTCCACCCGGACCGCGTCCATATGGGAACTTACGGCAACTCGACAGCAGAAGCTTTTGCGTTGACGCGTGAAGCGCAAGACGAATGGTCTGCCCGTTCTCATGAGCGTGCGATTGCAGCAAAAGAATTGTTCGCTGAAGAAATCGCACCGATCGAAATCCCGCAAAAAAAAGGCGATCCGATTACAGTTGATTTTGACGAAGCCCCACGTGCCAATTCAACAATCGAAGCATTGGCAAAATTAAAACCGGCCTTCGGCAAAGATGGTACCATCACAGCCGGCAACGCGCCTGGCATCAATGACGGAGCGGTGGCGCTGGTCTTGATGAGCGAAGAGCGCGCAGAAAAAGAAGGCAAACAGCCGCTTGCACATATTTTGGCGCATACTGAAGTGGCCATTGACCCGCACCGGTTCCCGGAAACACCCGGAATTGTCATCAATGAACTATTGAAGAAAACCGGCAAAACGCTGGATGATGTCGATTTGGTGGAAATCAATGAAGCATTTGCAGCAGTGGCGCTAGCGAGTTCACAAATTGCCAAACTTGATGCTGAAAAAGTGAACGTCAACGGCGGTTCGGTCGCACTTGGCCACCCGATCGGTGCAAGCGGCGCACGCATCATTTTGACGCTTGCTTATGAATTAAAGCGCCGCGGAGGCGGCGTTGGCATCGCGGCCATTTGCTCAGGCGGCGGCCAAGGCGATGCAATCATGATCGAAGTTCCAAAACAGGAGGCAAACTGACAATGGCGATTCAAAACGTAATGGTAATTGGCGCCGGCCAAATGGGTTCCGGCATTGCACAAGTGTGTGCGCAAGCAGGGTTTAACGTGAAACTGAACGATATGAAACAAGAAGCATACGACCGAGGAATCGGCAACATTACGAAGAACTTATCCCGCAACGTTGAAAAAGGCCGCATGACAGAAGAAGAAAAAACGGCGGTATTGAGCCGCATTTCTTCTTCCCTTGATTTGAACGATGCGCATGATGCGGACATCGTCATCGAAGCAGCGGTTGAAAACATGGAAATCAAACACAGCATTTTCAAAACACTCGATGAAGTTGCGCCGAAACATGCAATTTTAGCGTCCAACACTTCATCACTTCCAATCACGGAAATCGCGGCAGTGACCAACCGTCCGGAACAAGTGATCGGCATGCATTTCATGAATCCGGTTCCGGTCATGAAACTGGTTGAAATCATCCGCGGCCTTGCTACAACGGACGAAGTATACAAAACTGTTGAAGAAATGACCTTGAAATTATCGAAAACACCGGTCGAATGCAACGACTTCCCAGGATTTGTTTCAAATCGGATTTTGATGCCGATGATCAACGAAGCGATTTTCACGCTTCAAGAAGGCGTAGCAACAAAAGAAGCCATTGACGACATTATGCGCCTCGGCATGAACCACCCGATGGGGCCGCTGCAACTTGCTGATTTTATTGGCTTGGATACGTGCCTGTACATCATGGAAGTGCTGCATGACGGTTTTGGCGACAGCAAATACCGGCCAAGCCCACTCTTGCGCCAGTACGTAAAGGCTGGATGGCTTGGCAAAAAAACCGGACGCGGATTCTACGAATACACTTAATATTTAGGAGGAACCGCAATGGATTTGCGATTCACAGAAGAACAGATTATGATGCGCGATATGGTGCGCAACTTTGCAAGAGAAGAAATTACACCATTTATCGACCGGATGGAAGCAGGGGAATTCCCGCGGGAAATCTTAAAGAAAATGGCTGACCTTGGGTTGATGGGCATTACCGCTCCCGAAAAATACGGCGGCTCCGAAATGGATTTCACTTCGTACATTAGCGCCATCCATGAATTGTCAAAAGCGAGCGCAGTCATCGGCGTTATTTTATCGGTCCACACATCGGTCGGCACAAACCCGATCTTGAATTTTGGGACCGAGCAGCAAATTGAAAAATACATTCCGAAATTGGCATCGGGCGAATACTTGGGCGCATTTGCTTTGACCGAGCCTTCTGCTGGATCAGATGCGGCAAGTTTAAAGACGAAAGCGGTTAAAAACGGCGACCATTATGTTATTAACGGTTCAAAAGTTTTTATTACCAATGGCGGCGAAGCTGATACATACATCGTATTCGCATCGACAAAGCCGGAAGCAGGTTCGCGCGGCATTTCGGCCTTTATTGTAGAAAAAGATTACCCTGGCTTGATCATTGGGAAAGATGAAAAGAAGATGGGCCTTCACGGTTCGCGCACCGTCCAATTGACGTTCGACAACATGCATGTGCCGGCTGAAAACTTGCTCGGCGAGGAAAATAAAGGCTTCAGCATCGCGATGGCCAACTTGAACGTCGGCCGCATCGGCATTGCAGCGCAAGCGCTTGGCATTGCAGAAGCCGCTTATGAATATGCAGTGGCTTACGCAAAAGAGCGCGAGCAATTTGGCAAACCCATCGCTGCTCAGCAAGGCATCGGCTTTAAATTAGCAGACATGGCGACTCAAGTAGAAGCGGCGAAACTGCTCGTTTACAACGCAGCAGATTTGTACGCACAAGGCAAAGACTGCAACAAAGAAGCATCCATTGCAAAATTGTTTGCGTCAAAAGCGGCGATGGACATCACGATCGAAGCGGTCCAAGTCTACGGCGGCTATGGCTACACCGAAGATTACCCGGTTGAGCGCTTGTTCCGGGATGCGAAAATCACTGAAATTTACGAAGGCACAAGCGAAATACAGCGAATTGTTATTAGCAAGCAATTACTAAAGTAATAAATTTATTGGAGCTAACAGCAGTCTGAGGCTTACATGAACAATAAACTAAACGATAACTAGAAGAAATAGCGGAAGGCGGCGAACAAGTTGGACAAAAGCATTTTGTTCAACTTGTTTGCGACGAAGCAGCGCAGCGATGCAGGAGCAACGTTTTTGCCGCGGAAAGCGTCCGCCTGGAGCGATTTCTTCAAATTGGAATATAACATATCCAAAACTAATGGAGGAATTAGACAATGAACTTTCAACTATCTGAAGAACACGAAATGATCCGCAAAATGGTGCGCGACTTCGCAGAAAACGAAGTAGGGCCGACAGCAGAAGAACGCGACGAAGAAGAACGCTTTGACCGCGAAATTTTCGACAAAATGGCTGAACTTGGCCTTACCGGGATTCCTTGGCCGGAAGAGTACGGCGGCATCGGTTCTGACTACTTGGCATACTGCATCGCAGTGGAAGAATTGTCACGCGTTTGCGCATCAACAGGCGTTACGCTTTCAGCCCATACTTCACTTGCTGGATGGCCGGTTTACACATTCGGTACGGAAGAACAGAAGCAAAAATACCTTCGCCCGATGGCTGAAGGAACAAAAATCGGCGCATACGGCTTAACAGAGCCGCAATCCGGTTCTGACGCAGGCGGCATGAGAACGACTGCGAAAGAAGACGGCGACGCTTACATCTTGAACGGGTCGAAAATCTTCATCACAAACGGCGGCATTGCCGATATTTATGTGGTATTCGCAGTTACGGATCCAGAATCAAAACATAAAGGGACGACTGCTTTTATTGTTGAAAAAGATTTTGAAGGATTTTCGGTCGGCAAAAAAGAGAAGAAACTCGGCATTCGTTCGAGCCCGACAACTGAAATCATTTTCGACAACTGCCGCGTGCCTAAAGAAAACATGCTTGGCGAACTTGGCCAAGGCTTTAAAATCGCAATGCAGACGCTTGATGGCGGACGCAACGGAATTGCTGCTCAAGCGGTCGGAATTGCACAAGGCGCAATGGACGCTGCAGTCAACTACGCAAAAGAGCGCGAGCAATTCGGCAAGCCGATTGCGGCAAACCAAGGCGTTTCGTTCAAATTGGCTGACATGGCGACGTCGATCGAAGCTTCACGTCTGTTGACTTACCAAGCTGCTTGGCTGGAATCAAACAAATTGTCTTACAGCAAAGAGTCGGCAATGGCGAAATTGATGGCTGGCGATACAGCGATGAAAGTGACCGTTGAAGCGGTTCAAGTATTTGGCGGATATGGCTACACGAAAGATTACCCAGTGGAACGTTTTATGCGCGACGCGAAAATTACGCAAATCTATGAAGGCACACAGGAAATCCAACGTCTCGTTATTTCCCGTATGGTCACTAAATAACCGGAGGTAATGGCGATGAATAAAAAGCGTGAAATACAGTCCTCCGTAAAAGACGAAAGCCTGATCGAGAAGCGCCGTGCGCAGATGATCCGCGGTGCTGTCACGCTTTTTAAACAAAAAGGCTTTCACCGGACGACGACACGGGAAATCGCAAAAGCAGCCGGCTTCAGCATCGGCACGCTGTACGAGTACATCCGTACAAAAGAAGATGTGCTGTATCTGGTCTGTGACTCGATTTACGATGAAGTCCACGTGCGCCTGGATTCACTCGACATTGAAAAAGGTTCGTTGGAAGTATTGGTTACAGCGCTCGAGCATTATTACGGCTTGATCGATGACATGCAGGACGAATACGTTGTCATGTATCAGGAATCCAAGTCGCTGCCGAAAGACGCGCTGCAATACGTATTGAAAAAAGAATTGGAAATGGTGTCGCTGTTTGAACGCTTGCTGACGGAATGTGTGGAAAGCGGCGAATTAACACTTTCGCCAAAAGAAATCGTTCTCGCGTCCCATCATTTATTCGTCCAAGGGCAAATGTGGGCGTTTCGGCGCTGGGCGCTCCGCGATTTCACCATTCAAGAATTTATTGCTATGCAAACTCAATTTCTTTTGCGAGGGATGGCAGGAGAAAAAATCTCGATACAGGGGGCTTAATAAATAATGGCGACAATACAAGAAGCAACAACTTATAAGCCGAAAAACCACATCCGGTTTGTTACGGCATCAAGCCTTTTTGACGGCCACGATGCATCGATCAACATTATGCGCCGCATTTTGCAAAGTGCGGGTGTCGAAGTGATTCACCTCGGCCATAACCGCTCGGTTGAAGAAGTGGTGAACGCGGCCATTCAAGAAGACGTGCAAGGCATTGCGATTTCTTCTTACCAAGGCGGACATGTGGAGTATTTCAAATACATGCACGACCTGCTGCAGGAAAAAGGCGCTGGCCATATCCGCATTTACGGCGGCGGCGGCGGTGTCATTTTGCCGCGTGAAATCGAAGAACTGGAAGCTTACGGCATTGCCGGCATTTTTTCTCCAGAAGACGGACGTAAAAAAGGGCTTCAAGGCATGATTCAGGAAATCGTGGAAGAAAGTGATTTCTCGACGGTTAAACCGAACCAGATTCCGGACAATTTATCGACGGAAAATCCGGTAGTGCTGGCAAACGTCATTACGGCTGTTGAAGAAGCGCATACACGCGATACAAACGTGGAAGAATTGCTGAACGCGGTTCGCGCGAAAAGCAACAATACGCCAGTGCTGGGAATTACCGGCACAGGCGGAGCGGGAAAAAGTTCGCTTACGGACGAGTTGATCCGCCGCTTTTTATCGGAACTTCCGGACAAAAAAATCGCGGTGCTGTCAATTGACCCGACGAAACAAAAAACGGGCGGCGCGCTTCTGGGCGACCGCATCCGCATGAACGCGATTTTCAACAAGCGCGTATTCATGAGAAGTTTAGCAACTCGTGGTTCCCGTACGGAAATTTCAAGCGCGTTAGGCGATGTCTTGGATGTCGTGAGAGCGGCTGACTTCGACTTGATCGTCGTGGAAACAAGCGGAATCGGCCAAGGAGATGCGGAAATCGCAAACTTCTCGGACGTTTCGATGTACGTCATGACGAGCGAATTCGGTGCGCCTTCACAGCTTGAAAAAATCGACATGATCGATTACGCCGATTTGATTGTCATCAATAAATTCGAGCGCAAGGGTTCAGAAGATGCACTGCGCCAAGTGCAAAAGCAATACCAGCGCAGCCGCGAACTGTGGGACCAGGAAATAGACAGCATGCCGGTATACGGCACCATTGCCAGCCAGTTTAACGATAAAGGCACAAACGCGTTGTTTGCCGCTTTGGTTGCGACCGTCAACGCGAAATGTGACACTGATTGGCAGACCGATTACGAAAAATTTGCAAAAACACAAAAAGAAAATTTGATCATTCCAAATGACCGCCGCTATTACCTGCGGGAAATTACTGACGCAGTCCGCGGCTACCACGCAAAAACGCAAGAGCAATCCCAATTTGCCCGCCGCTTGTTCCAACTTGAAGGCGCAATCGAAGCCGTCAAAGAAAAAGCGCCGGACGATGCACTCGTAGCATCGCTTGAATCGTTGGCAAACGGCGTCCGCGATGAATTGACCGTTGAGTCGAAACGGATTTTGGACAACTGGAAAGCGATGCAAGAAGCATACGCTGGCGATGAATTCGTCACACGCGTACGCGACAAAGAACTTCGGACGATTTTGCGCACCGAAAGCCTATCAGGCATCAAAGTGCCAAAAGTGGCGTTGCCGAAATTTCAGGATTACGGCGAAATTATCAAATGGGTTTATTTGGAAAATATTCCAGGTTCATTCCCTTATACGGCTGGGGTATTTCCGTTCAAACGCGAAGGGGAAGATCCGAAACGCCAGTTTGCAGGGGAAGGAACACCGGAACGGACGAATAAACGCTTCCATTACCTATCAAAAGACGACGACGCCAAACGCTTATCGACGGCGTTCGACTCGGTAACGCTTTACGGCGAAGATCCGGATCACCGCCCGGACATTTACGGAAAAGTCGGCGAGTCAGGCGTTTCCATCTGTACGCTGGACGATATGAAGAAATTGTACGCCGGCTTTGATTTGTGTGCGCCGTCGACATCGGTATCGATGACGATTAACGGGCCAGCACCGATCATTTTGGCAATGTTCATGAACACAGCAATCGATCAGCAAGTGAAGGTGAATGAAGAACGCCTTGGCCGCACGCTGACGCTTGAAGAATTCACAGAAGTCCGTGAAGGCACTTTGCAAGTGGTGCGCGGAACGGTTCAAGCGGATATTTTGAAAGAAGACCAAGGGCAAAACACATGCATCTTCTCGACTGAATTTGCGCTGCGCATGATGGGCGATATTCAGCAATACTTTATCGACCACAAAGTGCGCAACTACTATTCAGTTTCGATTTCGGGCTACCATATTGCTGAAGCGGGTGCGAATCCGATTTCGCAATTGGCGTTTACGTTGTCAAACGGCTTCACCTATGTGGAGTATTACTTGAGCCGCGGCATGAACATTGACGATTTCGCACCGAACTTGTCGTTCTTCTTCTCAAACGGCTTGGATCCGGAATATACGGTGATTGGCCGCGTGGCTCGACGCATCTGGGCAATCGTTATGCGCGATAAATACGGCGCAAACGAACGCAGCCAAAAATTGAAATACCACGTGCAAACGTCAGGCCGCAGCCTGCACGCACAGGAAATCGATTTCAACGATATCCGCACAACGCTGCAAGCATTGATGGCGCTGCAGGACAACTGCAACTCGCTTCACACAAATGCTTACGACGAAGCGATCACAACGCCGACGGAAGAATCCGTGCGCCGTGCGATGGCGATCCAAATGATCATCACAAAAGAGCACGGCTTGTCGAAAAACGAAAACCCGCTGCAAGGCGCGTTCATCGTTGAAGAAATGACGCAGCTTGTCGAAGAAGCGGTGTTGGCTGAATTTGACCGCATTAACGACCGCGGAGGCGTTCTTGGCGCGATGGAAACGCAATACCAGCGCGGAAAAATCCAGGAAGAATCCATGTTCTACGAAATGAAAAAACATACGGGCGAACTGCCGATTATCGGCGTCAACACGTATTTGAATCCGAACCCGCAGAGCGATGACGACATCAACGCTATGGAAATCGCCCGTGCGACAACGGAAGAAAAAGAAACGCAAATCAACAACTTGCTTGCTTTCCAAGCACGCAACAATTCCGAAGATGCGTTGGAGCGCTTGAAGCAAGTGGCTAAAACTGGCGGCAACATCTTCGAAGAATTGATGGAAACCGTAAAAGTGGCAAGCCTTGGCCAAATCACGCAAGCTTTATACGAAGTAGGCGGGCAATATCGCCGAAACATGTAAGGAAAAGCTGGAGCGGTCACATCTTGCTCCGACATGAAGACAGAATGCGCAAAATTCGTTGAAAAACGGTTTTGCGCATTTCCTTATGGCGAGAAATACGCACGCTCAGGAGAAAATACGCACGCTCGGCGAGAAATACGCACGCTCAGCGAAAGATATGCACGCTCAGGAGAAAATACGCACGCTCGGTGAGAAATATGCACGGTCAGGAGAAAATACGCACGCTCAGGAGAAAATACGCACGCTCGGCGAGAAATATGCACGGTCAGGAGAAAATACGCACGCTCAGGAGAAAATACGCACGTTCGGCGAGAAATACGCACGCTCAGCGAGAAATATGCACGCTCGGCGAAAAATACGCACGCTCGGTGAGAAATATGCACGGTCAGGAGAAAATACGCACGCATAGCGAAAATTCTCTGCTATAAGGGATAAAAAGTATAATTTATTTGACGAAAAGAAAATATTTTTAAAAAAAGAAGAAAACCCGCAAACCAATTAATTTCTTCTCTAACCGAACTCAGCCGGTCGTAATGGCCAGCTATCTTCGGTATAATAAAAGAAAGTTGACTGCAGACAAGCGGAGGATGATGTTCCATGCCCAAGATGATCCACTACATAATATTTATTCTCTGCATTGCTTCCATTGTCTTTTTATATGGAAAAGCACTTGGTTCCATTCCTTTTTTAGTTTTGTCTTTTTACCTGTTTTATTTTGGCTGGACGCAGTTAAGCAGTAGAAAAAAGAAAACACGCTAGCGTAGGGCTAACACTTTGTATATAATGAATTAAGTTAAGAGAAGAAGGGACGTGCACATATGAAAATCCGTGAATTATCGAAAGAAGAACTAATAGAAGAGTCATTCGTTGACTTGACATATGCAATGCTCGAAGAAACACATGAAACAAAAACGTATGCTGAACTAGTGGCAGAAATCGCAAACTTGCTTGACTGGTCTCAAGAAGAAATGAAAGAGCGCTTAGTTCAGTTTTATACGGACCTCAACATTGATGGCCGCTTTTTAATTTTAGGAGAAAACCGTTGGGGACTTCGCGAATGGTATCCTGTAGAACAGATCGAAGAAGAATCGGCTCCAACCGTTAAAGCACGCAAGAAAAAAGCGAAAACGTCGGATGACGACGATTTCGATGACATGGATCTTGAGTTGGAAGATGAATTGGAATTTGACGATTTTGATGAAGAAGATGACGAAGATGAGGATGAGGATGGCGGCATCACAATTGATCTTGGCATCCCAACTGACGAAGATGAAGACGAAGAAGACGAAGAAATCAAATTGCCGGAAGAAGTTGAAGTTCTCGACTTTGACGTAGAAGACGACGAAGATGAAGTGGACGTCGATGTTCTGGTTGAAGACATGGATGGCAACATCATCGACGAAGACGAAGATGAAGAAGACCTAAAGTAATCTGACTATTTATTTACCTTGACTTCTGGAGCTGAACTGGATAAGATTTTATTGGGCTCCTTAAAATCAGGAGAAATGATTCGTACAGTTTACGCGCTCCCTCTGCATGCAGCAGGAGGGGCGCTTTTTATTTTTTTAATCACGAGGAGGAAGCAAGCATGACAAAGTATATTTTTGTAACCGGTGGCGTTGTATCTTCACTCGGCAAAGGAATTACAGCCGCTTCACTAGGGCGTTTATTGAAAAACAGAGGGTTGAGCGTGACCATCCAGAAATTCGATCCTTACATCAACATTGACCCAGGAACAATGAGCCCGTACCAGCACGGAGAAGTTTTTGTAACGGAAGACGGCGCGGAAACGGATTTGGATCTTGGGCATTACGAGCGCTTTATCGACATCAATTTGAATAAATACTCGAATGTGACGACGGGGAAAGTCTATTCGACGGTAATTCAAAAAGAACGCCGTGGCGATTATTTGGGTGGAACGGTCCAAGTTATTCCGCACATTACGAATGAAATCAAAGAACGGTTGCTGCGCGCTGCGAAAACAGCGAAAGCGGACGTTGTGATTACGGAAATCGGCGGAACGGTCGGCGACATCGAGTCGCTGCCATTTTTAGAAGCCATTCGCCAAATGAAATCAGATTTAGGCCGCGAACACGTGATGTACATCCACTGTACGTTGATTCCTTACTTAGGCGCAGCCAAAGAAATGAAAACCAAACCGACTCAGCACAGCGTGAAAGAATTACGCAGCCTTGGCATTCAGCCGAACCTGATTGTCGTACGTACAGAACACGAAGTGCCGCAAGACATGAAAGACAAAATTGCCTTGTTCTGCGACATCAAGTCGGAAGAAGTTATCGAATCACGCGATGTTGACGTGATTTACGAAATGCCGCTTCGTTTGAAAGAGCAGCATATGGACCAAATCGTTCTTGACCACTTCGGCATCAAAGCGCCGGAAGCGGACATGACGGAATTGATCGCATTGGTCGACAAAGTGAAATCGTTGTCGAAAACTGTGCGCATTGGCCTTGTCGGGAAATACGTAGAACTTCAAGATGCCTACATTTCAGTTGTTGAAGCGTTGAAACACGCTGGGTTTGCCCACGATGCTGAAATCGAAGTGGATTGGATCAACGCGGAGCACGTCAATGCTGAAAATGTTGCTGAAATTTTAAGCAAGGTCGACGGCATCCTAGTGCCAGGCGGATTTGGCGATCGCGGCGTTGAAGGAAAAATCGTCGCTTCGCAATACGCGCGCGAAAACAACGTGCCGTTTTTCGGAATTTGCTTAGGTATGCAATTGGCTTCAGTTGAATTTGCCCGTAACATTATGGGATTGGAAGACGCGCATTCATCAGAATTGAATGGGAAAACGCCTTACCCAATCATCGACTTGTTGCCTGAACAAAAAGACATCGAAGATTTAGGCGGCACACTTCGTCTAGGATTGTACCCAGCCAAATTGGAAAAAGGTTCAAAAGCTCACGAAGCATACGGCGAAGAAATTGTGTACGAACGCCACCGCCACCGCTATGAGTTCAACAATGAATTCCGCGAGCAATTCGAAGCAGCCGGATTTAAATTCTCGGGCACTAGCCCGGATGGCCGCTTGGTGGAAATTATCGAACTGGCTGACCACCCATGGTTCGTCGCTTGCCAATTCCACCCGGAATTCATCTCACGCCCGAACCGCCCGCAGCCGCTATTCCGCGAATTCGTGCGCGCTTCACTTGAAAATAAATAATACAAAAGCCTTCCTGAGTTTTTTCAGGAAGGCTTTAACTGTTTTATGAATGATATTTTAATCAAAATAGAAAAGGTTCAGTATAGATATTCCGCAAAACAGCTCTGCGAAAACCGTGTGCTCCTGCAGGGTCTCCGCTGTCTTGCTCCATATTTTAAATAAAAAAATCATCCTTTCTGAAATGATGGTGTTAAAAAAGCTAGTTAACAGAAAAGGTGATTTTGCATGCTTTTTAAATGGATAGCTGCTTGTAGTGGAGGCGGCGACTCCTGGGGGAGCAGTGAAGGAGCAAAGCGACTGAGCGACACGGGCTGGAGCCACTGGACTGAGCGCAGGCGAGGGAAGCGGCAGAAGCCGTGCCCCCCGGAAAGCGTCCGCCGCAACGGAAAGCAGCCCTTCTCTTTCGTTCGTCCATTTCTCACTCAGCAAGCATTTCATCAATCACCAATTTCACCGCGTGATACACATACAGTGCACCCATGGCATGCGGCACGAGCGTGCGGCTGCCGTCGTCTGTCGGAAGCAGGCCTTTGTCGATTTTCAAAGACACGAATGCATCGGCCAAATCGGTTTCTTTGGATTCGGCAACGAGCATGGCGACGGGCAGGTGGGCGTCCGCAAGCCGTTGGGCAAGTTCGTCGCCTTCGTCTTTTTTCGCCAGGATCCAAATCCGGTCGGCGCTGGTAACGATGCTTTCGGGGCGCCATTCAGCGGCGCGCGGCAAGGGCTCGGCACCTTCGATGGCGGCTGCGAGCACGGCTTTCATTTCACCGAACGCGGCGATGTAAATCGTTCCTTTGCCGACTGCGGCCTGCGCCAAGACGCGGGCAGTGTCTTCGATCGCTTCTTCTTGCTGGGCGATTCGCTGGAACAAGCCAGTCAGTTGTGTCGTCATCATTTTCAAATGGGCTCACCTCAAAGATAAAGTATAACAGATAAGCCGAAAGATTAATAAAAAGCCCCACAATTTGGTAGAATGAAATAGAACAATCCCAGGGAGAGACGAAAGGGTGACTTTTCTTGAAAACCATATTAATTGTAGACGATCAGCCGGGCATCCGGCTTTTATTGGATGAAGTTTTTTCGCAGGAAGGTTTTCGGACAGTCACGGCAGGGAATGGCAGAGAAGCTTTGCAAAAGGCGGAAGAAGTGCGCCCGGACATGGTCTTGCTGGATATGAAAATGCCTGGAATGGACGGCATTGAGATTTTGAAAAAGCTGAAAATCGAACAAAATAAATTGCAGGTAATGATGATGACAGCATACGGGGAGCTCGATTTAATCGAAGAATCTATTTCTTACGGAGCCGTCCGCTACTTTACAAAACCGTTCGATGTTTTTGAAGTGCGGGACGCTGTCAAGAGCTTATTGGAAGGCCGATAGCTTCGGCAGTGGCGAAGCTATCCCAATTTTGTTATGATAAGAAAGATATTTATGTGATATCCAAGCTTAGGAGGAATTCGTAATGGCATTAGTTTCAATGAAAGAAATGATGATAAAAGGAAAACAAGAAGGCTACGCAATTGGCCAATTCAACTTGAACAACCTCGAGTTCACTCAGGCAATTCTTCAAGCAGCACAAGCGGAAAATTCTCCAGTCATTTTAGGTGTATCTGAAGGGGCAGCTCGTTACATGGGCGGCTTTACGACAGTTGTACATATGGTGAAGGGCTTGATGCACGATTATAAGATTACAGTACCGGTGGCAATCCACTTGGACCACGGATCCAGTTTTGAAAAATGCAAAGAAGCCATTGATGCTGGATTTACTTCTGTAATGATTGATGCTTCCCATCACCCATTCGAAGAAAACATAGAAATCACAAAACAAGTGGTTGAATACGCACATGCCCGCAACGTTTCAGTTGAAGCGGAACTTGGAACTGTCGGCGGCCAAGAAGATGACGTTATCGCTGATGGCGTGATTTATGCAGATCCACAAGAGTGCAAACAATTGGTTGACGCAACAGGCATTGATTGCTTAGCTCCAGCACTTGGTTCAGTTCACGGTCCTTACAAAGGTGAACCGAATCTTGGCTTTAAAGAAATGGAAGAAATCGCGAATCTTTGCGATGTCCCTCTAGTTCTTCACGGGGGAACAGGCATTCCAACAAAAGACATTCAACAATCTGTTTCTTTAGGAACAGCTAAGATCAACGTGAACACTGAAAACCAAATTGCATCTGCAAAAGCAGTTCGCGAAGCATTGAACAACGACGCAAATATGTATGATCCTCGTAAATATTTGACGCCAGCACGCGATGCCATCAAAGCAACTGTCATTGGGAAAATGCGTGAATTTGGTAGTTCAGGAAAAGCATAATCTAGTAGCATCATAAAAAACGATGAAAAAGAGAAGCGTCCGATAGGTCTCTTCTCTTTTTTACCTTAAACTAGCCGATAAAGCGGCAATACAATAATTGGAGGAAAAAACATGAAATTTTTTATTGATACAGCAAACTTCGATGAAATCAAAGAAGCTCACTCATGGGGCATTCTTTCAGGCGTTACAACAAACCCAACGCTTGTTGCAAAAGAAAAAAACGTGTCGTTCCATGACCGTTTGAAAGAAATTGCAGCACTTGTAGACGGTTCAATCAGCGGCGAAGTAATCGCCCTTGATGCAGAAGGCATGATCAAAGAAGGCCGTGAATTGGCAGCACTTGCGCCAAACATTACCGTGAAATTGCCAATGACGCCAGACGGCTTGAAAGCTTGTTCGGTTTTGGCTAGCGAAGGCAAAAAAGTTAACGTAACGTTGATCTTTAGTGCCAACCAAGCACTTTTAGCAGCTCGTGCTGGTGCAGCTTACGTATCGCCTTTCCTTGGACGCTTAGATGATATTGGCCACAACGGCATGGATTTGATCGCGACAATTTCCGATATTTTTGCGATTCACGACATTCAATCTGAAATTATTGCAGCCTCAATCCGCCATCCGCAGCATGTTACCGAAGCAGCACTTAACGGTGCCCATATCGGAACGATGCCATTTAAAGTAATCAAACAATTATTCCACCATCCGCTGACTGACAAAGGAATCGAAGCATTCTTGGCTGACTGGGAAACACGCACTGCTGAGTAACAGCAAAGGCGTGCTGCCCTCAAGCGAACGCATTTTGGCGCTTAGGTCTGCTGAACCAATCGAACTTTAACGGACAGTCCATCTCCCATTTGTAAAAGTGGGAGCTCAACTGTCCGTTAAAGCGGGATAAAAGGAGAAATTATATCTGATGGATGTATACAAAATAAAAGGCGGCAAACGCTTATCGGGTACGATCAAAGTGAATGGAGCAAAAAACAGCGCAGTGGCATTGATTCCTGCGTCCATTTTAGCGAATTCGCCTGTGAACATCGAAGGCTTGCCGGAAATTTCTGATGTCTGGACACTGAAAAACATTTTGGAAGAAATTGGCGGAGAAGTAACGTTTGAAAACGGCACGATGAACATCGATCCGACGCATATGATCGACATGCCGTTGCCAAACGGCAATGTGAAAAAGCTTCGGGCTTCTTATTACATGATGGGTGCCATGCTTGGCCGTTTCAAACATGCAGCGATCGGCTTGCCAGGCGGCTGTTTCTTAGGGCCGCGCCCGATCGATCAGCACATCAAAGGCTTTGAAGCACTCGGAGCAAAAGTAACGAATGAACACGGCGCGATTTATTTGCGTGCCGACGAACTGCGCGGCGCCAAAATTTATTTGGACGTTGTCAGCGTTGGGGCGACCATCAACATCATGTTGGCAGCTGTTTTGGCAAAAGGGCAGACGACGATTGAAAATGCAGCGAAAGAACCCGAAATCATTGATGTGGCGACTTTATTAACCAATATGGGCGCGAAAATCAAAGGTGCGGGAACAAATATTATCCGAATTGACGGCGTTGAAGAATTGCACGGCACCAACCATACAATCATTCCTGACCGCATTGAAGCGGGTACGTTCATGATCATGGCTGCCGCAGCTGGTGACGGCGTGACAATCGACAATGTCATTCCATTCCACATGGAGGCTTTGACAGCGAAGCTGCGTGAAATGGGCGTCGACGTTCAAGAAGGCGAAGAATCCATTTACATTCCGAAGTCGGAGAAATTGCAGGCAGTCGATGTAAAAACCTTGGTCTACCCAGGCTTTGCTACCGATTTGCAACAGCCGTTCTCGGTGTTAATGACGCAAGCAGAAGGATCGTCGATGATTACGGATACGATTTATTCCGCACGTTTCAAACACGTCGACGAACTGCGGCGCATGAATGCGAGCGGCCGGGTGGAAGGCAGAGCGGCGATTATCACAGGGCCGACGTCATTGACTGCAGCAACCGTAGTGGCTTCCGATTTGCGTGCAGGAGCGGCACTTGTGATTGCGGGGCTGCTTGCTGAAGGCGAAACCGAAATTCGTGAAATTTACCACATTGAACGGGGCTATTCTTCGATTATCGATAAGCTGCAAGGATTGGGCGCCGATATTCGCAGAGAGACAATCGACCCGGTTGCTACTGGGACTAAGCCTGCGCAAGATGCAAATTAAACCCTTTTGAGTCGTAAATTTATGCTACAATAATTGATATAAAGCGAAGCTTCAAGTGGAAATGCTTCCTCAAACTAAAGAAGAAGAAGAAAGCTGCATAAAAAATGGACTTAGATGTCAACAATGTGCTGAGATGGACGGCCTTGTCAAAGAGACCGCCGCGATTTTTTGCATAAAGCCATACCTTGGTTATGCCCGCAAAATCCGGAATCGTGCGTTTTGTTGAAAGCTGTCATAGCCTAGAGAAAAAACGGATTCTGGAATGAGCGAGTCCTAATCAAACTTCTAATTTGAGTCCGGCGACAGCCGGGCTCCTTCTTTACAATCTTTCCTAATCATTTTAAAGTGATCCTCATTTATAAAACCCAAAAAAAAGAATAAGAGTGGTGTCTGACGCATGGCAACAATAACAATTTCCGCTTTGGAAAACATGACGCTAAAAGAGCTTTACACTTTAGCGAAAGAATACAAACTGACGAATTACAGCAAATTAACGAAAAAAGAATTGATTTTTGCGATCTTAAAAACGCGTGCTGAACAAGAGGGCTTCTTCTTCATGGAAGGCGTACTTGAAATCATTCCTTCTGAAGGCTTTGGTTTTTTGCGTCCGATCAATTATTCGCCGAGCTCACAGGATATCTACATTTCCGCGTCGCAAATCCGTCGCTTTGACTTGCGTAACGGCGACAAAGTTTCCGGAAAAGTGCGTCCGCCAAAAGAAAACGAACGTTATTTCGGATTGCTGCAAGTTGAAGCAGTGAATGGGGAAGACCCGGAAGTTGCAAAAGAACGCGTCCATTTCCCCGGGCTTACACCACTTTACCCAGACCGGCACATCCGTTTGGAAACGACGCCGAAGCACTTGTCGACGCGCATCATGGATTTGGTTGCACCCGTCGGTTTTGGCCAGCGCGGTTTAATCGTGGCTCCGCCTAAAGCTGGAAAAACGATGCTTTTGAAAGAAATCGCCAATTCCATCACCACTAATCATCCGGAAGCGGAATTGATTGTGCTGTTGATTGACGAACGTCCAGAAGAAGTGACGGATATTGAACGGTCGGTTGACGCCGATGTGGTTTCTTCCACATTTGACGAAGTTCCTGAAAACCACGTAAAAGTGGCGGAACTTGTTCTTGAACGGGCAATGCGCCTAGTCGAGCACAAACGCGACGTCATCATTTTGATGGATTCGATTACCCGGTTGGCGCGAGCATATAACTTGGTTATTCCGCCTAGCGGGCGTACACTATCAGGAGGAATAGACCCAGCGGCATTCCATCGGCCGAAGCGCTTTTTCGGGGCCGCCCGCAACATCGAAGAAGGCGGCAGCTTGACGATTTTAGCTACGGCATTGGTCGAAACCGGATCCCGCATGGATGAGGTCATTTACGAAGAGTTTAAAGGAACGGGCAATATGGAGCTGCATTTAGACCGCAGCTTGGCAGAACGCCGCATTTTCCCTGCTCTTGATATGCGCCGTTCAGGCACGCGGAAAGAAGAACTGCTGATTGACGGAGCACAGCTTGAAAAATTATGGGCGATCCGCAATACTTTCTCAGATTCTCCGGATTTTGGAGAGCGTTTCTTGAAGAAGCTTGGGCAAACCAAGTCAAATGAAGAATTTTTTGAGCAATTAAACAACGAAATGAAAGTTCATCGAAGCAATAAAAAGATGATCTAAATAGTTGCAGAATGCCAAAGATTTTGGTATGATTATGAGAGTGAATTAAAACAGAGCTATTGCATATATGGCCTAAAGAGCCATGTAAGGCAATAGTCAAAATAGATTATCAAACTCTGTTCCAGATGGTTCAGGGCGGGAGGAGAAAACATAATGAAAACAGGTATTCATCCAGACTACAAAACAGCTACAGTAACTTGCTCTTGCGGTAACTCATTCCAAACGGGTTCTGTAAAAGAAAACATTTCAGTTGAGCTTTGCTCAGAATGTCACCCATTCTATACTGGACGTCAAAAATTTGCTTCTGCAGATGGCCGCGTAGATCGTTTCAACAAAAAATACGGCATCAAAGAAGAAATCAACGAATAATAATAACAAATATACCTGCCCCGCGCGAAAACGCAAGGCAGGTATTTTTTTTCGTTTTAAATGCGAAAAACGCCTTACATAATGAAAAAAATGACTGGAATTTTGGTAAGATAAAGAGGAAAACAGCAACAACTTTTGTGCGTTGCCGAGCGACATAAATCGGGATCCGTCGGGAAACAAGCTCTGGCGAAATGCTGAATATAAACTAATTTAAAATGATAAAGTGGTTGAAAGGGGTCTCTATATGTACGTCATGAAACAATCTGGATGGGTAGAATTGATCTGCGGAAGCATGTTTTCCGGGAAATCGGAGGAATTGATCCGCCGCGTTCGCCGTTCACAGTTTGCTAAACAAAAAATTGCGGTGTTCAAGCCAAAAATCGATAACCGCTATAGCGAAGAAGCCGTAGTTTCCCATAACGGCGCCACCGTTATCGCCTTGCCAATCAGCCACTCCGAAGAAATGTGGAACTATATAACCGATGAATTTGATGTAATTGCAGTGGACGAAGCGCAATTTTTCGACGACGGCATTGTGGAAAACGTTCAAAAACTGGCAGACCATGGCTACCGTGTCATCGTAGCCGGACTTGACCAAGACTTTAGAGGGCGTCCATTCGGACCGATGCCAACTTTATTGTCGATTGCTGAGCAAGTCACAAAATTGCAGGCGGTCTGCACAGTTTGTGGTTCTCCAGCTAGCCGCACACAGCGCCTGATTGATGGAAAACCGGCCGGGTCAGACGATCCAACGATTTTAGTCGGCGCTTCAGAAGCCTACGAACCCCGCTGCCGCCACCACCACGAAGTACCGGCAGGCGTTACGGTTTCTAAATTGTGAAATTCTGATAGATTAAAAAGGAAATGATTTTTATTTTGCTTTTAATCACTGATAGAGGATAAGCCGCTTCGGTCGCTCTGGGCAAAACTCTACGCGATTTATGTAGCGAGTAGTACTCCTGTCTCTGCATCGCTGCGCTAGCTTCGAACCAAAGGAATTGCCCCAAACTCCCTTTGAGGCAATTCCTTGCCTAGCCCCTGGACGTGCCGAAGCTAAGAGATTTCTTACTAGCAGAAGAGATGATTAGCAGAATCGTTCTACTACTGCTGGTAGGCTAGAAGATATGGAGCAAAACAGTATACCCGTGGCAAAATATGGCCAAAAGGTAGTTTTGGCAATATCTCTGCGACGAAGCAGCTGTTATGCAAAATACCGAGAGTTGAGAAAATGATTTAAAATCTACAAACAAGAATGACCAACAAAATAGAGGTGAGACCATGTTTGATCGATTACAAGCAGTTGAAGACCGATATGACCGTTTAAATGAACTATTGAGCGACCCTGAAATTGTCGGCGATACGAACAAGCTGCGGGAATATTCCAAAGAGCAGTCCGATTTACAGGAAACGGTGGAAGCCTACCGTGAATACAAAGAATTGACGTTACAATTAAATGACGCAAAAGCCATGTTCGATGATAAATTGGATGCGGACATGCGTGAAATGGTGAAAGAAGAAGTAAATGACTTGGAAGCACAATTGGCAACCGTAGAAGCGCGCCTGCATATTTTATTGATCCCGAAAGATCCGAACGACGACAAAAACGTCATTATGGAAATCCGCGGAGCGGCTGGCGGCGACGAGGCGGCGCTGTTTGCCGGCGACTTATACCGCATGTACAGCCGATACGCCGAGTCAAATGGCTGGAAAGTGACCATTATGGATTCAAATGCGACAGGCCTTGGCGGCTTTAAGGAACTGGTCTTTATGGTAACAGGAAAAGGCGCTTATTCGAAATTGAAGTACGAAAACGGTGCACACCGCGTGCAGCGCGTTCCGGAAACAGAATCGGGCGGGCGCATTCATACATCAACCGCAACTGTTGCTTGTTTGCCGGAAGTCGAAGAAGTTGAAGTGGAAATCCACGACAACGATATCCGTGTCGACACGTACGCTTCATCCGGAGCCGGCGGACAATCGGTCAACACGACAATGTCAGCAGTCCGGTTGACGCACATTCCAACCAATACGGTTGTAACGTGCCAGGATGAAAAATCCCAGATCAAAAACAAAGCGAGCGCGATGAAAGTATTGCGTGCGCGCGTATACGATAAATTCCAGCAGGAAGCACAAGCTGAATACGACGCAGTCCGGAAATCGGCTGTCGGCACCGGCGACCGCTCTGAACGAATCCGCACATACAATTACCCGCAAAACCGGGTAACCGACCACCGCATCGGATTGACGATCCAAAAGCTGGACCAGATTCTCCAAGGCAAAATGGACGAAATCATCGAAGCACTAATTGTGGAAGAACAATCAGCGAGAATGGAAAGCTTGAACAATGACTAATAAACGAATTTTTGAGGCCCTTAACGGGGCTTCTTCTTTTTTAAAAGAAAATGGACGGGAAGAAGCAGTGGCGCGGATTCTTTTGCAGCATGAACTGGGCATGTCGCATGCGGGGCTTCTCGCTTCAATGCGGGATGAAATAAGTGAAGACATGTACGAGCGTTTTTGGAACAAAATCCTAAAGCACGCGGCAGGGACACCGGTTCAGCATTTGACAGGCGTCGAAGAATTTTACGGCCGCACGTTTCACGTAAACGAAAACGTCTTGATTCCGCGGCCGGAAACAGAAGAATTAATAGAAGAAACTTTGCAGTTGATTAAGCGGTATATAACCAGTCCAACCCCTTCGATTGCTGATATCGGCACGGGGAGCGGCATCATTGCTGCAACGATGAAATGCGAAATGCCGAAAGCAATTGTAACTGCCACCGATATTTCTCCCGATGCATTAAAAGTGGCAAAGGAAAATACGCAGCGGCTCGGAGCGGATATTGCATTCAAACAAGGCGATTTGGCTGAACCGCTCTATGATCAAACATGGGACGTGATTTTGTCAAACCCACCTTATATCGCACACAGCGAAGCGCCGGAATTAGCGGACAGCGTTCGAGATTTTGAACCTCATTTGGCGCTGTTTGCGGAAAATGAAGGGCTTGCTTTATACGAAAAACTGGCACAGCAATTGCCGGATTTATTAAAAAAACCAGGAATTATTGGGCTGGAAATCGGGCATACACAAGGAAGAGCGGTTGAAGCAATGTTAAAAGCTGCATTTCCGGAAGCGAAGGTGTATGTTAAAAAAGATATCAACAACAACGACCGAATGGTTTTTTGTATAAATGCCTAATTGAGGATAACTTGTGCACAATATCGCCGATTTATCCACAAACGGTGGATAAATAAGTGAAAAACCAAAGACAATAGGAGATGTTCACATGGAAACGAAAACCATTCTTGTGGATAAGTATGTTAATAAAGAAGAAACTTATTCCCAAGCTGTGGAAATGTTAAGAAATGGCGAAGTTGTCGCTTTTCCGACAGAAACGGTTTATGGGTTAGGGGCGATCGCCACGAATGCGGAAGCAGTTGACAAAATTTTTAAAGCGAAAGGCCGGCCAGCGGACAATCCGTTGATCGTGCATGTGGATTCAAAAGAAACGGCCATGAATTATGCTGTGAACGTGACTCAAAAAGCCGAAAAATGCATGGAGGCTTTTTGGCCAGGTGCACTGACGCTCATTATGAACGCCAAACCGGAAACGTTTGCGAGCAACGTGACGGCTGGGTTGGATACAGTAGGCATCCGGGTTCCAGACCATCCCGTGGCTTTGAATTTGCTGAAGCGCCTGCAGCTGCCGATTGCGGCGCCGAGCGCTAACACGAGCGGCAAACCGAGTCCGACACTTGCGGAACATGTTTTCCACGATATGAATGAAAAGATTCCATTAATCTTGGATGGCGGAGCGACATCTATCGGCATCGAGTCAACGGTGCTGGATATGACGTGTGAACCACCTTGCATTTTGCGTCCCGGACAAATCACAAAAGAACAAATCGAAAACGTTATCGGCTTAGTCCGCTCGTCTTCGGATATAAAAAGCAATGCCCCGAAATCTCCAGGCATGAAATATTTGCATTACGCGCCGGAAGCACCGGTATACTTGATTGAAGAAGATGTGCGGTTAATTGAAATGGCCATCGACCACCTTCATAATGAAGGGAAAAAAGTGGCAGTTTTGAGCCACCATGATTTTCACGATGCGGACTATGGTTTTCCGTTAACCGCTGAAACGCTTTACGGCAGCTTGCGGAAATGCGATATGCTTAATGTCAATTTGATTTTAGCTGCTGTATCAAAAGAACGGAAAAACGAAGATGCGATTTTAAATAGATTGGAAAAAGCGGCTGACCACAAATGGTTCAGCTAACTTTCAGAAAGCGGGTTGTAAGATGAATATTTTCTTTGTATGTACAGGAAATACGTGCCGAAGCCCGATGGCTGAAGCTATACTGACAGCAAAACAATTGCCGGAAGTAGAGGTCCGTTCAGCCGGCCTTTACGCGGCGCCAGCCCCCTTATCTCGTAATGCTCAGGCTGTACTGGCTCAGGAAAACATTTCGTTTGAGCACATGGCCAAATCGGTTCGGCCAGAAGATGTGGAATGGGCAACGCTCATCTTGACGATGACGTCAGGGCATAATCAGCTGTTGATGCAAGGCTATCCCGAAGCAGCCAGCAAAATTTATACTTTAAAGGAATTCGTAGATGGTTCGCGGGACGATGTGTCGGATCCATACGGCGGATCATTATCCACTTATCAACAGACGTACAACGAATTAAAGCAGCTAATTGACAAACTGGCAGTTAAAATAGCGGAATAACCTCCAAAACATACAGGCCCGGAGCGGCTTGTATGTTTTTTTGCATAAAAATGATAGAATTAAAATAGGTAAGAACAAATTTGATAGGAACCGATAACAGTAAAAGAAAAGAGGGTTTTTATATGAAAATCGCAATTTCATCCGATCACGGCGGGAATGTCCTGCGCAAAGAAATCGTGAATTTATTGAACGAACTAGGCATGGAATATCAAGATTTTGGACCACATACAGACGACTCTGTCGATTATCCGGATTATGCAAAACCAGTAGCTGAACGGGTGGCCAGCGGCGAATTCGACCGCGGCATCTTAATTTGCGGCACGGGCATCGGGATGTCCATTTCAGCCAATAAAGTCAAAGGCATCCGCTGCGCGCTTGTCCATGACGTATTTAGTGCAAAAGCGACAAGAGGCCACAACAATTCAAACGTCCTGGCAATGGGCGAGCGCGTAATCGGCCCTGGCCTAGCGCGTGAAATCACTAAAACATGGCTGTCGGAAGAATTCGAAGGCGGCAGACACCAAAACCGCGTTCAGAAGATTTCGGATATCGAAAACCAAATCAACTGACTTAAAGGAACTATCTAAGTTGAACTTAAGAATCATCATTTCGTATACCGCTTCGGTCGCTTAGGGCATGGCTCCCGCAATAAGCCGAGAAGACCACTCGTCTTATTGCTTCGCCTAGCCCGTGGGCGCGCCGAAGCTAAGAAAGTTTTAACTATCAGAAGAGACGACCAGCAGGATCACTCTATTACTGCTAGCAGGCTAGAAGATATGGAGCAGAACAGCGGAGAAAAGCATACTGTTTCTGCATCGCTACGCTAGCTTCGAAACATGAAAGAGCGTTGCTCCTGCATCGCTTCGCTGCTTCGTCGCAAAGACATCGACCGAACTACCTTCGGTCAATGTCTTGCCCGCGGCAAGCGCAGCTGTTTTGCGGAATATCTCTAAAAATCGGGAACCGAATTTATATAAAGGGAGTGGCTGAGATGCAAACGTTATGGCAATTGCAGCTTGAGGAAACTTTGAGTGAACTGGAACAGCAGATTCAATTCAGAAAAGGCCAAGTGTTTGTAATCGGCTGCTCCACATCGGAAATAGCAGGAAAGCGCATCGGAACTGGGGGCGGGTTGGACATTGCGGAAAGCATGTTTGAACCGCTTGAAAAATTCGCTGCCCGCCACAAAATCTTTTTGGCGTTTCAAGGATGCGAGCACATTAACCGTGCATTGACTGTCGAACGCCAAGCTGCTGAAAAATACGGCTGGGACCCGGTTTCTGTCATTCCGGTCGCTAAAGCAGGCGGTTCGATGAGTGCTTATGCGTTCATGAACATGAAAGACCCGGTCGTCGTAGAAGAAGTCCAGGCGCATGCCGGAATCGACATTGGACAAACAATGATTGGCATGCATTTAAAAAGAGTCGCCGTTCCAGTGCGAACTTCTGTTAAACTAATAGGGGATGCGATTGTATCCGCTGCCACTACCCGTCCGAAATTAATCGGCGGAGAGCGGGCGAGCTACACAAGGGAACTTGTTCAAACACAGGAGGGGTATATGAATGGAATTGATTAAGGCGCAAGA
Source organism: Planococcus sp. YIM B11945 (assembly GCF_050864155.1). Taxonomy (NCBI): domain Bacteria; kingdom Bacillati; phylum Bacillota; class Bacilli; order Caryophanales; family Caryophanaceae; genus Planococcus; species Planococcus sp. YIM B11945. The sequence goes on along the minus strand of NZ_JBOZWR010000003.1, from coordinate 637,562 downwards.
TGAAGCAGTATTTGAAGCAATGAATGCAGAAAAAAATCGGCAAGAAGCGAATATTGAATTGATTGCCTCAGAAAATTTTGTATCTCAAGCAGTTATGGACGCACAAGGTTCAGTATTAACGAATAAATACGCAGAAGGATATCCAGGCAAACGCTATTACGGCGGCTGCGAATACGTGGATATCGTCGAAAATATTGCAAGAGACCGCCTGAAAGAAATTTTTGGGGCAGACCATGCAAACGTTCAGCCGCATTCTGGCTCTCAAGCGAATATGGCTGTTTATACAACCATTTTAAAGCAAGGCGATACAGTACTTGGCATGAACTTGAACCATGGCGGCCATTTAACTCATGGCAGCAAAGTCAACTTTAGCGGTATGACTTATAATTTTGTGGAATACGGCGTAGACGAAGAAACGCAATTGATCAACTACGACGTTGTCCGCCAAGCGGCAATTGAGCATCAGCCGAAATTGATCGTTGTTGGTGCCAGTGCGTATTCCCGCGTCATCGATTTTGCGAAATTCCGTGAAATTGCAGATGAAGTCGGTGCTTACTTGATGGTGGACATGGCGCACATCGCAGGACTCGTTGCAACGGGTGCACATCCAAGCCCCGTGCCGCATGCGCATTTTGTGACGTCTACTACGCACAAAACGCTTCGCGGGCCTCGCGGCGGATTGATTCTTTGCACAGAAGAATTTGCGAAAAAAATCGATAAAACCATTTTCCCGGGCATTCAAGGCGGGCCATTGATGCATGTCATTGCGGCAAAAGCCGTTGCATTTGGCGAGGCGCTGGAGCCGGAATTTACAACGTATATCGACCAAGTAGTAAAAAATGCCAAAGCTTTGGCTCAAGGATTAATGGAAGAGGGCATTCAAGTCGTATCAGGCGGCACCGACAACCACTTGTTCTTAATCGATCTTCGTTCATTGAACTTAACAGGCAAAGTAGCTGAACATCTTCTTGATGAAGTCGGCATCACGACCAACAAAAATACCATTCCGTTTGATCCGGAAAGCCCATTTGTAACGTCTGGCATCCGCATCGGAACACCGGCGGTTACTTCGCGTGGCTTCAAAGAACCGGAAATGAAAGAAATTGCAGGCATTATTGCGCTGCTGTTGAAAAATCCAGAAAATGAAAATGTGAAAAAAGAAGCAGCGGAGCGCACTGCGAAGCTGACCGCAAGTTTCCCATTATATAAATAAGCTAAATATAGCTGCTTACAAGCAAAGAAATTGTTGGCAGCTGTATTTTTCTCCGTGTTGATTGGTTTCAAAGTTCTACAGCTGAAGTTTCCCCTTATTGAATACATAGATGAAAGAGGTGCAGTAGGTGCACACACGTGGATTAGAAAATGAAAGGCGATTGATCATGGACTGGCTGCGCCGTCTTGGCGTGGAATTTCATACAGGTTTCATCGTTGTGAATTCCGGCAAAGACGACCATCCTGTCGTTTATGCGAATGAGGCTTTTTACAAGATGATCGGGTACACCGAAAAAGAAGTTCTTGGCCAAAATGGCCGTTTTTTGCATGGAGACAAAACCGATCGCTTTATTAGCCAAGAAATTCGGAAGTGTTCGGAAACGCAAACAGCTGGAGTTTTTGAAATCGTCAATTACCGGAAAGACGGATCTCCATTTTGGAATGAAATCACCATTCAGCCGCTGCCTTTTCCGGAAACCGATCTGCAGTTGACACTGATGCTGCAGCGCGATATAACAGACCGAAAGCGTTCTGATGCGCTCATTAAATTGCAGCAAGAAACGTACGATGGCATTGAAAAAGGCTATATGCTGAGTGCTTTGTTGCAAAAAGCGTGCAATACGGCAGAGTCGTTTTTCCAGGATGGCACAAAATGCACGATTATGCTTGTCGATGAAGACAACCGCTTCCGCATTGGAGCGGGAAATTCCATGCCAAAAGAATATCGCGACGCTGTCGACGGCATGCTGGCGGAAGAGCAAATGGGGACATGCGGCGCTGCTTTTCACAAAAAAGAATTGGTTGTCGTAGAAAACATGAAAACGCATTTCTTGTGGCGAAATCTTCATGATCTCGTCGATGAATTCAATTTGATTTCGAGCTGGTCGATGCCCATTTTAAGTGCAGCGGAAACACCCATCGGCACATTCGGCATTTATTTTTCGGAGGCAAACAAACCGCATAAAAAAGACTTAAACTTTCTTCAGCAAATTGCGTCGATTGTGGCAGTGACTATAAAATATTCCCAGCAACAAGTGGAGATTTTGCAATTAGCGTATACCGATCAAGAAACGGATTTGCCGAACCGCCATTATTTCAGAAACGAACTGGCCGAAATGATCAAAGAAAAAAAAGAAGGATTTATTGCCTTTATTTCAGCCGATGAATATACGAAAGTCATCGACCAATACGGCCACCGGGCAGGGGATGCACTTGTGTTCGAGTTCGGCAAGCGCTTTAGCCGCCTTAATTTGCCGGGCGAGCCGCTTTTAGCCAGGTTCTCAGATTCTACACTTGCGTTGTTTTGCATGACGCCATTGGATAAGGTACCGGATTACCTCGAGATGATTGCCCAAGCAGCAGCAGAGCCTGCGGTGATTCGGGATTTGGAACTGTTTGTTACGTTGAAAATAGGAGTAGCGCTCATTACGCCGCAGCAGCAGGATGGCGAAGAGCTGATCCGTTATGCGGACAGCGCCCTGTCAAAAGCCAAATTGCGGGCGGGCGAATCGTTTTGCTATTACGAAAATGAGCATGATGAATTTAGTATGAAAGACTTGCGAATTGCCAATGAATTGACAGCGGCGCTCCGGAAAGAAGAAATCAGCGTTCATCTTCAGCCGAAAGTGGATTTGGCAACTGGAGAAATTCTCAGTTTTGAAGCGCTGGCACGCTGGTATTCCGCGGAATTGGGCTTTGTAGCTCCGGATCTTTTTATACCGGCTGCGGAGAAAAACGGCAAAATCCACTTATTGGAGCAATCCATTTTAAAGCAAGTGTTGACGTGGCTGAAAAAACGCCAAGATCAAGGAATCCGGATGTATCAAGTGGCAATCAATGTCTCGTCCGACCATTTTTTCCATCATTCTTTTATTCCGCATCTTGTGGACGCCATGGAGCATTATGGAATTGATCATCGCTGGATCCAACTCGAAATCACTGAACGCATTGGGTTTGTTGATATTGAAACGGCTTATAAAGTTTTCAAACAGTTGAAGGCATACGGCTTTTCCAGTTCGGTTGATGACTTTGGAACCGGCTATTCATCGCTTAGCTATTTGCAAAAATTGCCGGTCAGTGAAATCAAAATCGATCGGTCGTTTATTTCCAATATGCACGAACCCGCAACATTGGCGATTGTCCGCACTATCGTTCAATTAGCGGAAAACTTAAACATGTTGGCGGTAGCTGAAGGAATTGAAACCGAACAGCAGCGGAAGCTTCTTGAGACGCTTGGATGCAAAGTAGGCCAAGGCTATTTGTTTTATAAACCAATGCCGCTTGAAGAAGCAAATCGATTGTAAACCGGAGCAAAAATGCTCCGGTTTTTTGTTTGGATGCATTCACCCCCAAAAAAACTGAATACTTGTAATGCTTCTCTCAATCACTCGGAGGGCTAAATTTCTGATATACTATTTAAGATAATGTGTGAAAAGGAGAGATTAGCCATGGGTAAAGTTTATGTTTTTGATCATCCGTTGATCCAACACAAATTGACGTACATCCGCGACAAATCGACTGGAACAAAAGAGTTTCGGGAATTGGTTGATGAAATAGCGACGTTGATGGCTTTTGAAATTACGAGAGATTTGCCGCTGAAAGAAATTGAAGTGGAAACTCCAGTTCAAATGGCAACATCAAAAGTTTTAGCGGGAAAAAAATTGGGCATCGTTCCTATTTTGCGCGCTGGCATTGGCATGGTAGACGGCATTTTGAAACTGATTCCAGCTGCGAAAGTTGGCCATATCGGTTTGTACCGCGATCCTGAAACCTTGCAGCCGGTCGAGTATTATTTGAAATTGCCATCCGATGTGCAAGAACGCGAGTTTATCGTAGTAGATCCGATGCTGGCAACAGGCGGTTCTGCGATTGAAGCGGTTAATTCTTTGAAAAAACGCGGTGCGACGAAAATTCGTTTCATGTGCATCATTGCGGCACCGGAAGGCGTCGAAGCATTCCAAGAAGCGCATCCGGATGTGGACGTTTACATCGCCGCATTGGATGAAAAGTTAAACGACCATGGCTATATCGTTCCAGGGCTCGGCGATGCCGGAGACCGTTTGTTCGGAACGAAATAAAAAAAAGAGGTTGATTAGGTTGACGAAAAAGTGGAAGGTAATGACGATATTCGGCACGCGTCCGGAAGCGATCAAGATGGCTCCGCTCGTGCTGGAACTTCAAAAGTATCCGGAAACGATTGAGCCGCTTGTTACCGTTACTGCCCAGCATCGGGAAATGCTCGACCAAGTGCTGGAAACGTTTCAAATTACGCCAGATTATGATTTGAACATTATGAAAGAACGCCAAACTCTCAGCGATGTTACTGTCCGCGGATTGAATGGGCTGGATGAAGTCATGAAAACAGCACAGCCGGATATTGTATTGGTGCATGGTGATACGACAACAACATTTGTCGCTAGCCTTGCCGCTTTTTATAACCAAATAGCTATCGGGCACGTGGAAGCAGGGCTTCGCACACATAATAAGTACTCACCGTACCCGGAAGAAATGAATCGCCAGTTGACCGGCGTCTTAGCCGATATCCATTTTTCGCCGACTGAAAAATCAGCGCAAAATTTACTGGCAGAAAACAAAAAGCAAGAAACGATTTACATTACGGGCAACACGGCGATCGACGCACTCAAAACAACGGTTCGGGAAACATACAGCCATCCGATTCTTGAGAAGATCGGCTCGGACCGTATGATTTTATTAACGGCCCATCGGCGTGAGAACTTAGGGCAGCCAATGCGTAACATGTTCCGTGCCATCAAGCGGCTCATCGAAGAGCACGAAGACATCCAAGTGGTCTATCCGGTACACATGAATCCTGCTGTCCGTGAAGTGGCGGACGAAGTGCTTGGCCGAGACCCGCGCATCCATTTGATCGAACCGCTTGAAGTGTTGGATTTCCATAATTTCGCTGCGCGTTCTTTCATTATCTTGACGGATTCCGGCGGGGTGCAGGAAGAAGCACCTTCGCTTGGCAAGCCGGTTCTGGTGCTGCGCGATACAACGGAGCGCCCGGAAGGCATCGATGCGGGTACGCTGAAACTGGCAGGGACTGAAGAAGAAAATATCTATGGTCTTGCGAAAGAATTGCTGACTGATCCTGCTGCTTATGAAAGAATGTCGCGTGCGTCCAATCCGTATGGAGACGGAGAAGCCTCCCGCCGAATTGTAGAAGCGCTGCACGAATACTTTAGAGGGAAATAAAATTTTGAGCGGCTAATACAGCCGCTTGGACATTAGTTAACAAATTTGTCAACAATATGTCGGCGTGAAATCGCTTGTGAAGTTTTTCACGTCTACTAATTGACATGATTTTACCCCTATTGTATGCTTACAAAGGGTATGCATGAGAAGGTTTTCATACATAAAGATGTTGTTCTGAAAGCCTGATGCGACTGCTCTTTTTTAGAGATAAAATGTCAAATCAAAACGAATTTCGAGGGGTTTATCATGCGCCCAACAAAAAGTCCCTTACAAGCAATGGCGCTTTACAGTGCCATTCTCTCACAACTTGTCGGGTCCGTGCTCATCGGTCTATTCACAGGTATGTGGCTCGATGAACAATTCGGAACCGCCCCGCTTTTCTTAATCATCTGCCTGCTCGCAGGTCTAGCCATTGGCGTGTGGGCGATGCTTCAAACCGTCCAAAAATTCGAATCAGGAGACAAGTGAAAAAATGGATGGACTCAGGGAGATTTATACAAGACTCAAAAGAATGATTTATTTCATCCTGGCGGCTTTCGTCATAGGTTGGGGATTTACTCCATATCAGACGATTTTTGCAGGTCTTATAATCGGAACTTTGTTCGGCATTTATAATATGTGGATCCTGGTGCGGAGGATGGAAAAGTTTGACCGGGCGGTGGCAGAAGGCTCGAAGGTTCGTTCGCTTGGAACGGCATTACGGTTTGCTTCGGGGGTTGCTGCTGTGGCGATAGCACTTTTATTCGCAGAGCACATCCATTTGATCAGTACGGTCATCGGCTTGATGGTTCCGTATGTTCTGCTTTTGGCAGAACGAATTGTTTATCACGTGAAACACTATTAGATTGTGGAAAGAGAGGTGAAACTATCGTGGATCATGGAGCTCCTATGTATCATGTGTTCGGTTTGTGGTTTAACTTATCGAACGTAATGATGCTTATTGTAGCCGCTCTTATCGTGTTCCTAATTGCATTTTTTGCTACACGGAGATTGCAGCTTAAACCGACAGGTATGCAAAATTTCATGGAATGGGTCATGGATTTTGTAAAAGGCCTTATCAAAAGCAATATGGACTGGAAAACAGGCGGACGGTTCCACGTTCTTGGAATTACGCTGATCATGTTCATTTTTGTTTCGAATATGTTAGGGTTGCCGTTTTCAATTATTATCAATGGAGACCTTTGGTGGAAATCGCCAACTGCTGACCCAACGATAACAATGACGCTTGCTGCAACAGTCATCCTTTTAAGCCATTATTACGGCATTAAGATGAGAGGATTGAAAAGCTATGCAGGGGGTTATCTTAAGCCGCTGCCTTTCTTATTGCCGCTTAACATCATTGAAGATTTCGCAAATACGCTGACACTTGGTCTGCGGCTTTACGGAAACATTTACGCCGGGGAAATCTTGCTAGGTTTATTGGCAGGCCTTGGCGGCACCGGTATTGTAGGATTTGCTTCAGCTATCGTTCCGATGATGGCATGGCAAGGGTTCTCGATCTTTATCGGGGCAATTCAAGCATTTATTTTTGTTATGTTAACGATGGTTTATATATCGCATAAAGTAAGCGACGACCATTAAGTATAAAACGCTCAACCTGAGCACAAAAAAACAACTATCCTGAGGAGGACACATTAAATGACAGGTTCATTAGGTTTATTAGCAGCAGCAATCGCAGTAGGTTTGGCAGCACTAGGCGCAGGTATTGGTAACGGTCTTATCGTATCTAAAACAGTTGAAGGTATCGCTCGTCAACCAGAAGCACGCGGAGTACTTCAAACAACAATGTTCATCGGGGTTGCATTGGTTGAGGCATTGCCAATCATCGCTGTAGTTATCGCGTTCATCACAATGAACCGTTAATAACGAAAAGCGCCAGCGCCCGTAAAGTCTGGGCGCTGGAGTCTGGACACTGAATTTGAACAATAAAAAGGGCTAAATGGCGAGGATGCTTCGGTGTATTTTTCGCCATTTATGCTTATCTCTTTTAACTTGATATTTGAAAAAACATCTTAAACTTTAGATCTTACTATAGAAGAATGTGAATTTAGGCTCTTGAAGGGAGTGAAACAATCGTGTTTTTTGATTATCTTGTACTTGGTGCAGCAGAATCGCATGCGCCTAAGTTTTTGAATACTGGAGACATCATCGCAACACTCGCGGTCTTCATCATTTTGATGCTCTTGCTGAAGAAATTCGCTTGGGGCCCGTTGATGGGTGTTATGCAAGAACGTGAAAACTTGATTGCTGGTGAAATTGAAACGGCTGAAAAGAGCCGCCTAGAATCACAAAAATTGCTTGAAGAGCAGCGCAACTTGTTGAAAGAAGCGCGTACACAAGCTCAGCAAATCGTAGAAAATGCTAAAAAACAAGGCGAAGTTTCGCGTGAGGATATCATTTCGAATGCTCGTGCTGAAGCAGGCCGCATGAAAGAATCGGCAGTCCAAGAAATCGCGAACGAAAGAGAACAAGCGCTTTCTGCAGTCCGTGATGAAGTTGTGGCATTGTCAATGCTTGCAGCGTCGAAAGTATTGGGCAAAGAAATTTCTGAAGAAGACAACCGTCAGTTGATAAACGAAACGATTGCGAAGGCAGGCGACGGTCGATGAGCCAAGTCTCAGAACGTTACGCACTAGCATTGTTCCAAACCGCACGCCAGCACAGCGTTATCGAATCAGTGGAGCAGGATTTGCGCGAAGTGAAACAAGCGTTCATGGCAAATCCTGAACTTATGGAACTTTTGAAGTCCCCTTCACTGGCAGCAGATAAAAAAAGAGCAGTCATCACGCAATTATTCGGCCAAGCAAATGAGTTTGTGTTGAATACGCTGCTGTTGATCGCAGACCGCAAACGGTTGGATGAAGTCGTTGGCATTGCAGACGCCTTTATTCAATTGGCTAATGAAGCAATGGGCATTGAAGATGCGAAAGTTTATTCAATCCGTCCGTTAACAGAAGAAGAACGTGCCTCTGTCTCCTCCGTTTTTGCAAAAAAAGTTGGAAAACAAGCATTGCGAATTGAAAATATCATTGACCCGTCTCTTATTGGTGGCATGCGCATTCAAATCGGAAACCAGATTTATGACAGCAGCATCAGCTCGAAACTTGAGCGCCTACAGCGTCAATTGATCGGTTAATTTTAGAAATTATGAGAGGGTGACATACATGAGTATCAGAGCTGAAGAAATCAGCGTTTTAATAAAGCAGCAGATTGAAAACTATCAATCTGAGATGAAAGTCGACGACATCGGTACAGTAATCACAGTCGGTGACGGTATCGCTCGCGTTCATGGCATCGACAACGTTATGTCCGGAGAACTTGTTGAGTTCCCGAACGGCGTAGTTGGTATGGCACAAAACTTGGAAGCCAATAACGTTGGTATCATTATCCTTGGCCCATACACAGACATCAAAGAAGGCGACGAAGTGCGCCGTACTGGCCGCATCATGGAAGTTCCAGTAGGTCCGGAACTTATCGGCCGCGTTGTAAACCCAATCGGACAGCCAGTTGATGGCCTTGGCCCGATCCACACTACAAAAACTCGTCCAATCGAAAGCCCAGCTCAAGGCGTTATGGCCCGTAAATCGGTACATGAACCGCTTCAAACTGGTATTAAAGCAATCGATGCATTAGTGCCAATCGGCCGTGGACAGCGCGAATTGATCATCGGTGACCGCCAAACAGGTAAAACTTCTGTAGCGATCGACACGATCTTGAACCAAGCTGACCAAGACATGATTTGTATCTATGTAGCAATCGGACAAAAAGAATCGACAGTACGTAACGTAGTAGAGACTTTGCGCAAAAACGGCGCACTTGACTACACAATCGTTGTAACGGCATCAGCTTCTCAACCGGCTCCATTATTGTACCTTGCTCCTTACGCAGGTATTTCAATGGCGGAAGAGTTTATGTTTGATGGCAAACACGTATTGATCGTCTATGATGACTTAACAAAACAAGCTTCGGCTTACCGCGAATTGTCACTTCTACTTCGCCGTCCGCCAGGCCGTGAAGCATACCCAGGGGATGTTTTCTACTTGCACTCCCGGTTGTTAGAGCGCGCTGCAAAATTGAACGAAACTCTTGGAGCAGGTTCAATCACAGCGTTGCCATTCGTTGAAACACAAGCAGGGGACATCTCAGCTTATATTCCAACAAACGTAATTTCAATCACTGACGGACAAATCTTCCTTCAGTCTGATTTATTCTTCTCGGGTGTACGCCCGGCGATCAACGCGGGTCTTTCTGTATCACGTGTTGGTGGTTCAGCACAAATTAGTGCGATGAAAAAAGTTGCGGGTACATTGCGCCTTGACTTGGCAGCGTTCCGTGAACTTGAGTCATTCTCTCAGTTCGGTTCTGATTTGGATCCAGCAACTGCTGCGAAACTTGAGCGCGGGAAACGTACTGTTGAAGTATTGAAACAAGACCTGAACAATCCGATCAAAGTTGAAAAACAAGTTGTTATTTTCTACGCTTTGACTCGTGGATTCCTTGACGATATCGCTATCGGCGACATTCAACGTTTTGAAGCTGGATTGACTAGCTGGCTGGATTTGAACCACACAGAAATTTTGGATCATATTCGCACAACGCAAAAATTGCCATCTGATGAAGCATTTGCTGCTGCAATCAACGAATTCAAACGCACATTCGCTTAATTAGACCAATCCTTTCGTTCGAATAAGAATAAAAAATAATAAGGTGGTGAAATACCAGTGGCATCTTTACGCGATATAAAAAACCGAATTACCTCTACTAAGAAAACAAGCCAGATCACAAAAGCTATGCAAATGGTTTCTGCTTCGAAATTGAACCGTGCGGAAGTAAACGCGAAAGCGTTCGTTCCTTACATGGGCAAAATTCAGGACGTCGTATCTGCAATTGCTGCAGGATCGAGTGACACTAGCCACCCGATGATGAATACACGTCCGGTTCAGAAAACCGCATACTTAGTCATCACATCGGACCGTGGATTAGTAGGCGGGTACAACAGCAACATTTTACGTACCGTAATGGCTAAAATCCGCCAACGCCATACATCCAACGATGAGTTTGTTATTCTTAGTATTGGCCGAAAAGGTCGGGATTTCTTTGCAAAACAAGGAATGACGATTCTTGAGAGCAAAATTGCGCTTCCGGATCATCCTACATTTGCAGACATTAAAGAAATTACGCAAAAAGCTGTTGGTATGTTCTCAGAGGGTACGTATGACGAAGTTTATATGTACTACAATCACTTTGTCTCAGCAATTCAACAAGACGTTACTGAAAAGAAAGTTCTGCCGTTGACGGATATCCAACCATCAACGTCTACTGCTTCGTATGAGTTCGATCCATCGGCAGAAGCGATTTTGGAAGTTCTTCTTCCTCAATATGCAGAAAGCTTGATTTTCGGTGCGGTTCTTGACGGCAAAGCAAGCGAACATGCTGCTTCTATGACAGCAATGAAGAGTGCAACCGACAACGCAAGTGATTTGATTAACGGATTGACACTTGTATACAACCGTGCGCGCCAAGCTGCGATTACTCAAGAAATTACAGAAATCGTCGGCGGAGCTGCAGCTTTAGAATAAAGGTATACATGTTGAACTGGGAAAATGATTCTATACACCGCTTCGGTCGCTTTAGGAAGAGCAAAGAATATTGCTCCTGCGCAAGCTCGTCGCCAAAGAGGTCCCCAAATCCTTTGGGTTCCTCTTTGGCTCCCGCAATAAGCCGAGAAAAACACTCGTCTTATTGCTTCGCCTAGCCTTTGGACGCGCCGAAGCTAAGAGATTTCTTACTATTAGAAGAGTTGATCAGCATAATAGCCATATTACTGCTAGCAGGTAGGAGATATGGAGCAAAATAGCGGAGAAACCCGTACTGTTTCTGCATCGCTACGCTAGCTTCGAAACATGAAAGAGCGTTGCTCCTGCAGTGCTGCGCACTTCGTCGCAAAGCTACCGGTCGAAGTACCTTCGACCAATAGCTTCGCAGCTGTTTTGCGGAATATCTATAAGTGGGGATCATTAGTTCAACATATATAGTAAAATATGCAGACAGTCCTCCCACTATTCAAGCGGGAGTCCTGCTGCTGTAAAAAAAGAATGACCGATAGACAAAAGTAAGACAGGAGGGAACAGCATGAACACAGGACACGTTCTTCAAGTTATGGGTCCGGTTGTAGACATTCAGTTTTCAGAAGGCCATCTTCCAGAAATCTACAACGCCCTAACTGTAACTATTAATCGTCCCGGACAAGCGCCTACTACTTTAACTTTAGAAGTGGCACTACACCTTGGTGACGATGCAGTACGCACAATCGCGATGGATTCCACTGATGGATTGCAGCGCGGTTCAGTAGTAACCGATTTGGGCAGCGCAATCACTGTTCCAGTTGGAGATGTAACATTAGGCCGTGTATTTAACGTACTTGGCGAAGTAATCGATTTAGGGGAAGAAATTCCAGCGACTGAACGCCGCAACCCGATTCACCGTTCAGCACCTACATTCGAACATCTTTCTACACAAGTTGAAATCCTAGAAACAGGTATCAAAGTAGTTGACTTGCTTGCCCCTTACATCAAAGGTGGTAAAATCGGTCTTTTCGGTGGTGCCGGTGTAGGTAAAACAGTTCTTATTCAAGAATTGATCAACAACATTGCTCAAGAACACGGCGGTTTGTCTGTATTCGCTGGTGTTGGTGAGCGTACGCGCGAAGGGAACGACTTATTCCACGAGATGAGCGATTCCGGCGTTATCAAGAAAACAGCAATGGTCTTCGGCCAAATGAATGAGCCGCCTGGCGCACGTATGCGTGTTGCTTTGTCCGGTTTGACAATGGCTGAATATTTCCGTGACGAACAAGGCGCGGACGTACTCCTGTTTATCGATAATATCTTCCGTTTCACTCAAGCAGGATCTGAAGTATCAGCGCTTTTAGGCCGTATGCCATCTGCCGTTGGTTATCAGCCGACTCTTGCTACAGAAATGGGCCAATTGCAAGAACGTATTACAACAACTAGCACAGGTTCAGTAACTTCTATCCAAGCGATTTATGTACCAGCCGATGACTACACGGATCCGGCTCCGGCTACAACTTTCGCTCACTTGGATGCAACAACTAACCTTGAGCGTAAACTATCAGAGATGGGCATCTATCCTGCGGTGGATCCTCTTGCTTCGACTTCTCGTGCATTGTCGCCTGAAATCGTTGGAGAAGAACATTACGGAATTTCTCGTCAAGTGCAAGAAACGCTTCAGCGCTACAGAGAGCTTCAAGATATCATTGCCATCCTTGGTATGGATGAGTTGAGCGACGAAGACAAGCTAACGGTTAACCGTGCACGCCGCGTCCAAAACTTCTTATCTCAAAACTTCCACGTAGCTGAACAGTTCACGGGCCAAAAAGGTTCTTATGTTCCAGTACAGGAAACTATTAAAGGATTCAAAGAAATTCTTGAAGGCAAATACGACCACTTGCCTGAAGATGCATTCCGCTTAGTCGGGCGCATTGAAGAAGTAATCGCTAAAGCGAAAAGCATGGGCGTAGAAGTTTAAAATAAGGGACCAGGAGGGAAAAAAATGAAGACCATTGCAGTCAATATTGTCACTCCCGACGGCCCGGTATACGATTCAGAAGTCTCTATGGTAATTGGGGTTACCGCAACAGGTGAAATGGGAATTTTGCCTGGCCATATCCCGACAGTTGCTCCTCTTGGGATCGGAGCAGTCCGGTTGAAGAAAGACAACTCAACGGAATTGGTTGCTGTAAACGGCGGATTTCTTGAAGTTCGCCCTGAAAAAGTAACCGTTCTTGCCCAGTCTGCAGAACGCGCGACAGATATCGATCTTGCCCGTGCACAAGAAGCTGCCAGACGTGCCGAAGCGAGACTTCAGGCGAATAAAGACGAAGTCGACTTTAAACGAGCTGAACTTGCTTTAAAGCGTGCGATGAATCGTATCAACGTTTATGAGGGTAACATTTAAGAAAAACGAAAACGGCCGTTCAGCTTAAGTTCGAGGAGTTGGCCGTTGGAGTTTGGACACATATGAAACGAGCGGGCAGAAGGGCTTTTAACTTTTGTCCGCTTTTTTTATTAACAATTGAAAAGGGGTGCTTTCCGTGGAAACAATGATTGGACAGCAAGCATTAGTTTCGATATTCAGCCATATCTTTTTTACCGGTGTTGCATTTTATGCGCTGCGTGCCGTGATGTTTGAAAAATGGATTCGGAAACAGCATGTCCTGCAAGCGCAGATTCTATATATTTTCTTAAGCATTGCCATTGGAACGATGGTCTCGACATTTTTCCTTAATATTTCTACATGGTCTCGACAATTGCCATATTTATTCTAAGATGCGGTTTTGCCATGGACACGAAAATCGCATCTATGGCAAAACATCACCTTCCAGATATTCCCCGGGAAATATTTTAAATTACAGGTTTATACAGGAGAATGCTAGGGAAATAAACCTTGTAATGATATTGTAACAATTGCTGAAATTTCTTTTGGAAGACGGACATAAAGCGGGTTGTTCCTACGAATATTATGGTAATCTCAAAAATTTATCAAGAGTAGGCGCAAAGATACTTGTTTATTTATTAAAAAACAGGTACTATAAGTAAGGTTTTGTTTCTAATAAATGACATTGGACTTTTAATGTACATAAAGTACATATATATATTATTAAACATATGGAGGGCATACCAGTGGATCAGATTATTGTAAAAGGCGGTCAACAATTAAAAGGGAAAGTTCGAGTGGAAGGTGCTAAAAATGCAGTATTGCCAATTTTGGCAGGTGCGTTGTTAGCTTCTACTGGAAAAAGTTACTTGAAAGAAGTACCTAATTTAGCGGATGTTTATACCATTCAAGAAGTTCTGAAAAGCTTAAACGCAACAATTGAGTATTCACCAGAAAAGAACGAAATGGTAATTGATGCATCCCAAACATTATCAAGTGAAGCGCAATTCGAATATGTAAGAAAGATGCGTGCTTCAATCTTGGTAATGGGACCGATTCTTGCACGTAATGGATTCGCTCGTGTTGCTCTACCAGGCGGCTGTGCAATTGGATCACGTCCAATAGACCAGCATTTAAAAGGTTTTGAAGCAATGGGTGCACAAATTACTTTCGGAAACGGCTTTGTCGAAGCTAAAACAACGGGCCGTTTGCGGGGAGCAAAAATCTATTTGGATTTCCCAAGCGTAGGGGCAACTGAGAACATCATGACTGCTGCTGCTTTGGCTGAAGGCGTGACCATCATTGAAAACGCAGCGAAAGAACCGGAAATCGTTGATTTGGCTAACTACATCAATGAAATGGGCGGCCGCGTTGTCGGCGCTGGAACAGATATTATGAAAATTGAAGGCGTTAAAGAACTTCATGGCGCAGAACACTACATTATCCCGGATCGCGTTGAAGCTGGTACATTTATGGTAGCGGCAGCGATTACAGAAGGCGATGTTATCATTGAAAATGCCGTTCCTGAACACATGGCAGCATTGATTTCGAAGCTTGGTGAAATGGGCGTCGATATTCAAGAAGTAGAAGAAGGCCTACGCGTTCGCGCTTCTCGTCCTCTTCGTTCAATTGATATCAAGACAATGCCTCACCCTGGCTTCCCGACAGACATGCAATCGCAAATGATGTCGTTGATGCTGACTGCTCAAGGAAACGGAATCTTGACGGAAACTGTATTTGAAAACCGCTTCATGCATGTGGAAGAATTCCGCCGCATGAACGCTTCTGTAAAAATTGAAGGCCGCTCGGTTATCATGGAAGGGCCATCGAAATTGCAAGGCGCTGAAGTTGCTGCTACAGACTTGCGTGCTGCTGCTGCATTGATTCTTGCTGGACTTGCTGCAGAAGGCATTACACGCGTCAATGAGCTTTACCACTTAGATCGCGGTTACGTTAACTTCCATTTGAAACTTGCAGCGTTGGGCGCAGATATTGAACGCGTAACGACTGAAGAAGCAAAGGTAGAACAACTGGTCTAATTCCATTTAATTATTCAAGCCTGTGAGCGATTCAGCCCACAGGCTTTTTAATTTATTTAATAAAATTAAAATATTTTAAGTTGAACTAAAAAATCGATTTTACAATCCTCTTCGGACGCTTTAGGCAGGCTGAAGCTAAAAATTTTTAAATACGAAAAGAGAAGACCATCACAATCGTTCTATTCCTGCTAGCACGTTAGACGATATGGAGCAAAATAGCGGAGACGCCTGCGGAATATCGTCAACCTAAGATAGTAAGTTCAATTCATATAGGTGCAACTTCCTTTCTTTCTATTCAGAAAATGACCATAGACCCTGAAATAATAATGTGATTTCCATCTCGTCTATGCTAAAATAATCAGTTAGAGAGCCTTTTTTATACATATAGCGGCATAGAGATGGAAGGGGAAACGAAATGATGTTTTCAAGAGATATAGGGATTGACCTCGGGACGGCAAATGTCCTGATTCACGTAAAAGGCAAAGGGATTATTTTAAACGAGCCTTCAGTCGTGGCAATGGACCGGAACACAAACCGTGTGTTGGCTGTTGGAGAAGAAGCGAGAAAAATGATTGGGCGTACACCGGACAATATTGTCGCCATCCGACCGTTGAAAGATGGCGTCATTGCCGACTTTGACGTAACGGAAGTCATGTTAAAACATTTTATCGATCAATTGAAAGTAAAAGGCTTCATGAACAAGCCGCGCATTTTGATTTGCTGCCCGACAAACATTACGAGCGTTGAGCAAAAAGCAATCCGGGAAGCAGCAGAAAAATCCGGGGGCAAGCGCGTCTACCTTGAAGAAGAACCGAAAGTGGCGGCAATTGGAGCGGGCATGGATATTTTCCAGCCAAGCGGCAACATGGTCGTGGATATCGGCGGTGGAACGACAGATGTAGCGGTTTTATCCATGGGCGACATTGTCACTAGCGAATCGATCAAAGTGGCAGGAGATGTCTTTAACAACGATATCCTTCAATACATAAAACGACAATACAAGCTGTTGATCGGCGAACGTACAGCTGAAAATATAAAAATTGAAATCGGTACCGTATACAAAAACAACCGCAAAGAAGAAATGGAAATCCGTGGCCGTGATTTGGTAACGGGGCTTCCAAGAGTCATCACCGTTCATTCGGCAGAAATCGAACAAGCGTTGAAAGAATCCGTCAGCTTGATTGTAGAAGCAGCGAAAAGCGTTTTGGAGAACACACCGCCTGAATTGTCGGCAGACATTATCGACCGGGGCGTCTTTTTAACAGGCGGCGGCGCGATGCTGAACGGCTTGGATCAATTGCTGGCGGAAGAATTAAAAGTCCCTGTCTTTATTTCCGAAAGCCCAATGGATTGTGTGGCGCTTGGTACTGGCATCATTTTAGACAGCATGGACAAAAATTCCCGCAGAAAATAAGCGGATGGACCGAAAGTACAAAAGCCGAACAACGAATTATGGACCGGACTTTTACTATTTAAGTTGTATTAAGTTTGAAGGTATTGATATTCTTTAAAACAGCCGCTTAAACCCGTGTACTCTTGATTTTTAAGTTCAACTCACATAGATAAAATTTAGCATAGGACAGAAGCGCTTTTTCTAGTATAATGGCAAGAAACGAAACTAGAGTTTGCTTGGCTTTTCACATAAGAATTCTTGACAATGAAATGCGAAAGCCACCAGTGGCGTGCATCAATAGAAAGGTTGACTAAACGAATGGCTGAAACGAACAAAAAGACTTCTCTTCGGAAACAAGCTAAAGAAGAACGGCCAAAAGAAACAAAACCGAAAAAAACGGGTTGGGTCCGCATCCGCTTGATTCCAATATGGCTGCGCATCATCATCGTCCTCTTGCTGCTGGCTGTAGCCGCAATACTTGGCGTCATGGTCGGTTATGGGATTATTGGCGACGGAGAGCCTCAAGATGCCTTAAAATGGGAAACGTGGCAACACATTTTAGATATCATGAGCGGAAAAAAATAACTTCCGCTCTTCTTTTATTTTAAAAAGGAGTTGGGTTATATGTTGACGGTAGAACAAATTCAAGCGATCTTGCCGCATCGGTATCCATTTTTGATGGTGGATCGCATTTTGGAAATTGAAGCTGGGAAAAAAGCGGTGGGGTTAAAGAACGTCACGGCGAATGAAGAATTTTTTAACGGGCACTTCCCGGGCTATCCGGTGATGCCAGGAGTGCTTATCGTGGAAGCGTTGGCGCAAGTGGGCGCTGCAGCGGTATTGCAGTTGGAAGCCAATAAAGGGCGCTTGGCGTTCTTTACAGGCATCGATAATTGCCGCTTTAAACGCCAAGTTGTCCCCGGCGACCAGCTTCGTTTGGAAGTAGAACTGACGAAACTGCGCGGTTCGATGGGCAAAGGCCATGCGATTGCAACAGTAGACGGTGAACTGGTTTGCGAATGCGACATTTTGTTTGCACTCGGGCCAGTTGCCGAAAAATAAAAAAAGCCGTTTGGAAGTGATTTCACTTCCAAACGGTTTTTTTTTATTTTTTTTACGAAGTAGCCTCGTCTTTTCGCAAGCCGGGGCGTGTCCGCATATCTTCTTCAAACCGGTTCAGCAATTCTTCTCCTTCGAGCCCATCTTCAAGCAGCTCCGATAACAGCATTTCGGCGTATTTCCGGCGGGCGCGCGTCAACGTGCCATGCATCAAGACAGAAAGGTGCTCGCCCAGTTCTTTGACGGAATGGATGGTTACGTGGAAAGGTGCCGGTTCATTGCCTGGATAAGAAATGACCACTTTCACGTCAAAACCATCGCCTTTTTCATGCAATTGTTGAAACGTTTCCAGGTGTTCCAAATCCATAAGCATTTCCAATAGCCAAGACCGTTCATTGTTTTCTTTATTAATAATGATTCCGTCATGGAGCGGAAAATCCACGACATTTTCATTTTCGACAACTCCAAGCGACATCATTTTAAACGTTTTCACGTATATCCCTCCAAAACATGCTTTTTTCAAGTATAGCATAGCCGATATTTTCAGGGCGACAATTCAGAGAGTGTAGACTTGTTGGGCAAAAGTTGCCAAAATCCATTTTTAATTGCACCTGTCTTTTGGCTGAAGAACCCAAGGCAGTTCAGGAAAAAACGCGAAATTCTTTTTGGGCAGTGTTGAAAAACGAATTATAGGACGCCATTACTGGGCATAAATTGTTTTTCCGGTTTTGCGAAAAATTCAATCTTCTTAGTATGCTTAAGGCATTCGAAAGGAGGTGAATTGATGAACCAAGTCGGAATTGTAGGGCGCTTGACGAAGGATCCCGTCACGCGCGTACTTAATGAAGGCCGTGTACATACTTCCTTTATCGTCGCGGTCTCGCGGAATTACAAAAACCAGAAAGGGGAGGTGGAAACCGATTTTGTGCTTTGTTCGACCTGGGGCCGGCCAGCTCACAATGTATCAAAATACTGCCATAAGGGCTCGCTTGTGGCGGTGACAGGACGTTTGCAGTCCCGGCATTACGACAAAGAAGACGGCACCCGTGTTTACGTCACGGAAGTGCAAGGCGACCAAATCCGGTTTTTGGATAAACGCAAGCAGGTAGAAGAAACCGCCCACCAGCAGCCGGAGCCGCAGTCTGTAGAAGACTTTGACTTCCAGCCGCCAGGGACGGAAGAAATAAGAATATAACATTGGATTAGGAGGCACTTAGAATGCCAAAAGATGTGCAATTGCAATTGGAAGTGCATATGGAGCAATTGATCAAATTGACCGCATTGCTTCATCGGCGCTTGTCAGAGGCGGAGCGGGAACTAAGTGAATTAAAGGCATTTTTCCGTTCCGCTGAAAAGGGCGAGTAAGGTTCATTTCTAGTCTAAAAAGGGGAATTCGGCCAGGTGGGGACCTGGCCGAATTATTATAACGTATACGTAAAGAGATCTTTCAGTTCGTTATCCGACAACTCGGTCATCCATTGGCTGGATTGTATAAATTGATCGGACATTGTTTGTTTTTGGGTTAACAAGGCATCGATTTTTTCTTCAATCGTCCCGATTGTCACAAATTTATGGACATGGACAAATTGCGTTTGCCCGATGCGGTAAGCACGGTCAGTCGCTTGGTTTTCAACAGCTGGGTTCCACCATCTGTCTGCATGCAAAACGTGAGTCGCAGCTGTTAAGTTAAGGCCCGTGCCTCCTGCTTTTAGCGACAAGATGAAAATTGGAAATTCGCCAGCTTGGAATTTGGCTACGAGGGTATCACGCTGCTGTTTCGGCATGCTTCCGGTCAAAAATGGAACTTCATGGCCGTACAATTCATTGATCGCCTGCTGCAGCAAATGCCCCATGCCGATGTACTGCGTAAAAATCAAACATTGTTCTCCACGCTCTGCAATTTCCCCAGCCAGAGTCACAATGCGCTCCAGTTTTTGAGAACGGGGCATGATTTCTTCGGCGGAAGAATACGGCTCTTTCAAGTAAAGCGCCGGGTGGTTACATAACTGCTTTAATTTGCTAAGCATCTTCAAAACATGGCCTTTTTTCTCGAATCCTGTGAGCGTCTCCATTTTTTGCACCGTATCTTGCACCAAGCCTTCGTACAAAGCGGCTTGTTCCGGCGTCAGCGGGCAATACTCCAACTGCTCTAGTTTTTCAGGCAAATTGAGCTGCAAGTCCGGATCTTTTTTCGTGCGGCGAAGCAAGAAAGGCTGGATGCGTTGGCGCAATTTTTCTTTATGCGCTTCGGAATCATCGCGCTCAATCGGGATCATGAAGTTTTCTTGGAATTGCTTGATCCGGTACAAATAGCCTTTGTTAATAAAATCAAAAATTGACCATAATTCGGACAAGCGATTTTCAATCGGCGTCCCTGTCAATGCGATATGGTGGTCGCCTTTGAATTTGCGGATGATGCGCGATTGTTTCGTATACATGTTTTTGATGTTTTGTGCTTCGTCGAGCGTGATGCTGGCCCAGTGGAGCCCTTGAATTTCTTCAGCGTCGGACGCGGCAATGCCGTAAGTTGACAGCACGACATCCGGGTTTTCCACATGGATAGATTTCGTGAAGTCATCGCCTTTCGGCCGCGTTCCGCCGTAATGGGTCGCGACTTTCAAATCTGGCGCAAAACGGGCCAATTCTTTTTGCCAGTTGCCCAGAACAGACGTCGGGCAAATGATCAACGACGGCTTGTCCGGATTTTTTCCATGGATATGCAGCAAATAAGCAATCAGCTGAACCGTTTTTCCAAGCCCCATGTCATCTGCTAAGCAAAGGCCAAAGCCTTCTTGGCGCATAAAGACCAAATAATCGAATCCGGTTTTTTGGTAAGGGCGAAGTTCAGTCTGCAGATTTTCAGGAATCGGCGTTTCAGGCAAGTCGCGTTTGTCGAGAAGTTTATCCAACAAAGTTTTAAGTGATTTGTTCAAATGGAATTCAACAAGCGGATCTTCCTCATCGACTGCGTCATCCAACATGATTTCCGGTACGTTCTGGAACAGCATGTCTTTGATCGTCCAATCGGCGTCTTCCGCTTCTTCGATCAGTTTCCGGAGATGCAAGAGCAAATTCGAATCAATGCGAACCCATTCATTGCCGACACGGATAAATTCCTTGTTTTCCGAAACCAGCTGTTGGAAATCCTGCATGCTTAATTCGTGGCCATTCAATGAAAACTGCCAGTCAAAGCGAATAATTTGATCCAAGCCGACTACAGACGCTTTCCTGATCGGTGAATGGACATTGGCTTTCACCCGAACTTTTGCTTCCTGCACGGCTTGCAGCCAAGAAGGGATGGAAACTTCAATGCCAAATGCCTGCAAAATTTCCGCGTCATTCCGCAAGAATTCCAGCACTTCGGCATCCGTCCATTCGCTGTGGTACAAGCGGTCATCATCAAAACCGTCAACGGAAGGGCACAAGCTTAAAAGAAGTGCTTGTTTCGTCCGAATTTCATTGGTATGAGCCCGCCATTTTTCCGGCAGCACTTTGCTGATCGGTTCATCTGCCCGGCGCTTTGACGGCGACCAATACACGGCGCCGCGCTTTGAACGAAGCACCACTTTAAACGACCACAACGGCGTAGTATCGGGTTCGCTCAGCTGGACGGCAATCACATAGTCGTCGTCGGTTGGCAGCCCGTCCCAGCCCGCGTTTTGGATGAAATGCTGCAGGTACGGCAATTGTGCAGGAGATAAACCTTTTTGGCGAAGCTGATGTTGAATCGTATCGCTCAAAAAGCTTCGCGTGTCTTCATCGCCGTATCCGTTATCAATCAGCACTTCTTCTCCAGATACGCTGACATGGTCCCATAAAGCAGGATCGTTCAGCGAATCGGCGACTTTGCCGGCAAGGGACAGCCAAGCTTCGTCTTCAGCCCGCTGCCCAGTAAATGCTACATAATGGTGAGGTTCACGCTGAAACAAGCGCACAAAATCTGCTGGCGTCAACACAAGATCCAATCCGTCGGTGACCGATTTCAAGCCGAAAAAGCTTTCCTTGTCCAGAAAATACAAATAAGGGCTCCAAATCTCGGGGGGAATGCGGTTGCCGACTTCATTGACCGCTTGAATGCGAAATCCTTCAGTCCGGGTGATTTTCAGGTAATAGGCGCGGCTTCCTTCTGTTTGGAATTGATTCATAAGAGATTTCCTTTCTCGATTTCTTCCTGGAGCGCACGAAGGCGTTTGTTTTGCGTTTGGATTTCCGTCATATACGCAGTCCAAAAGTCCATCTGGCCGCTTTTCTTGCACGCGGCTTTCATCTTTTTCCAGATCCGTACGGCTTGCTTATAGCTTGTGCGGTTGCGTTCTTCAAGATGCGCAAACGCATAGCGATGGTAAAGCGGAAGGGCGAATTCCGGAGCGGCGTGTTGCACTTCCTTCAACCCGCATTCTTCTGCAAAATAAAGCGGCGAATTATGCATGTGATGAAGTTCCGCCCATTGTTTATACAGTTGTTTTTCAATTAAATAAGTGGAATAAGCGGGCAATCCGTAATGGCCAAATTGCTTGAACAAGTCTTCCCAATCCGCTTCGCTCAGCTCGATCAATGAAAACAGCCGGCTCAGCGTGCGGACGTATTGCTGGCGATACTGGGTATACAAGCCTTCAAACAAGAACGTACGCACATATGGTTTGACTGCCATTAAGATGGCGGATAAAGCTTGGCTATGATCTTCGCTTTCGGCAAGAACTGCCAGCTGCACCCAATCGTTTGTTTCATCCGGAGCAATTTTACTGACCGCAACCTTGTCTTTTAGCAAAATGGCGAAAAAAGCCTGGATGCGTTCATCCGGTTTTGAAAAAGCGGCCACTTCGTCGATCCGCAGTTTGTGATTTGTGAACAGATTTGTCCAAAACAATTGATAGACCGCAAAACGCTGTGAAAAAGAGCCGCCGTTCGCTTCGGCAAATGAACGGACCAGTTTTCTCAAAAAATCAAAAAAAGCATCCGATTCAAAGGTTCGGTGCTGCAGGCGCAATTGGGCCAACAGCTCTTGCAGTTCATGAAGTTCGTCATCAAACCAAGTTTTAAAGAACGAATGGTGGACTTCTTTTGTTCCGCTGATATACGTATCCCATACTTCCGAGAGCGACAGAAAGTGGGCAAATGTCCGGTATAAGACTTTCCATTCCCGCTCAAGCGGAACGTAAGAAAGCGCATTTTTCAAGCGGCCTTCGTACATTTGCTCAAAATAAAAGTAATTGCGTGTCGTGTAGTCGGGAATCGGATCGCGCCAAACGCTGCGAATTAACGCCGTCCATTGCTGAGGCGACCGTTTGTCCGAAACGAGCGACAGCTGCTCGTTTTGCCGGCTGCGCCAAGAGGCCACCCATTCTGAGAGTGAACCAATTTTTTGGTACAGCGCGAAAATGACCGCGAGCCTGTGCCGGCACATGTCGTCTTGCGGGCAGGCGCAAATTGCCGTGAGGTTATCAAAATTGAGGATAACCTTAACAGCGTGTGCGTCTTTAACAACCGCTTCTAACAGCAGCCGTTCTTCATTAAACGAAAGAATCTGTACGCCGTCATGGCGCACTAAAAAGACTGCTTTTCGAACCATTTCTTCATCCATCTCTCGCGTTGGATGAAGCGATTTGTCGATAGCAGCCATATAATTGTGAATCGTATCATCGAATCGTTGTGCCAGGGATTGAACCGTAGCCATATGCATCGCCCCAAAATAAAACTTTCCTTCTATTATACGGCTTTCGCATGGCTCCGTAAACGTTAAAGGAAAGTTAATCGCCGTCTTTCTGTTGAGATGCAGTTAATAATCATTCGATATCTTTTGTGATTTTTTTGAAGGCCGGGGTTAATTGAGCGGGCGGCATGGCGGAAAGGCAGACAAAGAGGTAGCGGAATGGTTCCGAATCTAAAAGCTCTTTATTAGAAAAATAGAGGGCAATTTCTTTTTGTGAAACGTTGATGTTGGCTCGAAAAGATTTCAAGGACTCGTGAAACTCCAGGACAATTACCTTCCTCTTCATTTCTATGTACGAAAAAATGAAGAATGGCCGGCATAAAATGCTAAATTGACATTTTATTTATTTCTGTCCCCAAAATATGTAAAATAAATGGTGGAAAGTGGATTTGGGTTGTCGACTATGGAATTAGGGATGGGAGAATGGCATTGAGCGATTCATATGTATTGAAAATAGCAGATTTGCATACTGTGTTGAATCCAAAAGAAATTGTGCATTGGGAAGTTTTTTTAAAGGGAGTTTCTTCCCGCTACGAAAAAATTGACTGGAACGTCACTGCATCGGCAGACGGATTAACACTCGAAAATGTTCATCTGTTTTATGGGCAGCTGCATGCAGTAGAAATTGATTTTCGAAAAGGGCAGATCGTTTTTTATAAAGGTGGGGCGGCCAGCAAAGAATTTACGGAATTTCTGACAAACGCCCTGGCGAATATGTTCGTCCACATCAATTCAGATCAACTGCATTTTTTGGTAGCATCAAAATACTCGTTGCAAAAATAGCGAAACGAAGGCATTCTTTAGGGAGAAAAACAAAGAGCCAACACCAAAAAATTAGAAAAGCGCAAACAAGTTTTCCTTGCGCTTTTTTATGTTATAAACAAGATAAATGTGGTATAGTAGACGTAGTAAGAATATTCTAAAAACTGGGAAAGGGGGAAAAGTCATGCTGCAGATAAAAGTGCTTAAGCCGTTTTATACAAAAAGAGAAGGGCATTTGGTGAAGTTTGTATTCGCCTACCAGTATTTCTCAATTTTAAAAGACGATGAGCTGTTTCATTTTATCCCAGTTGAAGGAAAAGAAATCATCGTCAACTTGAATACCTTCCAAGTAGAAAACCTTTCAGAAGTGTTTGTCTTCCAAAAAGGCAATAGATTTATCCGCTTGCCGCTTTATCAACTGCTGCTCGTCTCCGATATCCACATGCATCTACAAACCATTTTGCAGGAAGAGAAGTCGGGAGTGACCGAAGTGAACGATTCAATCAAAACAGAAGCTATGGACGCAATCGAATTTTTGGAACATGAAAACTTTGAACGAATGATAGACTACGCCTTGTCGATTCGAGATGAAGCCATGTTTCATGACTTGCTCGAACAACAACAAAATATTGGAGGTTTGTAAAGTGAAACTAGCCTATGGATAAAAACGTCTGCCGCCGAGAAAGATAAAGCAGGCGTTTTTGCGTGGGATAAAATACAGCAAAAAGCCCTTTTCCTCACTAGATGGAAAAGGGCTTTTAAAAGTTGTAGTTACTCATAAGTCACCTCTACATTAATGTGAAAAAGTTCAAGATCATCATAAATACTGCTGAACCGACCAATCCCAATGCAAGATCTTCTCCGCTTAATTCCAATACTTTATCAAAATTCATTGCCATCCGCTCCTTTAATAGGGATTTAATAGTAAGAAGATCTTACAAAAGTTATAAGATGGGTGTTTTTATAACTTGTTCTTAGTATAAGGTATATCAAAATTTTATCATGATTCAAAATAACTAAAAATTCTAAAAAAATCAAAAATATGTTTAACTAGCAAGTACGAAAGGAATATAGGCGCAATCAGTACATTGCATTGAAATAATCGCCCTATCTTGCTACATTGATAGTAAGTTCTTTGCATAGTGAAGAAAGCAGCATCAAAAAGAGGAGTGGTTGGTTTTGCGGACATTGCCAAAACGGTTACAAATAGGGGATACGGTCGGCGTCATTGCGCCTTCAAGCCCGCCGAACATGGATGACTTAAAGAAAGCGTTGCTTTTTTTGGAAGGCATGGGATTGAACGTCAAGCTTGGCAAGTCGGTCGGCGCAGAAAACGGCTATTTGGCTGGCGAGGACGATGCGCGCCTAGCGGATTTTCATGACATGTTCGAAGACAAGTCCATCACAGGCATTTTCTGTGCACGCGGGGGATACGGCTCCAGCCGGTTTACCGATCGCATTGACTTTGATTTGGTCAAAGAAAACCCGAAAGTGTTTTGGGGCTACTCGGACATCACGTTTTTGCATACGGCAATTGGGGAATACGCAGGTTTGGTGACGTTTCACGGGCCGATGCTTGCAACGGATGTCGCGTTAGAGCAATTCCACGAACGGAGCGCTCGCATGTTCGGGCAATTGTTTGCGCCGTTTGAACTGCATTACAGCGAAGAAATTGCGCCGCTTACGACAATTCGCGGCGGCGTGGCCGAAGGTGAATTGGTCGGCGGCAATTTGTCGATGATCCGCGCTGGAATCGGCACGAAATTCGAGCTCGACACGAAAGACAAAATTTTGCTCATTGAAGATATCGGGGAAGAGCCTTATAAAGTAGATGAACGGCTCAATCAATTGAGAATGGCACGGAAATTAGAAGGCGTAGCCGGCATTGTGATCGGGGATTTCCAAAATGCGGAGCCGACCAATCCAGATGCTACGTTAACGATGGAACAAGTATTCAATGATTATTTCAGCAAATTGAATGTGCCAGTCGTCCATGGCTTTAAAATTGGCCATTGCGAACCGCATTTCTCGGTGCCGCTCGGCGCAAAAGCGCGCCTTGATGGAGACGCCAAAACCTTGACAGTGTTGCCAGGAGTCGAGTGATAAGAAAGGCCCAAATGTCTTTTCAGGGAAGATAACCTAAAGGCGCCGCTTCCTGCGGCAACGGTTATCTGATCCACCTCCTGTGTCCATCCGGCTGGCACTGGAAGCTAGACACCGGGCCGGCTTATAATGCCGAGGGTCTAATCTACAGAGTCTGAACAAGGAAGAACAAAGCCGTTTTAATTTGTCCCTGCGTTATAGGTGAAATCAGCCTAAAATTGTGATATAATAAACTGATATTGTCACAAAGAGAGGCGTGGATAACGATGGCATTTCAACCGCATGAAAAAGAAGTATCCGAATTTGTTGCAGCCCGTAGAATTGGTGAATGGATTTCTTTCACTCGCAATGGAGTAGAAGTAAACGGCACCATCTTTAAAATTATGGACAACTCGGTAATCGTTGAGATTTCACCGGAAGATGCAAAAGAGATAGGCGCGGCTTCAAACATGACCGTGATTTCCCATAAGAAATACACACCAATCGAAGCTTAATCGAAACTCCCGCTATGCTGCGGGAGTTTTTTTATGCAGAAAAGCGGGATTCTCCACAGAAAATGAAGGCAGTGAATAGCTATTTCTATGCCATTCGACTCAAAATGTGAAAATACTAAAAAATCACGTTGTCCGTTCGTTTCAATGCTTCCTGTTTTTTGGTAAAGTAAAGTATGCAGAACAAACGATGCACTGAAAGGACTACAGCAAATGATATTTGACTTTAAATTTTGGCATTATTTTGCCCGACAGGGAGAACTCATACATAATCTGCAAAACGCGAAAATGCATAAATTCAATTCTCGGCTTTCTTGGATATTGTTACTGGGTGTCCTGGTATTTGTGCTGCGCGAAATTTGGGGGATGGACACCGCAACGTTGACACCGCTTTTAGCTGCAGGTCAATGGGATGAATATACGCTTGCCCGGTGGATTTCGCTTGCGGGCACATTGATTTGGGCCGGGATATATTTGGCTTTTCATTCGTACGGCGTCGCTTTTTTGTTTGCAAAACTCACCAAAATGACGTGGCAATCCGCTATCGTCATGCAAAGCTTTGTGGTGGCAATTCTCGTCATTGAAAAAGCGCTTATGCTGGTTTTATTTTTAATGGTCGGCTATACAACGGTATTGTCGATGTTTTCATTCGGACCGCTTGCCGCTACGTTTATTGACATTCCGTTTCTGACGTATTTTTTCAACCAATTGACTGTTTTCACGGCGTTGATAATTGCCATTCAATATCGTTTTGTCCGGAGCTTCACCGAATATTCGCCAAAACGGATTTTGTTCATCTTAATTTTGCTGCATGTCTTCGTCGCTTTGATCATTGCTTCGCTTAGCTATGTTCCAGTCACTGATATGCTGGAAGGCTTTACGAGAGAGGGGGCGAGTTTAGGTGAATAAATTCTTTTTCATCGGATTGTCTATTGCCATCACTGCCTTTTTAGCTGCCAACGCGCTGCTGTTGTTCGGGGAAAAAAGCCTCGTAGCCAAAGAAGTATACGTCAGCGAATACGAACGCACTTATGCGAATGCATACACGGAGAAAATGGCCAAAGAAGCGGTGGCAGCACCGCTTGCCACTACAGAAATTTTCGTGCAAGACACTGAAGCGATCGACCGCTGGCTTGTAAAAGAAGGCGACTCCGTCGAAGCGGGGACCGAACTGGCTTCGTTAAATGAAGCAGAATCCGAAGAACAGCGGACCATTTGGGAAGCCGAACGCGACGCGCTTCAAGCAGAAGCGGACGAAGTGCTGCTGTCGCTGAGCAATTTGGTGTTGGAGCGCCCGACTTCGGATGTGCCGTTTACGGAAAGCAATACATCCACCGACTCAATTACGACGCCTGACGGAGATACCGTCGATTTGGATATTAACCTGGACTTCGGCGTGGAAGTGCCGCAAGACGCTCCATATGCCGCAGCCATTGCTGCAGGCGAACAGCGCTTAGCGGCGATTTCCTCGGAATTGGCGGTCGTCGAAGCCCAGTTGAACCAAAGCCCGGGGAACCCCGCGCTGATCAGCCCGGAAGCCGGCATCGTCTCGTCGATCAACCGGGATTCCGAACCGATGAGCATCGAAATCTATTCGAACGACAAAGTCTTCGTCACGTATGTGATTGAAGATGAATGGCAAGACGTCACCGCGCAGGACCGTGTGTTTGTCCATGCGGAAGGCGTAGGGCAGGCCGTGCCCGGGACAGTATTGAGCGTTTCGCAAATTCCGGCCGAAGACTCGAAATGGCTGGAAGCGTACAACGCGCTTGATCCCGTCAAGCAGAACAACCCGATAGCCATTTACGAAGTTCAAATTGCAACCGACGCGCCGCTTGAAGCCAACCTTCCATTCGGCAGCACGGCGAACGCCTCGATTGTGACGAATGAAGCCGCGGATGCCGTGGCACTGCCCGAACCGTGGATCTTTGACCGAACTGAAACAGCAGGCTTCGTCCATACACTGCAAGGCAACGGCCGGGCTGCAACGGCTCCTGTCACCATCAACTTCCAAGTGGACGGCAAAGCGGTGCTAGCTGAAGGCGTCACACCGGGAACCATTGCGGTGCACGAAGATACGCTCCAAAACTTTAAATCTGCACCGAAAGTATTTATGCCGTTCATCAGCGAACAGCCAAATATCGATCTCGCCAAAAACACCAACTGGCGGAAATATGTGGAATATTTGTTGACTAGATAAGAATGTGAAAGCCCCTTGGAAGTTACTCTTTCCAAGGGGCTTTCTTGTGGGTTGAGTTACGACAAAAACGCAGCGAGTTACGACATACTCAGCTCGAATTACGACATCCGGCACGAATTACGACCTATCAGTTGTGAATTACGACATACTCGGCATGAATTACGACAAACAACTAGCGAGTTACAACAAACCAAGTGAGCGGACCCGGTGCCGAGTTTCGACAAACGGGCGACGAATTACGACGTACCCGACTTGAATTACGACAAACGCCACGTGAATTACGACGTACCCATCCCGAATTACGACAAACACCTCTCGAATTTCGCCCTCACAACCCTTGGTTCGTTTCTACACCCCTAACCCAAACCCCAAATGGATGCTTTTCGTCATGGCGAAAAGCGAAAAACCGAAGCAGCCTTCGACTGGAAATAATTGCTTCATGAAGTTTCCGCGTTTCTACCTGCATTACCCCTCTCTCTACCCGCATTATCTCACTCCATACCCGGCAAATCAGCTCCACTACCCGCATTCTCGCCCCAAAACCTGCATCGGTTTACTTTTCTTCTCTAACAGAGTAAAATGTACCATTATTTCAATTGGCGAAAAGAGGAAAAACAGCTTGAAACTTTGGAGAGTTTATGTGATTTTGACGCTTGTGATGCTGGTCTGGGGATTTAATTTGCCCATGGTCAAATACTTGGTCAGCTATGTTGAACCGGTGACGCTCACGGCATTCCGTATTTTTGCGGCGGGCGTTTCGGTTTTTATTTTGCTTGCCGTGTTCCGGCTGCTGCGCTGGCCGACAAAGCGCGAATGGAAGTTTATCGTGCTCGGTTCATTGTTAAATGTTGTGGTGCACCATTATTTTGTGTCGCAAGGGCTGGCGCTGACGAGCGGTTCGAATGCAGGATTGGTGTTGGGGACAGGGCCGATGCTGACGGCGGTCCTCGTGTCGCTAATTTTGCGCAATTACCCGTCTAAACTGCAATGGATTGGTGTCATCATCGGTCTCGTCGGCGTCTCGTCAACAGTTTTAGTAGGAAGCGGCGGAGCGAGCGGGATGAATCTGGGCGATGTGTTTGTCTTTTTGGCCATTTTGTCGCAAGTGTTCAGCTTTTTGGTCATTTCAAAAATTGCGGGAACACTGGATCCGCGGTTGATGACCGGTTATATGTTTATTGTCGGATCGGTATTTTTATTTGTTCTTTCTCTCATTCAGGAACCAGGTGAAATTCAGGCATTTGCCGATGTGCCCAATCTGTTTTGGGCCGCTTTTGCGTTCTCGGCGATGTTCGGCACCGCGGTCGGCCATATGCTGTACAATTATTCGATCGGCCAGGCCGGACCGACAAAAGCCGCCATTTTCATGAACCTCAATACCTTGTTTTCGCTCGTCAGGGCAAACGTGATTCTCGGCGAAGAAATCACGGCGCGCCATCTTTTCGGGCTCGTGTTGATCGTCATCGGCGTGCTGTTTGGCTCCGGTGCAGCGGAAGATCTTATGCGCAACCGGAGAAAGCGGCTAGGCCATTAAGCTATTTTTTTATTAAAACCACTTGTATTTGTTTTTTTTGGTACTAATATAAGAAATAAGAACGCTACATTAGGAAATGGGGATTAGCATGCCTTTAACTTTGAATCCACGCGCCGAGGCGCTTGCCGTATCGGGGATCCGCCAATTTTTCAATCAGTTGGTCGACTATCCCGATGCGATAAATTTAACAATTGGCCAGCCGGATTTTCCGACGCCGGAAAAAGTGAAGCAGGCGGGAATAGAAGCCATCGCCGCCGATTTAACGAGTTATTCCCACAACGCGGGGCTGCTTGAACTGCGCGAGGAAATCGCCGCTTTTTTCAGCGGCCGCTACGGGCTTACATACGAGCCGAAAACGGAAATCATCGCAACCAATGGCGCGAGCGAAGCGTTGGATTCTGTTTTCCGGACAATTTTAGATGCGGGCGATGAAGTGATCATTCCAGCACCCTGCTATACCGGCTACGTGCCGATTGTCTCGTTGAACGGCGGAAAAGCGGTGCTGCTCGATACATCGGATACGGGACTTGTGCCGACAGCAGAGCGGCTAAAAGCCTTGATTACGAATAAAACCAAAGCAATTCTTTTCAATTTCCCTTCCAATCCGACAGGGGTGACCATTTCGAAAGAGCAAATGGCTCCGCTTGTCGACGTATTAAAACAGCATGAAATTTTCCTCATTTCCGATGAAATATACAGCGAAAATTCCTTTGAAAGCAATCACGAATCATTTGCGTGCTTTGATGAAATAAAAGACCGGACATTTCTTGTGCAAGGCTTGTCCAAATCGCATTCGATGACCGGATGGCGGATGGGTTTTTTATTGGGGCCAGCCCAATATATGGCGCACGTATTGAAAGTCCATATGTACAATTCGGTCTGTGCTTCATTGCCCAGCCAGCATGCGGCGATCGAAGCGCTCCGGAACAACCGCGACGCGCCGGAAGAAATGAACCGGGCGTATAAAGAGCGGCGCGATTTTGTCTATGGGAAATTAATCGATATGGGGCTCGACGTCGTGAAGCCGAGCGGCGCATTTTACATTTTTCCATCGATTGAAAAATACAATATGACTTCATTCGAGTTTGCGACGCGTTTATTAAAAGAAGGGGGAGTGGCGGCTGTGCCAGGTTCGGCGTTTACCGAATTTGGCGAAGGCTTCCTGCGCATTTCCTATGCTTATTCAATGGAAACATTGGAACGGGCGATGGCGCGCATGAGCGAATGGATCAAGACACTAGAGTAGAGAAAAAGGAGGGCTTACAAGTGGCGACATTATGGGGGACACCAGACAAACTGCAAGAATTGCTATGTGAACTTGTTAGCTGGAAAAGCATGACCTTATCAGACGGAGAAGTCGATTTTGCTGAACGCTTAAAAGAGAAACTGAATTTATTGCCATACTTCCAAGAAAATCCGGACTATTTAGCGCTCGGCGAAGTCAACTGGGGCCGCCAGTATGTGACCGCACTCTACAAGCATCCCGAAGCGGTCGAAACAGTGGTGCTCATCAGCCATTTTGATACGGTCCAAACCGAAGAATACGGCGACTTGGAGCCGCTCGCATGTTCACCGGTCGAACTGACGGAAGCGTTCAAAGCAGTAAAAGATGAGCTGGACCCGGACGCGCAAGCGGATCTGGAATCCGGCGAGTATTTATTCGGCCGCGGCACGATGGACATGAAAGCGGGGCTTGCGCTCCACATGGCGCTCATCGAAAAAGCGGCAGCGGAAAAATGGGAAATCAATTTGCTTCTCATGACCGTGCCTGACGAAGAAGTAAACTCAGCTGGCATGCGCTACGGCGTATCCAAATTGCTCGATTTGGAGCGGGAGCACGGCCTTGAATATATTTTATTCCTAAACGGCGAACCAGTATTTGCCCAGGAGCCGGGAGATAAATCGCATTACCTTTACACCGGCACCATTGGCAAAATCATGCCGTCTGCCTTGATCTACGGCAAAGAAGCGCACGTCGGCGAACCGTTGAAAGGCATTACGTCGAGCTATATTTCGAGCTATTTGACGCGCCGCATGGAATGGAACGAAGATTTCCAGGAAACCGTCTACGGCGAAACGACGCCGCTGCCCGTCACGTTGACGCAGCGGGACATGAAACTGCATTATTCCACGCAGACCCCTTACCGGACGTCTGCGATGTATAACGTCTTTTTGTTCAAGCGCAATGCCGAAGAAGTGTTTGACATTTTCGAAAAAGCCGCAATGGATGCGGCAGCCGAATGCTCGCGCGATTACCGGGCGATGTGCGAACGCCAAAACGTCGAACCGATCGGCGACATCCGCGTGCTGCGTTTTGAGGAGCTCATGAACTACGCCATCGAAAAATTCGGCATCGACTACGTCAACGAATCGCTGTACGAAACGATGATGCATCCGGAATGGGACGTCCGCGACAAATCGCTGCATATCGCCAACGACTTGCTCGTCAACTGCCAGGAACTCACGCCGGCCGTCGTCACGATGTTCGCGCCGCCGTATTACCCGGCCGTCAACTCGTCTGAAGACGAGCTTGTCCAAGCCTGCGTCAAAAACGTAACCGAAAACGCTATGAATAAATTCGGCCTTGAAATTGAACAAGTCCACTTTTTCAACGGTATTTCCGATCTCAGCTACGTCAACTACAACGATGAAAACGAAAGCTTCACGGTGTACGAAAACAACACGCCAATCTACGGCGACACCTACAGCATCCCGTTCGAAGCGATGAAACAGCTCAACGCGCCCGTCCTAAACGTCGGCCCATTCGGCAAAGATCCGCACAAACGCACCGAGCGCCTGCACATCAAAAACACATTCGAAGAAATGCCTGTATTGCTAGAAGACATGATTCTTTCCATAGGAGTGAAAAGCCGCATTTGATGCGGCTTTTTTTATTTGGGGGTGAGGGGGAAGACTGTCTGTTAAATTGATGAAACTGCCTGTTAAATTGCTAAGAGTGCCTATTAAATTAGCCGAACTGCATGTTGAATCGGCAATACTGCATGTTAAATCATTGAAACTTCAAGAAGCAAATTTTTCCAATACACGCTCCCTATGGTTTAACGCTTTTCGCCAAGGCGAAAAGCATCCATTCAAGGGGTTTGATCAAAGAGTGAAGCTTTTTATGGGAGTTCATGTTAAATTGCGAAGACTTCATGTAAAAAACGTAAAACTGCCTGTTAACTTGTGAGAACTTCATGTTAAATCGTCAACAATACATGTTAAATCCGTAAAACTTCATGAAGCAACTTTTTCCAATACACTCTTTCCATGGTTTAACGCTTTTCGCCTTGGCGAAAAGTATCCATTCAAGGGTTTTGCAATGGAGCAGGAAGTGAAGAGGAAATCTAAAAAACAATTGGATGCATTTCGCTTTCGCGAAATGCGAAAAAGCAGAGAAGGCGTAACTCATTGCCTGTTTGTCGTAATTTGTGCTAGGTATGTCGTAACTCGTTTTCCATACGTCGTAATTCACCTCAATTATGTCGTAACTCAGTATCCAATTGTCGCAATTCGGCGTTTTTTCCATTTATAAGATTTGATTCAATCTCATCCACTCAAAGTGAGAAAACTGCATCAAATCTCATTTTTGCCCCTTATAGAGCATCCAAAAATAGAATTTGTAAATTTATGGAATTTATTAAAGGGAGCTGATAGAATGGGGAAAAGGGGTGGGAAAGTGATTATCAAACATCGAAATAAGCCGGCAAAAATCGCGGGCTATGAAGCGCTGTTAAAAAGGCTGCCAGCTCATCATGAAAAAAGAAGAGCAATTCAAGACCACTTAAACAATGCGCGGGCAGGGCTGGGAGGAGAAGAACGCGTAGACCGGCTAATGAAAGCTTTTGATCCGCCGTATCCGTACTTATTGCTGCAAGATGTCGAATTGCCAAACGAATGCCAAATCGATTTGTTGCTCATCACGCCCGGGACACTCGTTTTGATGGAAGTGAAAAACATTGCCGGGAGGCTGCGTTTTAGCGAAAATCCGAGCGCACTGCACCAGCTCGCGCCGACGGGAGAACTCAAAGGATTGAAAAGTCCCGTCGTCCAGATGGAAACCGCCGAAATGAAAATCACCAAGCTGCTTGAGCACCTCGACTTTCCACTGCGCATCCAAAGCGTTATCATCATTGCTTATCCCTCTCAAATTGTTGAAAACGTCCCGCCGGGCACCAAAATATGGAGCGCCGATGAGGTGTTGATTCGGCTAAATCAATTGGAAATGCCGAAAAAAAGAATCACCACGGAACAAATGAAAACGGTAGGCGAGTATTTTCTTTCGGTTCAACAACCATACAATCCGTTTCCGCTCGCGCCGAAATTCAGCATTCTGCTGGATGAAATCGAAAACGGGGTCTATTGCCCGCGCTGCCGGCTGAGAAAAATGGACCGCTTTGTGCGGAAATGGGAATGTAAAAGCTGCTACTTGCTGAGCAGCGACGCCCATTTTGACGCCATTGAAGAATGGTTCATGATCTGCAAACCTACCATCACCACAAAAGAATGCCAAAAATTCATCGGTATCGCTGATCTCGACACCGCAAAACGCATACTCAAACGAATGGGGCTTGCCGAAATCGGAGGCAGACGAAACCGCCAATACACACTAAAGTATTTAAATAAAACCGAATGAGAGGAAGGCTTTTCGCCATGGCGAAAAGCCTATTTTTGTTTTGTGGGAGATGAAATATGAGGAGTGCATGTAGAAATGCGAAAACTGCCTGTTAAAAGGGGAGAAGTGCATGTTAAATATTCAAACCTACATGTTAAATCGTTAAAACTACATGTTAAATCGTCGAAACTTCATGAAGCAAATATATCCAGGTGCAATTCTCAAGTAGTAAAAGGCTTTTCGCTTTAGCGAAAAGCTTCCTTTTGGCATTTGGGTTTTGATCTGGGGGTGATGCAAATTTAAGAAGTGCATGTAGAAATGCGGAAACTGCCTGTTAAAAGGGGAGAAGCGCATGTTAAATATTCAAAACTACATGTTAAATCGTTAAAACTGCATGTTAAATCGTCGAAACTTCATGAAGCAAATATTTCCAGCCAGCCACCCAAGCCGCCCAACCCGCCAACCCACCAACTCAACCTAACCAAGCTATCCCCAATCCCCCTTCACTCAACCCCGCATCCACGATACAATAAAACAATACACACACCGAAAAGGGAAGTGGCCAACTCATGAAAATCAGAAAAGCCTCCATTCACTCTGTCGAATTTCCATTAAAAGAACCGTTCATTATCTCGTACGCCACCTATCCCACCATGCCAGCCGTCATCATCAAACTCGAAACCGATACCGGACACATCGGCTACGGAGAAGCGGTGCCGGATGCCCATGTGACAGGCGAACACGAAACGGCAACTTTTGAAGTGCTGCGAAACGTTTTAATTCCAGCAATCCTCAACGAAAGTCCGTTCGATATCGAACACATCCATCACAAAATGAACGCAGTCATCGTCGGCAATCCCGCTGCCAAAGCGGCCATCGACATTGCGTGCTTTGATTTGATGGGCAAAGCGGCGAACCAGCCCGTGTACAATTTGATCGGCGGAC
This sequence comes from Planococcus sp. YIM B11945, assembly GCF_050864155.1. NCBI lineage: Bacteria > Bacillati > Bacillota > Bacilli > Caryophanales > Caryophanaceae > Planococcus > Planococcus sp. YIM B11945. The sequence continues at coordinate 601,328 of NZ_JBOZWR010000003.1, read as the reverse complement.
GCGCGCATGACAAAATCGAATACGCGAAAGTATTAAGCATCGAAACGCCGGAAACGATGGCTGAAAAAGCAGTGGAAGCTGTCGCACAAGGTTTCAGCAGCCTCAAGCTGAAAGTGGGAACGACGGATTCCACGCAGGATATCGCGCGCATTTATGCAGTGCGCCACGCAGTGGGCCCGGATATGCCGATCCGGGTCGACGTCAACCAAGGCTGGAAAACGGTGGGGCATGCGATTCAAACAATCAACCGCCTGACTGATGCAAACTTGGCTTGGATCGAACAGCCGATCCGCATGGGCAATATTCAAGGACTTGCAGAAGTCCGAAGAAAAACCGCAACGCCGATCATGGCGGATGAAAGCGTCCACTCGATGGAAGATGTCCTCGACATCATCCGGTTCGAAGCCGCTGATTTTATTAACATCAAACTCATGAAAGCGGGCGGAATCTATCCCGCGGTTGGGATGGCGAAAGCGGCAGAAGCGGCAGGCATCATCGCGCAGATCGGTTCGATGGTGGAGTCGTCCGTCGGCTCAGCAGCTGGCTACCACGCCGTCATGTCGCGGCGCAACATCGAATCCGCGGAACTTACCGGACCGCTTCTGTTCAAAGAAGAAATCGGCGACTTGCACTTCGCACCGCCGTTTGTCCATTTGACCGACAAACTAGGGCTTGGTGTCAGAGTGGACGAGCAGCAGCTGAAAAAACTCACCAAAAAATTTGCAGCGATTGACGGGAGCGAAACAAATCATGGACGTTAAACAACAGATTCAGGAATATTTTAATCATTTCCACGCCCATCCTGAAACCAGCTGGAACGAAGTCGAAACGACCAAAAAACTGGCGAGCATCATGGAAGAGCTGAATATCAAGCATCAAACCTTCTCTGATGTAACGGGATTGATTGCAGAAATCGGCGAAGGGCCGGAAGTTGTAGCCGTACGTGCCGACATCGATGCACTTTGGCAGGAAGTGGGCGGTGAGCTGCGTGCGAACCACTCATGCGGGCACGACGCCAACATGGCGATGGTGCTCGGTGCGCTTCTTTACTTGAAAAACGAAACTTTGACGAAGCGTATCCGGTTTATTTTCCAGCCGGCAGAAGAAAAAGGCAACGGCGCGTTGTCGATGATTGACCGGGGAGCAGTCGAAGGAGTTACCCATTTATACGGCGTCCATTTGCGTCCGATTGAAGAATTGCCGTTTGGCAAAGTGGCGCCGGCGATTTACCATGGTTCGGCAGCCTTCTTCAACGGGAAAATCATAGGAGTTGATGCACACGGTGCGCGTCCGCAGCAAGGCAAAAACGCCATCGACGTCATTGCAGCCATTCACCAATTCCTAAAATCCATTTACTTTTCACCGTTTGAATCCTATTCCGCAAAACTGACGAATATCCAAGCGGGCGGCGAAAGCTTGAACATCATCCCGGGAAGCGCATCGTTCGCGATTGATGTGCGGTCGCAGAAAAACGAGCTCATGAGCGAACTGAGAACGCGGATCGAAGACGGCATCAACGCTATCGCGTCGCTTTACGGTGTCGAAATCACTTATAACTGGAGCGATTTCACCCCGGCTGCCGAAGTGGCCGAAGAAGCGTTGATGATTGCGGACGCTGCCATCCGTTCGGTTATTGGCGATGCCAATACAGCGCCGGCAGTCGAAACGACCGGTGCAGATGATTTTCATTTTTACACGATCAAAAACCCTGAACTAAAAGCGGCGATGCTTGGCATTGGTGCCGATTTGGCTCCCGGTTTGCACCACCCCGATATGAACTTTAACCACGGCGCGCTGGATATCGGTGCCCGTGTCTTAGCCGAAACTTTAAAAGCAACGTGATGCCGCCCTTTGTCTATTTCTTTTGGAATAGATAAAGGGTTTTTACATATCCTAACAATTCGAACTATGATTTTGCCATAACAATCCCAGCTTTTTCGTGTTACAATTTCCTTATGAAAAAATTAATCGTCGTTCTTATATTGCTTAGTGTTTTATTCGTTTCTTCGGGACAGACATACGAAGAACAAACCCTTATCCCGACTTTGGAAAAATATTTGGCGTTCAAGCCATTCGAAGGCTTGTTGAGCTATTTGCATATTCCGTATTACGGAACCGTTATTTCGATCGAAGAAAGAGGCTATTTTGCGTTCGTTGAATTTTTAATTCGAAAAGGGGCGCATTTCTTAATGTTTGCGGCATTGGCTGTCGCCGTCTTGATTTTATTGCCGAAACCGCGTTTTTGGCTAGCTTTTTCAATTACGGTCGTTCTGGCCGTACTTGATGAATTTCACCAATCGCTGACCGGCGGGCGGACGCCGACTGTGCAGGACGTCATGCTCGATTCATTCGGGGCTTTTGTGGGGTTGAACGCCTGGCTGCTTTTTACAAAATTTTTGTTTTTAAAAAGTAAAAGATGATTCAGCAGACATAACTTGTTATTTTTTCACAACAACTGGAAAATAAGCAGAAGGAATCTTCTTTTTATTGTTAAAGCCTTGTAAAATTAGGGTGGAAAACTAAACAATTCCTTAATATGGTCTATGTTAAACTAAGAGAAATCACATAAATAGAAGCGATTCACTATAAAAATATCAAGAAATTATGTATACTTATTAAAGTTTGCAAAAAGAAAATCTAAAACAATTGAGGCGAGTTTATGAAAAAAGTATGTGTAGTAGGATTAGGCTATATTGGATTGCCGACGGCTGTCATGTTTGCCAATCACGAATACATGGTCCACGGTGTGGATGTTGATGCAAAAACAATTAAATTGCTGTCTTCTGGACAGATTCATATTGAAGAACCGTTTCTTCAAGAATATTTAAATAGCGCTCTTGAAAAAGGGACATTTACAGTTTCCAACAAACCTGAAACTGCAGACATGTTTATCATTGCGGTTCCTTCTCCAATTGCTGAAGACAAAACAGCAAACATGGATTATATCAAAGCAGCGACAAAATCCATTGTTCCTTTCGTAAAAAAAGGCGACTTGGTTGTATTGGAATCGACTGTGCCGCCGCGTACTGTACTGGACGTCATGATGCCAATCCTGGAAGAAACCGATCTGGAATTAGGCACGGAACTGCTGATTTCGCATTCTCCAGAACGTGTTATCCCTGGAAAGGTATTTGAAGAGCTCGTTAAAAACAACCGAATTATCGGCGGATTGACAGAAGAATCTGCTGAAAGAACGGTTTCGTTTTACGAAAGCTTCGTAAAAGGCGAATTTTATTTGACGGATGTAACGACAGCGGAAATGGTGAAAGTGATGGAAAACACTTACCGTGACGTCAACATTGCATTTGCCAACGAAATTGCCAAAATCAGTGAAAGCCTTGGAGTGGATGCGTGGGAAGCGATTTCGCTGGCGAACCAGCATCCACGCGTGAATATCCATACGCCGGGCCCTGGTGTAGGCGGGCATTGCATCGCCGTCGATCCTTGGTTCTTAGTGGAAAAAGAAACGGAATTGTCGCGGATTATTCAAATGTCCCGTTTTACTAACGACAGCATGCCGAGTTTTACGGCTGATAAAATCGAAGAAATGGTCCACGATATTCCGAATGCGAAAATCGCCGTTTTCGGTCTGGCGTTCAAAGGCAATATCGATGATATCCGCGAAAGTCCATCAATGGATGTTTTGGCCGGACTGCGGGCAAAATCGTTAACGTACAGTGCATTTGATCCGCACGTCAAAGAAAACAAAGTGCCTTTCCAAACGCAATCCATGGAAGAAGCGCTAAAAGACGCGGACGTAGTAGTCGTCTTGACAGACCACAACATGTTCAAAAAACTAGATCCAAAACTTGTGGGCCGTGCTATGCGCCACCGCATCGTATTTGATACAAAAAATGCGATTGACCGCGTGGGCTATGAAGCAGCTGGCTTCCAAGTATTCCGTCTTGGCGACGGGAAACGCAACCCTAAAAAAATATTGAAAAACGAGTTTACAAGCAATTAAAACGGTTTTTTGCGTGTGGGGAGATGATGAATAATGAAAGAGCAGATATTAGGTGTGAACGTCAGCGAGCAATCAGAAGAGGAGCTTCTTCGATTAATCAATGATGATATTGTTCATGGAAGAAAATCACGTATTGTGGCCATCAATCCGGAGAAAGTGATGATGGCTTCCCAGGACGAGCAACTGAAGGCGCTTCTGAATGAATCAACGTATCAAATCCCTGACGGCATCGGCATTTCAATCGCTTCTCGGATTTGCAGGGGCATGGTAAGAGGCAGAGTGACGGGCATTGGGATGATGGACGGGCTATTGCGCCTTGCCAATCAACAACGGTATCGGATTTTTATGTATGGTGCTAAACAAGAAACTCTGCACTTGGCAGCGGCTGCTATCCAAAAAAAATACCCAAATCTCGAGATTTCTGGCCTTTTGGACGGCTATGTCCAAGACCGGCAGCAAATCATCCACTCAATCAATGCGGCACAGCCGCATATTTTATTTGTTGCGCTTGGCAGTCCGAAACAGGAATTGTTCATCCGTGAAAATATGGGCAAATTAAAGGTGAATATTTTCCAAGGGGTAGGCGGCAGCTTTGACGTCTACAGCGGACAAGTGAAACGGGCTCCGGAAGTGTTTCAAAAAACAGGGACCGAATGGCTATACCGCCTCTTGTCCCAGCCATCTCGAATCAAACGGCAAATGGCATTGCCTCAGTTTATTTTCAAAGTCATGCGTGAGAAGAAGGTGAAACCGCTATGAAAGTGCTCCACGTTATCAGCGGCGGCGAAACCGGCGGCTCCAAAAAACATTTGATCCAACTATGCCAAGGAGCTCCGTTTGATGCGGAGCTTCTTTTATTGACGGAAGGGCCGTTTGCGGAAGAAGCCAGAAGCCACGGAATCAACGTGACGGTTATTTCCCAGAAAAGCCGTTTTGACCGTTCTACACCCCAAAAAATTCTGGCGTTTATTCAGCAGAATGGCTTTTCGCTCGTCCATTCGCACGGGGCACGCGCCAACTTTTTGATCAATTCCATCCAAAAGAAATTAACGGTTCCTTGGGCGGTAACGGTCCACAGTGATCCTTCGCTGGATTTCCTGCATCAGCCGAAAGTGGTCAACCAGATCTTTACCCATTTGAACAAGCGGGCGCTCCGAAATGCCGGCCACTTGTTTGCGGTATCGGAAGAATTTAAGAACATGCTGATGAAAATAAATATTCCTGCGGATAAAATCACGCCGGTTTTCAACGGCATTGAATTTCATGAAGCAGTGCCAAGCTATAACCGAAGCGAAATTAGGAAATCGTTAAACACGGAGCTTACCGATTTTGTCTACGTGATTGTCGCGCGCCTTCACCCGGTAAAAGGGCACAATTATTTGTTGGATGCGTTTAACGAGCTCTCCGTCCCGAACCGCAAACTGTGGATTGTCGGAGACGGGGCGTTGCGGAATGCATTAGAAGAACATTCCGAAAAACTGGGGCTCGAAAACCGAGTACAGTTTCTAGGGCCGCGCAAAGACATCAATGAATTGCTCTTTGCTGCAGATGTGTCTTTGCTGACTTCATACAGTGAGAGTTTTCCGTTAGTGTTATTGGAATCCGCGGATATGGCAACACCGGTGATTGCAACAGATGTTGGCGGCGTCAGCGCATTGGTGAAGCCAGGGGAAACTGGCTGGATCATCGCGCCCGGCAACAAACCCGCTTTGATCCGGGCAGCAGAAGAAGCTGCTGCGGCTGATACCGACGGGATGGGACGTTCGCTTCGGGAATTTGCAAAAGAAAACTTCTCGAATGTGAAACTGCAGCAACATTTATATAGCTCTTACCTAAAACTTATAAATAAAGACTAGGGAAATTTACCCTTTTTTGTTTGTGACTGTCCGATTGCTTTTTCGGGACAAAACACCTAAATATCAATCTTTTTAAGGCCTCCAAGATGTTTTTTGGAGGTTTTTTTGCGTTCTTGTAATAAAACTGTAATGTTTATATTATATTTTTAATGTTAAAATCGAAAAAGCCTAATAATATGTTTAGTTATTCCAGAAAAGGGGTAAAACGCAGCTCGTGAAAAAAAGAATCATTTTAGGGACTTCGTCTTAGCGTCATGGTCTATTTTACGTAACGTCTGAAACTTTATTGGAATGAGAGCTATTAATGCAATACCGGAACCGATAGAAAAAGTTTCATGCAGTGCGTTTGTATCCGGAGTAATAAATAAATATCTTTTTAGTCATTTTTTGTTTGCAAAAAGAACTAAACCGAATATACTAGGTAAGAACAATTAATGATTTGTAAAAAATAGCAAATAACGGGGGAAACATTTTGAAAAAATTAACAAAAATTATGACGATGATCATGCTTTTTGGACTTTTATTTACAGTAGTACCAACAGTGCCAACAGAGGCTGCTTCGGATGATTTTACAGTGAACGTAAAATTGATGAACAAATTAGGGTTATCAAGCACCTTCTACTTTACGCCAAAAGGCGAATCGGTATTGAAAGAAAATAAGAATGTTGTATTGACTAAAGATAAAAAATACACGGTTCAACAAACATTAGGGCTTTTCACGATAAAAGATGGCAGCAAAGTAATTGCTTCCGCTCTGGCAAAAGTAACGATTGAACCGAAAGTTTATTCCAAAGCCAATCATGTAATCTTGGCGAATACAGAATCTAAGACGGTTTCTTATCCGCATATCGGGACAATTGTGTTCCGCGCTTCAGGGCTAAAAATCCAAGCGGTCAACAGCTTGTACTTTGAAGATTACTTAAAAGGCGTCGTGCCAGCGGAAATGTCCGCAAGTTGGGGAAGCCCAACTTCTAAAGGAATGGAAGCTTTAAAAGCGCAAGCTATAGCGGCGCGTTCATACGTGTTTTCAAAAATGAACCAAACTTCGTTGGAAATCGATGACACGACAACCTATCAAGTGTATTCAGGGTTTATTTGGGATAAATTATCTCCGAGCTATAATGCCAACTACCAATACTCAAATCAAGCGGTCGATGAAACAAAAGGACAAATCTTGACCTATCAAAAAACGGCTACGACAAAGGGGTTTGTCACTGCGTATTTCTCTTCCAGCAACGGTGGCCAGACTGAACTTCCGGAGCAATATTGGACGGGGAAATTGCCGTATTTAACAGAATCAAAAGAAGATGCATTTGATAAAACAAGCGTTACGTGGAAACTGAACTGGATGAAGCAGCAGCTGCCGGCAACGGTCGATTTAGCAAAACCGGCTGGATGGTGGACGACGGCCAGTGAAGCAAACTTAGCAAGCGCAGTCGATTTGAAAAGCCGCACCGCGTTCGAATCATACAAAAACTATGTGCTAAAAGAGTTGAAAAAGAAAGACCCGGCGATTGACTCCATTAAAATTGCTTCAATCGACAATATCCAAACGAAAAATTACAGCAATACCGGAAAAGTTGCCGAGACAAAAATCGATCTTTCTTATTACGTGAAAAACACCAACGGCAAATTTGATATGGTGCCAGGAGCAGCTTCGCAAACTTTATCTGGCGCAACTCGCTATGATACTGCCGTTGAAATTGCAAAAGAATACGTAGGAACGGGGAAAGCCAACACACTTGTCATCGGCCGTGGCGATGTTCCGGCAGATGCGCTGGCAGGAACAGTACTTGCCCATAAACACAAAGCACCGATTTTAATGGTCAAGCAAAACAGCATTCCGGCAAGTGTTCAATCCTTTATGGAAGAACAAACAAACAAAGGTGCGACCGTCTATCTTCTTGGAGGGAAGGTTGCCATTTCCGCGGAAGTGGAAGAGGAAATCCAATCAAAAGGATTCAACACAATTCGGATTTCCGGCAAAGATCGGACTGGGACATCGCTAGCGATAGCGAAAGAAGTGGGAAGCTTCAGCAAAGTGATTTTTGCAACAGGCGATGATAATTCTTCGGATGCGTTGTCTGCATCCTCGTATGCAGCATCAAAACAAATCCCGATCATCATTCAAAAAGGACAAAAAACAGCTGCTCAAACAAAAACGTTCTTAGCTGAAAACGGCACGTCTTCCGCGATCTTAATCGGAGGAACGGCAGTGATTTCAGAAACGGTAGAAAATGAATTAGGTCTAGCGGGTTTGAATACCAAACGAATTAGCGGGACAACTCGTGTTGATACTAGCATCGCCATTAACAAAGAGTTGCCATTAACAGGTGCCAACATTGTGATCGGAAACGGCTACCAGTTCATCGATGCTTTGGCTGGTTCGGTATTGGCTGCTAAAACAGGATCACCAATTTTGATGGTCCATCCGGAAGTGAAAAACTTGCCAGTTGATTTCTTTGAAGCATTGGCGACAAAACACCAAGCCTATTTCCTTGGCGGTTCACTTGTCATTACCGATGATTTGAAAACTGGCATCAACAAATTTATTGCAGGGGCGTTAAAGGAAAACAAAAGCACGATTGAATTTAAAGGATCCACGGGATCAACAATGACCACTTTCCGCACAACTGTCGGGGGCACCAATTTAATGAGTACCGATTTTGATATTCTTAACCAATCTGACCGTTTCGTCATGGATGGTGCAGGGTTTGGCCACGGAATCGGCATGAGCCAATACGGCGCATTATACAGAGCCAAAGCGGGCCATTCAGCAAAAGAAATTCTTGACTTCTATTTCCAAGGCGCCGCGATTCAACAAACGACAAGCTTTATCAACTAAAACCAAAAGACCGGCTGCGCAGATTTCCAATGCGCAGCCGGTCTTTTCACTATCCGATCAAAATGTTATGATAAAAGCAGTGTGAAAAAAAGGAGTTTATTATGACAAAACTTTCTCGTTCTCAACCCATTGCCGTTAGTTTAAGTGTTGTTTCACTATTATTGCTTATAAAATTAGCCGTCTTCCGGCATCAGATCTACGGGGACCTTTCGGTGATCCGGTTAGTATTCGTTGAATTTCCGATGTGGATGCTCATACCAGCGCTGGTGTTTGCAATATCTCGGAAAATCAACTTTCTCGTTGCGCTGGTCTACAACCTGATTGTTTCGGCATTGCTTGTGGCCATCCTTTGGTACGACCGCTATTTTATGACGATTCCGTCATACTTTGATTTAAAGCAAAGCGGACAGGCTGGATCGGTCATGGAAACAGTCAACTTGTTATATTCTCCATGGGATGCGCTTTTCTTCTTGGATATTTTCGTCTATATCGCGGTGATGATCACCGTGCGCAAAGTGGCCGTAAAAGCGTCGAGCCGGAAAAAGCTGGGAGCTGCTGCAGGTGTTCTGTTGCTGTTTGTTGCAGTTACCACGATATTGGCGCTTCAAAAGCCGATGCTGGATGTGGCGCTGTTTGCCAAAGAGCAAGGTTTTGGGCAAACTCAGCTGGCACAAGCCTACCACCGGGGCATTGGAAAAGGGTCAGCTCAAGTTATTACGCTGACAGATCCGCAGCTTGAAGAGTTAAAAGGCAATAAATTTGTGCCATATGAACAGCATGACCAATTTGGCGTTGCCGAAGGCCGCCATTTATTTACAATTCAAGTGGAATCGCTTCAAGGGTTTGCGATCAACCAAACCATCGATGGCCAGGAAATCACACCGCACCTCAATGAATTGTTAAATGACAGCCTTTATTTCAATCAGATGTTCCAGCAAATCGGAGCGGGCAATACGTCTGATGCCGAATGGCTGCTGCACACATCGCTTTATCCGAAAGGAATGGAGCCGACTGTCAATTTCCTGAATGGCGAAAAAATCCCGTCGCTTGTTCATTTGCTAAATGACCGGGAGTATTACACGACCACTTATCATGCTGACAAGCTGGACTACTGGAACCGGAAAGAATTGTATCCGTCTCTTGGCTTTCAAAAAGCTTACAGTAAAGTGGACATTCCGCAAGAAGACGTTCTGGGATTAGGGACGTCTGATAAAGGCATGTTTAAATTTGCTGAAGAAGAAATCAAAAAACAGCATGGCGAAGGCAAGAACATTTACGCAAACTTGATTACCTTAACGAGCCACACGCCGTTCGCCATTCCAAAAGATGAGCAGCTGCTGAAGCTGCCGAAACAGTTTGAAGACACGTATACCGGCAATTATTTACAGTCGCTTCGGTATGCGGATGAAGCAATTGGCCAGTTTATCGCATTTTTAAAGCAAGAAGGCTTGTATGAACAATCGGTGATTGTCGTAAACGGAGACCATTCGGGGCTTCATGGTACGCCGATGACAACAAAAGACAATCAATTGATGGCGGAGCTTTTGGGCCGCACTTATACGATAAAGGACCGGTTTACATTGCCATTTATCGTTGCAGGACCGGGCCTGTTTGACGGAGAAATTGTTTCTCATTTTGGCGGACAAATCGACATGATGCCAACCATCTTAAATCTTTTTGGAATCAAACCGGAAACGCCAATGATCGGCCATAATATGCTGCAATACGAGAATAATTTGCTGACGATGCGCTATTATTTATCGGGCGGCTCGTTGATGACGGGCGAAGAAATCCTGCTCGGAGAAAATGCCCGATTCCCGAAACGGTATTACAATTTTGAAACTATGAAGCGTATAGAGGCTATTCCAGATAGCGTAGACGAAAAGAGCAAAAGTATACAAGAAATTGTAAATTATTCGGATATGCTTTTAAAACAATACTTGAATGAAGAAGAAGATGACGTAGTACCCGGATCTAAGTAAAACTTAGATCCGGGATTTTTTTTCCTGTTTTTTCAAAAGGAAGTGGTAAAGTCCTGAGAAGTCAATAGTTAATAAGTAGAGCTATAGGCCCGTTAATTGACTTGTATTTACTAAAAAATTATAGGAAATATGGGTAAATCCTCTTTTACCCACTTTAATTATGAGATAAACTCATTAGAAGGGCTCATTTTTCCCTTAAATGGTAATATTCTCTTGTTTACATCAAAAAATCACTGTAGTATAAAAGATAGAAAGAGGGGAATTGAGATTGAAGAAAAAAGTTCTACTTGCATTCGTACTGCTATTTGCACTTGTATTTAACCAAAACCTTCCAAATGTAAAAGCAGCTACAACAAAACCCACAGTCGTTCTTGACCCAGGCCACGGAGGAAAGTATGGAGGTACAGTCGGTTATTCAGGTAACCGAACCGGTTATTATGAAAAACACGCAAACTTGGAAGTTTCTAATCGTTTAAGAGACGAATTAGTGAAACTTGGCTTTCAAGTGAAAATGACCCGTTCAACCGACAAGCTATTTTCAAGTTCTTCAGCTAGCACAGACTTAAAAGAACGTATGAAAGTTGCGAATGGTTTTGTAGCCGGAAATAACGACAATTCAATCTTTATTTCGGTTCATCATAACGCAACGTCTTCTCCGACATACGGAGGATACGAAACATATTATTTCAACAGCAATTACCCAGATCGTAATTATCCGGCAGACCCTATGCAGACCGCCTATTCACCTGAAAGTCAACGCCTTGCAAATTTAACGCATAGCACGGTATTGTCAAAAGGCGTGAAAGAAGGGCGAGGAATTGTTCCTGGCGTCCTGTATGTTACAAGATCCGCCCAAATGCCATCTATACTTTTGGAAGTTGGCTATATGTCCAACCCGACAGAAGAAGCAATGATCAAAACATCAGCTTTCCAATCAAAAATCGCTAAGGCCGTTGCGGAAGGCGTCAACAAATTCTACAACGTCTATGTTGTCAATGACGCAAAAGGCAAAGCTTTAAAAACATTTTCATCCAAAACAGATGCGCTGAACTTCTCGAAATCGGTCAAGTCCAGCTATGTCATCTACAAGAAAACGGGTGAAGTGGTCGGCAGTACACCACCGCCAACTAATCAACCTGCACCGCTTCCAACTCTTGCATTCGGTGTTTATCACTCTGCAACTGAAATGAAAGATAATTTGTTTGCAACTGAAAAAGATGCAACAGCTTACGCGAAAAAATGGAAAAATACGCGCGTTGTCAATTTAAAAGATGGCACCGTATTATGGTCTAATTATTTGCCGCAAAAATACATCGTCAAAGATGGCAGCGATAAAGAACTAAAACGTTTCTACCAAGAACAACAAGCCGTTGACTATGCGAAAAAACAAGCAAAAGCATCGGTGATCGACAGCTCAATCACGGGTGGAGATGCATTCATTATTTGGTCTGATGCCAAAGCGAAAAACTTTATCGTGCGTTCAAAAGACAAAGGCGATATGGTCGCACTTTACAACCGCGAAGAAGCGAAAAGCTATGCGGCTCTTTGGCCGAACTCGGAAGTATACGATGTTTGGGCGAAGAAAGCCATTTACACAAATGCCAATAAAACAAAATACTCGTACAGCGCCAAAGACATTTACGCAAAAGATCGCCTTTTGACGGCAATCGAAGTTTCAAAACATCTTTATCCAAGCGGTTTTGCTTCGTCGAAAAAACAAAAGACAGTGGTCATCGCAACTTCCCATGAATACGCAGATGCTTTGTCGGCTGGTCCGCTCGCTTCTTACTACGGCAATGCGCCGATTTTATTAAACAAAAAAGACAAATTATCTGATGCGGTTCAAGCAGAATTGAAACGCTTGAAAGCCAACCACGTGATTTTGGTGGGCGGGACAGTGGCGCTTTCTGCAGATGTAGAAACCAAAATTAAATCATTGGGCATGAAAGTTGAACGCCTATCCGGTGCGACGCGTTATGAAACCAATGAAAAAATCAACAGTAAAATGCCGAATGCTGATGGTGCCTTAGTCGCTTCAGGCGGCAACTACCCAGATGCACTGACAGCGGCAAGCGTTGGTGTTGTGAAAAACTGGCCAATCGTGCTGGTGAAAGATAAAATGCCGGCAAGCCTTCAAAAAGCTTATGGCGACCAAGTTGTAATTGTCGGTGGAACCACAGCGGTATCGACGCAGCTTGAAGAAGAAGTTGGCAAAAAAGTCGGGAAAGACAATGTTGTCCGATTGTCCGGCGCAACGCGCTATGATACATCCAATGCCGTTGTTTCATATTTCAGTGAAGATTTTGTTTCCAATGAATTGATTGTGTCAGTCGGAACCAACTACCCGGATGCTTTAGTGTCGTCTGCTTTGTCGGCGAAATACAAAGCTCCGCTCATTTTGACAAAAGACGCCAGCATTCCTGAAACAGTTAAGAGCTTGGTGAAAACACAAAGTACGGAAAAATTGATCAACCGCACGAATTATGTCGGGGGAACCATCTCGAATAGCGTGAAAACAACAATTAACGGATTGCAAAAATAAAGAGGTGGAAAAGATGAAGAAAATGAATGCAGTGCTTATCGCTGCTCTTTTATTAGCTGGCTGCGGCACCGCTGCTCCTGAGGCAGAAAAACAAGACGCAGTCAACGGATCAACCAATGAAACAGCAGAAGTAGAAGAACAAGAAGCAGTGGCAGAAGAGGCAACAACTGAAGCCGCTATTCCAGAAACAATCGATCCAGAATCCATCGAAGAAACCGAAGCGGCAGAAGAGGTGGAAGTGACCACTCCTTCAGGAATTCAAGTTTATATGCCGGAAGCCGGATTGGTGAAGAAATTCACCGTGGATTCGTTTGATTTGGTCCGCGAAGTGAAAGAAGTACAAGGCAATAAAGTGCTCGAAGAAGTGGCGTTCGGCGACATGAAAGCCGTTCAAGTAACCGAATGGACAGAAACGGGCATGAATATGCTGATCGATACAGCTGAACTTTCAGGCATCAAAGACATTTCGATTGAAGGCCTTGTTCCGACAAGCGCTCCGATTAGCGTGATTAACGAAGAAAACAACGAAGCATCCGAATGGCAAGTAGTCGGGCCTGCCGAAACACTTGAAACGCCGGCTGGCACATTGGAAGACGTAATCGCTGTTTCGCAAGTGACAACTTCCGAAACATCCGATCAAGTCACGACCATTACTCAATACTTTGCGCCTGGCCTCGGCTTCGTCAAAGAAACATCAACGGTTAAAAACGGAGACAACGAGCAAACTTCTGTCGTGGAACTCGTTAGTTACGAATAAAAGTGCATTAAAAACCGCCTGCAGTTATGCAGGCGGTTTTTTTTTCGGGAAAAAAGAAAAATAAACACACAAACTTCTTTAGATCTTTATAACTAAAATAAACCGTTTTAAAGTTATCAGAAAATATAGAATAAAACAGTGTTATTACACGTTATTTCATGAGAAAAAGAAGAATCCCCTTAATTATACGGAAAAAATTTCAAAAATAATCCATTGATGTAATACAAAAGTTTTTTTGAAAAGTTATTGACACAATTGCAAGACTATTGATACTATTTAAATAGTGGAGAAATCATACATATTGTGGAAACATGTGGTATCTATTTCTCTATAAAAAACTATTGGGAGGCAATACAGTGCATAATAGTTCTAAGAAATGGAAAAAAATCGCATCAGTCGCTATGGTCACAAGTCTAATTGCGAGCAACGGCGTAATGACAGCTAGTGCTGCCACAAATCAGAGTGCAAAAGATAGTGAAAAAGATCTAGGTGCAATTAATGTGTTGTCCAATGCAAAAGCGGAGTTAATTAAAAAGCTTGAGAGCTCTAAAAAGACAGACATTGCTAAAGAAAAGGCAATTGAGCCTAACAAAGAAGTTCGGGTTATCGTAGAAGTAGAAGGAAAATCCGCTGTTGAAGTAGCTTCTGAAAAAGGTGTTCAATATAAGGAATTGGCTTCTGCCGATAAAACAAAAATCGAGAAGCAATTAGTCAGCACACAAGCTGCGGTTAAAAAGACGATTACAACTAAAAATATTGATTTTAAAGCTCAACACGAATATACAACTACATTTAACGGATTCAGTGGTGTCGTTAAATATAGCGAAGTAGAAAAAATCAAAAACTTGCCAAACGTTAAAAACGTTTACTTGTCAAACGAGTATGAAAGACCAGAAGTTACTCCTGATATGACAACAAGCCATGACTTCATCCAGTCTCGCCAAGCATGGGCGGACAGCAAATTGAAAGGTGAAGGAATGGTCGTAGCGGTTATCGACACAGGAATTGACCCAGACCATAAAGATTTTAACATTACAGATGCATCAAAAGTGGATCTGACAAAAGACAGCGTATCTAGCATCGTTTCTGCTAACGGCTTAAAAGGCGCTTATCAAAACGAAAAAGTTCCTTACGCTTATAACTATTACGATAAAAACGACGAAATCAGCGACAGCTCACCAGGCGCTTCTATGCATGGTATGCACGTAGCTGGTACAGTTGCGGCTAACGGCGACGAAGCTAACGGCGGCATCAAAGGCGTGGCTCCTGAAGCTCAAGTGCTAGGCATGAAAGTTTTCAGTAACGACACAAACTTCCCATCTACATTCTCTGACATTTACTTGGCAGCGATTGACGATGCAATCAAATTAGGCGCAGATGTATTGAACATGAGCTTGGGCTCGACTTCTTCATTCTACGAAGAAGACAGTGCTGAAGACAAAGCCATTTCAAATGCAGTAGCAAACGGAATCGTTGCTTCAGTTTCTGCAGGCAACTCAGGAACAATCGGCTACGGCTACGATAACGCTCATTACGACAACCCGGATTACGGTGTAGTCGGCGCTCCGGGATTGAATACTGACACAATCCAGGTAGCGGCAACTGGAAACTTAGTAAACCACTTTACACACGAAGTTGACTTCGGCAACGATTTGAAAGTCACTGGCTACGGCGTAGATGACTGGTCAAACTTGAAAGACATTGATGTAGTAAGCTTGAAAGGCCTTTCTGGAAAACCGGGTGCACTTGGCGGACCGGCTGATTATGAAGGAATTGATGTTAAAGGCAAAGTTGTATTAGTTGAACGCGGTGAGCATACATTCATCGACAAAACAAACTATGCTGCAGCGGCTGGCGCAGCCGGAATCATCGTTTACAACTCAGCAACTGCCACGAACTTCTATAAAGACCAAGGCGGCTGGGATATTCCGTTCATGAACATTGAACGCGCAGGCGGACTTGATTTAGAAAAAGCATTAGGCGCTAATGAACTTGACGGTGCTGTTAAACAAACGGCTAAAGAAGAAGGGCCTGAAGTAGGGCGCGCAACTGATTTCACGTCTTGGGGCGTAACTCCGGATCTTGAATTCAAACCGGAACTTTCTGCACCGGGCGGAAACATCTACTCGACTCTAGAAAACGACAAATACGGCGTTATGAGCGGAACTTCAATGGCAGCTCCTCACGTATCTGGTGGAGCAGCATTGGTTCAGCAGTACTTGAAAAACGACGATCGTTTTAAAGGCTACACACTTGATGCACGCACGAAACTTGCGAAAAAATTATTGTTGAACACTGCCGACGTAACGACAGGCGAAGGCGGAGACACAATTTCTCCACGCCGCCAAGGCGCTGGTATGATGCAGCTTCATTCAGCTGTAAATACGCCAGTCATTGTTACTGAAAAGCAAACGGATGAAGCAAAAGTAAACGTCAAAGACTTTACTGATTCATCATTCTCGTTCACCTTAACTGCTGAAAACTTAACAGGCAAAGCGGCTACTTATAAAGTAGACACTTCTGTATTGGCGGATATGTTCGCAGAAACAGGATCTGTCACTTATAACCAAATGAAATCCGGAGACTTGAAAGGCGCTAAAGTAACAGCTCCTGCAACAGTGACGGTGCCAGCTAACGGCAAACAAGAATTCACTGTTAAAATCGATATCAGCGAAGGACAAGTCCAAGGCGTTGATAAAGACGGCAAAGAGAAGTTCAAGAAAATCGAACAAAACGTATTTGTTGAAGGTTTTGTAAAACTGCTTGCTGAAGATACGGTTGCGCCGGATCTAGTTGTTCCTTACATCGGCTTCTACGGTGAGTGGGACAAACCAGAAGTATTGGATGCTTTCGGACCTGAAGAAAAAGACGAAGTGAAGTTCTATAACGACATTTACAAACAACTTGGTATTACAACAGACGCTGATGATGGCAAATATTTATTAGACCTAGTAGAAGTTGATGGGAAACTTGTTTATCCAATTTCTCCAAACGGGGATAACTTGTCTGATAAGATCAACGGTATCTCAACATTCTTGCGTAATGCTAAAGAATTCGAAACAAATATTTTGGATAAAGATGGCAAAGAGTTGACGACTGTCAACGTTGAAAACAATGTCATCAAAAACTATTACAATGGTGGAACTGGTTCATACATCAGCTACAACGATGACCGTGCTTGGAACGGAACAGTAGGCGGCGAAAAAGTGGAAGATGGTTTGTATCAATATGAATACAAAGCAAAAATCGACTACGAAGATGCTGAATGGCAAAGCAAGAAATTGCCAGTTTACGTCGACACAGTTGCTCCAACTGGAACAGTATCAGTAGATGAAAAAACCAACACATTAAACTTAACCTTTACTGATGAAGGGGTAGGAACTTCTTATTATGAAGTTTATGTTGATGGAAAACGTTTAGGCGGAGACAAAGGAACATTCGATGCTACTCAAAAGTCAATCAAATTGTCTGATTACGATGTAGATGGCAGCCAAGTCAATGTAGTGAAAGTAGTTGCAGTCGATTATGCGTACAACGCTGGTTTGATTGCCAACAACATTGACGACTCAGCTAAACCGGTTATTTACTTGGATGATGCGGGCCCAGCTCCACTAGGCTTGTATGGCACTACTAAGATTCCGGTATCTGGTTATATTGATGAAGAATTATTGGCTTCATTGACAGTAAACGGAAAACCAGTTGATTTTACTGAAGGAACTGGAGAAAAAGACTTTGTTTTCAATACAGTTGTTGAAGTTTCAGGTGAAGGCCGCCATGACATTAAGATCAAAGCGACTGACGTAAACGGCAATGTTTCTGAAATCGCACGTCCGGTCTTTGTTGACTTGACGAACCCAACTATTGGAACAACAGCTCCTAAAGTTGTAGACAACGACAAAAAATCAGTTTCATTTGACGTAACAGTTAAAGATAACTTTAACTTGGTTAAATTGACGCTTGATGGCGACGTTCTTTACAACCAAGACGTTTATGATGAAGTGAAAATTCCTAATCCAATCGCGAAAACTGTTACAGCAAATGTTGATTTGGAGCCAGGCGTTAACACATTCACACTTGTTGCTGTAGATGGCGCTGGCCACAAAGTGACGAAAGAAGTGAAAATTGAACGTTCTGTAAACGATCTTCGCGTAGAACGCGTTAAAGGATCTGACCGTTATGAAACTGCTGTGGAGTTGAGCAAAGAAGGTTGGGAAACTTCTAAAGTAGTAGTTCTTGCACGCGGAGATAACTATGCCGATGCATTGGCGGGTGTTCCTTTAGCTAAGAAATACGATGCTCCATTATTGCTTTCACGCACAAGCAAATTGCCTGGATCAACATACGATGAAATCAAACGTTTGAAAGCTGAGAAAGTTTATGTTCTTGGTGGAACTGGAGCGATTTCTGACGCTGTTATCAAACAATTGAAATCTGATGGAATTACGGTTGAACGAATCAGCGGTAAAGATCGTTTTGAAACGGCAGCGAAGATTTCTGAGAAATTCGGTAAAGCGGATTCTGCAATCATCGTAAGCGGCGAGAACTTCCCAGATGCATTGAGCGTAGCAAGCTATGCTGGATCTGAGGGGCTTCCGATCTTGTTGACTCGTGAAAACACATTGCCGAATGCTACAAAAGCAGCATTGGTTAAACTTCAAACGAACCGCAGCCTAGTGATCGGTGGTACATCTGCAGTTGGCAAAACCGTTGCTGACAGCTTGCCGAATGCTTACCGCATCAGCGGAGATACTCGCTACGATACTTCTCTAGAAGTAGCTAAATACTTCGGAAAAGATACGGATAGAGTTTACGTGGCAACTGGCACATCTTATGCCGATGCTCTTGCTGGCGGACCATTAGCTTCTCGCCACGAAACGGGCGTGTTCTTAGTAGGAAAATCAATTACACCTGAATTGGGTGAATACCTGCAAGACCACCATGTTGAGTATGCGAAAGTTATCGGTGGAACAATGGCAGTATCAGATAAAGTTGTACAAGAACTTAACGACTACTTGAAAGACAAATAAGAACGAAAAAGAGGCAAAGCGCAAAATGGCGCTTTGCCTTTTCTTTTGCCATCCGGCCAATACTCTCTATTAATAGAATAAAGTAAAACTTAACATAATTCATATTGTTCAAAAAGAAGGATAATGATAGAATAAATAAGGAAACGTTTTCAATTTTTTATCATTTATTTCCACATATTTACTGCTTCATGGTTCAAGTGGGTCTAAAGTAACAATTGCTTTCGAATTGGTCTCCAGTAGGAAAGCGCAACCAATAAAAAAACACAATGGGATGGTGTACAATGCCGAAGAAGATTTTTTCAAGCGTAATGGCTGCTGCTTTAACGTTAACAATGGTAGGAGTTCACGAAACAGCTGCGGAAACAACGAACGCTGCAGGAGATTTTAATTTAACGATCATGCACACAAACGATACACATGCGAATCTTGACAGTGTTGCAAAACGAGTTACACTAGTAAACCAAATTCGTACCACGAACCCAAATAATCTTCTTTTGGACGCAGGGGATGTTTTTTCTGGGACGCTTTACTTTAACGAATTCCAAGGACAGGCAGACCTTGATTTTATGAATTTGATGAAATACGATGCCATGACTTTCGGAAACCACGAATTTGATCTTGGCGCTAATGCCGATGGCCATAAGGCGTTAAGCGAATTTATTAAAGGGGCGAAATTCCCATTCGTTTCGGCAAACGTTGATTTTTCAAAAGATGCAAATATAGCTAGCCTTCAAAACGATGAATACACAGCTGCAGCAGAGAGCGGCGAAATCTTTAACGGGATGATCAAAGAAATCGACGGGGAAAAGGTCGGAATTTTTGGTTTGACTACGGAAGAAACTGCTTCGATTTCAAGCCCGAAAGATGTAGCCTTCACTGATTACATCGAAGCTGCAGAAGAAGCAGTCGAGTATTTTGAAAAGCAGGACGTCAACAAAATCATCGCTCTTTCTCATTTAGGCTATGATGACAACAAAGAAATCGACAATGACCAAGAATTGGCAAAAGCGGTTCCTGAAATCGATGTTATTGTAGGCGGACATACGCACACGAAAATAACGGATCCTGAAAAAGATAAAGAAGGCGTGCCGTTAACAGAAGACAAAGCTAAAATCGGAAATACGGTAATTGTACAAGCTGAACAATACAGCAAATTCTTAGGTGAATTGGACCTAACATTTAACGATGAAGGAGTAATCACTTCTTATGCTCGCCAACTTCACGAAGTTGCTATGGCAGAAGCTAATAAAGAAGCGGCTGACAAGCTGGCTCCTTATGCTGAAAAAATTGCTGGCTTGAAAAATCAGCCAACAGGCGCAACGGCATCCGTTGCACTTAATGGCGGCAGAAATGAAGGCGGCGTACGCCAAAGCGAAACAAACCTAGGCAACTTAATCACGGACGGCATGTTGGCTGGAGCGAAAAAAATCGATCCTGAAACAGTTATCGCGGTTACAAACGGCGGCGGGATTCGCGCTGGAATCGATGAAGGAGAAATCACGGTCGGCGAAGTATTGACGGTTATGCCATTCGGCAACTCGCTTGCCATCATGAACTTGACTGGAGCTGAAATTAAAGAAGCTCTTGAAATCAGCGTAAAATCATATCCAGCAGAAAGTGGCGGATTCTTGCACGTTTCTGGGTTGTTCTACAACTTTGACGGAAAAGCGCCAGCTGGCGAACGTGTCTTGACGGCTTACTTAGACAATGGCGAAGAATTGACGCCAATTGAAGATACTAAAATGTACAAAGTGGCGACAAACACATTTACTGCTAAAGGCGGAGACTTCCACACGTCTTTCCAAAAAGCGTATGAAGATGGGCGCGTAAGTGAGCCGGGCACGATCGATTATGAAATGTTCATTGACCACATCAGCAACCTTAAAGAAGTAGCACCTGAAGACGAAGGGCGCATTACACAAGTTCGCTTCTCTGGCGACAGCCGCTACGAAACAGCAATCGCGGTCTCTAAAGAAGGCTGGAAATCATCAAAAACAGTAGTCATTGCACGCGGCGACCAATTTGCTGATGCATTGACAGCTACACCACTTGCTTATAAAGAAGACGCTCCAGTTCTTTTGACGCGTTCAAACAAATTGGATGCAGGAGTTAAAGAAGAACTGAAACGTCTTGGCGCTGAAAAAGCGATCATCCTTGGCGGCACAGGGGCCCTTTCTAAAGAAGTAGCAGATGAAATTAAAGATACCTTAGTCGGAAGCCAAAAAATTGAGCGCATCGGCGGAAAAGACCGTTACGAAACGGCTCAAAAAATTGCATTCCGTTTAGGGTCATCTGAATCGGGAGCAATCGTTGTAAACGGATTAAACTTCCCGGATGCATTGTCTGCAAGCTCATTTGCAGCGATGAACGAACTTCCAATTTTGTTGACAAGAACAGACAAAATCCCGGCAGCTACAGAAAAAGCGCTTGAAGATATTGACTCAACACTAATTATCGGTGGAACCGTAGCCGTATCTGAAGCGGTTGAAGAATCACTTCCAGATGCAGACCGTTTAAGCGGCGCAAACCGCTACGAAACATCTGCAGTCGTTGCAGCAACCTTGTTTGAAGACGCAGCAGTTGGCTTTGCCTCAAACGGCACTGGCTTTGCGGATGCATTGACAGGCAGCAGCTTGGCAGCGCATTATGAAGCGCCAATGCTATTAGTTAAACAAAACTCAGTCTCTGCAGAAGTCGATGAATTGGCTTACGACTACTGGACAACATTCACAACAGGCGGAACAAAAGCTGTTTCACCAAAAGTCGTAAAAGAATTGCACCAATAATAAAATAAAAGAAGCTGGGGCCATACCGCTATATAGCGAGGTGGCCTCTTTTTTAGCGTTTTTAACCTTGCGGACAATATTTCGTTGATTCCGGATAGTAAATGAAAAAAGCAGACGCGTATGGATCGTGTTTGATGGGAAAAAAGGCTAAAAGAAAGTATTTGCTCCGAATTGGAAAGTATTTGTGCTAAAACGGAAAGTATTTAGGCCGAAATGGAAAGTATTTTGCCCAAAACAGAAAGTATCGCCAAAAACTAGGAATTCAAAAGTGATTTCTGCAAGAGGAGATGTCTTTTTTAGCATTTTTAACTTTCTTGGACAGCCAATAAATGAAAAAAGCCGAAGCGCCCACTGCGCTTCGGCTTTTTCTAATAGGAATCGACGTCTGATTGGGACACATGCCAATCAGACATGCTTCCAGCGGCTATATTGTCGTCTAAAGTTTTAATGACGAACGGCATCGGGCTGTTGATGTGGCGGAAGCCAGCTTGTTTCAACGCCTGATATCGGAAACTGCCGTCAATCGCCCAGCAATTCAGCGCATCGCCGCTAGCGAATGCACGAACTGCGCGAAGCATGTCAGCGAGCGCCTTTTCTTCGTTTGCTCCCCAAATGTCTACAACCGTCGTAAACGCGACGCCTTTTTGCTTTTCGGTATGAAGCACCACAAATGCAGCAGAGTCACCACTACGCTCAATCACGCACACTTGATAATCCTTGCTGGGGTGCATCAAAAAGCGGCGTTTGATGTAATCTGCGCCGCGCACCGCGTGAAGCGGGTACTGGCCGGAAAAGCGCTCGTACAAGCGATCAATCACATCTAAATCAGCAGAACCGATTTCCCGCACGGAATAGCTGCTTTTCAAGTTTTGAAAAAGGGAATAAACGGCATTGACTGGTTTATTCAAAATCGACAGCGCTGGAAGTTTCGACGCAATCAAGGCACCGGGTTTATTGATGGCCAAAAACCGAGGCACATTGCCGAGGTCCGCGCCTTTTGACACGGCGATGAAGACGTCTTTCGCTTTTTGGGCAGGGAAGCCGTAAAGAACATCAATCCGTTGCAACTGGCATTCTTCGAGCATGCGCGACACGATTGCTTTGTAGATGCCGCGGCCTTGGTAAGCGGGATCGACCATGATGTCGACGCGTTCGCCGAGGAGAACGGGCTGGCCCTGGCGGCGTGCCGGGATTTTCAAGCACGCCGCATGTCCGACAAGGTGGCCGTCAAGTTCCGCGACGACGATGACCGGAGCGCCGTAAGAAAATTGTTCGAACTTCCATTGCCATTCGACGAGGCTGCGGGTTTTTCCAAAAACCCGCTGATAAAGCGCATTAATGGCTTCCGCATCGCCGTCTTGGTACGTGCGGATCATAAAAGGTCGCCGCCTTTTTTAACTAAATCCTCTCGTCTGGAGGCTACCGCCAATAAAGCAAAGAACGACAGCGTGAAAATATCGGATTCCCATAGGTTGTAGATAATCCCCATAAAGTACGCGCCGAGCAAGATGCTGGCGGTGATGGTGTACAGGTAGCTTTCTTTATGTTTTTTCACAAATCTGAACAAAATCGACAACAAAAACAACGCGAAAGCGAGTACGCCGAGCACACCGGTTTGAACGATGATCTGGATATATTGGTTATCGGAATAGAAATTGCGTCCGATTTCGTATTGCGGGTAAATTGGCGATGATTTGGACAGCGTTGTGGAATCGCCGAAAGTAGCGAAACCGGTGCCGATGATCGGGTAATCCATGAACACTTCAAATCCTTTTTTGACGATGTACAAGCGGCCGGAGCTTTGGCTGCCGGTTACGGTTTCTTGGCTGAACGTGCTGCCGATGCGGTCGGCGAATCCGGACTGGCCGCCAACGTCAAACTGCTGGATGTTGGTCACTTGTTGGGTGCCGGCATCGGTGCTTTCAATGTAATTGGTCAACAGGTTGATCGGCAAAACGATAATGACGAGCGCTACTGCCAAGTATTTTACAAAGTCCAGCGCAATGAGCCATTTACGGGTCAAGACGACAAACGCCACAGCGGCGATGAAAAAGCCAATCCATGTGCCGCGGGAATAGGTCAAGACCAAAATCGCGATGGCGAAAAAGTTCAAAATGTCCATAGAGCGGCCGCTGAATTCCGTCAGTTTCTTTTTGGCTGTGTAAAATAGCACAAAGGCGAACAGCAAGTATATGCCAAGCACGTTCGGGTTGCCGAGCATGCCGTAAATGCGTACGCGGTTTTTCGCCGAAAGCGGCAAGGCTTGCCAGCTTTCCGGCAAGAACAGATTGCGGATGGACAGTTTTTCAGTAATTGCTTGGATGATAATCAAAATAGTCGTCCAAACAAAAATCCATACCAAGTTGACGAGGTCGACCCGCGTAATGTTTAAGCGGTATACGATGTAATAAACGAGGTAGAAAATCGTAAACGCCCGCAATTGCTGAATAATGTTGACTGGGCTGACTCCCATCCATAGTGCGGAAACAGCGCCGATTAACAAGAATGCGAAAAAGGCGTATTCGAACAGTTTGAATTGGAACAGCGATTTGAGTGATTTTCGGTTCATCCAGAACACCTTGAACAACGCACCAAAAACGATAGCGTCGGTGACAAATTGCAGCCCTGGATTGTATTCGATGACAAAAACGCGGATCGGGATGTAGACAAACAGCATTAAAATCCCTTTTTTCGGATTTAAAAACGCATAGACGAACAAAGCGAGCGTCAATACATAACCGAGTATCCTGATTTCAGTATAGCCAATTACCATAAAGGCCAGCAATGCCACTAGCCAAAACCATTTTTCATTTGTTTGTTTAAAAAGATTCATAATGCCCTCCACCTGCAAAGTAATTTATCGGCTCTCATAAAAGGCCCGTTTGAGTTTAATGTTTTTGAATATCGCCCACCAAAGCGTGATAGTTCGGTTAGCTTGTTTAAAATAGCGGTAATACTCAAGATCTTTCTTTTTCAGATTGCCTGCTGATTCGATAAACCGTGCAGGAGTGCTTTCGATAAACGTTTCTACATATCGGACGTTTGGATCTTTGACAAGCGAGGCTTTAATGTTCGCCAGCGCCAAAAAGCCGTCAAACGCAATTACTTGCGACTTGAACGCTTCCGTCGCTTTCTTCTTCGCGCCAAACTCCTGCGTAATGTCCATAACGCAGTTAATAAATTCCGGCGGAACCGGGCAATTAATTTCATACTCCCGCACGAGCAGCGGCTTATGCGCCGTCGTTTTCAAAGCATCTGCCAACAAATGGGCGCTGAAGACATGATCCGGGTGGGCATCGATCAAACTGGTCGTATAAATAACGTCTGGCTTTACTTTTTCGATCAATCCCCGAAATGCATCGGATGAGGCGACATCTTTCATGTTGCCATCGGCATATTCCATGTAGGTGATTGCAGAAATGCCGAGCAGGTCTTTAATGGAAAGAAGTTCTTGTTTCCGGACGTCCGCCAGGCTGGGTTTTGCTTGACCGTCTGCGGAGTTGCTGTTGTTGCCGTCGGTAATCACTGCAATATGGACGTTTGTGCCGTTTGAGGCGTATTTGCGGATCATGCCGCCAAGGCCGATCGTTTCATCGTCAATGTGCGGCGCAAAAATCAGCACTTGCTTGGCGTTCTCGAGCGGAGTTGCGCTTTTGTCGGAGCGGTAAAAGCTCTTTAACGACAAGGCGACGGCGGGAGCCATCACCGGCGTTGCAGTATTCATAACCAGTTGCTTCATGTACGAAAAACTCCTTATTTCTTTAATTTTGCCAATAAAAGCTTAGAAATCGAAGTGCGCATCATTAAAATCGCTAATCCATAAGACGCAGCGCCGATCAGAATAGTTACAGCAAAACGGATGTAAACGTTCCAGGCACCGATGACAAAGTGAGATGCCCACAGCGCGAGCAGCATAACGATTGTAGCCGCAACGATTTTTGTGGAATCTTTCAGCAAAAAGCCGACATTCAGACGGCCTTCCGTTTTCCAAAACACCACCAAGTTCAAGAAGAAATAAACAAGTGCCATGACGGATGAAGCGAGCGGTATGCCAAGATAGGAATCAAACAGCTCGATGAACAAGAAGTTCAACGCCACGTTCAGCGCAACGGAAAACAAACTGATGCGCAAAATGACATGGCCTTTCTTTTTCGAGTAGAACGCTTTGTTCAAAATGTTTTGCAGGCTGAAAAACAGCACCGATCCCAAATACAAATAACCGACTTTCGCGGTTGCAAGCGTCGCATCCGCGGTGAAAGCCCCACGTTCGTAGACGATGTGGATCAAATCTTCCATGAGCCACATCATACCCGCAATCGCGGGCAAAAGAATCATCAGCGTCAGCATCAAGCCGTTTTCGATGCCTTTTTTAAAGCCTTCTTGGTTGTTCGTGGCGATCGTTTTGGCGAGCATCGGGAAAATGATCGTCCCAATCGTCACGCCGATGATAGCTTGCGGGAAATGCACAATATTTTTTGCGTAATTTATGTAGTTGATCGCCGCCTCGTTAAACTGGCCGGCGAAAATATTGTCGATCGTCAAGTTGACTTGGCCGACCATGACCGTAATGGCCACAGGAATAAAGACGATGGAAAACGGTTTAAGTTCGTCCCAATCGATTTTGCCGATGATTTTGTGGCTGCCTTTTGGAATGAACCAAAAGCGCTTGATCACATACGACAACAGCGAACCGGCGAGATAACCGTAAGCAAGCGAGAACGCGCCAATTTGATCGGAAAACAAAATTCCGCTGAGAATTGTACTGCCGATGACCAGGATTTGCGAAACGACGGAAAGCGAGAATTTATTCTCCGCATCAAGGTACGCTTCGTAAACCGAGTTCAACGAAACAAGAAACACCGCAATAAAGAAAATGACGGACAGCGACACACTTAAATCGATTGCTTGTGCAGAAAGCTCGGGGTACATGAACGGCAGCAAGACTGGACTCAGCAATACCCCAAGAGCCGAAACTACGAATCCAAGGATCATCGTTCCCCGGATGATTTGAGAGAAATGGTGGTGCCCTTTGTTTTCAGCAGCAGCATGTATGTAACTTGGGACAAAGGCATTTTTCATGCCTGTGGCAAAAAAGAGAATAAACATATTCGGCAGCGTAAAGGCGGCAAAATACGCCATGGCCTGATACGAATCGCCAAAGTAAAACGCGATGATCATATCGCGGGCCAAACCGGAAATTTTTAAAAACAGTGAAGCGATGACAAACAAAATGCTGGTTATTGCTAGTTTTCTACCCAAACCAAAATCCTACTTTCTAAAAATATTCATTATAATAGGAAGGAACACTGCGCATTGCAAGCCACACCCTATATTTTATCATGAACGGCATGCCAAAAAATGCCCAATTCCATATCTTTTACAGCAACTTATTGAAAGCTGCTAGTTGTGAAAAGAACATCCTTTCATTATACATAGCTTATCACGGTGCGTAAATAATTGTTCGGTAGGAGAGGGGAAGTCTCATAAGCTAATTGAAAACCAGTATTTACAAAATTATTCGGTCCTTTGGTCAATAAATTGAAAATTTAGACAAAATATTATCAAAAGTCCCGGCTCTTCTTGTATAATGGTTTTAATTACCTAAAGTTTTGGAGGTGGGAGCAATTTGACGAGAAAATCGATAATGAAAATGCTGGTGTGCTTATTGCTGGTGGGGGCCATCGTCTTGCCGCAGGCAGCTGTTGCGAATGCCTCAGGCGGCGACCTCGTAATGGTGCAAGTAGGCGAACGGGGGCCAGGCGTACCAGGCAAACAAGAAGCGGATCCGGACTTTTCCGGCAGCACTGCGGTTTTGGTTGCCGGCCAATCGGATTTAAAAGGCAATTTAGCAATTCATTTTACCGATGTAACGGTGGCCAAACTGCTCATTAGCAAAAAACCACTCAAACTGGACATGGTGCCGGCCGATTTGACCTTGTCTGCAGCGAACATTAAAGAAATCGCCTCAAAAACCGGCAGAGTCTTTACCCTTCAAATCAAATACGAAGATGCAGCGAAAGTCGGCGGCCGTACAGCCATCACCGACCAAATCGAATTCGGCTTTAAAAACGTCGACGGCGACAAACAAGCCGTCAACTTCACTGGCGCTGCGAAACTAAAATTCAACGTCAACAGCAGCGCGGCCAACTGGTACGGCGCCAAAGAAGAAAGCGGCCAGTGGAAAACAGTCAGCGGCAAAAAAGGATCGAATTTTTTTACCATCAACATGAAAAAGCCGGGCAATTACGCCGTTGTATCGAATTAAAGAAGAGAGAGCAGTCTGCATTCGTGTGGGCTGTTCTTTTTTGCGTAGGTGCGGGTAAAAATGGGAATGATGCGGGTAGAGCGGTTAAGAGTGCAGGTAAGAACGTAATAGTGCGTGTTAGAAAGCAAAAACTTCATGAAGAAAATTTTGGCAATTGTATTATGCCATATTGCATGCTTGATTTGTTATTAAAATGATAGATTTTTGATGTGCGGGAAGCAGAATAACGGCTGGATGAAATATTATTTAGAATCCGGTCCTTTTAGTACGGGAACTTTACGGCCAAATTTGGTAAAGTGGTTAAGATTGATTATGCAGCGGAAAATTAATATACTTGAAACAAACGTATTGGTTATTTTTTGCTAAAATAATTAAGAACTGGATTTCCTTGCCAATCATTACTTTTTCCAAAAGAGTTGAAACTCTTCCCATTGTCATACGTCTATATAATGACCATTCTAAAGAAGTGAGCTGAGTGAATGAATAAACGAGTTAAGAACAAAAAAGAATATGCGCAAGCACGCAATCGAAAGCTTATGACCGTGTGGTCGCTGGTTTTATTAATAGCCATTGCTTTTGGCGGCTATTTCTTAGTAGCTACGCCGGATTCGTCAGCGGAGCTCATCAGCAAGCATGAAAAGTTTGCCGGAAAAACCTATGCCGGCTTTGATATCGCATCAGAAGACATCACGCTGACCAAAGAACCGGAAGCGCCGGTCGTGGGAACCGTTGAAGATGTTCGTGAAAAAGTGGAAGAGCCAGTAGAAGTGCCGGAAGAAATCACAGAAGAAAAAATTGAAGATGTAACCGAAAGCGCGGCTCCGGTCGAAGCTCCTGAAAAAGACAAAGAGCTGATGATCACCAACGCGAAAACGTTCGTTTACACGATCTACACCGACTTGGAACAAGGGTCCGGATTTTTGTACAACACGAAAGGCGACATTTTGACAAACGCCCACGTGGTGAAAGACGCTTCGTATATCACGTTGAAAAACAGCGCTGGCCAGGAATTTAATGGCCAGGTCATCGGGATTTCCGAAAAAACCGACGTCGCACTCGTGCGTGTGGAGGAATTGGCCGGCAAAGAGCCGATGAAAATGGAAATGTCGAAAGTCGACAGCGGAACAAAAGTATTCGCACTGGGCAGCCCGAATAACGTCAGCAACACCGCCACAGAAGGCGAAATCACAGCGACAGGCAAAAGCTTCACAGACGACTACACATACAGCGATTTATACGAAATGAACGCCTTGATCAAAAAAGGCTCGAGCGGCGGTCCGCTGATCGACGCGGATACCGAACGCATTTTAGGCATCAACTCCATCATCCTGGAAGAAAACCCGAAAATCGGCTACGCGATCCCGATCTACACGGTCGCTGACCAGTTGAACAAATGGGTGAATGACCCAATTACGTACGAAGAAGAAGAAGTCGTATTGCCGGATGTCAAAGACGCTTATTTCTCGAAAGACATCTTGAGCGACTTTATCAAAGGCTACTACGAGCTGCTGCCATATTCACTGAATGACAAAGGCTTGGAATACTACCGTTCGTACTTGCTTCCTGGAAGCCAAGGCGAACAAGAAGGCATCAAATTGGTGGATGAATATGGCGTAGAAGGACGCGTCTTTGATGTTGTCGAAACGGCCATCCAAAACGTCAACATTGCCGAAAAGGAAGCGACCGTCGAAGCGGAAGCAGTCTTCACTTACCACGATCCGAAAACCAAGAAAATCACTGCCATCACGCATCAAAAAGTGTATACCGTCGTTATTGATGAGTACGGAGATTACCAGATTAAAACGATTGAGAATAAATGATAAAGGGCCGGGAGATGTTCTCCTGGCCTTTTTTTGTTTGAGTTTCTTCTATATAAATGGGTGAGGGTGTTAGGTGAGTTAGGCGGGGTTTGGGTTGGCGTGGGCTGGGAAGAACGTAGGGCGTAATTCAGGGGGGGTGGGGCGTAACTCAGAGGCCGTACGTCGTAACTCGTGTTTAGTTTGTCGTAACTCAGGGCTCGTATGTCGTAATTCATGCAGCGTACGTCGTAACTCATCCGAAGTTTGTCGTAATTCGCTGAGATGGGCTCGAAAAAACCAGGAATGGATGCATTTCGCTGAGGCGAAATGCGAAAGGGCAAATAAGGATAATAAATCTCTTAGGTTCTCAGGTGATGATGAAGATAGGTGGATATGCCGTAATCCATATGGAGTATGTCGTAACTCGTGGGGCGTACGTCGTAATTCAGACGCCGTACGTCGTAACTCGAGAGGCGTAGGGCGTAACTCAGGCCATGTTGATCGTAATTCACGCCGATTACGTCGTAACTCGCAATTCCTCGTTCACGCCCTAATAAAAAAAGGCACTGAATCAGTTTGATTCAGTGCCTTTTCCGATAATAATTAGTAGCTTCTGTAGCTATGGAAGTGTGATTTCCAGTAGTTTTCGCTCAAGCTTCTTACTTCTGATTTAGCGCCGCCTGCATGGACGAACTGGTTGTTGCCGATGTAGATCCCAACATGTGAGATGCCAGCGCGGTATGTGCCTGCGAAGAAGACCAAGTCTCCTACTTGAGGTGATGAAACTTTTGTTGTTTCAGCGTACTGAGACAAGGTAGTGCGTGAAATGTTTTTGCCGGCTTTTTTAAATACATATTGCGTGAAGCCGCTGCAGTCAAACCCTTTTGTTGTTGTTCCGCCGAACACATAAGGAATGCCTTTAAGGCCAAGTGCGATATCAACAACTTTTGAACTGGAAGCGCTGTTTGACGCTTTCTTTACAGTTGAAGTAGTAAGCAACGTGCTAAGTACCCAACCTGTTTTTGAACCGGTTTTGACTTTGTACCAAGTTTGGCTGCCGGCTTTCTTTTGTTGTGAAGCAGTAGCAGTCGCGCCTTTTTTAGCAGTTACAACAATTTTATATTTCGTGCCGGCATCAGTCCGGACATTGGTGTTTGATTTAAACTTAAACGTTCCAGATTTAGCAGTCGCTTTGCTTGAGCTCGCCGCTTTTTTCGCGGTTGTCGCTTTTTTAGCAGTTGTAGCAGTTACCAATGAGCTAAGTACCCAACCTGTTTTTGAACCGGTTTTAACTTTGTACCAAGTTTCCTTGCCGACTTTCTTTTGATGAGTTGCTGTAGCCGTTGCGCCTTTTTTAGCAGTTACAATAATTTTATATTTTGTGCCCGCATCTTGGCGGACGTTGGTGTTGTATTTGAATTTATATGTACCGGATTTAGCAGTCGCTTTACTCGTGGCAACTTGCTCAACCTCTGTGTTTGTTTCTTGGCTTACTTGAGCAGTAACTTCTGATTTAGAGTGGATCGCTGCTTCTACATCCGTGGCTGAGTTAGATAGTATCAATGAACTTGCGGCTAAAATTGTAAAGATTAATTTTCTCATCGTTTTCCCCTAACATTTTTTGTTATCCAAGAATAAGGATTTGTGCTCTCTCTCTGATACCAACTATAGGGACTATAGATACAAAAAACAATGTCCAAACGATTGCAGTAATGTTACATTTTTATTACAGAGAAAATTCAAGACCGGAAAGCCTGCTATATCAACGTTTTTGGCATGAAAATAAATTCCTGAAATAGGTTTAAAAAAATAAAAAAACGGAAATATAAGGGTTTATTTTTAAATATGAGTACTTATTTAGATAGAAAAACTGTAAATGATTTCTATAAAAAGAGACAGATTAACTTAGTAAAAGAGAAAAATGATTCATTCGGTGATGAGAAAGAGGAGAGGAAATAAAAGCTTTATACCTGAGTGGGGATCTTCCGATATATAAGGATGAGCATTTTGAGTAGCTGGGTATTATAGATTATATGCTGAGTAGTAGTTTAATAATGCTTAAAAATTAAATCACAAAAATATTATTTCGATAAATAATTATATGATTTAAAAGTATATTATTGATAGATAGCTCAAAGGATTTGCTGGAATTAAGATTATCGCTGCTGCCAGACTGTTGTGAGCGCCTCTACAATGGCAGTGAAAGCAGTTTGCGTCAGCAAACTGTTCCATCTGGCTTTTGAACTGGAGCGAGTGTGAAGTGGAGTTAAGGGGAACAAGCACGATTGTCGTAATTCAAGCTGGGTTCGTCATAACTCGTCCAGCAGCTATCCAACCCATAAAACCAAAACTGGATGCATTTCGCTAAAGCGAAATGCGAAAGAACAAATTCCGGTTTGGTGATTTTCTTTTTAAGCAACTACTCCTTAAAAGCGTTTGTCGCAATTCCGGGGACATTTGTCGTAACTCACAAGCTGTTTGTCGGAACTCGTGGGGATGCGTAGTAAATCATGGGGGTAAGGGTTGTATTTCTGCTTACTGATTGGCAGAGGCGTGCAGAAGGATGAGTCAGTCGGAGCTAATTCGTCGTAACTCACAAGCCATTTGTCGCAACTCGAGGAGGGTAGGGCGTAACTCGGAAGATTTTTGTCGTAGCTTACAAGTGATACGTGGTAATTCAGGGGTAGAAGGTCGAATTTAGAATTACCGCTTGGCAAAGCGCGCAGAAGGGGGTGCGTAGTCATTTGAAGCTAATTCGTCGTAATTTAAAGCACTTGTGTCGTAATTCACGGGGGATATGTCGTAATTCGGGTTAGGTTTGTCGCAACTCCAAAAAAACACCATACAAAAAGGGCATTGAATCGATGGATTCAATGCCCTTCATCATTTATTAAAATGTTCTGTAGCTGTGGAAATATTTTTTCCAGTACGAGTCGTTTACGCTTCTTACTTCTGACTTAGCTCCGCCAGAGTGGACAAATTGGCCGTTCCCGATGTAGATCCCAACGTGTGAGATGCCAGCGCGGTATGTACCTGCGAAGAAGATCAAATCACCTGGTTCAGGAGTCGTGACTTGCTTCGTTTCAGCAAATTGCGTAAGCGTTGTGCGTGAAATGTTTTTGCCGGCTTGTTTGAAGACGTATTGCGTAAATCCGCTGCAATCGAAGCCTTTTGTAGTTGTTCCGCCGAACACATAAGGAATTCCTTGAAGTGAGAGGCCGATTTGAACGACTTTTGCATTTGAAACAGTGTTCGCAGCTTTTTTAACAACGAGTGGTGTAACCAATGAGCTCAATACCCAGCCTGTTTTCGAACCGGCTTTTACTTTGTACCAAGTGGCGCTGCCGACTTTCTTTTGGTGAGTAGCAGTAACTTTAGCGCCTTTTTTAGCTGTCATAACGATGCCGAAGTTAGTGCCAGCGTCTTTGCGGATATTAACATTAGATTTAGTAGTGAAAGATCCTGTTTTAGTGGTTACTGCAGGAGCAGCTGCAACTTTGGAAACCAATGAGCTAAGAACCCAGCCCGTTTTCGAACCAACTTTAACTTTGTACCAAGTTTCTTTGCCGACTGTCTTTTTGTGGGTAGCGGTAACTGTCGTGCCTTTTTTAGCGACTGTGACAACTTTATATGCTGTGCCCGCGTCTTGGCGAATGTTTGTGTTTGCTTTTGTTTTATAATTACCAGACATCGTAACTGCCTTGCTTGCTGCAACTTGCTCAATGTCCATTGTGTAATCGTTGTTTGTAGCTTCATATGCGACAGCAGAAATTTCTGCGTTTGACTGAGGGTGGTTTGCTGCTTTTATATCCGAGGCTGAGGTTGAAAGTATCAATGAACTTGCTGCTAATACAGTGAAGATTAATTTTCTCATTGTTTTCCCCTAACGTGTTTTGTTATTCGAGAATAAGTATTAAGTACTCTCTATCTGTTATTTACTATAGGGACTTTAGTTGCAAATAACAATGTCAGTTTGATTGCATTTATGTTACATTATTGTTACAGTTCTATTTTATTAAGAGAAACCCAGTCGTAGCAAGGGTTTTGAGGCAATCAAATAAATGATAAAAATGTTTAGAAAAACAAGAAATAGGTTAATTAAATAAGTTTACGACTGAAAACGTATTAAAAAATGTCTCTTTTATTGTAAATTATTTCTAATAAAGAAGTAGAAAAAGCTCTGTACAGTTGGTGAATTTATTTTTTAAGATGAATGGATCCGAAACAGACTACTTTTTTTGCTCTATAAAGGGAGAATTTGTGTGGAATTTATTTTGTAATATTAGGTGGGTATAAATAACCTATTATTAAATAAAGAATTATAAATTAGAAGATTAATAAACTACTAAAGAATTATTAAAACTATAGTAATAAATAATAATTTGATAATTTAGAAAGTAGAAGAAAAGAATTTATTTCTATTGAGCTTTACGCAGGGGAACGACGAACATTTTGAACAAAACCTATAATTGAAGAGAAATGGAAAGGGTCATATAAAAAAATTGACTCGTTTCTCTGTGGAAAACTGGATCATGAAAATCTTGAACAAGAACATACAGCAATCCGTGCGGTAAAAAACAAATTTACAGAACAAATTGGTTGGTGATTTACTTTTCAATTTACGAGTTCCTTCTATATAAATAGGAAACGATTTAAGATAGGGAGCTTTTTGCCGTCCGTGCTAAACTTTCCAGCGGAATTCAAAGCGAGAATGTCGTAATTCCGACGCTGTTCGTCGTAACTCGATTTAAAGTATGTCGTAACTCAAGAACTATACGTCGCAACTCGTATCCGATAGGTCGTAATTCAATCTAGGTTTGTCGTAATTCACTAAACGATTGTCGTAACTCAAGGGTTATTCGTCGTAACTCGGAGCGACGGCACGTTGTCCTCTGACTATGCCATTAGGTCGTAACTCAATCCGAGTAGGTCGTAACTCAAGGGTTGTTTGTCGTAACTCAATCTGAGTATGTCGTAATTCGTGGGGGATACGTCGTAATTGGGCGACAAAAAAGGCATTGAATCAAAAGATTCAATGCCTTATCTATTATAACTTCTTAGAAAGTGCGGTAGCTGTCGAAGTATTTCTTCCAGTAAGAGTCGTTTACGCTTCTTACTTGGGATTCAGATCCGCCAGCGTGGACGAATTGGCCAT
Organism: Planococcus sp. YIM B11945; assembly: GCF_050864155.1. Lineage (NCBI taxonomy): Bacteria > Bacillati > Bacillota > Bacilli > Caryophanales > Caryophanaceae > Planococcus > Planococcus sp. YIM B11945. The sequence goes on along the minus strand of NZ_JBOZWR010000003.1, from coordinate 566,350 downwards.
TGCCGATATAGATCCCGACGTGCGAGATTCCAGCGCGGTACGTGTTTTTGAAGAAGATCAAGTCTCCGGCTTCTGGAGTTGTTACTTTCTTCGTTTCAGCGTATTGCGTAAGAGTTGAGCGTGAAATGGATTTTCCAGCTTTTTTGAATACGTATTGCGTGAATCCGCTGCAATCGAATCCTGCAGTAGTTGTTCCGCCGAATTTGTACGGAATGCCTTTAAGGCCGAGAGCAACATCTACAACTTTTGAGTTTGATGTTGAGTTTGAAGCTTTTTTGACAGTTGCTTTTTTAACCAATGTGCTAAGAATCCAACCTGTTTTGTTGCCGGCTTTTACTTTGTACCAAGTTTGTTTGCCGACTTTCTTTTTGTGGGTAGCTGTAACAGAAGTGCCTTTTTTCGCCATTTTGACGATTTTGTATTTAGTGCCCGCATCTTGGCGGATGTTTGCGTTGACTTTCGTTTTGTATTTTCCAGACATCTTAACGGCTTTGCTTGATGCAACTTGCTCGATGTCTAATGTGTAGTCAGTAGTTGTAGCTTCGTATGTGATCGCAGAAGTTGCTGCGTCTGAGTTTGAGTTGTTGGTTGCTGCTTGTGCATCCGTGGCTGAGCTAGATATGATCAATGAACTTGCTGCTAATACGGTAAAGATTAATTTTTTCATTGTTTTTCCCCTAACATTTTTTGTTATCCAAGAATAAGGATTAGGTGTTCTTTGCTCTGTTCCTTACTATAGGGACTCTAGGCCTGAAAAACAATGTTAATTGGGTTTCAATAACATTACATTTGTATGACAAAAGGATTATATGCTTAGAAACGTTGATATACCAGTATTTTATAAGGATCTAAAAACCGATAAAAAAGGTTTAAAAAATAAAAAAATGGATAAAACCCTGGAAATTGAGCGAAAATAAGTTTTCCTTATGTTTAAATATATGGATTTTACTTCAATATTTATAAAGAATTCATCCGTTAATTTACTTTTATTAGTGGTTTTAGGAACTCGATTTCAAAAAACCTTATAGATACTTCCAATAAAATTAGGGTTTTTTCAAATTATTACCTTTAAATCCTATTAAAAGACATTCCATCACCATTCTTAAACAACTAGGCAATCCTGAAGAAAACAGGAGTTTCGGCTGCCTAACTCCGAAAAAATTAAAACAGGATAATATGACTACTTGGAATATGAAATTAAGAGAATTCTGAATATAAATGTTAAGATTTAATTATTCAGAATATAAATAATAATTTATTGATATAATGAGATATTTTTATTATCATATTAAACCTTTTGACATGTCCATTTCTGCTGCTTTTAAGGTAAAATATTCAAGGCATGTCTGCATGTGAAGGTTAAGAGAGAGAGGGAATAGAAGCATGGTGATTAGATACGATTACATGGACTGGCTGCGGGTATTGTCCATTTTTGTCGTCGTAGGCATTCATGTAGTGTCGAAAATTACAAGTTCCGTACCGCCGGATGAATGGGCGTGGCAATTTGCGAATGCGATTGCGGTTGGCCTTCGCTGGTGTGTACCGGTCTTTTTTATGTTAAGTGGAGCGCTTTTGCTCACCCGGAAGAAAGAAGAATCCATCCGGACATTTTTAAAAAAGCGTTTGATGAAAGTGGTCATTCCGCTGTTGTTTTGGAGTTTCGTTTATATCGCGTTTAACGTGTTTGGCAAAGACGCTTCCTATACATTTATGGAAATGATCCAAGCGATTTTGAACGATGAAGTTTATTTCCACTTGTGGTTTCTTTACGTCATCATCGGCCTGTACTTGATGGCGCCGTTTTTAAAAATCTTGGTCCACAACATGACGCAAAAAACCTTTTTTTGCTTTTTGGCGTTTTGGTTTTTATTCTCCAGCGTTTTGCCGTTTCTCCAGAAGTTCTGGGATATGAAAGTGGCGGTTTCGCCCGGCCTGTTTGAATCCTACATCGGCTATTTTATGCTCGGTGCGTATTTGATGCTCTATCCGATTCACCGGAAATGGCTGCCGCTGCTCGCGCTGCTTGCGGTCGCCGGCTATTTTGCGACGCTTTTTGGCACCGAGTATTTGGTGGGAATCGACAACAAACACGACGAATTCTTTTACGGCTACTACCGGCCGAACACGCTCGTCATTGCCATTTTCATTTTTGTTTTATTCCAAAACCTGTCCAATCGAATAAAACCGAATGCTTTTGTTACGCAATTAAGCACTGCGACCCTCGGAATTTATTTGCTGCATCCGCTTGTCCAAGCGTATCTTTACCGGATTTTCGGGATTCATGAAATGACGATCCATCCGACCGTGGGTGTGCCGCTGACTTGGATCCTCATTTACTCCATATCGTACGGCATCATTTACGCGGTGCAAAAAAGTTCGGTGTTGAAAAAGCTGGTTCCGTAGAAAAGTTTTAGTAGTGGAAGAGAAGGGGAAAGTAAAGGAAACCCCTATTAGAAAGGAGGGCAGCTATGGCAAAACGATATGATTATATGGACTGGCTCCGTGTGTTGTCCATCTTTGCTGTGGTTGGCATTCACGTCTCATCGAAAATCATCAACAGTGCCCCTCCAACTGAATGGGCTTGGCAATACGCACATGTCATCAATTCGGCGCTCCGTTGGTGTGTGCCGATCTTTTTTATGCTCAGCGGAGCGCTTTTGCTGACAAGGCGGCCGGCCGATTCGATTTGGGATTTTCTTAAAAAAAGACTGACGAAAGCGTTCATCCCGCTCCTATTCTGGAGCTGCATTTATATTGCGTACCGCGTGTTCGAGCAAGGGCATTCTTATACCTTATGGGAAATGGTCAAATTGATCCTCAGCGAAGATGTCTACTACCACTTGTGGTTTCTCTACACGATCATCGGCCTGTATGTGATGGCGCCGTTCTTGCAAATTCTCGTCCACAACATCAACCAAAAAGCCTTCCTCTACTTTTTAGGATTCTGGTTTCTGTTTTCCGGCGTATTTCCGTTCTTCCCGAAATTCTTCGAGTTCGAAATGGCGTTCACCGCCGGCCTGTTCGAGCCGTATATCGGGTATTTTATGCTGGGCGCTTATCTCATGCGCTATCCGATTTCGAAAAAACGCTTGCCGCTCCTTGCCGCGCTTGCCGCAATTGGCTATGTGGTGACTTGGTACGGAACCCTTTATGTGACCGAACAAGAAGGCAAATTTGACGATTTCTTCTACGAGCATTTTTATCCGAATAACGTTGTCATCAGCTTGTTTATCTTTGTGTTATTCCAGCACCTGGCACCGCGAATCAAAAGCAGCCCGCTTATCACGCGGCTCAGCACCGCCACACTTGGCATTTACGTCATCCATCCGCTCGTCCAAATATACCTAAACAAATTGTTTGAGTTCAACGAACGCGCGATCAACCCAGCCATCGGCGTCCCGCTAGCTTGGGTTGTCATTTACTTTGTCTCGTTTGGCATCATCCTGGTACTGCAGAAAATACCGGTGGTGAAGCAGATCGTGCCGTGATGCGGTGTTCGAGTTACGACAAAACGTCTGCGAATTACGACGTACTCGAACTGAATTACGACAAACTGAACGAGTTTCTTCTATAAGAAGTAAAGTTAATGCAAAAGGAAGCAGCCCAGGGGAGATGGGCTGCTTCCTTTTTTGATGTGGCGAGTTAGGATGAAATGTGTGTGAATTACGACAAACTAGGCACGAGTTACGACAAAGTGTCCACGAATTACGACAAATGACTAGCGAGTTACGACAAACAACTGGCGAATTACGACGAACAAGCCACGAGTTACGCCCAACCCCTACACATACTCATATACAGTCCCACGCGAACACCCCCTGCGCGTCAACTTCATTTTCTTCAGCAAATAACGGGCAGCGTGCTTGTCTTTCAACCGCAAAAACGCGCGGCACTGTTCATTGGAAATCTCCGGCGAGATAAACTCGAACCAATCTTGCAAGGCGCGTTCGCGGCCGTCTTTGAATTTCACTTGGCACACCGCGCAGCCATAAACGCGTTCGCTCACTTTTTTCGCCTGCGCACCGCAAATTCCACACAGCACACCGGTCTTCAAATCGTCTTTATTAAACTGAAACTTCTGGGCGTAATCGATCTTGGGGAAAGGGACATGATGTTCCAGTAGGCGTCTACCGGCGGAGGCCGCGTTGATCGGCTCGCTATTACGGGGAATATTAGAGATAAAACGATTTAACGATTGTCCATAAACGATGGGCACATTAACCGGCGCCTGAACAACCAAAGTCGCGGCATTGGGCAGCACAATCACCGGAAAAACCGGCAAAGCAATATGCAATCTTTGAAATAAAACCTCGAGTTCCTCACACGCGCCAAGCACTTGGGAGATGGGGGAGTGATAGCCATTCGGCTGGCCATCGCCAAACGTCTGCTCCAGATGAAACGTCTCTTCATTAAACTTAAGCGTGCCGTTAAAATTCTTCACTTCCAACACGAGCGCATAATGCGGCGTAAGCACAAGCGTATCAATCTGGCAGCCGCGAACTTCCGTCTGAAACTGAAAATCGCAAATAATGGCGGCCTCCGTTTTCCCTCGCATCTTCCTCAGCCGCTGGTCAATCGACACTTCGCCTTCATACCCCATCTTCACACGATACAACTCTTGCTCAACTTTCTTCCAGCTCGCATGCCTCTCTGGAATCCGCTGCAGCAACCGGGGCAGCGTCTCCAACAAATACGGTTTTTCTCGCCTCTTCAAAATCATAGCATTCCTCCTTTTCACCAGTATACCAACAAAATCTATTTCCCGGGGAATAAAATCTAAATAATCAGATATCTATTTCCCGGGAAATAAAAAATGAGTTTTTTCTATAGAAGGTGTGCTTTATTCCCTTAAACGACACCTTCAGTAATAAAAGCAGTTCGCGCAGGCGAACTGTTCCATATAGCCCTTGATCTTAAATAAGCAGAGAAGAAAAATTCAAAAGACTGATTGGATATGCATTTCGCTAAGGCGAAATGCGAAAAACCCTATTAGTTATTGAGTAGAAGGGAATTATGTCGTAATTCAATACTCGTTTGTCGTAACTCGGAACTCGCACGTCGTAATTCGCACATATTTTGTCGTAACTCACATCCATTAGGTCGTAATTCAACTTCAACTTGTTGTGAGCCAGAAAGCAACTTCTTCTATAGAAGGAACTTAAACAAAGATCGTAATTCAACCCCCATTTGTCGTAACTCATCACTTGTACGTCGTAATTCGCAGACGCTTTGTCGCAATTCGCGGACAATACGTCGTAATTCGAGGACACTTTGTCGTAATTCACTCAGATTAAGTCGTAACTCGTCTCACTTATGTCGTAATTCGCCAGAGCCAAGTCGCAATTCGCCCACCCCACATCCCCGACAAACCCCACCAAAGACCCACAAAAAGTAAAAAACAAACAAAATATTTAGAAAAATGAATTATTTAACCTAGTTTTAACGTACTCTCACTACCATAAGTACTAGTATCCATTAAAAAAGGGGTGTAAGTATGAAAGGGATCATTTTAGCAGGTGGAAATGGTACGCGGTTATACCCGATCACGAAAGTGATTTCGAAGCAGTTGCTGCCGATTCACGACAAGCCAATGATATTTTACCCGATGTCGGTATTGATGCTGGCGGGCATAAAAGACATTTTGATCATTTCCACGCCATCCGATTTGCCACGCTACATCAAACTGTTCGGCGACGGCAGCGACTACGGCATCAATTTGGCGTATGCAGAGCAGGAAAGTCCGGACGGGTTGGCCCAAGCGTTCATCATCGGCGAAGAGTTTATCGGCGACGACAACGTGGCGCTCATTCTCGGCGACAACATCTTCTTCGGGCAAGGCTTCACCAACATGCTCCAGGAAGCATCGGCGCGTCCGACCGGAGCCACGGTATTTGGCTATAAAGTAAAAGATCCGCAGCGCTTCGGCGTCGTGGAATTTGATGAAGAGCAAAACGTGCTTTCTGTCGAAGAAAAGCCGGAGTTCCCGAAATCCAATTTCGCCATCACTGGCTTGTACTTCTATGACAATAACGTCGTCGACATCGCCAAAAATATTAAACCATCGGCACGCGGCGAGCTCGAAATCACCGACATCAACAAAGAATACTTGATTCGCAACCAACTCAAAGTCGAACTGCTCGGCCGTGGGTTCGCATGGCTCGATACTGGGACGCACGAATCGCTAATGGAAGCGTCCAACTTTATCGAAACGGTCGAAAAGCGCCAAGGCTTTAAAGTGGCGTGCCTGGAGGAAATTGCATTCCGCATGGGCTATATCGACAAATGGAAACTGCTCGAACTTGCAAAGCCGCTCATCAAAAGCGATTATGGCCAGTATTTGGTGGACATCGCCGAAGAGGAGTATGAACATACGCTGGACCTCGGAGGTGTAAGATGAGCGCGAAAACGATTCTTGTCACAGGTGGCCTCGGCTTTATTGGCTCAAATTTCATCCATTACATCCTGGCCAAATACCCGCATTATAAAATCGTCAATATGGACAGCAAAACGTACGCGTCCGATCCCGACAACTTGCGCGCGTTGGAAATGAACCCGCGCTACACGTTCTATCAAATCGACATCCGGGATGCCGGAGCGGTAAGAAAAGTGTTCCACCACGAACAAATCACGGACGTCATTCACTTTGCGGCTGAATCGCATGTCGACAACTCCATCAAGAACCCGGGCGTTTTCGCGGAAACCAATGTGATCGGCACACTGAATTTATTGGAAGCAGCGCGGGGCTTGTGGCAAATCGGGCCATACGAACCGAAAGAGCCGTTTAAAAAATCGCGCTTCCACCACATCTCGACCGATGAAGTGTACGGCACGCTTGGCGACAATGGGTTCTTCACTGAAGAAACTCCGTATGCGCCGAACAGCCCGTACAGCGCAAGCAAAGCGGGATCGGACCTCCTCGTCCGCAGTTTTTACCATACGTACGGGCTCAATGTCGTAACGACCAATTGCTCGAACAATTACGGTCCGATGCAGCATGACGAAAAACTGATTCCGACGATTATCCGAAAAGCGCTTGCAAACGAAGAAATCCCCATTTACGGCAATGGCCAGAACGTCCGCGATTGGCTATATGTCGGCGACCACTGCGTGGCGATCGACAAAGTGTTCCATACCGGCAACGAAGGCGAGACTTATTTGATCGGCGGAAACAACGAAAAAACCAATATCGAAATCGCCGGACACATTTGCGAATACTTGGATGAGCATTTGCCAAAAGGCGAAAGCTACAAAAACCAAATCCGGTTTGTCAAAGACCGGCATGGCCATGACTTTCGCTACGCCATAGACGCAACGAAGCTGCAAGAGGAATTCCAATTTTTCCCTGCTGAAACGTTTGAGTCAGGGCTTGAAAAAACGATCGAGTGGTACATCGAAAAATACAAAGGTGCGGATGTCTTATGGAAAATGGGTTAGTTCACTTTGATGTAATAAAAGACGAGCGGGGAAGCCTCATTTCGCTCGAACAAATAAAAAACATTCCGTTTAATTTGAAACGGGTTTATTACCTGTACGACTTGAAAGACAGCGAACCGCGCGGCTTCCATGCGCATAAAAATTTGCGGCAGCTGATGGTCTGCATGAGCGGGTCGTGCCGGGTGGTGCTGGATGACGGCAAAACGAAAAAAAACGTGGTGCTGGACAGCCCTGAAAAAGGCTTGTTGATCGATTCGATGGTTTGGCGCGAAATGCATGATTTTTCAAATGAATGCGTGTTGATGGTCATGGCCAATGAGTATTACGAAGAAAGTGACTATATCCGGGATTACGATGAGTTTAGAAAAACGGCTAGAGGTGAAGCAATTTGATCATTCCACAAGAAGTTGATATGGCTATTCGTGTATTCAAATATGAAGATCAGGATAAGGAAGACTGGGATGCGTTTGTCGAGCGTTCAAAAAATGCGACATTTCTTCATAAAACTGATTATTTTCATTACCATAAAGATCGGTTTGACGATTGTTCGTTGCTGTTGAAGCGGAATGGACAAATACTGGCGTTGTTGCCCGGAAACATTGAAGGCACTACATTTTACAGCCACAAGGGCATGACGTATGGCGGTATGCTGCTGTTGCCGGAAACGGAAATAGAGGATGTCGTGGAGTACTTTAATACAGTAAACCGCTTTTTACAGGAAAAAGGCATTGAACGTGTCGTTTACAAGGCAATACCGCACATTTACGCTGATGTGCCTTCTCAGGAAGATGAATATGCGTTATTCCAGCTCGGTGCAAATCTTATAAGCTGCGGCATTTCGACCGCATTCCAATCGAATGCAAGACTTCCTTATCATTCAAATCGAAAAAAAGCGATCAAAAGAGCGCATAATCAAAATCTAGAAATTCGTCATGAAGGATCTTTGGAAGATTTTTGGCCAGTATTAGAAGAAAATCTGCAAAAAACCTTTTCTGTCAAACCGGTCCATACATTAGAGGAAATCAAGCACTTGAAAAAATTATTTCCGGACAATATTAAAGTAGTTACGGCATACAAAGATAATAAATGTGTCAGCGGCCTAATTATGTATTTAACGGACAATGTAGCCCATTTGCAATACTCTTCGGCTAGCCCGGAGTGGAAAAAGATTGGGGTTCTGGATCTTCTTTTAGACGTTGTCATTAATGAAGCCATGGCGACGAAAAGATATTTCGATTGCGGCGTATCCGTTGAAAATAATGGGCACATTTTAAACGAAGGGCTCCTTGCTTATAAAGAAGGCTTTGGCGGAAGGGGCATCGTCTATCAGCAATACGAATACCTTACAGCCAATCAAATCTGCGATTTGGAGGAGGGGTACGGATGATTCCTTTTTTGAATTCGAACATCAATGCCCAGCCCGAAACGGAATTAAAGCAAGCCGCGTTTTCCGTCACGCAGTTTGAGGACGCGGACCGAGCGGATTGGGACGCATTTATCGAGCGGTCGAAAAATGCCACGTTCCTACACAAAATCGATTACTTGCATTACCACAAAGACCGCTTTCCTGATTGTTCACTCCTGCTTTGGAAAAAAGGCAAACTGTTCGCATTAATGCCGGGCACGACAGAAGGCAATGCGTTTTACACCCACAAAGGGCTGACGTACGGCGGGCTTTTGCTGTTGCCGGACGCGAAAATGGAAGACGTCATTGAATGCTTTAACGCCGTCAACCACTTTTTGCAGGAAAAAGGCATTGAACGAGTCGTCTACAAAGCGATTCCGTACATCTATGCTCAACTGCCGGCGCAAGAAGACGAATATGCGCTGTTCCGCTTGGACGCCAAAAGGATCAGCAGCGGCATTTCGACCACCATCCAGCTTGATGCGCGTTTGCCTTACCACGCGATGCGGAAAAAAGCGATCAAACGGGCGGTGCAAGCAAACTTAGAAATCCGGCTTGATGCGCCGATCGAAGATTTTTGGCCGATTCTCGAAGGCAATCTCCAAAAAAACTTCGGCGTCACCCCGGTCCACAGTTTGGCGGAGATCAAGCAGCTGAAAGCGGCGTTCCCGGAAAATATCCGCGTGTACACGGCGTACAAAGACGATGAATGCGTCGGCGGCCTGCTCATGTACTTGACCGACCGGGTCTCCCACTTGCAATACTGCGCGGGCAGCGACAAAGGAAAAGAACAAGGCGCGCTCGATCTGCTGTTCGACTTTGTCATCACGGAAGCGGCAAAAGACAAAAGCTATTTTGATTTTGGCGTATCGGTGGAAAACGGCGGACATTATTTGAACAAAGGCCTCATTGCCCAAAAGCAAGGATTCGGCGGAAGAGGCGTCGTCTACCAACAGTTTGAATACCGTACAGCCAATCAAATTGGCGATTTGAAGGAGGAATGCTGATTGATCCCTTTTCTGGATTTGAAACAGATCAATGCCCAATACGAATCGGAACTAAAACAAGCGGCTGCCCGTGTCATTGACAGCGGCTGGTACATTTTAGGGAAAGAAGTCGAAGCGTTTGAACAGGAATTCGCCGCATACTGCGGCGTCGATCATTGCATCGGCATCTCCAACGGGCTCGATGCCTTGAAGCTCATTTTAAAAGCGTACGATTTTGGCGCAGGAGATGAAATCATTGTGCCGTCAAATACGTACATCGCCTCGATCCTCGCCATTTCAGAAGTCGGCGCAACGCCGGTTCTCGTTGAGCCGGACATCACGACATATAACTTGGATCCAAAGCTCGTAGAACGGGCCATTACAAATAAGACAAAAGCGATTCTTGCAGTGCATCTGTATGGCAGAGCTGCCGATATGAAAGCGCTCGGTGAAATCGCTAAACGGCACGGATTGAAACTGATCGAAGATGCCGCGCAAGCACAGGGGGTTCACTATAAAGGACATAAAACCGGGAATTTGGGCGATGCCGCAGGCTTCAGCTTTTACCCCGGCAAAAACTTGGGCGCACTGGGAGATGCCGGAGCAGTGACAACAAACGACCCGGTACTTGCCGCAAAAATCCGCGCGCTCCGCAATTACGGCTCAACCGTCAAATACGAAAACCTGGAAAAAGGCTTCAATCACCGTTTGGACGAAATGCAGGCAGCATTGCTTCGCGTAAAACTGCCGCATTTGGACAGCGAAAACGCCCGCCGCCAGGAAATCGCTGCACAATACGCAGCGGAAATCCGCAACCCGGCGATCGAATTGCCTGCCATGCCGGATGATTTTCAGGAAAGCGTCTGGCACGTCTTTGTCGTCCGGACCGAAAACCGCAAGCAATTGCAGGAGTATTTATTGAAAAACGGCGTGCAAACGATGGTCCATTACCCGATTCCGCCGCATAAGCAACAAGCATACAGTGAGTGGAACGGCCAATCGTTCCCGGTTTCCGAAAAGATCCACGCCGAAGTGCTGAGTTTGCCGATTTCACCGGTGCAGTCAAAAGAAGACACGGCTTACATCATTGAAACAATCAACCAATACCAACTAGAGGAAGCAGCCGAACGGAGGGTGGAGAATGGTCATAGCATCTAACGTGAAAAACGCCTTAGCCGATACAACTTCGATCAAATCGATTGCGCTGATTCACCGCAATATGGAATATGGCGGAATCGAAACCTTGATCGTCCGCATGGTCAAATGGCTGTGTGATAACGAATTCGACGTCACGCTGTTTTTATTCAGCAAAGGCGGGCCGCTTTTGGAGCAGCTGGAAGGCGTCCCGAACTTGAAAATCGTCGCCTACGAAAACAAACTCGACTCCCGCTTCAACTCACGATTTATGACGAAGCTCGTGTCGATGAAATTCAAAGACAAATTCGATTTCATCTATTCGTTCAGCCCGACGTCGTTTTTGCTGTCGTATATGCTGCCGGGCAACAACCGGCTGTCCGGCGTCTACCATCCGGAAACGTACCACAAAGACTATATGGAGAGTTTGAAACGAACCTTGAAGCTGCTGGACAAAGACTATTACTCGAAACTGGTATTTATGACGCCTTCCGTGAAAATAAAAACGGCAGAGCGCTTTAAAGAGCCGTTGAACGATTATATTTTCCCGCTGCCAATCGATTTGTACGAAGTGGAGGACAACTACGGAAATTACAAATCCCGGCGCATCGTATCGATTGGCCGGTTGACCGATTTTAAAACCTACAATTTTTACATGGTCGACATCATGGAGCGGCTCATTCAAGTGGATCCGACATTCACTTACCACATCTACGGCTACGGTGAAGACGAAGAAAAACTGAGAGAACGCGTCAATGCGTCTTCAGCAAAAGACCATATCTTCCTCCACGGCAAGCTGAAATACGAAGACATTGGAAAAGTTATGAAAGACACGTTTTGCTTTGTTGGTATGGGCTCGAGCCTCATCGAAGCGTGCGGCTACGGAGTGCCAGGCATTGCCGCAAAGATCAACGACTGGGACGCGATCACGGAAGGCTATTTCCACCAACTGCCGGCTTACGAATGCGGGGACACGTTCCGTGACGAGTTCAACGTCTACAAAGTGGAAGACTTGATCCTCCAATTGATGATCAATCCAAAAGAAAAATACGACCAAATCGCCAATCAATGCAAAGAAAAGATAAAAGAATTCGAAAGCGACAGCGTCATGGAGAACTTTATCCGGCTGGCCGAATCACAAAAGGGGCGCAATTAAATCGTGTGAGTATGACAGGGGTTGCTGATATTCCGTAAAACAGCTGCGCTTTCCTGCGGGCGAGCGCCAAGCCTCCTCAGTCGCTGCGCTCCTTGCGGGGTCTCGGCTGTCTCGCTTTCCCGCGGGAGTCTCCGCTGTTTTACTTCATATCTTCTAGCTAATTAGTGGTAATACGTTGCTATTAAAGAAAATCTATTCTATATAGTAAGGAATCTCTTAGCTTGGACTTGTCAGCAAAACCATTCACCTTACGCAAAACCGAATTTGAGGGAAATCAGATGAAAAAAACCGCTGTGTTCATCATATTATTCGCGCTCATTTCCAAAGTGCTTGGCTTTTTTCGGGATATCTTATTGTCGTATTTTTACGGCGCATCGCCGATCAGTGATGCGTACCTCATCTCGCAAATCATACCGAGCACGATATTCGGCCTCATCGCAGCCGGGATCGCCACCAGCTACATCCCGGTGTTCTCGCGGGTCGTCAACGAAAAAACCGAACGTTCGGCAAACTTGTTCAACAACAACGTCGTCAATTTCCTGATGATATTGTCGACCATCATCATCCTGGGCGTCGGGATTTTCACCGAACCGCTCGTCAAAGTGTTCGCTTCCGGATTTACCGACGAATCGTTTGAACTGGCCGTCCGCTTCACAAGAATCAGCATCATCGGCATTTACTTTACCGGCCTCATTTTCCTTTTTTCCGGTTTTCTGCAATTCAAAGATAGCTTCCTGATCGTGGCGCTCAGCGGCATTCCGCTGAACTTAATCTTCATGCTGTCGATCGCGCTCAGTTCAAAAATGCACTCGGACATTTTGCCGATCGGCTACGTCATCGCGCTCGCCGTGCAATTTGCCGTACTCGTGCCGCTCATTTTGAAAAAAGGCTACCGTTATCGGACCGTGTTTGACGTCAAAGACCGTTACATGAAAAGCATTCTGTTGCTTGCAATGCCGGTCATCTTGGGAACGTCTGTCGACCAAGTCAACGTTTTGGTCGACATGACGCTCGCTTCCCGCATCTCTGTCGGGGGCGTCACCGCGTTAAGCTACGCAAGCCGCTTGAATTACTTGATCCAAGGCATTTTCGTCTTATCAATTGCAACACTCATATTCCCGCAGTTGTCCCGCATGGCTTCCGTCCGGAACATTGACGGAATCAAAGATTCATTAAAGCAATCGATCGTCGCTATCAACCTGCTCGTTATTCCGACAAGCATCTTAATGCTTTTTTTCTCGCAAGAAATCGTCGAATTGCTGTTCGGGCGAGGGGCATTTGATGGGGATGCGCTTGTCATGACCACCCAGGCGCTCTTTTTCTATACGATTGGCATGATCGGCATCGCGCTGCGCGAAATTTTATCAAAAGTGTTCTACGCACTGGAAGACACCAAAACACCGATGATCAACGCCGCCATCGCCATGGTCTTGAATATTGTCTTGAACCTCATCCTGTCACGCTATATGGGTATAGGAGGCTTGGCGCTCGCTTCCAGCATCGCTGCACTCATCGCCGTTTGGCTCATGGCGCGGAGCTTGAAGAAAAAAATCGGCGTGTTTGCCGACCGGGCGCTTTGGGCCACTTCAGGAAAGATTCTCTTGGTGTCGCTCGCCAGTGTGGCATTGGCGAAAACCGGCTATGTAATTTTAGGCAACGGCAACACCATTGCGCTAATTGGGTTCTTGGCAGTCGCCGGAATCGTTTACGTGGTGATACTTTTTGTATCAGGGATAAAAGAACTAGAAGACATAACTAGATTAGTTCAAAGTAAAATAGGAAGAAAGTAGTCTTTGTTGATAAATAGCACAATTCTATCAGCAATCCAGTTAAATTTACTAAATAGTCGGAAAATTTATCTGGGAACTATACGAGAAAAGAACTATAATTAATTTGAAGAAAGCAAAGAGTTATCAAAAGAGCGAGAAAAATTCGGGGGAAGAGGGTAGATCGTGTGATAATGGACTATGAATTCTATAAAAAGAAACTCGAAAAGAATTACAGCCGGGACTTAAAAGACATAATCGCGCAAGCCTATCTGACCGACGATCTTGGCCCCTCAATGGGAGCTAAACAACTCGGCATCCCACGCCAAGTTTTTGTCTATTTTGTTAATCACTACGAACTGCGCGACCTGAAGCTTGAACAAATTAAGAAAAAAACGTTTGTATAGAACAACGCTTCTATAAGGAAAGTCTTCCGTACAGGGAAGGCTTTCTTTTTTGGTAGAGTAAGGAAAACTGTTTTGGTCGTAATTCGCTGGCCGTATGTCGTAATTCTCGGCCAATACGTCGTAACTCATCCAACTCCCAACCTCTCTACCACCCCCATACGTCCCCACCTTAATATGTTATTTCTGTAAAATCAAATTTCTATCTTTCAATTATTGGAACCTTCAAATATAATAAAAAAGTTAGACAACACAAAATTTTAAGGAGATGGAACATGTCGATTCAAAAGAAAGCGGCTTTAACAGCATCGGTAGCAATTCTGGCGTTCAGCGGATTTGTCACAGCTTCAGCAGACAGCAAAGTGGGAACGAAAACGGTTCACAATCACTACCCGTACCACACCTACCATAACTACAAATCAAAAGGTGCAGCTAAGAAAGAAGTCTCGCTCCGCATTCTGGGAACATCCGACTTACATACAAACTTCGTCAACTACGATTACTACCAGGACAAAGTTTCCAATAGCCTCGGCTTAGCAAAAACCGGTGTATTAATAGAAAAAGCGCGCGAGGAAAGCAAAAACACTTTGCTGTTCGATAACGGCGACCTGATCCAAGGAACCCCGCTTGGCGGCTACAAAGCAACCGTCGATCCGATTGAAGAAGGCGAAATGCATCCAGGATACGCAGCACTTGAATCTCTTGACTTTGATGCCTCAACTCTCGGCAACCACGAGTTCAACTTTGGCCTGACGTATTTGGATGAAGTATTGGACGATGCACCATTCCCTGTAGTGAATGCAAACGTTTACAATGCAGAAACCGGCAAAAACCAATTCAATCCATATACCATCATTGAAAAAGAAGTTACCGACAAAAAAGGCAAAAAGCAAACGATCCAAGTAGGGGTGATCGGAGTTGTTGCTCCACATATCATGAAATGGGACCGCGTAAACTTGGAAGGCAAAGTCGTAGCAAAAGATGCGGTTGAATCCGTGAAGAAATTCTTGCCGGAAGTGAAAAAAGCGGGAGCGGACGTCGTCGTTGTTCTTTCCCACTCAGGCATGGGCGATGAAAACTACGAAGTTGGGGAAGAAGACATCACGTACCAACTGACTGAAGTAGAAGGCATCGATGCCATCATCACCGGCCACAACCACGAAGTATTCCCAGGCGCTTACAAAGACCTGCCAAATGTTGACCAAAAACAAGGGACGATCAACGGCACGCCAGTTGTCATGCCAGGCAAGTTCGGCAGCCATTTGGGAGTTATCGATTTGACGCTTGCTCCAAAAGGGAAAGAGTGGGAAGTCGTGAAAGAAAAAGCGGAAGTGCGCGCAATCGATGCAAAAACCGATGAAGTTTCTGAAGAAGTCGTCGAAGCGGTTCAAGAAGCACACAAAGCGACAATCGACTATGTCCGCAGCCCAGTTGGCGAAACAACAGCGCCAATCACGAGCTATTTCTCACTGGTAAAAGACGACCCATCGATCCAAATTGTCAACAACGCGCAAACGTGGTATGCGAAACAGCAGCTAGCGGGCACAGCTAACGCAGACTTGCCAATCCTGTCAGCAGCAGCTCCATTCAAAGCAGGTGGACGCAACGGCGCTGAATACTACACCGATATCGCAACCGGTGAAATTGCCATTAAAAACGTGGCCGATCTTTACGTATTTGACAACACCGTCTTCGCACTGAAAATGACCGGAGCGGACGTCAAAGAATGGCTGGAAATGTCAGCTGGCCAGTTCTACCAAATCGATCCGAATAAAACCGGCGAACAAGCACTCGTCAACAACGACTACCGCACATACAACTTTGACGTCATCGACGGTGTTACGTATGAAGTCGATGTCACGCAGCCAGCAAAATACGACATTGACGGAAAACTAGTTAATCAAACCGCAAACCGCATCAAAAACCTTTCGTATAATGGGAAAGCAGTAGCGGCTGACCAAGAATTCCTGGTCATTACAAACAACTACCGTGCAAGCGGCACGTTCCCAGGAGTTCGCAACGCATCCGAACGCATTGACTTTGCATACGAAAATCGCCAAGCGGTCATGGACTACATGGTCGAATTCGGCACGATCAATCCATCGGCCGACAGCAACTGGAACTTCGCTCCAATTGAAGGCAACCCAACACTTGTTTTCGAAACAGCACAAAAAGCACAAAACATGATTCCAGCAAACAGCGGCATCACGTATATGGCACCAGCAGCAAACGGATTTGCCCAATTCAAACTCGAAACCGAATAAATAGTAAAAATTTAGCCACCCACATTAATGGGTGGCTTTTTTGATAAATCCAATTTTAAAACCTTTTAAACTGGGCAAAAAGAACCGGAAATAATAGGGTTTCAACCGAAAAAATAAAACGCCATAAAAAAAGTCGGGAATTATATGAAAAAACTACTAGTCAAAATGTCCCTAAGGCTATATACTAATAATATCCAAAAGAATTCCAAATAAAAATTTACTACTAACTTATAGAAGGCGAGTTGAGTTCATGGAGAACTACGAATACTATAAAAACAAACTCGAAAAGCAACTAAACCGCGACATAAAAGACATCATCAAATCATTCTACATCGATAATCAGCAAGGCCCTTCTGTAAGCGCAAAAGAACTCGGCATTCCGCGCCAAGCTTTCATGTATTTTGTCCAACAATTTCAGTTGAAAGATCTTCGCTACGGTGATTCCAAAAAAAAAATTCTAATTTAAACGAATAAGCATCACACAAATGCATTCTCCCAAAAAGAGAATGTTTTTTATTTAAAGAAATCCATTCCCACTCTATTCCAACCGATTATTAATTTATAGGTTAATAAAAGAATAAATTACAATAAATTCTAAATAATTAAACTTTTTAACCTATATCTATTTACGATTCTACAAAGTTTTTATAAAACTTGAATAGGAATACGCAGTTACTTCCGGTACAAAGAAGGATATATTATTGGTAATACCTTTAGGGAGTGATTCTTATTATTATTAAAGACTTATACAAACTACGGTTGACATGGTTGGAAATAATACACGATGATGCCCAATGCCCGGAAATGAAAGAAAAATTGCGACTTAAAATGGACTTTTATCGCCAAAGATTATCAAGTTAAAAGTGAGCGTTTACAAAATTGAAGAGCTGCATCTGGAAACCTAATAAGGTTCTCGGATGCAACTCTTTTTTTGCTGTACGCTTGAGCGGGCAGTTCCATATTGATCTTTTCTCTTGAACCGCCTAGGAAGTGAAGAAAAAACAGTTCTCATCCTAAAGTGAAAAGAAAAATGGATGCATTTCGCTAAAGCGAAATGCGAAAGAGCAAGGGATAAGCTGCTTTTTGACAATCTTGCATATAAAAGTGGGGATGTTTGTCGTAACTCACTTAGAGTATGTCGTAATTCGTGGCTCGTTCGTCGTAACTTAATGAGCGTATGTCGTAATTCAGTACCAGTACGTCGTAACTCAAGCCCCATTTGTCGTAACTCATGATCAGTCACTCCAACCACAAAAAAAAGGCATCCCCTCATAAAGAGAGAACGCCTCATCAAATTACATACCCAAATGCTCTTTCAATGCACCTTGGATTTCAGCCAATTCGGCATCATCCATCATGTAATACCAAATCCCATTAATCGTATCTCCATAGCCGTCTTCGACAATGATCTGATCCACTTTGCCAACCGCATCACGGTAATTGCCTTGAACCTCAACCATTTCATCAAACGTCATATTCGTACGAACGTTGTTTCCAAGTGCATTGAAAATGTCTTTATAGTTCAACAAACTATTCACCGAAGCGCCTTCACGAAGCACTCCTTGAATCACTTGCTTCTGGCGATCCTGGCGTCCAAAGTCGCCGCGTGGATCTTGTTTTCTCATCCGGACATACTCCAATGCTTTTTCACCGGACAAGTGGAGATTCCCAGCAGCAAAGCTGTCAAAAGCCATCGGGCTGTTAATATCCACACCGCCAACCGCATCAACAATGTCCTTAAAGCCTTCCATGTTCACTTGCACAACATAGTCAATCGGAATATCAAGCAAATTCTCAACTGATGCCATTGACATTTCAATGCCACCAAAAGCGTAAGCGTGGTTAATCTTATCCGTCGTACCATGTCCAACAATTTCCGTATACGTATCACGCGGAATCGAAATCATCTTCGTCGACTTTTCCGTCGGGTTGACCGTCATCACAACCATTGTATCCGAGCGGCCGCTGTCGCCTTCGCGTTCATCAACGCCAAGCACTAGGACTGAAAACGGATCTTTTTCATCAAGAACAACTTCCTCAGTCCGTTTCTCAGAAACTTCTCGCTTGATTGGTTCATGTATTTCCTCAAGCGTATTCGTCAAGCTATTATAAACCGTAAACATATAAACGCCGATCCCCACAACGATTAATCCCAATATCCCGACAATCCAAGGCCATTTTTTCTTCTTGGCTTTTTTGTTTCTTCTGCTCATCTTGTTTCCTCCATCATTCGGCTATAAAATAGCTCGATAAACTGTCCGCCCAAATTGCGGCGCCCTCACCATTCGGATCTGAGTCCTCAGTCAAGTAATCTTCAAGGGCTGGGTCCTCTGTATCCGGCCAATTGGACCAATGATTAATATAAGCGTAATCGTTCAAATTTGCAAACTCTTCCAAAGCTTCAACTTGCGCTAAATAAAACTTCGCTTGAAATATCGGCTGTGGGGGATGAAGGACCAGTGCCGCATCACTCACTTCAGCTTGTACTTTACCTAAAAATTTCTCGATCACAAATTGTTCATCTTCAATCGTGACATTTCCATTATCCTTCAATGTGAAAGGCTCCATTAATACAACGTCATAGCCTTTGGAAAGATCCACATCTTCTTCAAGAAACTCAAGAGAAGTTCCATCAAACGAAATCGTTTCCGCTTCCACAAAATCACCATAAGCTTCCTCCAATGAATCCATAAGCAATTTCGCATATCCGGGCTCGCCGTCTTCCATAACAGAAGAGCCAACGATCAACAGCTGGACTTTTTCGCCAGCTTTGTTGCGGTTTACAAAAACTTCTCGGACTTGCTCATCCATAGCAGCGGTCAACTTCTCAAATTCTACTTGAGAACTGCCTTCGCTTACAGGTTCTTCCGCTTCAGCCGGTTCTTCTTTTTGTACTTCAACTGCAGGTGCAGAAGAATTACCACTTGCAGAGGCTAACTTGTCTTTCCATATAATGTAGCTAAATACTAAAACTGCAAGGCACAATACAATTAGAACAAATGCTCCTAAATTTCTCAAATTCATACAGTTCTCCTCTCCAAAACGTTATTTTCTACACACTAACATAGCATAAATCCATCCTTTAGCCTATAAATCTTTTTAAAAATGGAAGTTCCTAAAGTCTTGCATTATGCTATACTAGCATAAGTTGTTTTAAAAGACCCTAAAAGGAGCCACCAATTAAATGGAAGAAACCATCAGTTTACAAGATTTATTTAAGACATTAAAAAAGCGCATCGGATTGATTGCGCTGTTAACCGTTTTAGCGATTACCATTGCAGGTGCTGTATCGTTCCTGTTGCTGACGCCGATTTATGAAACATCGACGCAAATTCTTGTTAACCAAGAAAAAACAGATGCTGCAACAGCAATAAACCAAAATATTCAAACCGATTTGCAATTGATCAATACATATAGTGTAATCATTAAAAGCCCGGCTATCCTTGATCAAGTCGTAGAGCAACTCAACTTGGATATGTCAACGGATGACTTAAATGGAAAAATCACGGTTGCAACAGCCGAACAGTCACAAGTAGTTAACGTATCTGTTCAAGACTCTAACCCGGCAGTTGCAGTTGACATCGCCAATACAACAGCTGCTGTTTTCCAAGAGGAAATTCAAGAATTGATGAATGTCGACAACGTCTCGATTTTGTCTAAGGCGGTATTAAAAGACAACCCAGCTCCAGTAGCGCCAAACCCACTGATGAATATGGCCATTGCAGCTATTGTCGGTTTAATGCTGGGTGTCGGAATTGCGTTCCTGCTTGAATATTTGGATACAACGATGAAGAACGAACAAGATGTAGAAGATATTTTAGGGATTCCGCTCTTAGGAATTATTTCTCCTATTAAAGAAAAAGCGGAATTGACCGAGAAAACACCGGAAACATCCAGAAGAAGGGCAGGATAAGTTATGGCAAGAAAGAAAAAAGTATTACAACAAACAGCACGCAAACTGATTACGTTCACGACACCGCGTTCTTACGTAGCGGAGCAATTCCGGACGCTTCGGACCAACGTTACTTTTTCATCACCTGATGCAGATATACGCACGATGGTCATTACATCAGCTGCTCCTTCAGAAGGAAAGTCAACAACTTCTGCAAACTTAGCGGTTGTTTTCGCACAAGAAGGCAAGCGGGTATTATTGGTAGACGGCGATATGCGCAAACCGACAACCCATTACACATTCCACATGGGGAATACGATCGGCCTTTCAAGCGTTCTAACTCGCCAAGCGAAAGTGGAAGACGCTGTACGACCGACTGCAGTAGAACGTTTGGATCTGATGACATGCGGACCGATTCCTCCGAATCCGGCAGAATTACTTGGATCCAAATCGATGGATGCGCTAATTCATCAGTTAAAAGATATATACGACTTAATCATTTTTGATGCACCGCCTGTATTGTCCGTAACGGATGGCCAGATTTTAGCGAACAAATGCGAAGGCGCGATTTTAGTGGTCAGTTCAGGAAATACAGAAAAAGAAATGGCATTAAAAGCGAAAGAAGCACTTGCTTCATCTAATGCACGCATCATCGGAGCGGTCTTGAATAACTATGAACTTGCGAAAGACAGTTACTACTACCAATATTACGGCTCAACTGAGTAAAAAGGATTTCCTTTTTACTCTTTTTACTGGCATAAGGAGGAATTGACAACAATGATTGATACACACGCACATATACTGGCTGGACTTGATGATGGCGCTGATACGATGGAACAAACGAAACGATTGCTTGAAAAAGCGGTCAACGAACAAATTACTGGCATCATTACTACCCCACATGCTTTTCATCCGAATTTCACAACCGATATACCAGCTCTTCAAAGGCAGTTAAAACTGACCAATGATTATATAGCAGAACAAAATCTCCCTATTACTCTTTACAGTGGACAGGAATGTCGATTGACTGAAAAGTTACCTGACCTGCTAGCTACAGGTGGAGCGTTGACGTTAGCTGGATCGCAGTTTGTATTACTTGAGTTGCCTTCTTCAGGAGTTCCCGGCTATACAGTACCGATAATCCAGAAATTGATCACTGCAGGCTATGTACCGATTATTGCGCATGCAGAACGCAACCAAGGAATTATCGAAAAACCGGAACGATTAAAAAAATTGTTGCTTCACGGCGCACTTGCTCAAGTGACAGCTGGATCTATAGCAGGAAGCTTTGGAAAAGCAATCCAGAAAACTGCAATGACGCTGATAGATGCAAATTTAATTCACGTTTATGGATCTGATGTCCACAATTTGGAAACACGTCCATTTTTATTTAATGAAGGGTTAGATTATCTCGAGAAAAAGAACCGTCACGAAATTATTGATATTATGCTTGAAAACAACGATAGAATTTTGTTGAATGAAAATATGCATGTACTAGAACCTCAAGCTATTTCGAAGTCTAAATGGTGGAATATGTTTTCTTAAAATACTTGTAATTATTAGAAAGGTGTCGAAAAAAGTCGAATACTTTTTTGATATTAAGGACTATATATGATAAAAAAACCCTATCATTTCCAAATACTTGTGTGCTAAACTTGGAAAGCAGTTAATACATACTGTGAATAAAGTAATAGTAATTGAAAGGGTTGACCCATTTGTCACTAAAGCGAAGAGCGCCATTTTTAGTAATAGTCGATTCATTTATTGTTTTTTTCTCGATTTTCCTCGGCTTTTTCTTGCTTCATCCATTAACAAACGTATTTGAAAATAAATTTTTAATGACGAGTGCACTGACTATTTTTGTAGCTCATCATGCACTAGCCATATTTTATGGTCTTTACCGAAAAGTTTGGGAATATGCGTCAATTGGAGAGTTAGCATCGATTTTTAAAGCTGTGACATGGTCGATTATTGCAGTAGCAGCTGTGCAGTATTTTGTCAGTGGAGATATTCTATTCCGAGCATTAGCAATTACTTGGATGCTCCATCTATTATTAATCGGAGGGTCGCGTTTATCTTGGCGTTTAGGTCGAGATATAGCATATAGTCGAAAAAATCCCGAACTAAAAAATACTATGATTATTGGAGCTGGAAAAGCAGGTACTTTAGTAGCTCGCCAATTATTAGATAACCCGGAAAACGGTTTGATTCCGATTTTATATATTGACGATGATATTAGGAAACAAGGATTTGAAATTTTTGGTATTCGTGTAGTACGTGGAGGTATAATTGATATTGCTGATATTGCAAAAGTAAACAATATCGAACATATTATTATCGCAATTCCTTCGTTAGGCAAGCTTGAAACTGCTGAATTAATACAGAAATGTTTTGACACTGGAATTCATACGCAGACCATTCCTCGAATAGAAGATATTATGACTGGTAAAGTTTCTGTAACAGATATCCAAGATGTGAAGATAGAAGATCTTCTTGGTCGTGAAGAAGTAAATTTGGATATGAATAAAATAGCAGATCAGTTAAATGGAAAAACTATACTCGTAACTGGGGCTGGAGGTTCTATTGGTTCCGAAATTACACGACAAATTGCTCGCTTTGGACCCGAAAAGTTATTGCTTTTAGGACATGGGGAAAACTCAATTTATCTAATAGACATGGAATTACGTAAGATTATTGCTCCTGAAACTGAAGTAATTCCAATTATTGCAGATGTTCAAGATCGAGAACGGATTATGGATATTATGGCAATGTATCAACCGGATGTTGTATATCATGCAGCAGCTCATAAACATGTCCCGCTTATGGAGAAAAATCCTATGGAAGCAGTGAAAAATAATATTTTTGGCACAAAAAATGTAGCAGATGCCGCTCATATCCATGGTGTTAAAAACTTTGTAATGATATCTACTGACAAAGCGGTTAATCCGCCAAATGTTATGGGAGCTACGAAGAGATTTGCTGAAATGATTGTTCAAAATTTGGCAAAGCGCAGTGATACAAAGTTTGCTGCAGTACGTTTTGGCAATGTTCTTGGTTCACGAGGCTCAGTGATTCCATTATTTAAAAATCAAATAGCAGCAGGTGGGCCTGTTACAGTAACTCATCCTGATATGACTCGATATTTTATGACCATTCCTGAAGCATCCCGTTTAGTAATCCAAGCAGGTACGCTAGCAGAAGGCGGAGAGGTCTTTGTACTTGATATGGGGGAACCTGTGAAGATTGTAGATCTTGCTAAAAACTTAATCCGACTATCGGGATATACTGATGGGGAAATTGGAATTGAATTTGCAGGAATTCGTCCTGGAGAAAAGATGTTCGAAGAGCTTTTGAATTCTGATGAAATTCAGAGTGAAATGGTATTTCCTAAGATTTATATAGGGAAGGCTAATCCGGTAGCAGAAGGAGAATTAATGATACTTTTACAAAATTTTCCTGAAATGAATAATAAAGAAATAAAAGAAGTACTTGTGAGTTTAGCTAATCGTAAAAATGTAGAAACAATGAGTTTTTAAATTAAAGTGACTTTTATATGAACTATATAATTATTAATATTTCGATATTTTTCTTTTAAATTCGAATTCCTAGTAAAAGAAATTTCTTTGATTAAATAGTCTTAAATCAAGTGATATCAAATGGATATTAACAATTATGATCTAAACTAGAATTTAAGTAGGTGTAAAGTGAATAATTATATTAAACTTTTAAAAACAAATGGTACGCGCCAGATTGTTAGAAAAATTATGAAGCGAAGTTTAAATAAGCTTATATATATAAAATATAAGCATTTCTTTAAACAGAAAAAGTTTAAGAGAAAAGAATTTCTTACTCATTATACAAGTCAAATGAATTTTTTTTATGATATTAAAACAAAAAAAAATATTAAACAATTTTATATAAAAAATCCTTTAATATCTAATGAAGTTTTAAAAGAAGCAGAAACAGTTTTAAATCATGAATTTGAAATATTGGGTTCAAAAAGGATCCCTCTAGGAGAGATTATAGACTGGAATAAAGATTATATTAATAGTTACATATGGGAAAAAAATTACTACAAGGAAATTGAAATTATAAATTACAATAAAACTTTTGATGTGAAATATCCTTGGGAATTATCACGTTTTAATCATTTGTTTGTGTTAGGAAAAGCATATTGGATTACCGATGATTTGAAATATTATATTGAATTTAAACAACAAATAAAGAGCTGGATTGAACAAAATGAATTTAATTACTCTGTTAACTGGACTTCTACTATGGAAGTAGCAATCAGAGCAGCAAATTTAATTCATTCTTACTATCATTTTAGCGATTTAATAGAAAATGATTTAGAATTTAAAGAAATGTATAATATAAATTTATATTTACATGGTAAATACATTGCTGATAACTTAGAAAATTACGATAGTATAAGAAATAATCACTATATTTCCAATTTGGTGGGATTAATTTATCTAGGTTTTTATTTTAAAAATGGTAAGACTTTAAGAGAAGCAACAACATGGCTGGAAAAAGGCATTAAAGAACTTGAAAAAGAAGTTAAGGTGCAAATAAATACAGATGGAAGTTCTTTTGAAACATCAACATCATATCACAGACTTGTTTCTGAATTTTTGTTATACAGCTATATTTTGTGTGAAATAAATGGAATAAAATTAAGTGAAAATTATAAGGAAATACTTTTTAAAATGCATAAATATTTAATTTATGTTACTAAACCAAATAACCAGTCTCCTCTAATTGGAGATATAGATAATGGGCGGTTCATAATAATTTCAAATTTATTCTGGGATAAAAGAAATTTAAATCATACATTAGATTTATTTGGAAAATATTTTAATTATGCTCTTCCAAAATTCTTACATATTTCAAAAGAAGAAAGTGTGTGGATAAATAAAAAAACGGAAGATTATGGAATTAAGCCTTCAGAAAATCTTATTAAAGAAAATGAATCTTATTATGATGCAGGAATTTATAAACTGACAAATAATATCTTCTTTTGCTTAGTTAGGTGTGGAGAGCTCTCAATGAGAGGGCAAGGCGGTCATAGTCATAATGATCAATTAAGTATCGAATTAAATATAAATGGAGAAGATTTTTTTATTGATCCTGGTTCTTTTACTTATACTGGGTCAGTAAAAGAAAGAAACAGAGATAGATCAACTTCTAATCATAATACGTTGGTAATAAAAGGAATAGAGCAAAATACTTTTGATGATAATTTGTTTTTAATGCAAGAAGAAACATTTTCACAAGTTCTTATGTTTAATGGAGTTTTTTTTAAAGGTGAACATTATGGTTATGTCAAAAAGGGGCATGGAACTCATACTAGAACCATAGAAATATTAAATAGTAAATTTGTGATAATGGATAATTTGAGTAATAAATTGGATCATGAAAATGTATTTCAACATTTTATTTTAGACCCTAATATCACAATACAAAAAGCTCTAAATGGAATTATATTGAAAAAAAATAAAGTTAGAGTATTTTTAGAAGTGAAAAAAGTGATTGTAGAAGATACAACTGTGTCTTATGGATATGGGAGTAAAATACCTACCAAAATACTTAAAATTCCTTTTCAAAAAGAGATTTCTCTAATAGTGTTATAAATTATTTAGCGCTTGAAAAAGCCTTTAATATTAGAAATTATTAAAAGGATGAATACTATCAAAAGAAAAATCGCATTTTTATTGCCTACCCTAACATATTTACTTGCTCCTTTACTTAGCATTTTATTACTCCCTCAAATTACAGCAATGATTTCACCAGGACAATATGGAGAATACAATTATTATTTAATTATCACAAATTTAATATTAATGTTTTTAATTATTCCTTCAATAAATACTGCAAGTTCCAGATTCTTAAATAAAAGTTTCTTGGACTATGAAGAAGATAAAGCAAAAATTAGTGTTTTGTTAATTATAGTAAGTCTAGTTTTTTTAATAATATTATTTCTTTTTTCTTTTTTCATCACTCATTCAATTCTGTTTATCTTTGTAGGATTTTCTTTACTATTGATTAATTTAATCAATATTAGAAAAACTATATTGAGAACAAATGGGGATACTGTTATTTTCTCTTATTTAAATATTGCAACGCTATTGTTTCAATATGGATTTATTTTTGCAGCAATTGTTTTAGATAAGTTGAATGTTTATTTGCTTATTTCAGGAGCATTGATATTTAATGCTGCATATATTCTTTATTATATCTATACAAATAAACATAGTTTCATTAAATTATTTTCAAATTTACCCAAAGACTATTCCAAATTGAAAAAGTTTATACTCCCAGGTATAGGTATAAGTATATATGGGTTATTGTTATCACAAAGTGACAGACTAATGATTAAGTGGTTAATCGAAGATGGAGAAAAGTACGTCGGAATTTTTTCAGTTAACTATGCAGTATATGCTCAATCAATTGAAATAATTATTGCCCTGTTTTTCTTGTATATCCCAAATATTTTATATCCAATCTACGAGAGTAAAAAACTAAGTTCTTTTTTAACAGCATTAAAACTTTTTCTGAAATTATATATTATTGTTGCAGGGTTTGTAGTGATCTTTTTAATTTTTAATTATGCGAAAATCAATGCATTAATTTTTCATGAATCCTATTTTTTACAATCTAAAATTTCTATTTATATTCTTTCAGGGCAATTTTGTTTTGGGATGTACAGAATTATTACAAACTATTATGCAGTAACTAACAATTTGAAAAACTTAAATAGAATATTGATGTTAACTACTATCATCAATATTCTCTCAAACCTAATATTGATTCCAATTATAGGTTTTGAAGCAGCGGCAATCACTACCCTGGCTTCATATTTTTTCCTTTTTGTTATTTCTTATTTAAAAGTAACAAAAGCCGGAAAGGTGAAGTTATTAGATAAGCAAGATTTCTTTTTGTTGATTTTAATACTAGTACTTTTAATCTTTATTAAACCAGCGGAAAATTATGAAATAAACTTAAAACTTTTTATCGAGATTTTTTCTAGCTTTTGTTTAATATTTATAGCTTTTTGTCTTATATATGGAAAAAAAATGATGAAAATATTTAAAGAAATAAAGTCGAGGAGGATAATATGAAAGTATTATTTATATCGTCACAGATATTTAAAAAATCTAGTTCTGCCTCTATTAGAAATAATTCTCTCCTAAACGGTTTCATAAAAAATAATGTGGAAGTAGACGTTTTAACCTTAGAATACCCAAGCGCATTTGAAGATGAATACTTTCAAGAGAATATAGAGAACAAAATTAAAGTCTATCAATCTAAGCCGAAAATTTTATATAAATATTTAGAAAAATCTTCTTTACCAGTAGAGCGAAATTTGAAATTAAATAAAAGAGAAAAAACTCTAAATAAATTAAAAATTAAAATCAAAGATTTATATTTTTTTCCTGATATGGATAAAGAATGGATTAAAAATTATAATAAAAAAGTTTTAAAGAATAATTATGATTTTGTTATTTCTTCTTCAGATACTAAAACAGCTCATTTTATTGCTCGAAATATTTTGAAGGAATTTAATAATGAAACGAAATGGATACAAATATGGGGAGATCCATGGGCAAATGACATTAATTTAAATAACAGTCAAAAGAAAAAAGCTATGTATTGGGAGTCATTGTTTATTAAAGAAGCTGCTCAAATTTATTACGTATCAAAACCGACTTTTGAAATGATGACTAATAGCTATCCGAAATATTCTAGTAAAATGCATTATATGCCAAGAACCTATTTGACAGAAGTACAAAATAATAATTTGAAGAAAAATGCCAGTACATTAAATCTCTTATATACAGGTTCTTTGAATAGTAATAGAAATACATTAAATCTTTTAAATGCAATTAAAACAGAAAATGAAAAATTAAATAAATATATTAAACTTAATATTTTTGGTGTTTGTTCTCCTGAAATTAAAGCCGAATTTAAAGAATACAAATTTATTACATATCATGGAATTGCTAGTTATAAAAAAATAATTACAGAATATTCTCGTGCAGATATTTTGTTATTTATTGATAATGGCAATAAAACTACCCAAATTCCGGGCAAACTATTTGATTATTTTGGAACTAACATTCCTATTCTGGCGGTAGTTGAAGATTTAGAAAGTCCTGTAACCAAGTTTATTGCTTCTACGCAACGGAGTTTAATACTTAAAAATACTCCTACAGATCTTAGAATAGATACTATTTTTAATCTCAGTGAACAACCTATATTAAAAGAGTATTCTGGTGAAACATGTGCAAAAAAGTTAATTATGAATATGCAGAGTTTATAAGGGCAAATATTTTTGAGCTATAATTAAGTGGGGAAAAGGATTTGAAGTTAGATATTCTTCATTTTTAAGTTAAAAAAGGGGTATTTTATGAAAAAAATTTTACTTTTAGATAGTTCTTATCCGTTAAATAGTAGAAATACAAGATTGTTAAAAACTTTGGAAAAAAATTATGAAGTTTCTTTCATTACTTGGAATAGAGATGAATCAGTAATAGAAGATAATGAGTTTGAAAATAGGATATTTAATAAAAAATCATTATATGGGAATAAGAAAAGTAAATTACTAAATCTCTTATCATACTATAAATTTATAAAAAAAGAGATTAGAGCTAAAAAACCTGATATTCTAATTACCTCACACTGGGATATGTTCTTTATCGGCAGTCTACTAAAAACAAAAAAAAATTATAAAATTATTTATGAAAATTTGGATATACCAGAAAGCAAAAATAGAATTGTAGAAATATTTTTAAAGAAAGTGGAAAAGTTTTTTTTGAAAAATGCTGATGGTATGATTGTAGCTTCAAGATTTTTTGTTGAAAAGTATAGTTTTAAAAATACTTTAATATATGAGAATTATCCTTACAAATATAATTTATTAGAAAATAAAAAAGAAGTATTTAGTGGAGGTAAAAGAACTATTGCTTATATTGGAACGGTAAGATATTTTGAAGTATTTAAAAACTTTATATTAGCTTTTGCCAATGATTCTAATATAAATATGATGATTTACGGTGGAGGGCCAGACGAAGAAAAAGCAAAGAAGTTTTGTGAAAAAAATTCAATACTTAATATAAAATTTAATGGTCCTTACAACTATAAAAATGTAAATAGTTTTTATAATCAAACAGATTTGGTATGGGCAGCATATCCGAGTGATTCTGAAAATGTGAAATTTGCTATTTCAAATAAATTTTTTGAAACCTTATCATATAAAACAGTTGGTATCTTTTCTGAGAAAACTGCTTTAGGAGATTTAGTTAAGAAAGAAAATATAGGTTTAGTCGTAAATCCGTATGATCCAGTAAGTATAAGATCAGTTGTAAGTAACGTGATGATAAAAGACTTAGAAAATATAAAAGAAAATATTACAGAGTATACACAATGGGGAAATATTTTTTGGGAAGATAATGAAAATCGTTTACTTTATTATATTAAGGAAATTGAGAAAATATGATTTGGCTGATGCATTTTATTATTGTTGCTTCTTTATTTTTACTATCAAAAAAAGTTGGAAATAAAAACTTTTATACAATCAGTATTTTTATATATATAACTTTTATTTTTGGGCAACGTTGGATGACCGGTGAAGATTTTCCGGGGTATTTATTATATTATTTAATTAATTTTCAAGGTACGGAATATGGATATGATTTAATTCAAGAATTCTTCGTAAGTAATAAATTATATTTTGGGCTTTTAGTATTTCTTATTTATTTAATAACGCAAATTAATTTTTTTAACTTATTTAGGAAATTCGAACAAAAAGATTTGCTGATTTTTTTATATTGTTTAATGGAAATATTTTTTATGGAAATGTCACAAATAAGACAATGGCTTGCTATAAGTTTCTTTGTAAATTCCTTTTATTATATTTATACGAATAAAAAAATAAAGGCAATAATATTTTTACTGATAGGAGCTAGTTTTCATAGTTCAATCCTATTTTTGATACCTTTTCTTATTTTTAAACCGAAATTAAAATTAAATATATATCTATTTATGTTTTCAATATGTTTAATTCTTCCATTTATCAATATAAAATTATTTTTAGGTCCTTTTGAAGATGTTTTTTATTCGAACTATTTTGATAGTGTGTATGATGTGAAATTAGGTTTTTCTCATTCTATAAGATATTATACAATTCTTTTTTTAACATTATTTTATTTATATAGAATAAAAATTGATTTAAAAAGACATTTGAGCTATCAAATAATAAATGGTCACTTATTGTATTTCATACTTTACGGTTTAAGTTTCTATTTTGCTCCTTTTATGAGATTATCTTATTTTTTTAAAGTTTACGAAATCTTTTTTTTAATTTATTTTATTCCTTATATTACTGTGATAAATAAAACTTTAATTAAAAGATTAGTGGTGTGTATTACATTATCTCTATATTTAGTTATTTCTATTCTAGATCCATATAATATAACTCGCTATGAATTTAGAATGCTTCAATTACATGAAAATAAAAGTAAAACAGAATTATTTAGCGAAATTGAGTTATTCTATTTAAATTAAGACTCTTATTTAATAATTTATTAGGGGTGTAAAATGCTAGTTTTAAAAAGAATCATCTTTTATTTCCTAGACAATCTTTTTAGGAGTTTACCGTCAAATTTTTTATCTAATAAAATTAAAACATATATCTTAGTAAAATTAGGTGCAGAAGTAGGCAGAAATTTATATTGTGAACCTGATGTGCTTATTAAAGGGCACAATTCTCTTTTTCTCGGAAATAATGTAGTAATTAGTTCATTTACAGTTTTAACAGCAGGTGGTGGAATAAGAATTGATGATGATGTGATGATTGGATATGGATCAAAGATACTTTCACAAAACCACCTAATACCAAAAGACCGCAATATGAATATTCGAAATACTGGTCATGTAAACGGTGAAGTAAGTATTGGTAATGGAGTTTGGATAGGGGCAAATGTGGTTATTCTTCCAGGAGTTAGGATTGGAAAAGGAGCTGTCATTGGAGCTGGAGCTGTTGTAACAAAATCAGTTGAAGAGTTTTCGATATATGTCGGTAATCCAGCAAAACTTATAAAACGCAGGTAAATTTATTATAAGGAAATGATTATGTGAAAATTTGGCTTTGCAAGCACAGTGAACCAATACCAGTTGATTTAAATAGTAGGTTGTATCGAGTAGGTATGATTGCAGATTCTTTAAGGAAAAAAAAGCACGAGGTTTTCTGGTGGACATCTGATTATAATCATGTGAAAAAGAATAGATATACCAATATAGATATTTTACCAAATGGAACTGCATTAATTTTTGGTAGAGGAATAGAATATAAAAAAAATATTAGTTTCTCCCGAATAATAAATCATACTCAAATAGGTTCGCAGTTTACTAGAAGAATGAATAAAGTTGAGTATCCAGATGTAATCTATACTACGATACCAACATTAGATTATGCATATCGAGCTGTGAAATTTGGTAAAAAAAATTCTATACCGGTAGTTGTAGATATTTTAGATCTTTGGCCAGATGTATTCTTAGATTTAATACCTTTAGATTTTTTGAAGAAGGACTGGATGTTTTATTTGAGCAATAAGAAATTGGAATTCATATTAACCAATGCTGATTATATTATAGGGATAACCGAAGAGTATTTAATGTGGGGATTAGATAAAATTAATGCAAGGTTTGATAAGGATAAGCATAAGGTTTTCCCAATAGGTTATAAAAGGGAGAAAACAAATATAACTAGTGAAAAAAAAGGTAATAAATTTAAAATTATTTTTGCTGGAACAATTGGTTATCATTTTGATTTAAATACTGTTTTTGAAGCTGCAGCACTTTTAGAAGAAGATAATATCGAATTTAATATTTTAGGTGATGGAGATCTTCTAGAGCAATATAGAGAGAAATATTTAAAATACAGTAACATAAATTTTTTAGGATGGACAGAAGGAGATATTACTACTTCTCATTTAATGGCCAGTGATATTGGAATTGCACCCTATAATAATTCTAAAAATTTTATTCTTAATATTCCTAATAAACCATATGAATACATTGCTTATAACTTGCCGGTTTTAACTTGCTTAAAAGGAGCTACAAAAAAATTTTTAGAAACACATGATATTGGATACTTCTATGAAGAAAAGAATTCAGAGAATCTTGCGGAAAAAATTATTGAAATCAAAAATAATAAGGACTTGTTAAATTTAAAAAGAAAGAATTGTGAAATTACTTTTAAGAATAATTATAATGCCAGTACGATATATGATGAACTTGCTGAGTTTCTTGAAAAAGTATCTATGGAAGATAAAAGTACAAAAATGAAAAAGGAGAATTTAATTTGAAAAAAATGTGTGTTATTGGTTTAGGGTATATAGGTCTTCCTACTGCAGCAATGTTTGCAAATAATGGATGGAATGTAGTCGGTGTTGATATAAATACAGAGGCAGTTAAAGCAATTAACTTAGGTAAAATTCATATTGAAGAGCAGGGTCTTGAAATATTAGTTAGTAATGCTGTGAACAAAGATAATTTGATAGCGAAATTTGAAGCTGAAGATGCAGATTGCTTCATAATTGCTGTGCCTACTCCTCATCACGCAGATAATACTGCCAATTTAGATTTTGTAGTTGAAGCAGTAAAATCAATAGTTCAATATGTGAAAAAAGGAGATATTATTATAATAGAATCAACAATTCCACCACGAACTATTAATGACGTAGTAGCACCTATCTTCTCGAAAGAGCAATGGGATGTTGGTAATGATATATTTTTAGCCCATTGTCCTGAAAGAGTTTTACCAGGGAAAATAATAAAAGAGTTGGTAGAAAATAACAGGATTATTGGTGGGATAAATAACATATCTACTGAGAAGGCTGCCGAAGTTTACGAATCATTTGTGACTGGTTCTATTTTAAAAACCTCTGCTTTAAGCGCTGAAATGTCTAAACTTATGGAAAATACATATCGTGATGTAAACATTGCATTGGCTAATGAGTTAGTCAAAATTTCTGCTGAATTAGATTTGGATGCGTTAGAAGTGATAAAACTTGCGAATCATCATCCTAGAGTAAATTTACATTCTCCAGGACCTGGAGTAGGAGGACATTGTTTAGCGATAGACCCATATTTTATTATTGAGAAAGCTCCAAACGATTCAATTTTAATTTCCAGTGCTAGAGCTATTAACAATTCTATGCCGGAATTTGTAGTTGAACAAATTAAAAAATTAGTACCTAATAAGTCAGCTAAAATTTCGATTTTAGGATTGACTTATAAGGGGAATATAGATGACGTTCGAGAAAGTCCGGCTATGGATATTATAAAGTTATTACAAAATATAGGTTATAATATAGGGTTCTATGATCCACACGTAAAACAGGAACAAGTAAATTTTTATTTAGGCAGTTTTGAAGAAGCAATAATAGATTCTGAGTGTCTGATTGTTTTAACAGATCACAATGAATTTATAAGTTTAGATGAGCATTTAATTTTAAGTAAAATGAAAAATAAACTTATTTTTGATACTAAAGATTGCGTAAACATAGTTAATTCTTCAATTAATTATATTAATTTTAGCAATTTAGGTTCATTAGCAAAAAAATGCAGAATAAATAGCCTGTTGTAACAAAGATATTTTTTAAAAATTAAGTAAAAGTTGGTTGATTAAATGAATAAAAAAATAATGACAGTTTTTGGTACACGGCCAGAAGCGATAAAAATGTGTCCCTTAGTACAAGAACTTAAATTAAGAGAAAATTTAGATACGGTAGTTTGTGTAACCGGTCAACACAGAGAAATGTTAGACCAGGTATTAGACGTTTTTAAAATTGTGCCTGAATACGATTTGTCAATTATGAAAGATAAACAGACTTTATTTGACGTAACAGTTAATATTCTTGAAAAAATGAAGGTTGTCTTAGAAGAAGTGAAACCGGATGTAGTTTTAGTACATGGTGATACTTCAACAACTTTTGTTACAGCATTAGCATGTTTTTATTTAAAAATCCCAATAGGTCATGTTGAAGCAGGACTTAGAACATACGATATTTATTCACCATATCCTGAAGAGTTTAATCGTCAAGCAGTTGGAATAGTAGCAACATATAATTTTGCCCCCACTCAAACGTCAAAAGAAAACTTGTTAGCTGAGGGAAAAAAAGCTTCTTCTATTTTTGTTACTGGTAATACAGCAATCGATGCATTAAAAACAACTGTTAGAGAAGAATATTCTCATAACCAGCTAGAATGGGCTTCTGATAGTAGACTCATAATGATTACTGCTCACAGAAGAGAAAACCAAGGCGATCCTATGAGAAATATGTTTAGAGCTATTAAAAAAATAGTAATTGAAAATCCTGATATTAAAGTGATATACCCTATCCATATGAATCCAGTCATAAGAGATGCTGCATCCGAAATATTAGGAACTCATAGTAGAATTCGAATAATCGAACCATTAGAAGTAGTTGATTTTCATAACTTTCTATCAAAATCATACTTAATTCTTACCGATAGCGGAGGCATCCAAGAAGAAGCTCCAAGTTTAGGGAAACCAGTATTGGTTATGCGTAATACAACAGAGCGTCCAGAAGGAATAGCAGCTGGAACATTAAAATTAGTAGGCACTAATGAAGAATCCATATATTTATCCTTTAAACAGTTATTAGAAGATAGAAAAGAGTATGAAAGAATGAGTAAAGCTAGTAATCCGTATGGGGATGGATTCTCAAGTCAAAGAATTGTGGATATATTATTAGAAAATATTTGAAAATCACTGATGATGAATTATTCACATAAAAAAATTTAATGGAAAAAAGAATTATTTAATTTTACAAGAGAGTAGAGAAATGCCACATATGAAAAGGTTATTTGATTTTACTATAAGTTTTCTTGTACTAATCAGCTTGTCCCCGGCTATCCTTTTAATTGCTTTTCTGGTTAAGAAGAAAATAGGATCGCCTGTCCTTTTTAAACAACAAAGACCTGGTTTAGAAGGTAAGCCATTTGATGTTTATAAATTCCGCTCAATGACGGATGAAAGAGATGATAAAGGTGCTTTATTGCAAGATGATGTTCGGTTAACTTCATTTGGTAAATTACTTAGGAAGTTAAGCTTAGATGAATTGCCGCAATTATGGAATGTGCTGAAAGGCGATATGAGTTTTGTGGGTCCACGTCCTCTATTAATGCACTATCTAGAACTGTATAATAAGACCCAATTGAAGCGTCATGACGTACGTCCAGGCATAACTGGTTGGGCTCAAGTCAATGGAAGAAATACGATTTCATGGGAGAAAAAGTTTGAATATGATGTGTGGTATGTAGAAAACCAATCATTTTGGCTAGATATGAAAATATTGTTTTTGACTGTACTTAAAGTTTTTAAATCAGAAGGAGTTTCACAAGATGGGCATGTCACAATGACTCCGTTTGAAGGAAATGCAACTTCTAGGGGGACTGAAAAGTGAAGATTATTTTGATCGGCGATAGCGGACATGCGAAAGTTATCTCCGATAATATTAATTCGACTGGAAACCAAGTAATCGCGAGACTTGATGATAAATACAAAGAACTTTTTCAAGAAGATGGTTGTTGGTTTGGACCTTCTACTGCAGTACATGTCCTTCTTGAAAATGGAGATGCTAAAGTAATAGTAGCTATTGGATCTAATTCAGTCAGACAAAAGATTGTTAAGCGACTTTCATTGGAAGAAAATCAGTATGCTACCGTAATCCATAAAGATGCAATTGTGAGCCCGAGTGCTACAGTTGGTCATGGAACAGTCGTAATGCCTGGTGTAATAGTGAATGCAGCTGCAGTCATAGGGAACCATGCTATTTTAAATACTAGGCTTGTAATTGAACATGATTGCATTGTTGGAGATTATTCCCATGTTTCTCCTGGTGTAATGGTGACTGGTGGAGTTCAAATTGGCGAAGGTGTTCATATTGGAGCTGGTGCTACCGTCATCCCTATGAAAAAAATCGGATCATGGAGCACTATAGGTGCTGGGTCTGTTGTTATTGAAGATATAGAAGATTATTCAACCGTAGTCGGAGTTCCTGCTCGCGTAATTAAAAAAGAACAAAATGCAGTGGATACTGTTAATCGATAAAATTAGGAGCGATTGCACTTATGTCAGAACGAATATTTCTATCTTCCCCTCACATGAGCGGGAAAGAACAGTCTTATATAGAAGAAGCTTTTACTACAAACTGGATTGCTCCTTTAGGTCCCAACGTTGATGCTTTTGAAAGACAAATTGCAGATTACGTCGAAGTGGCAGATGCAGCTGCAACTAGTTCAGGTACTGCTGCGATTCATCTAGCATTACAATTGTTAGAGGTAGGGGAAGAAGATACTGTATTTTGTTCGACTCTTACTTTTATTGCAAGTGCAAACCCTATTCTTTATACTAGAGCAACTCCAGTTTTTATCGATTCGGAAGAAACAACTTGGAATATGTCACCAGTGGCGTTGGAAAAAGCGTTGACTGAAGCTAAACAAAACGGCAAGTTGCCTAAAGCTGTTATTATAGTAAATCTATACGGCCAAAGCGCAATGATGGACGAATTGGTAGCTTTATGTGACAAGTATGGTGTTCCGATAGTGGAGGATGCTGCTGAATCGCTAGGATCTTTTTATAAAGGAAAACCAAGTGGAACATTCGGCAAGTTTGGCGTCTTTTCCTTTAATGGAAACAAAATCATTACCACTTCCGGTGGCGGAATGCTAGTTTCTAATGATGTAGAAGCTTTAAAACAAGCTCGCTTCTTAGCAACTCAAGCCAGAGATGCAGCGGTTCATTACCAACATAGTGTAGTGGGCTATAACTATCGCTTAAGTAATATCCTTGCAGGTGTGGGCCGTGCGCAGTTGGAAGTATTAAGTGAACGGGTTTCAGCGCGGAGATCCGTATTCAATCGTTATGTAAAAGAACTTGGTGAAATTGATGGTTTCAATTTCATGCCTGAACTTGAAGATACGTATGGCAATCGCTGGCTGACTACTCTAACACTTGATCCATCTAAAGTGAAGATTTCTCCTTATGAACTAATAGAAGAGCTGAGTAAAGAAAATATCGAAGCGCGTCCTGTTTGGAAACCGCTTCATATGCAGCCATTATTCAAAGGATGTAAATTCTATGCGCACGACGAAAAAGATATCGTAAGTGAACGGTTATTTGAGCAAGGTTTATGCTTGCCTAGTGGCTCGAATATGACTCAAGAGCAGCAAGAGAAAGTAATCAGCAAGATTAAGCAAGTTATTGGAGTAGAAAAACCTTCATTTCAGTCAGCAGAATAATATTTATATATAAATAAGCCAATCAATTAGTAGTTAACTAATTGATTGGCTTATTTTTTTGAAATCTTTACTCATTTTTAACTTCTATGCACTACTCTTATTCTTAGAAGAAAGATTGAAGCGGAAATGAAGGTTCCTTTTTAGAATATTTCATTGAAGAAAAGAGGTTAGGATAATGGATAACCTGCATACCTTTCAGAACTATGATCAAAAAGGGGGGAATTTAAAAAAGGATAAATATGAAGTGTTTAACTATGAACATAATTCCGGCACTATTAAGCATACATTCATAAAAAGACAAATCCCGCTAAAAGTTGAAGGAGTTACTTATTATGACCTTATAACTCCTGGTGTTTGCGGTGGTCCGGTTATAGCCGAATGCCAAGAAGATGAGAAGTGGGATTTAGTATATGATTTTGTCCAAGCGTTTGAAGAGTACTGTATAAAAAATAATATCGTAAGTGAAATTATCCACTTTAATCCTTTCTTATTAAACGCAGTAGATTTCTGTGAGTATTATGAGATACAGTGTACAAAAGAATTTATGCTGTTTTTGAATAAACAACCTATTGTTACAGGGAATTTTAAATATTGTATAGGAAAAAAGATTTGGAACGAGAAGATATACAGAGAATTGTGTATCAAGGCCAATATGGGAGCTTCTGCAGATGAATTTCCAGCTTATAGAACAAAATATTAATGCATTGTTTGAAAAAACTTATTAATATTTGTCGATTCTAATAATGGTGTAAACGCTAAACTAGAGAGAGCAATTTTTCACAATTAAGACAGAGCAGTTTTCCACAAATAAGATTGACCAATTTCCCAACAAATATGACACTTTTAATAGGCTACAGCTAGTTTATTGAAAGTGAGGAAATTGGAGTGAACAGATTCATGAAATACGCAGAAGTTCGACAGCTAGAAGCAGCAGGGTTTTAGATAGTGAGTTTGCATATTCACTAGAAAACTTAAGTA
Source organism: Planococcus sp. YIM B11945 (assembly GCF_050864155.1). Lineage (NCBI taxonomy): Bacteria > Bacillati > Bacillota > Bacilli > Caryophanales > Caryophanaceae > Planococcus > Planococcus sp. YIM B11945. The sequence goes on along the minus strand of NZ_JBOZWR010000003.1, from coordinate 527,600 downwards.
GTGATAATTAAGCGAACATAGGCAAAATTTAGGGAGTGCTTTTAAAAAGGAGATACAGGGAAATCAGGTTGCGTCGTATTCGGAACCATCAATGCCGAGCCGCCTATTTGCTTTATTTTTTCGTAATTAAATCATCTTGACCGATTTCATTTTTCCGGCGCCCTCCTATCCGAGTCTTAACCAATATCTCTTGGAGTTTCTTAAAAAGACCTACATAAGAAGCGTAATTTTAAAGCGCGATCCATTGGACTGGTTTTTCGTCCAGTGGATTGCGATTTTTTTAGTTGCAGTAATGCATGACTACCATCTTTTTGTAAAGAAATAAGACAAAAATGATCCAGTGAAGCAAAGAAAAATATTAGATAGAAAATATTTCAAAATAGTTAGACAAATAAATGGGGTTGCCTATATAATTAAGTAGGTAATAGGGATTAGTTTGGAAGGAATGGCTAATATTGGGGGATTAATGCGATTCAGGATTTGGCTGTTAGCTGTTAGAGAGCTGACTTTGATCGTTGGTGTAGAGAGACAACTGGGTATTGCGCAGCTGAAAACAAGAAGGAGGACCCTCCGTTATGGGTAATGAGCGAGGGCGGCACCGGTTTTATTAAAAAAAAGTGGTTTTCAGGCACTGGGTGCTTTAAGGAGGTGAGTGAGATGTGAGCAAGCGGACAAAAAGAAATCCCCGGGTGTGTTAGTCTGGCCGACCGACACCCGGAGAACGAGTTGGAGTATACCAACTAAGGTTAGTATACTCCTTTTTTATTGAAAAAAATAAGCTTTTAGTAAAAAGGGGGAGAACGATTGAGAACGAAACGAAAACAAACAGTGAAATTGAAAAAAGAATACGCGATTTTGCAGGAGACGGTGGTCATTTTGCCGGAGTTTGACGAGAACGGGAATTTGCATGCGCTGCTATGCAACCGTGAAGAGATTGCGACGGTTGGCATGAGTCCGTTTAACTTGATCGACCATAACCTGCGCTATCTTGGATCGAGCCACCGCGGCGCGATTGTGGGAGCCGGTGCGTTGCTTGGAAATGTCAGCATGAGTCCGATCGTCTTGAACAAAGAACTAGACATTATTCTTTTCCCTTGCACATCGCCGTCGCGGGAAGACTGCGTCTGGTTTTCCTTGCAGCATGTCGTCGATTCGGTAAACCTTGGCGAGAAAAGGACGCAAGTGAACTTGAGCAACGGCAGTTCGGTCATCGTTCACGTCAGCAAATACACATTCGACAAAAAGGTCCAGCGCGCCTACGAGCTGAGGTATAAGATGCAGGAGCGCCAGCGGGCATTCGGCAATCTCGTGAATGAGCCGGCGAGTACATATCATTTGACGAAGGACGTGCATGCGTTGAATTACGTGAAGGGCGGGCGGCGGAAGTGAGTTTGGGTGATTGTGGGGTAAGGTGAATAGATGGAAGGAGAGCTGCGTTCTGGGACCATTTAGGTTTCTGGGGTGTGGCTTTTTTGTGGGGATGGATGAGGTTCGTGGTAATTCGATTAGGGTAGGGCGTAATTCATTGGGGTTTTGTCGTAATTCGAGGGCGATAGGTCGTAACTTGTGAGGGATTTGTCGTAATTCATAGCGATTACGTCGTAATTCAGCAAGAGCTATCAAGTTTTAAGGAGATAAGGCGTTAGCCTTCTTTTAGCTGGCCGCGTTAGCGGACAGTTCCATTATGGGGTTTAGGGGTTAGGGTAAGGAATGACGTGGTTGGTCGTAATTTGGAGGGGGTTAGGCGTAATTCGAGTGACTTATGTCGTAATTCGTGGACGGTTTGTCGTAATTCTGGCAGTATGTCATAACTCGGAGGGGGTACGTCGTAATTCATTTGGAGTTTGTCGTAACTCGAGGTGATGGATGTCCATTCCCGCTTCTTTTGAGAGAAATGAGAGCGAAGAAGGTTTAATGTGGTGTGTATTCAGGGAACAATCAGATTAGCACCACTTTCTGTTCGAGGAACTTTATTTAAGGAGGTAGAGAAGATGAACAACGCAAGCCAAGTAAAAGTAATGGGAGACCAGCAAGTTATCTTTTTCAAAAGCCAGGACGATTTTGCGAAAGCGCTGAGAGAAGGTACAGGGTTAGTGGAGCAAGTCGATTTTACTGATGAACAAGTGGAAGAATAACAAGACAGGGCAGCTCCTATGTGGAGTGCTTTTTTTATTTACATAGAAGTTTTTAGAACCTACATGAATACTGAAACCAAAGCAAGAAGATTGTTATACATAAGAAGGGGAGTTTATCAAAGCGCTATCCATCTGACGGATTCATTCGTTGGTTGGGTAGCGCTTTGTATTTTGCTGGCGAGAACTTTATTAAAATTTAATAAAGGAAGCATAGCCATTTCATAAATTAATCATACAATAAAACCATATATTTACTTATATGGTGCAAGCGTTTAGAATTAGGTGAGCAATTGTGATAATAGAATTATTTTACAGAAAATGAAATGGCAAACTATCAATATGATATCATTATAGTTATATGTTTATTAAGGATGAGGAGTTGCAGAAGTTCATGGAAATGAAAAGGCGGATTCGCCCAGAATTGGAAGGGTTGCGCACCATTGCGGCGTTGTTGGTAGCAATCTATCATATCTGGTTTAATCGGGTGTCAGGCGGAGTGGATGTTTTCTTTGTGGTGTCGGGGTTTTTGATTACGACGTCGCTATTGTCGATGTACCGGAAAAACGGAAAAATCTTGTATTTCTCCTATATTGTGAAATTGATGAAGCGGCTGTTGCCGACAGCGTGGCTGATTGGCATTACGACGGTCATCGCGAGTTTATACATATTGCCGGTTTTCAATAAGCAGCAGAACATCAGCGAGTTTTTGGCTTCTGCGTTTTATTTTCAAAACTGGCGCCTGTCGATCGATTCGGTTGATTACTTAGCACAAAACAATACGGCTTCACCGTTCCAGCATTTTTGGGCGCTGAGCATTCAGTTTCAGTTTTATTTGGTGTGGCTGCTGGTATTTTTTGTGGCAATCAATCTCTTGCGTTTTGTCTCAGGCAACAACATCAAGCGCATGCTGATTGTCGTGATTTCGGTTTTGGCGGTTGCCTCGTTTGGCTATTCGATTTACTTAACCGCAGTCAACCAGCCGGTCGCGTATTACCATACGTTCACCCGTGTGTGGGAGTTCGGCATCGGCGGGATTGTGGCGCTGACGATCCACAACCGGGTGGTGTCGCCGCGAGTGGCCTGGTTCTTCGGCTGGCTCGGGTTGATCGGACTGATCAGTTGCGGCATCTTGCTGCAAGTGTCTTCGCTATTCCCAGGGTACGCCGCGCTTTGGCCGGTCATGTCCGCGGTATTGATCATTGTAGCGGGGAATTACTCCACGAACTTCAGTGCATTCCGGCTGCTTAGCTGGAAGCCGCTGGTGAAGTTCGGCAGCATTTCTTATGCATTTTACTTGTGGCATTGGCCGCTGTTGATTTTTTATTATGCATTGTTTGAGACCGAAACGGTTTCATTGCCGCATGGCTTAGCCATTATGTTGGTCGCCGCAATTTTTGCGTATGTGACGATTTACGGCTTTGAGCTGCCGATTCGGAATGTGCAGCTGTCCGTCTGGAAGACCGCCAGCGTTATCGTGGTATTGTCAGGCGTGATCTGGATGTCGACATTTGCGTACCAGGAAAACTATATGGTCAATCCGATGAACTCGGAGCTGTTGGGCGAGAGTTTTGCGACGCATCCGGGAGCGGCTGATTATTTGGACGACGGCCGCTTGACGCCAGCCAATGAATTTGACGAAGCTTATTTGCCGAGCTTGGAGTTTGTGAAGCAGGACCGCTCGGAGATTTACGAAGACAAATGCTTGCTCGGGAAAGGCAAAACCGAGCCGAAGCTTTGCGAATACGGCGAGCTGACCGACTATGACTACACGGTCGCGCTTGTCGGCGGATCACATTCCGCCCACTGGCAGCCGATGCTGGTGGAGCTGGCAAAAGCGCACAATTTGAAAATCGTCACGTACTTAAAAGGCAATTGCCGATTTACCGAAAACAACGGTGCGCCTTATGAAGACTGCGACGAGTGGTTCGCGAACGTGAAAAAAGAACTCGTGAAAGACAAGCCCGATTTGATTTTCACCATCGGCGATGTCGGCAGCACGAAAGATAAGTTTGATCAAGTGGATGACGGGTTTATTGACGCGTGGAAATTTGCGGAAAATGAAGACATGCCGTTGTTCTTGGTGCGCGATACGCCGTGGTACGACGAAGTGGTGTTGAAATGCCTCGGTGAACATGCAGACGACCCGGAAAACTGCAAAGCGAAACAAAGCGACGTCATCCGCGACGTCAACCCGCTGACGCAAGTGGACTACATGCCGGAAAGTGCGACGACGATCGACTTGACGGATTATTTCTGCGACGGGGAATCGTGCCATTATGTGGTGGGCAATGTCGTCACGCATTTTGACAGCAACCATTTAACGGCCACGTTCTCCCGGAGTTTTGCGTCGGTGTTTGAAGAGCCTGTGCTTGAGGCATTGAGGAAATAGGATGATTTGGAGCTGAGTTGATGGCCTGTTTGGGCTGTTGGCTTGGCTTTTTTTATTGGGGACGGGAATAGGGCGTAATTCGGTAACCATTTGTCGCAACTCGTGATGTATTGGTCGTAACTCAGTGCGCGCTGGGCGTAACTCGTGACTGGTTTGTCGTAATTCGAGCTGGTTACGTCGTAATTCAGAGGGAATCGGCGTAAGCCTTTTTTAGCTGGCCGCAATAGCGGACAGTTCCAATTAGGGTTTGGGTGAGGGAGTGAAGAAAGTTCTGAGAAGCTAACTATAGAGAGGGAAAGATGGATGCATTTCGCGAGTCGCGAGTCGCGAAATGCGGAAGGGCTAGATGGTTTGTCGTAATTCAAAGCTGATTGGTCGTAACTCATCTCTCGTTTGTCGTAATTCGAGTGGATTAGGTCATAACTAGTTAGGAGTTTTGGAACGGCGTCAGCCTTGTTTTGGCTGACCGCGCTAGCGGACAGTTCCAATTGGGGGTGGGTCGGGAGATTATGCTTGTTGGTCGTAACTCAGGGCGATTAGGTCGTAACTCGGCGTGCAAAGGTCGTAATTCGGAATTTATGTCGTAATTCAGTGGCGGATGGTCGTAATTGGGGATGATTATGTCGTAATTCCATGCGGGTTAGTCGTATTGAGCAGCACGATTTTTTTAACGGTAAAAAAAGAAGGGAGAGTTCTAGTGAATTATTGGTAAAAAAGTACTGTTTATTCTAAATAGAAAGCCTTATAATCGTGAGATAAAGGGATTTATTAGAAATTCATCCTTGTTTTGATAGATAGCTTTCATCTGCCTTAGCGAAGAGGAGAATGAGCCAGTGAAAAAGATAGCGGTAGTGGTTGTGGTTTTATTGGCAATGGCAGCATGCAACACGAAAGAAAATGTGAAAAGCTCCTGAAAAACGGAACTGAGGGCAGTGGCATTCGAAGTTCATGTACCAACAGATGCCTTAAACGACTACGGCTATCTTGATGCTTTTATTACCTTGGAAAATTCTGGCGATAGAGTGGCGGTAGTGAACGAGGGTGATTTTGCCTTGTACAAAAAGGCGAGCGATGCAAAGTTTGACATCGCAATCGACTTTGTCGGCGCTGATGGAAAACCTTTCGACGTAGCATTAGAACCATATGAGCTGGCTTATGTTTTTGGCTCTTTTGATATGTCGGGGAAAAAACCAGCGGGAGCAGCGATTAATCTAGAAGAATACGAAATGCGTTATTTGGGGGATGCAAAAGTCAAAGAGGATTCCGTTGCGGTGCAGCTTGATCTGGAGAATAAATTTCCGGACCTGGTCGGTTCTTCTTCAAGCGTCATTCTATCCGCTTCAACGGTAGATGCAATACCTTTGAATGCTGATGGGGGTTTGTTTTTTACTGTCTATGGTCCGCTTGATGATAAAACCGCTTATGTGCGAGTGGAAAATGCAACGGATAAAAAGCTTTCTTTCGATCCCGCGAATTTGTATGTCTACGACTCGACAAAGCATTACGGAATTGACCCAAATGCGGCAAATAGAGCAGTTGAAGGAACGATCACGTTAAAGCCAGGAGAGATTGTCGATTATAGCGAGGTCTTTCTATTGGAAAATGCATCCTATGAAAATATGGCCGAAATTGATCAGAATCTTTTCGGGGCAATGTATTCTCCGGAAGATGCTGGGGCTGTTTATGGGATTTATTATGCTGATGAAGCCTTGCCTGAGGATTTTGGAGATTATGAGTGAGGAGAGAAATGGATGAAAAAAAAGTTATTTTTATTAGTGTGTTTACTGGTTGTGAGTTTAATGGCGGCAGGGTGTTCTTCGAGTGAAAGCAAAGCAGGGGGAAGAGAAGTGGATTCTTCGGTAGCGAAGGAAGCGATCGATCAAGGGAAGTTGGCTTTGGCGGATGCGGATTTAGAAAAAGCTAAAAGCAATTTCAAGCTGGCTTTGTTAGAGGATGCAAAAAATGCCGAAGCTAAACAGTGTATGGGGCTAATAGAGAAGTACGAAAAATTTGTGGCGGCAGTGGATGAAAAGGACACAGACACTGCAGCTAATACTTTGGAACAGCTTAAAGCAGATGACAAGTTTGCGCTAATTGAAGGAATGGCGAAAGAGCCGGAAGAAAAGCTGAACGGTCTTGTGGCAGAGTTGAAAGAACTGGATGCTAAGATTGCGGCGTTGGGCGAGTTGTATAATCCTGAGGATGAGAATTCGATGCCTGACGAACTCTATCTTGTGAAATCAGAAGAATTATTGGCAAATCCGCTTCTTACACCAAAACAAAAAAAGACAGTGGAAAATTTTAAAAATGCTGCTACGGATAGAGCGAACAAATTATTAGCGATAGAAGAAGAGAAAATGAGAGCTGCGGAAGAGGAACAAGCTGAAGCGGCGGCAAGTGAAGCAACAGCTGGAGTGGATATGCCCTTCCCGATTGGCACGTCGCTTAAAGAATTGATAGGTTCTTATGGTGATCCAACGTATGATGATTATTTTATGGGGGCAAGGCTCGTCGTCTTTAACAACGAGGATGGCTATTATTTTGGTGATGCTACAGAAACCGTGACGGGATTCATGATCGCCAATCCCAATATCGGCGTGTTCGGAACCCATGTCGGGATGACACCGGCAGAAATCAGCGGCATTCTCGGTGAACCGTCAGGGTCTTATTTGGATGAGAGTGAAACGCAAAGCTTCGTTGTCGACTATTATATGGAAAACTACAAGATCTTCTTCTTTTCAGATGAAGAGGGAGGTCCGACTACGTCGGTTAATGTTATTAGTAATTAAGGCTAGCGTTTTGAAAAGCTAGCGTTACCCGTAACGGCATTGTTGAAGTGAAGCTGCAGTCTAAAATCTTTCGAGATTATAGACTGCAGTTTTTTATTGAATATAGAATCTCAGTAGCGGACAATCGGCTCACGAAGTTTAGTAAATATCGAATCCGGCAATTCCCCCTGTAAGAAGAATTACAGAAAGGAAGCGGTGAGGCATGCGGAAATTCTTTTTAGGCATGGCGGATGAATTGCTGATTGTCGAAGAAACGACTGAAGGGTTTGCGGCATCCGCTCATTTGCAAGGGACGCAGCCCGTTCATTTGGCTGTGGATCCACAGGACGAACAGGTGCTGTATTGCGCGGCTTACGGGAACGGACTTTGGAAAAGCGAGGACGGCGGGAGAAACTGGCGGGCAATCGGGCAGCCGAACCGTTATCACGGATCCGTAAAAGGGCACGGCATAAGTTCGCCTTTTCTTACCTTTGTAGCTGTGCATCCGAACCGGAAATCGGTGGTTTATGCGGGCACCGAACCGAGCGCTGTTTATTGTTCAGAAGACGGAGGAGTGAAATGGACTGAGTTCAAAAACATTCAATTGTTGCCTTCAAAAGATACGTGGCAATTTCCGCCGCGTCCGTTTACACACCATGTTCGGTGGATTACCCCGAGTCTTCTGAATGACAATCATCTTTATGTATCGATTGAATTCGGTGCTTTTATTCGAACGACTGACCACGGCAAGACCTGGCAGGACCGGCCATTGGTGAGTCCGCTTGATACGCATACGCTGCTGACGCATCCCGAGGCACCAGGTCGGCTTTATGCGGCAGCTGGGGATGGCCTGCTGCATAAAGGGCATTCGTATGCAGAAAGCGAAGACGGTGGAGCAAACTGGACGTACAAGAGCGAAGGGTTGGAGGCGCATCCTTATTTGTACAATATGGTGCTGCATCCGGAAAACCCGGATGACCGCCTCGTGTCCGCTTCAAAAAATGCCCAGCAAGCGCATGCTTATCCTCAATATTCCACGGTCTACCGGAAAACCGGGGATGGCCCGTGGAAGGAATGTGCTGCTGGACTGCCTTGCGAAGGTTCATACAGCCACGAGCTTGCGGCAGACCCGAAAGAGCCAGGCGTCTTTTATGCTTTGAACAACCAGGGGCTGTACCAGTTGCGGCCGGAAGATTCAGAGTGGCGCAAGTTGGACTTGGAGTGGAAAGGGAAGTATGATAGGCAGCATCCTTCTTTTTTGGTGGTGTTGGGTTGAAGATGAGGTGGGTATTGAAAGGATGGTCGTAATTCGTGGAGTGTAGGGCGGAATTCGGAGGGGATAGGTCGTAACTCGCTGGGAGTTGGTCGTAATTTGAGAGCGATATGTCGTAATTCACTGCTTGTTTGTCGTAACTCGGCGAAGCCCACGGTTTTCAGCTGACCGCTTCAGCGGGCAGTTCCAATTAGGTTTTTTGGGTTTTGTCGTAACTCGTGGAGCATAGGGCGGAATTCGGAGGGGATACGTCGTAACTCGTGAGGAGTTGGTCGTAATTCGAGAGCGATACGTCGTAACTCAGGAGTGGTACGTCGTAATTCGCTAGGATTTGGTCGTAACTCACTCCTACTATAATAGTTTGAAATGAAAAAGCCTATTTCCTCTCAGCTATAAAGGGGAATTAGGCTTTTTGCCAGCTAAGCCTTATCGAATTTTTTATTGATCGATTCCTGGTAGATATCCGCGTACGTGGAGGAGTCACCAATTAGCGCATCGCAAAAGGCAGCGACATCGGTTCCCGTGACTGCCAATACACCTTTTCCGGCAGCGGCGCCTTCTTCGAAGAAGGCGAGAATTTCGGAGAGGAGGCCGGTGCCTTCATTTAATTCCACAGGGCCGACTTTGAAGAGGTATTTTTGGATTTCTTTGTAGACGATTTGGTAATCGTGCGGAAGTGTTTTGACCCGCGCCACATGGGCTCGCCATTCTTTTTTTTCTTCGATCAATTTTTTGATGCTCATGATAGCCCTCCTAATTTTCGTGCGACGTTGTTGTTGAGTTGGTCACGCCATTTGTCCCGGTACGTTTTTGAGCCTTCCTCGCCGACAAGTGCTGCGCAGAAGCCTTTGATGTCATCTCCGAGTACTTCATTAACGCTTTGGCCGTCTGCAGACGTGACTTCGAGAAGTTCAAGGGCATGATCCAAAATCGGCATCAAGTTGCGGCCGGTGAAATCTCCGTAAATCCAGAGGTGGTTCATGATTTTATTCCAAGCTGCTTGGTAGTCTGCCGGCAAAAGTTTTGCCCGTTCTTCAAATGCTTTCATTTCTTTTGTCATATCGCTTCCGGTTATTTTTTCTAAAAAATTCATCGCTATTTCTCCTTTCTATTTTGCTTGTAAGTCGCTTAGCTTCATGGATATGAAGTTCCACTTTTTCCAAAAAAGTTCAAGCTGCTCCTGGCCAGCTTCGGTGAGCGTATAGAACTTTCTCGGCGGTCCCACTGTGGATCGCTTTTTCTCGATGTCTACGAGTTTGTTTTTCTCAAGCCGCATTGTAATCGTGTAAACCGTGCCTTCGACGACATCCGTGAAGCCCAGTTCCCGCAGCTGCCGCGTAATTTCATAGCCGTACGTTTCTCCGCGGCTGATAATTTCTAGCACACAGCCCTCGAGTACGCCTTTTAGCATTTCTGTAATGTTTTCCATTGGGATCACCTGTTTAGATTCTGATTTTTAGTACGTTTTATCTTTGTTATTAAGTAATACTTATTACTAGTATATAGTAATACTAACTAGTTGATTTTGCAAGTGTAAATAGTTTGATAGAGGCAACTTTATTACGTAGAGGATGGTAAAAGTAGGAACTCGAGAGCGGTAGGTCGTAATTCAGAGGAAGTTTGTCGTAATTCATGGGGGGATGTCTTAATTCGGGGGTGATTGGTCGTAACTCATGGAGGTTATGTCGTAATTCAATTCGCGTTTGTCGTAATTCATGAAGCTAGCTGATCCGGCTAGTTGGAGGATGCTGCAAGATTTGTTTTGGTTTTAAGCTGGCCGCTTTAGCGGACAGTTCCATATGGTCGTTGCGAAGTGTATGAATAGGTGAAGAACGCGAAGAACCCCATCCGGCGATTGCGAAAATCGCCGGATGGGGTTTGTTAAGAGATTCTTTCAATAATACGGACAGCCGCTTCCCACTGTTTAAAGCGGGTTCTTCATTCAGTAGACGGTAAGCAGATCCGGTTTTTTGCCTTTCATCAACTGAAGGTTCTCCAAGGCATAGGCCACATTCAATACTTTTTCTTCTTCAAATGCAGGGCCCATGATCTGCAAGCCAATCGGCAAGCCGTCGCGCACGCCGCATGGAATGCTCAAAGCCGGCAACCCGGTTAAGTTTCCAGGGCCCGTAAAGCGGATCACTTCATCCAGGAAACTCAGCGTTTGGCCGTTGATGTCTACCGTGCTGTCGCCGATCAGCGGCGGCAAGAACGGCAGCGTGGGGCTGATGATGACATCTACTTGCTCAAATGCCTGCGCAAACTCATTGCTTAGTTTCCGGCGGATTTGCTGGGCTTGCAAATAATCCACGGCCGTCACCAATTCACCAAACTCCAGCAAGAAGCGGGTATCTTCTCCAAACATTTCGGGATGCTTGATCAAATTCTGGTGATGGATGGCGCTGGCTTCAGATGTAATGGTGACGAGTTCGGCATATTCCGCTTGCGAAAGCGACGGAATTTTAACCGGTTCAATCCGTGCCCCGAGCTTCACCAATTCGTTTATCGCGTTTCGCACAGCTTCATCGACGCGTTTGTCGACATTGCGGAAAAAGTACTCTTCATTGATGCCGATCACTTTGCCTTTCAAGTCGTGGGATAGCCCTCCGCTGTAAATTTTGTTCGGCTTGTTGACAGAAGTTGGATCTTGCGGGTCATAGCCGGCCAAGGTTTCCAGCAGCAGCGCGGCATCATAGACCGTCTTGGTCATGGGTCCGATATGATCGAGGCTCCAGGCCAGAGGGAAACAGCCAAACTTTGAGATTCTGCCGTGGGTCGGTTTCAACCCGATAATGCCGCAGCTGGCAGCGGGAATCCGGATGGAGCCGCCTGTATCGGTTCCGAGAGAGGCGATGGCCATATCGGCGGCAACGGCGGCTCCGGAACCGCCGCTTGACCCGCCCGGAATTTTGCTGAGGTCCCACGGATTGCGGCAAGCACCGAAATGCGGATTGGTGGTCGTTGCACCCCAGGCATACTCGTGCATGTTCAGCTTACCGGTAAAAATCACACCTGCTGTTTTCAACTTGGATACGACCGTTGCATCATAATCAGGCACAAAATTTCGGTGGATGCCGGAGCCCATGGTGGCTGTTTCGCCCTTGAAATACATAATGTCTTTCAACGCCATCGGGATGCCGTGCAGGGGACCTCGGTAATGACCGTTTGCCATTTCGCTTTCTGCCGCTTTTGCCGCCTGTCTCGCTCCTTCGGCTTGAATTTCGATATAAGAATTCACGTGGCCGTCGTATTGGTCGACATTTTTCAACACCGCTTCTGTTAACTCAACCGGGGAAATGTCTCTGTTTTTCAACAGCGGAGCCAGTTCACCAATCGATTGTTTCGCTAAGTCCTGCGTCATTTCCCATCACCTCCCGGCACATGGGTCAAGCCGATGTCGTAGTCGGCAAGCGCTGCTTGGTCCACTGTTGCGCGCATTTTTTCGAATACAGCCCACTGATTCACCAACATTTCCTCATGGTGCGCCGGTACGTCGATTCCTTTGTCTTTCAGGATTTTTAAAATGTTCTGTTCCATTCTTTTTCCTCCCATTCAAATTAGGTTGAAAGATTATGTAAGAACTAAGATGATATTATCTACTTTACCATATTAGTTAGAATATTTTGTCTATTTAAAAAATAATGAGATGAACAGTGGACGGCCGGTTCTGCCCATAAACTTGGAATCGCATCCCTATGTGGAAAACGATTTGAGCCCGTTTGACTTGATTGGCCTAGCCTACGCTGCTTATATCCGTATTTGCCCTTGCTATTATATGCCAATATTCTTAAAATATAGGTAGAAGTTGTAAATAGACAGGGGTGCAAAAGATGAAGCTAAATGTAGAGCAGCGCCGGATCGTGGAGCTGGAGCCCACAGGGCCGATGCTGGTAAAAGGGGTGGCGGGGTCTGGGAAGACGACGGTCGCCATACGGAGGATCCAGTTTTTGATGGATCATTATTGCCACGAAGAAGATGATCGGATTTTGCTGGTTACGTATAACAAGACTTTGCTTCATTACATTAAGCACCAGTACGAGCGGTTGGCGGATAGTGCGCAGGAGGAAGCGGAGCGCTTTTTTGCGTCGGATGCAGATGTGGAGATTGTGACAATCGACAGCTTGATGTATAAGGCGTTTAAGAAATACCAAAAACGGACCGGCAAAAAGCTTGAAATTGCTTCTATCGAAAAGATACATAAAACGATGATTTTAGCGATTCATGAAGTGAAAAAATCTTATCCGGATTTGAAAATGCTGTCGCCGAAAAACAGCAAATTCCTGCTAGATGAGGTGGAATGGATTTATTCGTGTGCCATGGAAGATGTGGAGACGTATCAAGCGGTGGACCGCATCGGCCGGGCATCGGGCAATAGCGGGACGCCGCAGAAATTGTTGAAGAATTCCCAAACGCGTGCGGCCATTTTTGAAGTGTCGCAAATTTTTTGGCAGCTGCTTGAAAAAGAAGGGTTCGTGACGTTCAAGCAGATGAACCTGCAGGCGCTGACGGAAGTTCGCCGGAGCGATTCGGGCCTTTACACGCATATCATCATTGACGAAAGTCAGGATTTGACGCGCGTTCAGCTGGAGTTTTTGAAAGAACTGTATAAGGAAAAAGCGCATTCGTCGCTTATGTTTGTGGCGGACAATACGCAAAGCATTTACCCGCTGTCGTGGCTCGGAAAAGGCCGGCCCTATACGACGATCGGATTTGACATGAGCGGAAAATCGAGGACGCTCAGCAAGAATTACCGGACGACGACGGAAATTTCGACGGCGGCATTTCATTTGATCGAAGCGGACGAAACGATTCAGTCGAATGTCGATTTCGTCAAACCGGCTTTGATTGACCGCCACGGCCATCCGCCGATTTACCGGTTCTTTTTGACGCCGCAGCAGCAAATTCAGTTTTTGGCGAATGAAATCAATAGGTTGAAAAATGATTATGCACTGTCAGATATGTGCATTGTGGCACGCAGCAACCGCAATATTGAAAGCGCAGCTATTGATTTGGACAAAGCGGGCATTCCGTGTGAGGTGCTGCAAAGCCACGATCCGGATTTTGAATCGGATAAAGTGAAGCTCGTGACAATGCATTCGATCAAAGGGCTGGAGTTTAAAGTGATTTTTCTCATCGATTTGAACAGCGGGTTGATTCCGCAGGATTTGTATGCGGACGCAGAGGACCAAAAGACAGTAGAGTCGGATGAGCGCAAATTGTTATACGTCGGCATGACGCGGGCCAATGAGCTGCTGTACATGTCGTCGGTGAAAAAGCCGTCCAGTTTTATTAAAGAAATTGACTTCCGCCATTTGCGGATGACCAAAGACGCGTCGCTGCGCCCGTTCGAATCGATCAGCATGACGGATTACCGGTTGACGGAAGGGCTTATCGATCTGCATTCGAAAGAAGAGCGGACCCGGCAGTGGCTCATGCGCGAGTTGAATGAAACCTATGGCTATCCGTATGAATTGATGCAGCTGGAATTTCCGGTGCAGCAGTTTTCGAAAAAAGGCTATTGCGACATTGGAGTGATGGTGCATTCTGACGGGGAAGAGCGTCCTTATATCATTGCAGAAGTGAAACGCTTCGGCAGTGGCATTGAAGATGCGGTGACGCAAGTAAAGTCGTATCTGGCAGCGGAAAGCCGTGCATTTTATGGCATCGCGACCGATGGGCTGGAAGTGAAAATCATCGACCGGCAAGGCGAAGAAGTACAGGACTTGCCGAAATGCCGCGCGCAGTTTTTGCCGGATACGAAAAGCCGGCGCGTGTATATGAATTTCAAGAACGGCCGGCAGTATGAGTATGCGGAAGATCAAGATTCAGGTGGCGACATTGAAGTGAAAGAAGCGGGACAAGATGTGTTGCTGCAAGTGCACGAAATGGTAGAAGTGCCGCTCGTCGGAAACGTTGCGGCCGGCCTTCCGACGCTCGCAACTGAATCGTACGAAACGATGCATGTCTTGCCGCGCGAGTGGGTGGTGTCTCCGAGTGAGACGTTCTCATTGACCGTCACCGGCGACAGCATGACCGGCGCCGGCATCGACAAAGGCGATATCGTGATTGTCCACCGCCAAAATTCTGCATCAAACGGCGACATCGTCATCGCGGTCATTGACGGCGAAGCGACGATGAAAAAATACATGCCGATGGGCAGCGAGATTTTATTAGTGGCGGAAAACCCGAGCTATGAGCCGATTATGATGCGCAGTGAAGATGTGTATATTAACGGACGTGTTATCGGGGTTTTGAAGAAATAGATAGGTCGAGGCGTGATCGGATTGGCTGGAAATGGCTGATTGGGTTGCGTCTTTTTTTGTGTGGATTTTGGGGATTGCAGGTAGAGATGGAGGGATTGCGGGTAGAGCGAGCGATTTGTTAGGTAGGGATATGGAAAGTGCAGGTAGAAACGTGAATAATGCAGGTAAGAATGCGAAAACTTCACGAAGTAAATATTTCCAGTGGGGAATTTCTGAGATTTAAAGCGATGACCAGCGTTTTTTAAGCTGGCCGCTTTAGCGGGCAGTTCCAATTTGAAATTGCTCAGGGAGTGAAGAAAATTAGGTGAGTTAAAAGATTGATGGATGCATTTCGCCAAGGCGAAATGCGAAAGGGCAGGAAGAGGTCACATTTCAATAGCTGTTTGTCGTAACTCAGGGAGTGTATGACGTAACTAGGGAGACGAAGGGCGGAATTCGTACCCGATTGGTCGTAATTGACCCTTACAATAATGCGTAGCATAAAAACATACTTAATTTAATGACATTTCATTCATTAAATTGTAATGCAAATGTATTGCTGTCGTCATTACAATCCGTTATAATTTTAAGTAGAGCGAAGGGGGCATTTTAAATGGTTACAAAAACAAAAAAAGCCACTGTTCAAGTTCGGGTTGATGAAGATGTTAAAAATCAGGCAGTAGAAGTATTGAATGATTTAGGAATGGATACGAGTACCGCAATCAATGTATTCTTGCGGCAGGTTATCGCGGAAAATGGTTTGCCTTTCCAGCCAACAAAAGCTCGTTTTAATAAAGAAACCTTGAATGCGATTCAGCAATCAGATGAAATGGTTAAAAATGGCGTTATAAATCGAAGCAAGTCAGTAGATGATTTATTCAATGAAGTGCTAGGGGAAGAAGAGTAATGTTGTCAGTGGATTTTCCCACTCAATTTAGGAAAGATCTTAAACGATTAAAGAGACGCAATTATGACATGGATGAGTTGAAAACAGTTATGAAGATGATTGAAGAAGAGGTCGAGCTTCCAGAAGAAGTATACCGGGCTCATAAGCTGCATCCGACAAAAGAGTACCGCGATTGCTGGGAATGCCACATTAGCGGACGAAATAGCGATTGGCTTTTAATTTATAAATTTTATCCGGCGGAAAATTTGGTGGTGTTTATTAGAACAGGAACACATGCCGATTTGTTTTAAGGCAGGTTCACGATACAGAGAGATTATGTTGGCAGGCAAAGAAAGCCGCAGCTAGAAACCTTAAAGGTTACTTGCTGCGGCTTTCTTCGTTTATGGAATCGTGTAAGAGTTGGAATTGCTTTTTGTGGTCAACTCCATATGAAGAATGTGGTGAGCAGCTGTAGGGTTTGTCGTAACTCGAGGAATGTAGGGCGTAACTCGGAGTGGGTTAGTCGCAATTCGTTGAGCATAGGTCGTAACTCAATGCTGATATGTCGTAATTCATGACTAGTTTATCGTAACTCATGACGTCCGATTAAGCGACGCCCAGCGTTTTTTAGCTGGCCGCTTTAGCGGGCAGTTCCAATTTGGGGTTTGGTCGTAACTCAGTGGAAGTTTGTCGTAATTCGAGGGGCATAAGTCGTAACTCGCCCAGGTTACGTCGTGATTTGAGTGGCGCATGTCGTAATTCACAACTCATACGTCGTAACTCGCCCCAGCTACGTCGTAATTCAGTAAGCAAGGTTAACACCATCAACCAAAAAAAGAGCACGGTCCGCTCAATTGCGGACCGTGCTCTTCCCCATCATCCAAGTGAAAAGCCCAAGTACATCAAGCCATTTCTTGCTCTCGACGCCATCAGCATCGCCAGGCGTTCGAGTTCTTTTTGCGTCATTTGGTGCTTCCGGAGTTCGCCTTCTGTGGCCACTTCTTGTTGCGTGTTGATGACCTGCACGAAACTTTTTTCCAACTGTTGGCGCAGCTGGAACGCACGGAGCATCAGGATGCTTTGCTGTTCTGATTTTTCGTAGCCGAACAGCTCTTTCGACTGCCAGTAGAGGGCTTTTAATGCGCCATTTTCGGAGTCCCGGATGAAAGGCTTGAGCGGTTTGGTCGGATGGTCGTCCTCGAACCAGATGCGCTGCATGCTTAGGCGCTGTTCGGGCACGCCGAGTTTGTAGTAGTGATTCAGGAAAGATGCAATTTTATCGAACAGCGAAAAGGCTTGCCGGAAGACGTTCTTCAGCTGTTCGGTTTTATTCGGCTCCTCTGCTTTTTGGTGGAGCGCTTCGAACAGCGTCCAGCGAAGTGCCGTGTATTCAGAAACCAGTGCATCCATATGGCGGATGAGGAAAGCGTCCTGATTTTTGTCAACGCCTTTTGGCTTGTAGCGGAGCGCGTCGACTTTCATCATGCGCCCCGGATCGATTTCATTTGTGCCATTCAGCAGCAGCTTGTGTTCTGCACACCAGTCGCGGTAGTCTTTCTCGCGGCCATCAAAGAAGTTCGGTTTGTAGCCTGTCACATCGACTGGCCCGAGTTTATTCAGCATCGTCTCCGCAAGCTTCAAGCGTTCCGCGTAAAACGCGCGGCCGCTTTCGTCGTCGATTTTCTCATGCGAGCGCCGCAGCAAACTTCTAGCGGCATGCAGCGCCTCAGCCTTCTCAACCGGATCCCGCAGAAACGCGGAATAAAACACGAGACCCCATCCCCGTTCGCCTTCTTTTCGTGAAAACGCAGGATCATCGTCCGCTTCAATCATTTCCTCGACCACTTGAAGCCCTTCGATGGAGCGGCCCAAGTGAATCAGCGTCTCAGCATAATTCAAGCAGATTTGATTCCAAATAATCGGCGGCACTTTGCCGCGGAACTGGAAATGAATGCTTTCAAACAAAAACAGCTGGCGCTGCTTGAGTGGGCTGTTCCATTCCTTCAGCAGCTGATGGCGAATGCCAAGCTGGCCGCATTCGAGCAGCACCGCAAGCGGATACGCCGCCTGGCCTTCAAGCTGCTTTTTCAAGTGATCGATCAGTTTCTCGAGTTTTTCCGGTTCCTGGTTCGTCTTCTGAAACTGCTGCAAAAGCAGCTGTGCTGCCTGATAGACTTCGTTCGTCTCAAATTGAGCGTAATTATCGGATTGGATAATGTCATTTAATGTCGCCATGGGAACCCTCCTGGAATTATGCTGTCGATTCGTTTTGATATATCTATTGTATAGGAAAGAAGTGGAAGGTTCATCCTTGTTAGGTGTCGGCGGATTTGGAAGTGCTTGTTAAATTTCGAAAACTTCATGTAGAAGAGATGGAAATGCATGTAAAGGGTTCAAGAATGCAGGTAGAAATGCGAAGAGTGCTTGTTAAGGAGCGTAAACTTCATGAAGAAAATATTGGCAGGAGAAATGTCTCTCTTTTTGACAGGAGGCGCGCGGGGAGTACCAATCAGTCTTTTGGTTTTGAGCAGGAAGTGAAGAAAAATAAGTTAGCTAAAAAAATGATGGATGCATTTCGCTGGAGCGAAATGCGAAAGGGCGGAAAAGCTCGTGGCAGTTGATCGTGCGGGAAGGGAATGTCGTAATTCAGAACAGGTAGGGCGTAACTCAGCGGCCGTTTGTGGTAACTCGCGAGCTGCAGGTCGTAATTCGGAATGAGTTGGTCGTAACTCACGAGCATTATGTCGTAATTCGAGAGCCGTTTGTCGTAATTCAGCGACACCCAGCGTTTTTTAGCTGGCCGCGCGAGCGGGCAGTTCCAATTTGGGTTTAGGTTTTGGCCTTGGTTTTTTGTCGTAACTCGGACACGAGTTGTCGTAACTCACCGTTCGTTTGTCGTAATTCAACCCGGATACGTCGTAACTCGTGATTTTGGGCGTAACTCGAGCCCGGTTTGTCGTAATTCGCATCGATTAGGTCGTAATTCGGCGGAGGGCTAGTTAAATTTATCGGTCTTTTATAGTCCTGTAATTATTTCTTTTTTATGATAGAAAAAGACTATCTATTTCCAGTTTAATGGGCAATAATGGATATTACAAAGGTCGTTTGAATGGGGTAAAACGAAATGTTTAAAAGGCTTTATTCAAAAACTTTTTCAAAAAAGAATGAGGATGTGGAGACATGCAGGTGAAAAAGACTTTCCCGTTAATGGTCATCAGTTTTTTGTTGTTTTTCTTTGTTTTATCAACTGATGTGGTGGCGGACGGCTATTCGATTGAGCCGGAAATTGCTAAAACAAACACGAGCTTGCTGTTCGATAGCAAAAAGGAATTTGACAGCCAGGAATTGATTGTGAAATTCGAAAAAGATACAACGGCTGATCAAAAGAAAAGGCTATTAGGCCCGGTCCGCGGAACAGAAATTTCGAGTTTATTGGGCGGCGAAGTTTCGCTGGTTTCATTGCCAAAAGGCGCTAATTTGAAAGCGGCGGCGGATCTTTTGCTGAAGCAAAAAGCGATTGAATTCGTGCAGCCGAATTATGAAATCGAGCAAACGTACACACCGAAAGATTCGGGCTTTAAAAAACAATGGCATTTGAATAAGATTCAGACGCCGAAAGCGTGGGATTCAACAAAGGGGTCATCAGGCATCACGGTCGCTGTGATTGACAGTGGCGTCCAAACGAGCCACCCGGATCTAAAGGGGAAAATCGTTTCACCTTATAATGCAGTGACTGGTGGGAAGACGTTTCCTGTCGATGAGCACGGGACGCATGTTGCTGGCATCATTGCCGCTTCAATCAATAACAAAGGCGTAGCCGGAGTTGCGCCGAATGTGAAAATCATGCCGGTTAACGTATTCCAAGGTTCAGGCGCATACTCGTATGATGTGATAACTGGCATCGTATATGCGACGGACAAAGGGGCAAATGTTATCAACATGAGCCTTGGGGGTTATTATTACGATTATACGTATGATCTGGCGACGGCCTATGCGAAGGACAAAGGGGTCACTGTCATCGCCGCAGCAGGAAATGACAATACTTCCGCCACTGTTTACCCGGCAGCTTATTCTTCGGTGATCGGGGTCAGTGCGACGAATAAAAACGACCGAATCACGTATTTCTCAAATTACGGCAGCTATATTGACGTTTCAGCGCCTGGAGAAGATATTTATTCCACTGTCACTGGAAGCTCTTATGATTACATGGATGGAACGTCTATGGCAGCACCGGTAGTTTCGGGAGTAGCCGCATTGGTGCTGTCGAAAAATCCATTGCTGAGCCCTGACCAAGTGGAAAGCATTTTGGAGAGTTCTTCTAAAGATTTAGGGAAAAAGGGATGGGACAGTCTTTTTGGTGCTGGACGTGTAGACGCTGCAAAAGCGCTGAGCAAAACGACTGCGCCGTTGTCCTCTATTACTGGATCTTCAACATTTACCGCTTCTGGAAAAAATAAAACCGGCATTAGCTTCACTGCCCAAAAAGGCAAGACAGTTTCGGTTTTTGTCGAGGATTCTAAAGGCAAGCTTGTTAAAAAGCTAATCAACCCGAAAAAATGGGGCGGCGGCAAAGCATCGGCTTCATGGGACGGTAAGATGGAAAACGGGCTTTACGCACCGAATGCGACATACACTGTAGTCGCGAAACTGACGAACGGCAAAGAAAACGTCTACAAAAAGAAAACGGTCAAGCTGACCAACAAAGTCAAGCCGACGATCAAAGTTGGTTCGTCCGCTGTGTTCTCGCCGCCTGTAAAAGGCAAACTTGCCGTATCGTATGAACTTAACCAAAAAACTTCGGTTACGGCAAAAGTCTACGACAGCAAAAACAAAGTGGTCAAAACCCTCTTTACGAACAAATCCGTCAACACCAAAACCGGCAAAGCGGAGTGGAACGGCACCAACAGCAAAAACCAGAAAGTGAAAGACGGCACATACAAATTGGTGTTGTCCGGTGTTGGAGCCAATAAAATCAAATTGGCCAATGCCAATATGTCGATTAAAATCGATACTACTAAACCGACTGCATCAACTTCTGTATTAGCTTCTCCGTTCAAAATGGACGGCAAGTCGAAAGATGCTGTAAAAGTCACGTTTAAAGAAAAAGTGACGATGACTGCCTATGTCACGACCGACAAAGGCGTAAAAGTAAAACGCTTAACGAATAATAAATCCTATAATGCAGGCGTGACAACGCTTAAATGGGACGGCAAAAACGACAATGGAAAATGGGTTGCAGAAGGCAAATACTTATACCAAGTGGAAGTGAAAGATGCAGTAGGCAATTTATTGACGGCCAAGTCGAAAATCTTTGATTTGCAGGATTGGCAAAAGCCGGTTATCACAGCTGCGAAAGAATTCGCATTGAAGAAAGAAGGAAATGCTTCATTCAGCTATACGCTCAACAAACCAGCTTCCGTGACAGTCGAGATCTTAAAAGACGGCCAAGTTGCGAGAACGATTGAAATGGCAGCAGCGAAAAAAGCCGGAGCGAACGCATTCGTCTGGGATGGCAAAAGCCAAGACGGTGTGCTGCTTGCAGATGGCACGTATCAATACAAAATCACAGCAGTCGACAATTACAAAACATCTGTTTCTGCGACAGGAACTATGAAAGTCGTGTTGACCGAAGTGGAAGTTGAATACCCATCAGTCGTCCAGCTTTACGACGACTACGGCAGCGATGTTTTCTATAAATTGTCGCAAGACGCAACGGTCACGGTTGAAATCCGTGACAGCTACGACGATCCTATTCGGACCATCCAACTCGGATCGCAACAAGCCGGCAAAAATTCTTTTTACTGGGACGGCTTGGATGAAGACGGATATAACTACTGGTACAGCGATTGGTTCACTTACGTCATCAAAGCGACAAACGCGGCCGGCAACGTAAAAACCGTAACAGGCAAAATCAGCAATGACGAATTGCCAAACTGGCTCGTGTCCCAAACCTATTCGTTTACGCCGCTTGGCGACTACTGGTGGGAAAATACAAAGCTGAACCTGGAAATCGACGTAAAAACGCCGGTTACGATGGACTTGTTTGTGTTTGATGAGTATTATAGCGATGCCGTAAAAGATTTCAAAACGTACAATTTGGTAAATGAGATGAACAAAAAAACCTACACCAAATTAGACACCGATCTCGATTATTACATCATTTTATACACAGACGCGCTAGGCAATGAGTATGTGTACGAAATTGACGAATACGACTACACGCCTTACAGTTCACAGAAAATGAAGGCTGCTGAAGTTAAGGCGATGCGCGAATAAGATAGAAGGGAGAGGAAGCCGATTGCTGGCTTCCTTTTTTTGTTTGGAGTGGGAATGGCGTAATTCGAGGCAATTATGTCGTAATTCAGCTGGCTTTTGTCGCAACTCGCGAACTCTAGAGCGGAACTCGAGATGGATTGGTCGTAATTCAAGAACATTTTGTCGTAACTGAACGTCGCCCAGCGTTTTTAAGCTGGCCGCGAGAGCGGGCAGTTCCAATTTGGGTTTAAGGTTTTTGTCGTAACTCACTAGGAATTTGTCGCAATTCGTTTTCATTTTGTCGCAACTCGCAAGGGATAGGTCGTAACTCGCACGTTTTGTCGTAATTCAGATTAGGTTTGTCGCAATTCATCACTATTTTGTCGCAACTCATCCCACAATATTCTCCTCCGTGGTAAAATAGAGAAATACTGTAAAAGGAAAAGGATGTTCAATTCATGGGATTTCTGACTAAAGCTTCGCGCTTTTTGATAAGGCAATTGGATGTGGCGCTTCTTGTGGTGCTGCTTTTGGTGAAAGTTTATATTTTTTCTGAAGAAAGCGGGACGCTCTTTATCACGCTTGAGCCACTGGAGTACATAAAAGAGTTTTTTGCCTGGCTGACCGGCAAAGAAACGGAATTGAATATTTTTGAAGGGGTCGCCATGATCAGCCTCGGCACGATTTTATTGGCAACGTTTTGGATTGTATTTTTGCGGGGCAGAAAACGCCTTGTCGCGATTTTTATCATGAACTTGTTGCTGTCGTTTGTGATTTTGGCAGATGTGATTTACTTCCGCTATTTCGGCGACATCATTTCGATCACGGTGCTTATGCAGATGGGGCAGATGGGCGATGTCGGCGACAGCGTCTTTGCACTGTTTAGCTGGCGCGATTTGATTTTCTTGGCGGATGTTCTGTTGATGATTCCGCTTCTCATCTTTTATTTCCGGAAGACGAAAGGCATAACCCCTCCGAAACATTCGTTTGTTCCGAGACTCGTCACGGGTCTGCTGGTTTTATTCGTAGGTTATCAGTTGACGTTTGTGCCATTCAACAAGTCGATGGAAAATGGCGGCGAGTGGCAGTTCAACAAGCTGATTTCGAACATGCGCGTGTACAATTTCACGGGGCTGCTCGGGTTTCACGTCGCCAATATCGACCGCTACATCAACGACAATTACATCAATAAAAAAGTATACAGCGACGAGGAAGTTGACGCTGTTGAAAAGTGGCTGGGCGAACGCACGCCGGCAGCGAGCTCGTATTCAGGAATGGCTGAAGGAAAGAACGTCATCGTGCTGCAAGTCGAAGCGCTGCAGAATTTTGTTATCGACCGGAAAATCAACGGCGATGTCATTACGCCGAATTTAAACCGGCTTATTAAAGAGGAAGCGTTGTACTTCCCGAATTTTTACGAACAAACGGGGCTGGGGCGGACGTCTGATGCGGAATTTCTGTTGAATACGTCGCTTTATCCGACTGCTAAAGGATCAGCTTATATGCTTTATCCAAAAAACACATTCGACAGTCTGCCGAAAGCGCTAGAGGAAAAAGGATATAACACGAACGTCTTCCATGCGTACGAGCCAAGCTTTTGGAACCGGTACATCATGTACAATAACTTTGGCATTGATACATTCTTCAGCCAAAAGGATTTTGGGAAAGATGAAAAAATCGGCATGGCAATAAACGACAACGATATGTTGAAGCAATCATTGGCGAAAATGGAAAAGCTGGAGAAGCCGTTTTATTCGCATATCATTTCGTTGACGAGCCACCACCCGTTTGAAATGCCCGACCAATACAACGTGCTCAATATGGAAGGCTATGGCCATTACGACAAACGACATTTCCGCAATTACCTGCAGTCGATCCATTTTGTGGACCAGGCAATCGGGAATTTTGTCCAGGACTTGAAAGACAAAGGCATGTGGGACGACACGATGCTGGTGATTTTCGGCGATCACAGCACTGGGCTGACGAAAGACGACCCGGCATTCGGTGAATTTGCGGATGCAAAAGAAGCGCTCAGTTATTTTGAAGCGGACAAAAACGTGCCGCTCATTATGCACGTTCCGGGTGTAGAAAAGCCTGAGAGGTTTGACCAAATCGGCAGCCAAGTCGACATGGCGCCAACGATTTTGGATATCATCGGCGGCCCAGTAGAAGACCAGCACTGGCTCGGCCGCAACCTATGGGATATGGACAACCGGCAAGCTACGTTCCGCGATGGCTCGTTTGTAACGGAAGATCTGACATTTATTGCCTCTTCTGACGGTGCCTTTTCAAAAGGCGCCTGCTACGACCGTGCTGCCGGGAAAACGGTGGACGTGGAAGCGTGCAAACCGATTCATGCGAACGGTGTTGAGGAATTAAGAATGTCGGATGATGTGCTTGATGGAGACATGATTGAACGATTTAAGAAATGAATAAAGCAGTTTGAAGAGCTGTATCTGGGAGCCAAGGTGGTTTCTGGATACGGCTTTTTTGTGGTTTTTTTTTTGAGATGGAAAGCTGAGTGATGAATGTTGGAATTCCAAGTAGATGCATACTGCCGGCTGGCCGCAACTCAGGGCCGGGTAGTCGTAATTCAGGAGGGGTTTGTCGTAATTAAGGCGAGTTTTGTCGTAACTCGGTGGCCGTTTGTCGTAATTCCGATATAATTTGAGCTTTAGAAGCTGTACAAATGAATGATAATAAAATGAGAATTATGGAAATATTAATCTGAGTTGTTTTTCTTATTATTTTTTAATATTAACCATATAAATGAGTACATAGTATTATATTTAGTACCTGACTTATGTTATATAGTTAGTCCTGCAAGTAAGAAATTGATGAGAAAAACAGAAATCGATTCTTTATTTGAAAAAGGCAAAAATGTCGAAAGATGTTGACGCAAAGCTACAGGTCTACGGTTATACAACTATGACGGCTGGGTTGCTAAGAGTGAAGGGTGAAAACGCAATTTTTCATTTTAATAGATCTTCTACCCCACCCGCAATTTGGGAGGAAAATATAATGACAACAATGTTTAAGAAATTCGCAACAGGAACGGCTGCTTTGGCTTTAATGACTACGGTGTTTGCTTCTACTACGATGGCAGCAGAAGGTACATCAACTACTGAAATCCAAGGTGCTGAAAATGTTACGATGACTGGCGTTTCAACATCAAATTTTGGAATGGTGCAATTATCGGGTGCCACTCAAACCACTACTGCACAACTTGATATTGCAAGCATCATTGATGCAAGAGGAACTGGCGATGGCTGGAACGTAACAGTAAAAGCCCAGCCACTTAGCCTCACAGAAGACGGAAGTGTATTAAGCGAAAACAAACTGACTCTTGCTGTGCCGACAGTCCAAAAAGTGGATGGCGGTTCATCCGAAGTAAGCACGATCGCAACAAGTGGTGGAAACATCGACAATGCAAATGGAGTGAACATTTTAACTGCTCAAGGTAATGGCGGTATGGGAAGCTTTACAATTGATCCGATTGCAATGACGTTAACTTTGCTTCCGAAAGAAGTTTTTTCCGGCAATTATTCAACAACTGTTTCAGTCGAATTAACGAATGGTCCACAATCTTAATTTAAATTCCGTGCCATGTCTTTGGGACATGGTTTTTTTTTGAAAATTATTCGAACTACAACATCCAACCATTCAGGAGGAATTTCATGTACATACGTATTTTTGCTTTTCTTATATTTTCACTTATGCTGCCAACCTTGGCGTTTGCAGAGGAGTCTTCGCTTCAAGTCGAACCGATTTACCCCGAAAACCAAGTGCCAGCCACTAAAGGCTACTTCGATTTGAATGCCAAACCGGGCGAGCAAATGACGTTAATGCTGAAATTGGAAAACACCAAAGACACGCCAATCAACGTACGTGTCGAAAAATCAAATGCGTACACATCTCCGGCCGGCGGCATCTTTTATGAAGCTGAAACAACTTCAGAAGATACCGAGTTGCTTGATGGCGGCATTCACTTGGTTGATTATATGGACGTGAAAGAAACAGTAACGATTCCGGCGAATGAAACCATGGAATTGCCGATTCAACTGACAGTGCCGGAAATTTCTGGTGAGACGGTTCTTGGCGGTATTAAAGTGACTGAAGAAACAGTGAAGGAAGACAGCGAAGAAGTGGGAGAAGACGAAGCAAACTTTGTCATTAATACAGAGACAACGTATGCGGTGGCGATCCAGCTGAATTTACCTGGTGAATCAAAAGCGGATTTCTCTGTTGGCACTGCCGGTTTTATTCCCACTACGGCTCAAGTTTTTGTTGAAATGGCAAACAACGCAGATTTGATCCAAGGCAATGTGTCGGGCACGTACGCTGTACAGGACAGCGAAGGAGCGGAAATGTTCAGCGGCACGATGGATTCGTTCATCATGGCGCCAAAAACCAAAATCCGTTATCCGATTGCGTGGAACAATAAACAGCTTGAAGATGGCGACTACACGCTGGTCGTTAACGGCAAAGCCGGCGGCCAAGAGTTTGCGGTCAATGAAGCATTCTCGATTTCAAATGATGAAGTGCAGGAATTTGCAGAAACGACAAATCCAGTTGCTGAAACAGACGAAAAAGAAAAAGGCGGCATACCGACTTGGGTATGGATTGCTGTTGCTGTGCTGTTTGGACTGGCGATGTTCTTGTTGGGGAGAAGAAAGAAAAAGTAAACAGATTGGCTTTGATAGAGGAATGCAGAGGCTATATATTCATCTATTTTTAAAATGAAAGTAAAGTAAAATCCACATCCGGCTGCCGGATGTGGATTTTATATTGAAGATAGAACGTGAGCTTTTTGATATAAAAAGAGAAAAAATTTAATATGGTGAGTAAGAGAGTACTGTCGGAAGCGGCTTTATTGGTGCTTCGAGGCGATACTTAAGCATAGTTTTAAACTGAGCGCTTTAGTTGGCAGTTTGTGCCTTTGATGCTGATTGGGAAGTGAAGAAGCTAAAGTAATTTTGAGAAATGCGTGTATATTAAATTTCTCGTTGTTCAATGAAGATGACTTTAAAAACTCACGTATGCTGATTTAATTATTCTGAATAGTCTGTTAATTTGTTAATAATAATGATAAAATTAATTCGAAATAAAACAAAGCGAAATAAAACAAAGCTTTCAAGATAGAAAAAGGGTACAGCAAGTGAACAAAAAGCGGCTGGATTAGATAGGAAATGAAGAAATAGTCCATTTTTATGTTTTTTCGGAGAAGTATATGCTGCGATTAGTAATATCATAATCCATTAGTTGATAGAGGAAGTGAATGAAGTAATGGATATTTTGCATTTGTGTCTATGTGGTCCAGTTACGGATAGTTGGAATTACCAAGAAAACTTGCTTACAAAATATCATAAAAAACTAGGACATACTGTTACGATTATTACTTCCCGATGGATTTGGAATAATAAAGGAGAAATGACTTTAAGTGAAAAAACAGATTACATTAATGAAGACGGAGTTAGAACGATACGTCTGCCCATACGCGGAAAGAATAGGTTGGATAAAAAGTTTAAGAAATATGATAAATTATACGCCTCTATCTCTCAGGTAAAACCAGAGATAATTTTTATTCATGGATGCCAATTTGTCGACATGAAACAAGTAGTTAAATATATAAAAAATTTTCCGGAAATACAAGTATATGTAGATAATCATTCTGATTTTTTTAATAGTGCTACTAATTGGGTGTCAAAAAATATTCTCCATAAAATAATTTGGAAGAAATATGCCAAAGATATAGAACCATATACTGAGAAGTTTTATGGCGTTTCACCAGCTAGAGTTAATTTTCTTATTGATATGTATAAAATAAATAAGAAAAAAGTCGAATTATTAGTCCTAGGAGCTGACGATGAAAAAGTCGAGGAAGCAAGAAGTACTAGTGTCGTCAATGAAGTTAGAGCTAAATATAATATAAAACAAGATGATTTTTTAATAATAACCGGTGGAAAAATAGATAAAAACAAAAGACAAATTTTACTTTTAATGAAAAGCGTTGCTGAAATTAAAAAGCCTAACGTTAAACTTCTAGTATTTGGATCAGTTGACCCTCAATATAAAGAGGAGTTTAATAGTTTGTTAAACGAAAGTATAGTATACACTGGCTGGATTAATCCAGAGCACACCTATAGATACTTTTATGCAGCAGATTTGATAGTATTTCCGGGATTGCATTCAGTTTTTTGGGAACAAGCAGTTGGTCTCGGTAAGCCCTGTGTATTTAAATATATTGAAGGTTTTGATCATGTAGATTTAAATGGTAATTGCCGTTTTTTGTTTAGTGAGAAGATCAGTGAAATGAAGGAATTAATTATTGAAATTATAAACAATAAAAAAATGTATAAAGATATGGAACGGATAGCGATGAGTAAAGGCATCATACAGTTTTCTTATAAAAATATAGCTGAAAAAAGTATCCAGAGCAATCAGGAGTGAAAAAGAGTAAACCAATCGAATTAGTTATGGGGGAAACAAAAAAATTTACGCCTATCTATAAAATTTAAGTTTAAAAGAACGTGTTTGGAAATAGGGAATATACCTAGACGATTACGATAGAATAGCAAGGAATAGTGAAAATGCATGCTTGAATAAAAAGGATAGGCCAAAAAATCATCATACATGATTTTTTGGCCTATCCCTTTTGCAGCGAGTCTCTGGCCGCTCTAGTTTGTCATGTTTCGTCATCCACTTGAATTTCAATAATATAAGTTAGCCCAAATATAATCAAAACTTACTAACAGTATAAAGCAAGAGGAGAAAAATAGTTATTCTTTATTTTTATCTCTTGATCAACTAAATTGCTTATTTTATACAGCTGCAAAATTAAGTAGATAAATGCTGCGAAGTAGTATAAAATTTATTAATAATAAACTGAATATTCTGATATATAAAAAGTGAATCATGTATTTATCAGTGTAATCAGTGTGGAATTTAAGATTAAATAAGTGCGAAAAGAAAATCTGGGGGGAATAAGGATGATTTTAGTTACAGGAGGGGCAGGTTATATAGGAAGCCATGCAGCAGTGGAATTGTTAAATGCTGGATATGAAATTGTAGTGGTAGACAACTATTCTAATAGTGAAAATGGTTCTATTCATCAAATAAAGAAACTGACAGGAAAAGATTTTCCTTTTTATCAAGTTGATTTGCTGGATTATGACTCGTTGGATAGGGTCTTTAAACAGCATGAAATCAAAGCAGTCATGCATTTTGCCGGTTTAAAAGCAGTTGGAGAATCGATAGAAAAACCGTTGGAATACTATCGCAATAACCTCACTTCAACCATACAGTTATGCGAAATTATGAAAAAACATAAGGTTAAAAAATTAGTGTTTAGTTCATCGGCTACTGTATATGGTACCCCTCAAAAAGTACCAATTGATGAAAGTTTTCCATTATCCGCTACTAACCCTTATGGGCGCAGTAAATTGATGATTGAAGAAATTTTAAATGACCTTTACCATTCCGACTGTTCGTGGCGAATTACGATTTTACGGTATTTCAATCCGATCGGCGCCCATGAAAGCGGAGAAATTGGTGAAAATCCCATTGGCACCCCCAATAATTTAGTGCCTTATATTACTCAAGTGGCTATTGGCAAAAGAGACCAACTTCAAGTGTATGGCAATGACTACGAAACAGTAGATGGAACTGGAGTCAGGGACTATATTCACGTGGTTGATTTAGCAAAGGGGCATTTAAAGGCGCTAATTTATTTGTTTGAAAATAAAGGAATTGAAACTTTTAATCTAGGAACGGGACAAGGCTATAGTGTTTTAGAGATAATCGATAAATTCACTGCAGTTACGGCAAAAGAAATACCCTATCAGATTGCTGCAAGGCGTGCAGGAGATATTGGTATTTGCTACGCAAATCCAGAAAAAGCAAAAATCCTTTTAGGATGGCATGCTGAAAAAAGCTTGGAAGAAATGTGTATAGATGCTTGGAGATGGCAAACAAAAAATCCAGAAGGTTTCCAATCGTCTGTATACAGCAAACAACAATTTTCTTTTGGAAAAGGCGACAAGAAAGGACGCAATTACGAAACAAAATCTTTATAGAAGAATTGATTAAATGAATGTGGGGGGAAATTAATGAAGGTTCTCCAAATCAACTTTGTATGTGGGATTGGAAGCACTGGAAGAATTGCGACAGATATTCATTCACTACTGGTGGAAAAAGGATACGAAAGCTGGATAGCTTATGGCCGAGGTGAACCCCGAAATTGCAATAATGTTTTAAAAATTGGCAGTAAAGCAGATACGTATTTGCATGTTGCAAAAACAAGGATATTTGATAAACATGGATTTGGATCGAAAAAAGCGACAGAAGTATTTATTGATAAGGTAAAACAGCTTAACCCAGATATCATTCATTTACACAATATACACGGTTATTACATTAATGTTGAAGTTCTATTTAATTATTTGAAAGAATCAAACAAAAAGGTTTTTTGGACTTTGCATGATTGCTGGGTTTTTACCGGCCATTGCAGTAATTTCGATTATATAGGGTGCAATAGATGGGAAACCGGGTGTTATGAATGTCCTCAAAAAAAAGAATATCCTAAAAGTTTAGTAAAAGATAATTCTTTTGAAAATTATATAAAGAAAAAGGAACTCTTAACAGGAATTAAAAATATGACTATTATCACACCCTCCAAATGGTTGTCAGCATTAGTAAAAAAATCGTTTTTAAAAGACTATCCTGTAAAGGTCATCAATAACGGCATAGACTTAGCTATTTTTAAACCAACGCCTACTTCGTTTAAGAAAGAAAACAACTTGGAAGAGAAATTTGTCATTTTAGGAGTCGCCAATGTATGGGGAGAAAGAAAAGGATTGCATTATTTTATAGAATTAGCCAATAAAATTGAGCCAGATGAAGTTGTGGTATTGGTAGGTCTCACGGAGAAACAGATTAAAAGTTTACCAAAAAACATAATAGGTATAAGAAATACAGAAAGTGCCAAACAATTAGCGGAAATTTACACTTCTGCGGATATATATGTAAATCCAACCTTGGAAGATAACTTTCCGACAACAAACCTAGAAGCATTAGCTTGTGGAACTCCTATAATAACTTTTAATACCGGCGGGAGCATCGAAAGCAGCTTAGAGCCAATAGGTACTATTGTTGAAAAAGGCAATATTGAAGAGCTAATAAAAGCCATAAAA
This sequence comes from Planococcus sp. YIM B11945, assembly GCF_050864155.1. Lineage (NCBI taxonomy): Bacteria > Bacillati > Bacillota > Bacilli > Caryophanales > Caryophanaceae > Planococcus > Planococcus sp. YIM B11945. Next base: position 496,461 of record NZ_JBOZWR010000003.1, on the reverse strand, counting down.
AAAATAAGGAATAATGAGGAATTAAATTACACAGATAAGTGCATTGATTATGCCTATAGAAACTTTAACAAAAATGATCGATTTAATGACTATATTTTTGAATATAACATGGAAGCAGAATGACTTCATTATAAAACAGCTATTTTAAAAATAGAGAACATAATAAAATGCTGCATATGGGAGGCCAATATGAAAAAAGCATTAATAACAGGCGTAACCGGACAAGACGGCTCTTTTTTAGCAGAATTTTTATTGGAAAAAGGATATGAAGTACATGGTATAGTTCGGCGGAGTTCTTCCTATAATCAAGAGCGATTAGAAAAGATCATAAATCGTGAAAAATTGTATCTGCATTATGGAGACGTCACAGATACATCAAGTGTTATTCGCATTATTAATGAAACAAAGCCTGATGAAATTTATAACTTAGCGGCTCAATCTCATGTGCGTGTTTCGTTCGATATGCCCGAATACACTCAAGATGTCGACGCTGCTGGAACCCTGAAGATTTTAGAAGCTGTAAGAATGCTGGGATTAACAAGTAAAACTAGGATTTATCAAGCATCTACTTCGGAATTATTTGGAAAAGTTCAAGAAGTTCCTCAGAAAGAAACAACGCCGTTTTATCCGCGATCCCCTTATGGAGTTGCAAAAATATACGGGTTTTGGATTACCAAAAACTACCGTGAATCTTACAATATGTTTGCAGTCAACGGTATTTTGTTTAATCATGAATCCGAACGGCGTGGGGAAACTTTTGTTACACGCAAAATCACTCTTGCTGCAGCACGCATTGCACAAGGAAAGCAACAAATACTAACTTTAGGAAACTTAGATTCGTTGCGTGACTGGGGATATGCTAAAGATTACGTGGAATGTATGTGGTTAATGCTACAACATGAAAAACCTGAGGACTTTGTCATTGCCACTGGTCAAATGCACACGGTTAGAGAGTTTGTTGAACTAGCATTTAAACATGCTGGTATTGAAATTGAATGGTCAGGAAAAGGGATAGAAGAAAAAGGAATTAATAAAACTACTAAGGAAGTAATTGTAGATGTGGATGCGAAGTTTTTTAGACCAGCCGAAGTGGAGCAATTGCTGGGAGATCCAACAAAAGCACAAACGCTGTTGGGGTGGAATCCTACAAAAACTTCTTTTGGAGAGTTAATAAAAATTATGATTGAAGCAGATTTACAAAAAGTGGCCAAAGAGGTAGAAATTAAGAAAATGTTCGAATGATTAAAAACTATTAAGTGCTTTTTCAAAGATAAAAAAAATAGGTGAGGGAAATGAGGTTGAAATATGCGGGTTTTATTCGTAACGCATTATAGTAATCTTTACGGGGCTAACCTTTCATTGCTTTACCTGGTCGAAGAACTAAGAGATTTTTATAACGTGAATCCGCTTATCGTATTGCCTTCAAAAGGGCCGTTACAACAAGAATTAGTGAATAAGAAAATTGATTATGAAATTTTTCCGTTTAAATCATGGGTATCTACTAAACCGCATCATTTGAAAGGAATCGTTAAATTTGAAATAAATAAATATTACGGAAGGGAAATTAGCAAAATAATTAAAGAAAAAAAATTTGATATCGTTCATACCAACTCGAGCGTAACTCCAGTTGGGGCATTGGCTGCTAAGTACTCTGGAGTAAAACATATTTGGCATATACGTGAGTTCTTGACAGAAGACTACGGATTATATTTTGAAAGGATAGGATTTTCTACCAATTTCATTAATAATTATTCAGATAAGGTAATTTTTATTTCTAAAGCTTTGTTGCACAAATACAAAGATAAAATTGACAAGGAAAAGCAAGATATGATTTATAACGGAATAAAACCTTTAAAGCTTCAAGGAATAAAAGAAACGGTTAATGACTCGGTAATAAAGTTATTAATTGTAGGTACATTAATAAAACAAAAAGGGCAAAGAGAAGCAATAGAAGCGGTAAAACATTTAGTGGAGACAAAGAAACAATCCTATATTTTAAATATTGTAGGAGATGGACCTGATAGAGTTGAATTAGAGAGATTGGTCCAGTTATATAAGTTAGAAAATCACGTGGTTTTTCATGGATATCAAAAAGACACATCTATGTTTTACATAAACAATGACATAACTTTGATGTGTTCGGATAAAGAAGCTTTTGGTAGAACTACTATAGAATCTATGTTGGCTGGAACGCCGGTAATCGGATCAGATTCAGGAGCAACATCTGAAATAATTAGAAATAAAGAAACCGGCTTATTATTTAACCCTAAAGATCCCAAAGACTTAGCCAGTAAAATTTTAAGTTTAAGCGAAAAAAAAATAATTGGGAAAATGGGTGAAAAGGCAAAAAGGGAAGTGGAAGCTCATTATTTATCTAATATAAATACAGAGAAAGTTTTCAATTTGTATATGAAAATAATGAAGGAAAATTAGTATGCTTGATAATATTTCTTAACAAAGGAACAAAAACAGAGGCACCTTAATAAAACGTCTACTGAAAAGAGTGTTCTTATGAAAATAGCTTTTTTTGACGTAACTAATACCGGCCATCATTGGTTTTATAATTTAAATTTAATTCTATATACAAAGGAAAAGTACGATGTTGTTTACATCACAAAAAACATTACAGAAGACCAATTACGAATCCTTAAAGAAAACAATATTGAAATAGATTTAATAAAAGAGAGCAACAATTACAAATTTCTCCCGAAACTAATGAAACAGTTAACTACATGTAAAGATTATTATTTTGCGAAAAGTGTAGCGAAGAAAAAAGGCGTCGGTATTTTTGTGAACTTATATTTTGATCAATATATTTTACCGTATTATTTCGATTTTAAAAAAATTAAAACCATTAATATTCTTCATTGGTATCCACACAACAAGCTCAAAATTAAGTTCTTGTCTTTATTAAAGAAAGATAATAAACATCATTTCTTAGTACACACTAATGAGACGAAAAAAAATCTAGAACTAATTAATAAAGAATTAAATGTGACGAAGCTAGATTACCCCATCAAAGAAAAGATCAGTATTAAATGCAATAGAAATCAAATGATAAATGCTCTTAAATTGCCGATTGAATTAGTTGACGCCAGAACACTTCTTTATTTTGGTGGTACTCGACACGACAAAGGAGTAGATATATTAATAGAGTCCTTAAAATTCGTAAATTCAAATATATCCCTTTTAATTGTAGGAAAAGAAGAAACTTTTACAAGAAATTTTATACAGAGTAAAATAAGTGAGCTTAAGGTGGACGTTAAGGTCTATATGGTATTGAAATATATTCCAGAAGGAGATGTACTTAAATATTTTTATATTGCTGATGCTATTGTTTTGCCATATCGCAAATATTTTAATGGAGAAAGTGGAATTCTCACTGATGCTATGCAACTAGGTAAGCCAGTTGTTCTGCCAGATATAATTCATTTTCCTCTTATTAAAGAAAAATATCGAAATTGTGAGATTTTCCAAGCAGAAAATCCATTAAAGCTGGCAGCTGCAATAGATGAAGTGTTTCTAAACTTAAAGGAATATTCGATAAAAGCAAATAAAGCTAGTATTACTTTTAGAAGAGAAAGAAATCCAAAAAGTTTTGCGGAGAATTTTATAAACGTTTTAAAATAAAAGATGTATGTTTAAAGGTGCATAGTTAGCGTTGATTTTTTCATTTGACCACCAAAGCAGTAAAGAAGAGTGTATGGAAGCTGCCTAAACAATAAACTTGCAGGGAATATGAAGACACCATAAAATCACAAAATAAAAATACGTTTGAAATAGCCATCCTTTAATTTTACATTTAAAGGGATGGTTTTTTGAATTTAAATAAGTTGGTTAATCTTAGAAAGAAAAGTCTAATATCAAATAAATACATATTGATAAACAATTCATATTAAGGTAGGATAAAATAAAAAATCTGATAATTTAGAAAATTAAAAAAACTAATTGTTTTTTCATTTTCTTATTCAGTATTAAAACATAAAGGCATGTAGAAAAACTAAAAAGATATAAATTTCAAAAAAAATGAGGAGGTTCTTATGTTTACAAAAACTTTCTTAGCACTGATTATCTTTCTTCTTCATCTTCTGCTCTTTCCATATCTAATTGTAAAAGATGATCCTTCTTTATCCTATAATACAGTTTCAATAGTAGCATATATTATCATCATTTATTCTACTTCTAAGCTTTGTTATCTTACATTGAAAAACAACCAAAGAGTATTAGAATTATCATTTTGGGTATTTACCTACGTATTTATGGGGTTAACTCCTTTCGCACATAGTGTTTCTAACCATTATTCATGGGAAGGTAATTATACTGCTCTTGAAGAGCTTACTGGATTAAGCATCGTCCTTATTGGGATAGCAGCATATGAAATCGGTATATTAATTAGCAGAATATATCAAACTACTAGTCAAAAAAAACAAATGATGGATACTTCCCAGATTAAAAAAATTATGGTGATCAATAAAAAAAGGCTTTATGTTATGGCTTTTTTATCATTGACTTTAACCGTTTTATTATTGCTGAATTTTGGTGGCTTCTCTACGTTATTTATTACAAGGTTTGAAAGATCTGCCCAATACAATGAATATGGTAAAGCTGGATCTTTAATATTAACTAATTTGCTTAGAGTCCCACTTTTTGTGTGCTTAGTCATTACTATTTTTATCTACAAAAATGAAATAGATAGCAAAATGAAATCAAAGTACTATTGGATAGTGTTTGCTTTAATTGTCTTGAACTTGATTATTAGTAATCCGCTGTCGAATGCAAGATATTGGTTTGGAACTTTAATTATTGCTTTATTTATGAGTATGTTCAAATGGAAAAAATACTTCTTTGGTATATGGACAATCGCTTTATCTATATTTTTAGTGGGAGTATTTCCATATTCCGATATATTTCGAGTTTCAAGAGAAAATAGTATTTCTTTAAATACATTCCTTTATCAAATAACACAAAGTGGAGATTTTGATGCTTTCCAGCAGATTTTGAATGCTGTTCAGTATACTAAAGAGTTTGGAATTGCCGGTGGCACTCAACTTATAGGAGCTCTTTTATTCTTCGTTCCTAGAAGTTTGTGGGAAAGTAAGCCACTTGGTTCTGGTCAATTAATATCTGAAGCAATGGGCTATGAATATACAAATTTGTCATTGCCGTTATGGGGAGAGAGTTTACTTAACTTTGGATTTTTAGGCGTGTTCTTTGTCTTTTTCTTATATGGGTTTCTTACAAGTAAATTACAGAAAAAATTTATCAGAGATTTAGAATTTCCAAAGGTAACATTTATAAAAATATTAATTCCTTTTTTGATGGGTTATCAGCTGTTTTTATTAAGAGGAGATTTAATAAACGGAATATCTTATATGTCCGCTTATATTTTATTTGCCTTTTTATTTACTAAATTTTTGAAATTCAAATAATCATTCTAAAAAGAGGGGGAGAAGTATGAATTTAGAATCGAAAATATACGTTGCAGGGCATAGGGGGTTAGTTGGATCGGCAATAGTGAGAAATCTAAAAAAAATGGGATATCGAAATTTAGTTCATCGGACAAGCAAGGAACTTGATTTAACTCAACGTAATAAAGTAGCTCTCTTCTTTGAGGAAGAAAAACCTGAGTATGTATTTTTAGCCGCAGCTAAAGTGGGAGGAATTGCTGCCAATAACAATTATCCTGCTGAGTTTATAAGAGATAATTTATTGATTCAAACAAATGCAATTGACGCTGCTTATCAAAACGATGTGAAAAAACTTTTGTTTTTAGGAAGCACTTGTATTTATCCAAAGAACACTCCTCAACCGATGTGTGAAGACTCTTTATTGACTGGAAAACTAGAGCCAACTAATGAGCCATACGCAATAGCCAAAATAGCAGGGATTAAAATGTGCGAGGCATATAACAAACAATATGGAACTAATTTTATATCTATCATGCCGACTAACTTATATGGGCCGAATGATAATTTTGATTTAGCAAACTCTCATGTTTTGCCTGCCTTAATTAGAAAGTTTCATGAAGCTAAAGTTAATGAATCTCCTACCGTTGAAGTATGGGGAACGGGTTCTCCAAGAAGAGAGTTTCTTTATTCGGATGACTTGGCAGAAGCAGCAGTGTATTTAATGAATACCTATAACGACAATGAAATTGTCAATATAGGTATTGGACAAGACATTTCTATACACGAATTAGCTGAAAAAATAAAAAAAACAGTTGGGTATCGGGGGGATATTGTGTTTGATCCAACTAAGCCGGACGGGACTCCTAGAAAATTAGTGGATGTTACTAAGTTAACCCAATTAGGATGGAAAGCTTCAATTTCACTTGATCACGGTTTGCAGTTAACGTACGAGTGGTTTTTAAAGAATTATAATCTTGTATCTCCTCATCCGAACTAATTGAGAAAAATGAAATTACCTTTGATTATATCGGTTACTGCTCAATAATACTTTTTAACAAATTTGATTATAGAAAGCAGGGGTTAAATGAGTGCCCGTAAAAAAATAGTTTTCGTCGTCAACTACTTTTATCCTGATTTAGCCTCTACAGGTCAACTAATGACTGAATTGTGCTTAGAGTTGCAACAGGATTTTGAAATAACGGTAATTGCTGCTCAGCCTGGATATGCAGGAGAAGTGATCAAAAAAGATCTGTTTTTTGAAAAAGATAAGTTGGAAAATATAGAAATCATTCGCTTAAAGCTTCCGCCACTTAACAAAAATTCAAAGACAAGTAGATTGAAGTACATCACCTCTTATTTTTTTTTAGCGACCTCTGCTCTCTTGAAAGAACGGAAGATAGATATTATATTTACAATTTCTCAGCCGCCTGTTTTAGGTGGTTTAATAGGTTCAATAGGGAAACTTCTAAAGAGGTCAATTCATATATACAACATTCAAGATTTCAACCCAGAACAAGCAGCTGTTGTATCGTATACAAAAAACCAAACAGTTTTGAAACTAGCTAAGGCAATCGATAAATTAACTTGCCGTTATGCTGATAATATTATATTGGTTGGCCAAGACATGAAAGAAACATTAAAGCATCGTTTTAAAAATAAAAATGTCCCTAAACATTCTGTAATTAATAATTGGACTGATGAGTCAGAAATTCTACCGCTCCATAAAAGTCATTCCGTAGTAGCTGGGTTTTTAATGAAATATAATTTACTAAATAAATTTGTGGTGATGTATTCCGGGAATTTGGGGTTATTTTATGATTTGGAAAATATCATGAAAGTTGCAAAGGAATTTGAAAAAATAGATGACCTAATGTTTGTATTTATCGGAGAAGGCGCGCTAAAACAAAAAATGGAGGAATATGCGAAAATAAACCAAGTTACTAACGTCTTATTTCTTACATACCAGCCGAAAGAATTTATTCGTTATTCATTAAACGCAGCCGATCTTCATCTGGTTGTAAATCAAAAAGGTATTAAAGGAATTTCGGTTCCAAGTAAAATTTACGGTGTCATGGCTGCAGGCAAGCCCATATTAGGCGTTTTAGAACAAGGAAGCGAAGCGGCAAGACTAATACTGGAAAGTCAAGCTGGAGTTGTAGTAGAACCTCAGGAGTATAACGGAATTATTAGTTCAATTGATTATTTTTACAAGCAAGACAAAGAAACTCTTGAAAAAATGGGAAGAAACGGGAGACTATATTTGGAAAACTATTTTACGAAACAAGCATCTATAAATAAATACCGTATTTTATTTAAATCCTATTAAATATTAGGGAAAGATTAGGTCAAGAAGGTAAGTAAGTATGACAAGTAACCTTAAGAATTCATCACAATTCGTTAAGCAATTAATGGCTACCGGTAAAGAATTACGTTTTTAATAGCGCGTTATTAAGGAAATTCCCCAGCAATGCTGCGGTAAATGATTCTGGTGATGTGCCAGAGTCTTTTTTTGTGCTTTCAAAATTGTTGATTAGTAGGATTAGATGAGTTGAAACTTATGAGAGATTTTAAAATTAAATTAGTAAGATCCCTGCTTATAAAATGTTAATGATCTCTAAGGCAAGATTTAGTGGAGGACAAGCGATATCCTCCGAAGAAGTAGACTCTTTTTTTCTCGATATTACTCTAAAAATCTCGAGTTTCTCCACTAGTTTTTCAAAAAAAAATATTTTTTTTATTATATTAGTTTCATAATATTAGAAATGCGAAAATTAGAAAGATATTATTAAAATATTAGAATTATAAACGCGAAAAAATATTACCGTAAATTGGTAAAAACGGATATACACGTTCTTTACGTTTTGGGAAATATTAGAGACTTTTTAGGATAAATTAGTGACGATAGATTAAGAAAAGCTTATAAAAAATAGTTTAGTAATCTACTAAACTAAAGTGAAATGACGAGGCTTTTTGAAAAACTATTATAATAAATTAAATAGACTGAATATTCTAAAATTATAGAAAATTTATATTGTATTTTTTTTGGAATTAAAGTATTATTCAATCATCGGTTTTATACTTTGTATTTTTAGAAAAAAGCTTTGGGTTTTACTAAATTTTTATTCTAAATTCTAAAAAAAAACGCTTTTGAATTTTATAATTCGAGGGAGGTTATGATATGAGGTTGGTACTTTTATCTGGTGGTTCTGGTAAACGACTTTGGCCACTTTCAAGCGATGCGAGATCTAAACAATTTTTAAAAGTACTTAGCGATTCAGATGGAAACAAAGTTTCTATGCTACAAAGAGTTTGGGGGCAATTACAAGATGCGAATCTAGCTGAAAAATCTATTGTTGCTACCAGTACTTCGCAAGCTGACATGATTAAAACGCAGTTGGGAATGGATGTAGAAATCGTAATGGAACCGGAAAGAAGAGATACTTTTCCAGCTATTGCTTTAGCAGCAGTGTATTTATATTCCGTCTGTAAAACTAGTTTGAATGAAGTTATCGGCATTCTGCCTGTTGATCCATTTGTTGAAAATCATTTTTATCAGAAAGTAAAGGAAATGGAAAATGCATTGCTTACTTCAGAAGCTGATTTAGCTCTTATTGGTGTAACTCCCACCTATCCTTCTACAAAATATGGATATATTGTATCTGAAAAAAATAACAGTATACACTATTCAAATGTAGATTATTTTAAAGAAAAACCAACAGCAGAGCAAGCAGAAGATTTAATAAGTAAAAAGGCTTTATGGAATTGTGGTGTTTTTGCTTTTAAGCTAGGTTACATCATTAAGTTTTTAAAAGAAAAAAATATACCTGTTGAGTATAACAAGTTATTAAAGCGCTACCACACTTTGGTTAAATCTAGTTTTGACTACGAAATTGTAGAAAAAGCCAAACGTGTTATATCGCTCCAATATGATGGATATTGGAAAGACTTGGGGACATGGAATACCTTAACGGAGGAAATGGCAGGATGTATTACAGGAAATGGAATTATCGATAAAGAAGTGGAGAATTCACACATTGTCAATGAATTGGATATTCCAATCACTTTACTAGGGTTGAATAATATAGTGGTTGCTGCCAGTCCAGATGGGATATTAGTAGCTGATAAGGAAGCGAGTACTAAAGTTAAAGAATACTCTCAAAAACTGAATAATCGCCCGATGTATGAAGAGCGGAGATGGGGATGGTATCGTGTACTTGAATATACCAAATACCCCGAGGGGAACCAGGTTCTTGTGAAACGGCTAGGCGTAAATGCGGGAAAGCATCTTAGCTACCAAATGCATTATAAACGCAGTGAAGTATGGACGATTATTAAAGGCGAAGGAGTCTTTGTTTTTAACGATCAACTGAGCCACGTAAGAACTGGCGATGTTCTTCATATACCACTTTCAGCTAAACATACCCTTCGTGCCACTACGGACATGGAGATTATTGAAGTACAAACAGGAAGTGAATTAGTTGAAGAGGATATTTTTCGAACAACTGATAAGTGGGAAGAAATTGAAGCCTTTTGCAGAGTAAAAGTCACTGTAAGACCTACATGAAAATAGTGTATTAAAATTTATTAGTTTCTTTTAAGGGAGGGATCCGCTATGACAGAAGAAGCTTTTCATTTAAAAAAAGTTATCAGTGTATTAAGGAACAATATCTTACTAATATTTTCAGTAATATTGCTTTCTATTTTAGTCGTTGCAATATATTCGTACTTAATAGTGAATCCGCTTTATCAATCTTCTACTGAAATTTTAGTGAATCAAGATCGACAAGATATTACGCAACTGCCTGAAGAAGTGATTCAAGCAGATTTACATCTTATTAATACCTATGGCGATATTATGAAAAGCCCAACAATTCTTAACCAGGTTATAGAACAAGTAGGATTGAATTATTCTGCTGAACAGCTTAGTGGAAAAATAACTCTTCAAAGTACCGACGAGTCACAAGTTATCAAAATTTTAGTTGAGGATGTAGAGGCAGAAGCCACTTTATCCATTGGAAATGAACTAGCCAATGTATTTCAAGGTGAAATTGAAGAGCTAATGAGTGTAGATAACGTTTCTATATTATCACCAGCCGTCCTAAGCAATAATTCTTTTCCTGTAGAGCCAAACCCGCTTTTAAATCTTTTTATAGCAGCGCTTGTTGGAACAATGCTCGGCATAGCACTAGCTTTCTTAATGGATTATTTTGATACTACGCTAAAAACTGAAAATGATGTGAAGGAAGCTCTTGATATTCCCGTTTTAGGAGTTATTTCACCTGAAATAAACAAAGACAAAACAACTAAACGTAAATCCGTTACTTTAGAACGCAGGGAGGCTTGAATATGGATAAAAAAAAGAGTGGTTCATTGAAATCCACTAATAACCTAGTGGTTCAGCATACCCCAAAATCTTTTATATCTGAGCAATATAGAATCTTACGAACAAATCTTCAACTCTCTATACCAGACTCTACTATCCGTACGATTGTCTTTACTTCTGCATCTCATTCAGAAGGGAAATCAACTACTATCGCAAATTTAGCTACAGTCTTGGCCATGGAAGGCAAGCGAATATTGTTAATTGATGCAGATATGCGCAACCCTCAGTTGCATTCTATTTTTCATATAGAAAACTTCAGAGGGCTTTCAAATGTTTTAGCATTGCAAGTTCCTATAAAAACTGCAATTCAAGCAACAGAAATAGACAACCTTGATTTGCTGCCCGGTGGATCAAATCCGCTCAATCCTTCAGAATTGCTAGGCACAGAAGCAACGGCTTCATTATTGGAGCATGTTAAATCATTATACGATCTTGTGCTAATAGATGCTCCTTCAGTCTTAGCGGTTGCAGATAGCAAAGTACTTATAAGCAAATGCGATGGCACTATATTGGTAGTTGATTCAGGTAAAACTGATAAAGATCTAGCCTTAATGGCAAAAGAAGCAATTCTATTATCGAACCCCAATTTAATTGGAGCGGTAATCAACAATTTTAAATTGTCTAAAGAAAGAGGAAGTTTAATGTATCAAGGCGCTAAAGAAAAGAGATGAAGTGTAGAAGTGTTCCACTGTTGTTTCATTTGAATTTAAAGAAGCTTAATTTTGGACAAAAAGTAAAGGAAACAAGTATATCTACTGATTATTTGGAAACTAGATTTCCACCTGTAATGAAAGCACTGCTTTAAGAAATGCAGTTTATTTTAAATATAACTCCCATTCAACGTTATGAAAAAGATAATGGCTGATGGTAATCAAGATCTAATATGACACTTGTAGGCTGTTACATATTAACTCTAGAAATTTATGTGTTTCTTTATAAATTCGAAATTGAAAGAGGAGGGGACTTAAACTAACAGATACATGTGATCAATTAAATCAACTAAAAAATCTATGCTAGTAACAGTTTTTTAAAAAAGAGCGGTGACATAAAAGATATGTTACTGACTTCTTGGCGAATGAGCCTTGACTCATGAAGAGGGGAAAAAAGAAGTTAGAGAAATGAATAGAAAACTCTTTGTTTTGAGAAACGCCTCGATATTCTAATATTGGAGGTCACCTTATGAATATTACAATAGTTGGAACAGGCTATGTTGGTTTAGTAACCGGGGTTAGCCTTGCAGAAATTGGCCACCGTGTAAATTGTTTCGATATAGATGAAGATAAAATAAAGAAATTGGGTCAAGGAATCTCTCCAATATATGAATGCGGATTACAGAGGCTAATACTCAAAAATATTAATGAAAATCAGTTGTTTTTTACAGCAAATAAACAAGAAGCATTTTTGAATGCCGATGCAGTGTATATTGCAGTGGGAACTCCTGAAAATGATGATGGCTCTGCTAATTTAACTTACGTCGAGGAAGCAGCAAAAGTCATTGCAAGCCAATTAGAGAAAGATTCAGTAATCGTAATAAAAAGCACTGTACCGGTAGGGACAAATGAGAAAGTGGAGAAAATTATTAATGCCCACCTTGTTAATAATATTCAGATAGATATGGCCTCCAACCCTGAGTTTTTAAGAGAAGGCTCAGCCTTGGATGATTCTTTCTATGGAGATCGGATTGTAATTGGAACTTCTAGTGAAAAGGCAGTAACAGTCTTAGAAGAAATTAATAAACCGTTTAGAATCCCTATTTATAAAACAGATATTAAAAGCGCAGAGATGATTAAATATGCTTCCAATGCATTTTTAGCGACAAAAATCAGTTTTATAAATGAGATATCCAATATATGCGAATTGTTGGATGCCAATATCGAAGATGTAGCAAAAGGAATGGGGATGGATAAAAGAATAGGCAGCCAATTCTTAAAAGCAGGAATTGGTTATGGAGGTTCTTGTTTTCCGAAAGATACCAAAGCTTTAATACAGATTGCCGGGAATTTGAATTACGATTTTGAATTGTTAAAAGGTGTAATTAATGTAAATAGAAATCAGCAAGTATTGTTAATTAAAAAGCTTAAAGCTATTTACCCCACTTTAGTTAACAAAAAAATTGCTGTATTAGGTCTTGCATTTAAGCCAAATACAGACGATGTAAGAGAATCGCCAGCCATATTGGTGACTGAAGAATTGATTAAGCATGGAGCGAAGGTTTTAGCCTACGATCCCATTGCTATGGAAAAAGCGAAATTAGTTTTAAATGCTAGCGTTCAATATCGTTCTACTATAGAAGAAACTATTTTAAACAGTGAGGCAGTGTTAATCCTTACTGACTGGGATGAAATTAAAAATATGAATCTAGAGTTATTTAAAACGATGAAAAATCCGCTTGTTATTGATGGACGGAATTGTTTTTCTTTAAATGAAGTGAAACGATATGCTATTGACTATTATTCGATTGGCAGACCTTCAGTGGAAAGAATAATCACAAAAGCTTCGGTTTGATTATTGGAATACTGAAAAGTTGAAGGTGGGGAAAAACTTGTCAATTATAAATATAAAGAAAGAGCCTGTAGTCGGGGAACAGTCGGCTAATTCCTTAGAGAATTTTTATGTTCGTCGAACAAATTTTTACATTTATTCAAAAAATTTGATTGATATAATGGGTTCTTTTTTTGGGATCCTTTTACTTCTGCCGTTCTTTATTGGTATTTCGATTTTGCTGAAATGCGAAGACAATAAAGCCTCGGTCATTTTTCGCCAAAAACGAATCGGTCAATACGGAAAACCTTTTTACATGTACAAGTTTCGTTCTATGGTGGATGGAGCGGATGAAAAACTTAAATGCAATAGTGAATTATATGAAAAATATCTTAGAAATAATTACAAGCTAAATCCAGAAGAAGATCCGCGCATTACAAAGGTAGGAAAATTTTTAAGGAAAAGTAGTTTAGATGAATTACCCCAATTAATAAATGTATTGAAAAGAGATATGAGCTTAATTGGGCCACGTCCAATAGTGGAAGTGGAATTAAATGAGTATAACGAGAAAAAAACGATATTTCTTTCGGTTAAACCTGGAATAACAGGATATTGGCAAATAAGAGGAAGGAGTTGTGTGGGATATCCTGAAAGAACCGATTTAGAACTGTATTACATTTATAATCAGTGCTTATTATTGGATTTAAAAATATTGCTTATTACAATAATAATAGTTTTTATTAGAAGAGGAGCATACTAAGTTTTAAAGGAAGAATTGCTTTTGTAAAAAAAACTAAAGGGAAACTATTTGGCAAAGGAGAGAACCGCATGGTCTCTCAAATAGAAAAATTAGTTAATAAGCCTTTTATTAAAAACGTAGTAATTGTAATGACTGGTACAGCGTCAGCCCAAATAATTTCAATGCTTGCTTCGCCGATCATCACTCGGTTGTATGGTCCTGAAGCATTTGGTATTATGGGTACTTTTATAGCGATAATGGGTTTATTTACACCGGTTGCTGCATTAACTTATTCCAATGCAATTGTCTTGCCAAAAAGCGATGCTGATGCAAAAGCATTAATTCGTTTATCCATAGGCATTTCGGTGATTTACGCCTTTGTTTTAACAGTGCTTCTCCTAGTTTTTAATGATCGTATTGTCTCGCTTTTTAAGATGGAAGAAATGGGTGCTTTTATATACTTATTACCTATTGTTATAATTTTTGCAGGCTTAACACAAATAGCTGAGCAATGGCTTATTCGAACAAAACAATTTAAAATAACGGCAAAAGTAACATTTCTTCAAGTATTAATAAATCAAGGCAGTAAAATTGGAATTGGTTTTTTTGTTCCGATAGCGGCAGTTTTAATTTTTTTAACGGCTATCAATGATGGGATGAAAGCTTTTATGATGATTGGATTTGCAAAAAAATCAGCATATGAACCTAACTATGGTGAAAATGAAAGTTACACATCCGTTTTAAGTGTGGCAAAAGAACATCTTGACTTCCCATTATTCAGAGCTCCTCAAAGTTTAATTAATGCTGTTTCACAAAGTTTGCCTATACTATTATTATCAAGTTTTTTTGGGCCGGTAGCTGCAGGGTTTTTTGCTTTAGGTAGAACTGTCCTTTTTTTCCCTTCTCACATAATTGGGAAGTCAGTGGGAGATGTCTTTTATCCGCGTATAGCAGATGCAGCCAAAAATGAAGAATCTTTATCTTTTTTAATTAAAAAAGCGACAATTGCATTAGCGTTGATTGGTACCATTCCTTTTGGCACTGTAATAATATTAGGGCCGTGGCTTTTCAGTTTGGTGTTTGGGGCAGACTGGGGCATGGCTGGTGAATATGCAAGGTGGATTGCATTTTGGTCATTTACGAATTTTATAAACCGGCCAAGTGTAGTTGCTCTTCCAGTTTTATCTGCCCAAGCTTTTCACTTGGGATATACAGTTTTTATGCTAGCTGTATGGTCCACGTCAATGGCTACCGGATACTATGTGTTTTTAAACGATGTAACAGCTGTTGCTTTTTGGGGAGTAACGGGGTCCTTGTTAAACCTAGGGCTTATTTTGATTACTGCTCGCATCAGCAAAAAATATGATGCGAAAAAATCTATGAAGAATGAGTAAGGGATATTTAGTTTAATAGAAGATACGATGAGGTGACTCTGGTATTTTGCTGAGTCGCCTTCTATTTATATTGTTTATATGAGGAACTGAGTAAAGCTTTTTGTCGTAAGTGAGCATCTGTTTGTTTATCGTAATTCGCGATGGTTGTTCATTATGCTATGCTAAAAGAAAACGAACGGATGATAGCATGAAAGCATATATACTAACTATCCAAATGATCGATATGGAACCGCCGGTTTGGCGGCGCATTGTCCTGCCGGCTGGGGTGACGTTTCAGCGGCTGCATGCGGTTATTCAAAATGTCACGAATTTTCAAAGTGAATACATGGATTTTCCCCAGCATTTTCATGAGTTCCGGCTGCCGGAAGAAAATTTATTGATTACCAATGAACCGGACATTTACGAAAAAGCGAAAAAGAAGAAGACGGTGATGGTCCGTAAGCCGCAGTCGACAAAGATTGATGTGTTTTTGGAGAAGTATGGCCGTCTTGAGTATCGATATGATTTTGGGGACAATTGGGAATTTGAAATTCAGCTGGAGGAAATCGTCGACGATTTCCATTTCGGCTATCCGGTTTTATTGGACGGGGCAGGCGATGCACCACCGGAAGATGTTGGTGGGGTTCACGGATTTCGGCACATGCTTGCTGTACTCGCGGATAAAACGCATTCTGATCACGAGCACATGCTTTGGTGGAGCAAAGAACAGCGCTTCCGGCCATATGATCGTGGCAGGATTAATGGCTTTTTGCGTGAGATGAAGCTGAAAAAGACCGAATGGGATAAAATCAACCATGAGAATTACCGGATAATTTCGGATAAGTATTATGTGGAAGATGAGAAAATAGCGCAGAAGCCGCTGCCTGATGGTTTCGAGCCGAAACTGTTTTTGTCATATGTTGATGCCTGCACAAATTTATACGGTGTGGTGCCGCTTCAGAAAATCATCGACATATTTAATAAGCAAAACTCGAAATGGTATTTGAATCTTAACCAAGTTTTCCAAGTGCTCAATGGGCCGGAGCGGGAAGAGCGGGCGAAGACGTCGATTGCTACATTAAACGGGTTGGAGTTTGCGCATGCTTACGTCTTGCACGAAGATGCGAAAGACCAAATTTTGAAAGAACAAGGTGAGAAAGATTGGCATGTGCCGAATAAATCCGAGCTGCTTCGTTATGCAGATGCTTTCTATATAGAATAGACGCCAGTTTACACTGCGCTTCGCCGCGTGCTGGAACCGTATTTTCCGAAGTTTCACTCGACCGGCGTGGACAGTGCCATCCATAAATTTGCGATGAACATTCAATTGGACACCGGTTTTAATAACTCGTTGATGGGTTTATTGGCCGAAGTTCAAGTCTCAGACGAACGGGACATCAAAGAAATCGCCGGAAAAGCCATCAACTTCTCGAATCATCACCGCCTCTGGGCAAACCGCGGACATTCGCCGAAAGAACTTTCTAGTAGTGGAAACTTAATGCCGCTTCCGAAACACGAATTTGTCATTCAGGGAACCGAGTCAAAAGTCGGACGGAACGATCCTTGCCCGTGCGGGAGCGTGAAGAAGTATAAGAAGTGTTGCGGGAAGTGAATAAATGATTGTAGAACCCAGAGAGCGGGAACGCTTTCTGGGTTCTTTTTTATGAGGTTGTGATTTGGCGGGGAGTGAAGAAAGTGCGGCGAACTTTCTTGCGTGAAAAGAAAGATGGATGCATTTCGCTGGCGCGAAATGCGAAAGGGCAGAGCGCGGTTTGTCGTAATTCAAGGCACGTACGTCGTAACTCGAGCCAGCTATGTCGTAATTCGTCCGGGCTATGTCGTAATTTGAGGCTGGTACGTCGTAACTCGCTATCGTTTTGTCGTAATTCAAACCCCGTTTGTTGTAACTCGGCTTGCGTTGATCGTAATTCGCCAGCGACGCCAGCGTTTTTTTAGCTGGCTGCGATAGCAGACAGTTCCAATTATCTTTTAGGGTTTTGGTAAGGAAGTGAAGATATATGAATAGTTTGTCGTAATTCAAGACGCGTATGTCGTAATTCATTATCGTTTGGTTGTAACTCGTCTCGGCTATGTCGTAATTCGCGGCTGGTACGTCGTAATTCGAGCAAGTTTGGTCGTAACTCGCCGCCCAGCCAACTAACGCCTTAGTCGTAATTCGTCCGAGCTATGTCGTAATTCGCAGCATATACGTCGTAACTCGAGCGCAATACGTCGTAATTCGCGCACATCTCACACAAAAAAAGCCCGATCCCTCATAAGGAGAACCAAGCCCATCTACAATATCGCTTGCACAAAAAACTGCGACTGCACGTAATTATACGTCACTTTCGAAAAATCGAACGGTTGGCCGTTGGTCAAATGGAATATCGATTCCACATACAGCTTCGGATCGCCCGCTTCCAAGCCCAAATACTCTGCTTCTTCTTCGTTTAACTTATCCACATGCAAGAACGTGTCGGCAAAACCGATATTCAATCCCAATCCTTCCGTAATGTAGTTAAAGATCGATTCCGAGATGATCTCGTTGTTCAAGTACGTAATGATGGATTTATTGAAATACGATTCTTCCAAACAAAGCGTCTGTCCTTGGATAAACCGGACTCTTTTTACGTAAAAGACATCGTCATCCAGGTTGACGTTTAAATTCAGCGCCGCTTCTTTGGTCGGCTTGCGGACGTCTAGGACGATCACTTTCGACGTGATCTGAAATTCTTCCAATGTTTTTTTGAATCCTTGGTTGGACAGCAGGCTGATATAGCCTTTGCGTTTATGCCGCCGGACAAAAATGCCACTGCCCCGTACTTGGAAGACGACGCCTTTTTTCTCTAAAAGCTCCAACGCTTTGATGACGGTGCTTTTGCTGACGCTGAACTGGCTCATCAACTCCTGCAGCACCGGCAGTTTATCGCCTTGCTGCATTTTGTGTTCTTCAATGTAGTTTTCAAGTTCGTCGGCGATGTGTTCGTACTTTAACATAAACATTCCTCATTATTTAAGTGATAAACAGATTACGCAAATTATAGCATAAACTCGCCGTTAGCTCTCTCCTTAAATTATAAACACATAATATTTTTGTTAGGTACTTGATTAATTGTACCGGTACAATTAGAATGAAAGCGTGAACAAAAAAGGGGGGCTAGCAATGGCTGAAAAAATTAGAGATTATTCAAAACTTGCGAAAGATATATTGGAAGCTGTAGGCGGAGAAGAAAACATCGTCAGCGCAGCACGTTGTGCGACTCGGCTTCGGATTGTGTTGAAGCGTTCGAAACCGGAAGCGAAAGCGGCGGTTTCGGAAATGCCGGGCGTCATTACGGTAGTTGAAACCGGCGGACAATTCCAAGTGGTCATTGGCCAGCACGTGGGGGAAGTGTACGAAGCGTTTTCGAACTTGGTCCAGCTGGATACATCAGCGGAACCCAATGAAAACAAAGGAACCATTTTAAATCGGGTCATTGCAACAATGTCCGCTGTTTTTGCACCGTTTGTTTATATTTTGGCCGCAGCAGGTATTTTGCAAGGGGCATTAATATTAATCAATTTATTATTTCCGAGCTTCTCATCGACAGGTACATATGAAGTGTTCAGTTTCATTTCGTGGGCGCCGTTTACGTTCTTGCCGATTTTTATTGCCATAACGGCAGCAAATCATTTTAAAACCAATCCGTATATCGCGGTAGCAGCGAGTGCAGCACTCGTCAGCCCGACGTGGACGGAAATCGCAGGGAGAATTGCTGCGGGCGAACAAGTGACGTTTTTGGGGCTTGCGTTGTCGGAAACGGTTTACACTTCTTCAGTCTTGCCGCCGCTTTTCTTAGTGTGGCTGTTGTCGTACGTTGAACGCTTTTTGAACAAACGCATGAACGAAGTGATTCGGCCGTTATTCGTTCCATTTTTGTGTTTGGTCATCATGGTGCCATTTACGATTCTGTTGATCGGGCCGCTTTCCACAATGGGAGCAAACGGCATTGCCAACGGCTACAACTTCTTGGCTCAAAACGCACCGGCTGTAGCGGGTGCATTGATCGGCGGATTCTGGCAAGTGCTCGTCATTTTCGGAATCCACTGGGGCGTTACGCCGATGGTCTTGGCGAACTTTGATTTGTATGGCCGGGATTCGTTCCAGGCATACCAGACGATTGCGGTTATCGCACAAATCGGTGCGGTGCTCGGCGTGATCATCAAATCAAAAAGCCAGGAAACGCGCAAGCTGGGTGTGTCCGCTGGAGTGACCGGAATTTTCGGGATCACCGAGCCTGCTATCTACGGGATTACATTGAAATTCAAGAAGCCGTTTATTTTCGGCAGCATCGGTGGTGCAGTTGGTGCCATTACGGCCAGTTTCTTTAATCCTAACTACTTTGCGTATGCCGGGCTTCCGGGGCCGCTGACAATTGTCAACGGCATCAGCTCTGAAGTGCCATCGTCGATTTGGGGGATTTTGATCGGGACGGCGATTGCCATCGTGCTGCCGATTGTCTTGATTCAAATTTTTGGATTTGGCGAGAACCCGGTGAAAGATGCAGCTGCAATTCCGGAACAAGACGTGGTGAACATGAACGAGGAATTGATTCATGCGCCGCTTAGAGGCAAAGTCATTCCGCTTTCGGAAGTGGCGGATGAAGTGTTCAGTTCAGGGGCAATGGGGCAAGGAGTTGCGATCGAGCCGCTGGACAATAAATTATACGCGCCATTTGACGGAACGGTTGTCATGATCGCGTTGACGAAACACGCAATCGGCTTGCGTTCAAATTCAGGCGTCGAACTGCTTGTGCATATCGGAATCGACACGGTGAAGTTGAACGGCGAACCGTTTACGCTGCACGTGGAAGATGGTGCAAAAATCAAAAAAGGCGATTTGCTGATTACATTCGACCGGGAATTTATTGAAAACGAAGGCATTAAAATCACGACGCCTTTGATCATCACGAATACGCAATCGTATAAAGAAATCATCGTTGAAAATATTAAAGACAGCTTGGTCAGCCAGAAATTGTTGACGGTTGTCAAATAAGGAGAGATTTGAATGGGTAAATTACCAAACAATTTTTTATGGGGCGGCGCGCTAGCCGCTCACCAATTTGAAGGCGGATGGAACCAAGGCGGAAAAGGGCCGAGCGTTGTCGACGTTATGACGGCGGGCGCACACGGCGTGCCGCGGGAAATCACTGAAACGATCGAAGAGGGCAAATTTTATCCAAACCACGAAGCCATCGATTTTTACAATAAATACAAAGAAGACGTTGCACTGTTTGCTGAAATGGGCTTGAAATGCTTGCGCACGTCGATCGGCTGGAGCCGCATTTTCCCGAAAGGCGACGAAGCGGAGCCAAATGAAGAAGGCTTGCAGTTTTACGACGATTTGTTTGATGAATTGCTGAAGCACGGCATCGAGCCGGTCATCACGCTGTCCCATTTTGAAATGCCGCTGCATTTGGCAAGAGAGTATGGCGGATTCCGCAGCCGGAAAGTTGTCGACTATTTTGTGAAGTTTGCGGAAGTAGTCTTCACCCGCTATAAAGACAAAGTGAAATACTGGATGACATTCAACGAAATCAACAACAAAATGGACGTCCGCAACCCGATCTTCTTATGGACCAACTCAGGTGTTACGGTCAAAGAAGGCGAAAACGCCAAAGAAGTGATGTACCAAGCTGGGCACCACGAATTGATTGCGAGCGCATTGGCAGTTTCCACTGGTAAAGCAATCAACCCGGATTTCCAAATCGGAGCGATGGTTTCGCATGTGCCGATTTATCCGTATTCGTCCAACCCGGCGGACGTCATGCTGGCTGAAGAAGAAATGCGCCAGCGTTACTTTTTCCCGGATGTCCACGTACGCGGGTATTACCCGAGCTACGCGTTGAAAGAATTTGAACGCGAAGGCTACAACATCCAGTTTGAAGAAGGCGACGAGGAAATTCTCATGAACGGCAAAGTGGATTATTTAGGCTTCAGCTATTACATGTCCACAACCGTCAAAAGCGACATCGAAAACGACAATTCAGGCGATATCGTCAACGGCGGCTTGCCGAACGGCATTGAAAACCCGTACATCCAATCGAGCGACTGGGGCTGGGCGATCGATCCAACAGGATTGCGCTACGCCTTGAACCGCCTGTACGACCGCTACCAAATCCCGTTGTTCATCGTCGAAAACGGCTTTGGTGCCATTGACACGATAGAAGAAGACGGCTCGATCCACGATGTGCAGCGAATTGATTACTTAAAATCGCACATCGAAGCATTGGAACAAGCGGTTATTCACGACGGCGTCGACTTAATGGGCTACACGCCATGGGGCATCATCGACATCGTGTCGTTTACAACCGGCGAAATGAAAAAACGCTACGGCATGATCTACGTCGACCGCGACAACGAAGGCAACGGCTCCATGAAGCGAATGAAAAAAGGTTCGTTCGAGTGGTACAAGAACGTGATCGAGACGAATGGCGAAGAGTTGGAAATCAAAGTGAAGAGCAAGTGATTGTGGGCTGTATCCGGGACCTTTTGGGGTTTTGGGTATGGCTTTTTCTTTTGATGGAGTGGAGAAAGGATGGATGTATTTCGCTGGGGCGAAATGCGAAAGGGCGGGGAGGGGTTGGTCGTAATTCATAGGCGAGTGGGCGTAATTCAGGAGGCGTAGGTCGTAACTCGTTGTTGGATTGTCGTAATTTGAGAAGGTTGCGTCGTAACTTGTGAGCCGTTGGTCGTAATTCATCGCAAGTATGTCGTAATTCGCCGGTAGCGATCAAGTTTCCAGTGGAAGCGGCGCCAGCCTTCTTTAAGCTGGCCGCGCAAGCGGACAGTTCCATATGGATTTTGGTTCGGGTGGGGAGTGAAAAAAGTGCTTTTAGCCTTCTCATAGGAAAAGAAAGATGGATGCATTTCGCTGACGCGAAATGCGAAAGGGCAGGGCGGTTTGTCGTAATTCGTAGAGCGTAGGTCGTAACTCAGTGCTCGTTTGTCGTAGCTCAAGTCTAATACGTCGTAATTCACGCCCCGTTTGTCGCAATTCAAGTCCAATAGGTCGTAATTCGCATCGGCTATCAAATTTTGGGCGATCGGCGCCAGCCTTCTTTTTAGCTGGCCGCGCGAGCGGGCAGTTCCATATGGGTTTTGGATTTTGAACTTGGGGCGGCGAGATAATTTGTCGTAACTCGTGAGGCGTTTGTCGTAACTCAAGTTCCGTAGGTCGTAATTCGATGCTCGTTTGTCGTAACTCGTCGCTATTCTGTCGTAATTCGCTGACGCTTTGTCGTAACTCAAGCCCCGTTTGTCGCAACTCCCCGCACGTACGTCGTAATTCAACGCCGATACGTCGTAACTCGCGACCAAACCCCAACAAAAAAGAAGCCCATCCCAAATGGGACGAGCTTCAATAATCACCGTACGTGCATTTCGTTCGGATGTGAGCCGTTGCGGCGGTCTTTGTTCAATCCGTTGATTTGTTCCACTTCTTCGTCAGTCAATTCAAAACCAAAGACGTCGAAGTTTTCTTCGATGCGTGAAGGTGTTACGGATTTTGGAATAACGATCGAGTTGTTTTGCAAATGCCAGCGCAAGATGACTTGGGCTGTCGTTTTGCCGTGCGCTTCGGCAATTTTAACAATAGTTTCGTCTTTCAGCGCTTCGCCGCCTTGGTCAAGCGGGCTCCAAGCTTCAACAAAAATATTGTGTTCTGCGCAGAATGCTTTTAATTCCGCTTGGTTCAAGTACGGGTGGCATTCGACTTGGTTCAAGACCGGTACCACTTCGCACTCTGCAAGCAAACGTTCCAAATGCTCGATTTCAAAGTTGCAGACGCCGATCGCTTTCACACGACCGTCTTTGTATAATTTTTCAAGCGCCTTGTATGTATCGATGTAATTATCGAACTCAGGCGTTGGCCAGTGGATCAAATACAAGTCCACGTAGTCCAGTTCCAATCGCTCCAAGCTTTCTTCGAACGCACGCAATGTGTTTTCGTAGCCTTGGTCGCTGTTCCACACTTTTGTTGTGATGAACAATTCGCCGCGGGGAACGCCGGCTTCTTGAATCGCTTTGCCGACACCTTTTTCATTTTTGTAGATCATTGCCGTGTCGATGGAGGTATAGCCGACTTCAATTGCTTTCGCTACTGCAGCTGTCGCTTGGTCGTCTTCCACTTGCCAAACGCCAAATCCGAGCTGAGGCATTTTTATGCCGTTGTTTAACGTTACATAGTTCATACTGAATGGCTCCTTTTCTCTGTAAATTGAATTAATTGCCAACTGGCTATTTTATTGTAAACGATTCGAGTCTAAAAGTAATTTCACAAGACTCGAATCGTTTTGTCGAAACTCGCTAAAGGGTATACTAGCAAGAGATTTTATTTTCTAAATATATACCCAATTTGGGCAATCCGATATAAAATAGAAAACAGAACTTATTCTTACACCTTAGAAAAGGGGCGTACACGTGGAAAAAATCACATTTGAACTTGAAGAAGCAACGATCTACGATATCCAGCAAGCGTTTGAAAATAACGAACTGACTTCTGTAGAATTGGTGCAGGCCTACTTAGACCGCATTGAAAAATATGACAAGCACGGCCCGAAAATAAATTCAGTGTTGACGCTCAATCCGGATGCCTTGAAAATCGCGGAAGAGTTGGACGGGATGCGCGGGCAGGAAGGGCAAGGCCCGCTGTACGGGATTCCGGTTTTATTGAAAGACAATATCGACACAACGGACGATATGCCGACGACGGCCGGAACAATTGCGCTTCAAGAAAATTACGCGATCGAGGATTCGTTTGTGGCGACGCAGCTGCGCCAGGCAGGTGCCATCATCCTTGGCAAAGTGAATTTGAGCGAATGGGCGTATTTCATGACGGAAAACGTGCCAAGCGGCTTTAGCAACCTCGGCGGCCAAGTGAAAAATCCGTACGGGGTGGAAACGTTTGAAGCGGGAAGCGTCGGCGGTTCAAGTTCCGGCACGGGCGCAAGCATCGCATCGAACTTTGCAGTCGTCGGCATTGGCACGGAAACGTCGGGTTCCATTTTGAGTCCGGCCAGCGCCAATTCGATTGTCGGCATCAAACCGACTGTCGGACTCATCAGCCGCACGGGCATCATTCCGATTGCGGAAAGCCAAGATACAGCGGGGCCAATGGCGCGGACGGTAGCAGATGCAGCGATCCTGCTTGGCGTGGTGACCGGAGTGGACGAGCGCGACCTAGCGACGGAAGCGAGTGTCGGCAAAGGATTGCTTGACTATACGCCGCATTTGAAAGTGGATGCGTTAAAAGGCGCACGCATCGGCCTTGACCGCTCGTTCTTGAGCGATGAAGGCAAAGACGAGCGCATCGTCATGGAGCAGGCAATCGGCGAGCTGAGATCGCTAGGTGCGATCATTGAAGAAGTTGAGATTCCGAAGCATGAATTTGATTCGAAAGTGTTGTGGTACGAGTTCAAGCGCGGCGTCAACGACTACTTGAGCCGCGTATCAAGCGACGTGCCGGTGAAATCGCTCGAAGATGTCATCGAGTTCAACCGCGAAGACCCGGTCATCCGGATGAAGTTTGGCCAAGTGGAACTTGAAAAAGCGCAGGCGTTGAGCGACGATCCGCAAGATCCGACTTATTTGGAGCATCGCGAAACAGACCTCCGCACGTCGGCTGCGGAAGGCATCGACCGTGTCATGGCGGAGCATAATTTGGATGCGTTGTTATTCCAAAACAACCACGGCGCGGCAATGCCGGCAAAAGCGGGCTATCCGTCAATCACCGTGCCAGCCGGCTACACGAATAAAGGCATGCCAGTCGGCATCACGTTCAGCGCCCTCGCATGGAGTGAGCCGCGTTTGATTGAGCTGGCGTATGCATATGAGCAAGCAACGAAAAAACGAGTCGCTCCTAAATTTGAATAATAAGCAGCCGACCTCATTGGATTTGAGGCCGGCTTTTTTTGAAGCGTGCACAAGTTTCGCTGAACGTGCGTATTTTCGCGTGAGCGTGCATAAGAATCGCTGAGCGTGCGTATTTTCGTGTAAGCGTGCGCAAATTTCGTTGAGCGTGCGTATTTTCGCGTGAGCGTGCACAAGATTCGCTGAACGTGCGTATTTTCGCGTGAGCGTGCACAAGTTTCGCCGAGCGTGCGTATTTTCGCGTGAGCGTGCACAAGTCTCGCCGAGCGTGCGCAATCTCGTCAGCCTTTCCGCTTTTCGCTTGCGAAAAGCATCCATCTTCATACTTGCCTTTGTTCTGAGGACAACAATTCGTTTAGCTCAAAAAGAAACGGGAACACTATAGGTGAACTGGAAAATGGAGGAGGAAGTCGCATGAAGCAAAACATTGGAACGATTGATTCAATGGTTCGCATCACCTGTGGATTGACGCTGCTTGCCTGGTCGATCGCCAAAATGGCAAACAACAAGCCGTCAGGAGGGCAGCTGTTTGTTTCGATGATGGGCGCGCAAAAAGTTGCTGAAGGGATTGTCCACTATTGCCCGTTAAAGGAAGCACTCGGCATGGACAAATCCCAATCGAGAATGGTGTAACCGGTTTTATTTCTCTTCATGAACAATGCAACTGATAGTGAAAACTAAAAGGAGGCAATAAATCATGAAAGTTACTGAAATTATGACGACAGATGTAGAAACATGCACTCCCGACACGCCGATCCAAGCAGTGGCCACACAGATGATGACGCTCGATGTCGGCTCGATCCCGGTTGCTGAAAATGGCCGGCTCGTCGGCATCGTTACCGACCGCGACATCGTTGTCCGCGGAATCGCCGCCCAATTTGCGCTCGACACGCCAGTCGGCCAAATCATTTCATCTAACTTAGTGACAGGCACAGCCGACATGGACATTGAAGACGCCGCAACACTCATGGCGTCTAATCAAATCCGGCGCCTGCCGATTGTCGAAGACGGCGATCGATTGGTTGGCATCGTGGCACTTGGCGACGTAGCGGTAAAAGATCCGTCCGACCAACATGCGGGAGCTGCGATAGAAGACATTTCTAAACCTGCTGAACCGAATGAATAAGTGAATCTTAAATGTAACAGTTTTGATTAAACAGCCAACCGTGAAATCGAAAGATTTCACGGTTGGCTGTTTTTGTTTGAGCTGTTGCTAGACTAACAAAACAATTTTTTTACTCCTGCATTTTAAAATCAGTAATCGCTTTCAATGGCTTAACCGCAATGATTGAAGAAAAAAGAGAAGAAATCGCCTCTACTAAATTATCTGAAAAAATAAAAAACTTTACGAAAAAGTATTGATTAATTTTCTAAACATGGTATTTTAATAAAAAGACAGAATATTCGAACTACTGGTTCGATTATCGAACCGGAAAGGTTGAGGAATAATGACTTCTAAAACGGTTGATAAAGCATTAAGCATACTGGATGTTTTTACAGTAGATTCCCCGACCTGGGGATTGCGGGAATTGTCGAGGCGCGTAGATATCAATCACACAATTGTTCATCGGATTCTCACGACATTTGAGGAAAAAGGCTATTTGTATTGCAATCCAGATACGAAAAAATACGAATTGGGCATTAAATTTATCGAATTGAATAATGTAGTGGAAGAACATTTGAATATTTTTGATTTGATTCAACCGATTATGAAGAAAATCGCAATGGATGCAGGAGAAAGCGTCGTCTTCACCATTCTCGACGATGATGAAGGGGTGTTCGTGAAAATCGCTGAAAGTGAACAAAAAGTTCGCTTTGCGGAATCAGTGGGAAAACGAAATCCTTTGTATATTGGCGCTTCACACAAAGTGATTTTGGCGCATCTTCCTATAGATCACCAAGTGAAAATTATTGATCAAGGCATTCAAGAAGAAGACCGGCATATCAGCTCAAAAGAAGAATTGCTGGCCTTGCTTGAGGAAATAAAGCAAAAAGGCTGGTGCTACACAGCGGGAGAAACGTTTGACGATGTTGCTGCTTTTTCCGTTCCGTTATTCGATAACAAGCAAATGATAATGGGGTCTTTATCAATTGCTGGACCGCGTTATCGGTTTTCATTAGAACAATGCGAGGAAATTCTTCCGATGCTAAAAGAAAATATCGATAAGATGAATTCCATTTTAAGCAAAGTCTCTTTTCCTTCTAGAAGGAATTTTACTAGCACAAAAAACCTGTAAGAAAGGGGTGAACAAAATTTGGATAAGATTTTGGAAATCAAAAATTTGGTTACAGGCTACCAAGGAAAAGATGGATTTGTAAATGCGGTCGACGGTGTGTCCTTTGATATTCAAAGAGGAGAAACAGTATGCATCGTTGGAGAGTCGGGGAGCGGAAAGAGCGTAACCTCCATGAGCATTATGCGGCTAGTTGAATTTGAGAACGGAAAGATCCTCGAAGGAGAAATAAAGTTTAACGGCGAGGAGTTAGCTGCGAAAAGCAATGAAGAGATGAGGCAAATACGCGGGTCGAAAATTTCGATGATTTTTCAGGAACCGCTGACAGCCCTCAATCCCGTTTTTACAATTGGCAAACAGATTACGGAAGCCATTCTCTTTCATCACAAAATCGGGAAGAAAGAAGCTTGGAGGCGAGCGGAAGAATTGGTGCGCCTTGTTGGGATTTCAGATCCAAAATCCCGATTAAAGCAATATCCCCACGAACTTTCTGGAGGAATGAGGCAGCGCGTGATGATAGCCATTGCACTCGCATCTGAGCCCGAACTCCTCATAGCAGATGAACCTACAACTGCACTGGATGTCACCATAGAAGCGCAAATTTTAGAATTGCTGCGCGGTTTGCGCAAAGAACGAAATATGTCCATTATGCTCATTACCCATGATATCGGAGTAGCAGCAGAGATGGCCAATCGCATCATTATTATGTATGCCGGAAAAATAATGGAAATAGCAAAAACGGAAGATATTTTTGATCAGCCGTTCCATCCGTATTCCCAAGGGTTATTGGAATCCGTTCCGCGAATGGACGGAGAACGCGGGGTTCCGCTTCATTCCATCAAAGGTTCGATTCCAAGGTTGAACGAAGTGCCAAAAGGCTGCAGGTTTTCGCCGCGCTGCCCTTTTGCCACTGAAAAATGCCATAACGAACTTCCTCCCCTTGAAACGAGAGGGGATCGGCAAGTCGCTTGCTGGCGGGTCGACTATCTTTTGGAAAACAACTTATTGCATCACCAAGCCAGAGGAGGTGAGTTGAATGGATCGCAGTCAAGAGAATTCTCTTATTAATCAAGCAGAACCTTTGATAAGAGTAGAGGATTTGCAAAAGCACTTTACGATCAAAGGTGGACTAGGGCGTTCGAAAAAAGTAGTCAAAGCAGTAGACGGCGTCTCTTTCACAATTTATAAAGGAGAAACATTGGGGCTTGTCGGTGAGTCGGGCTGCGGGAAATCCACCCTAGGCAGAAACATTTTGCGGCTGCAAGAACCGACTGGCGGCAAAATTTTCTTTAACAATCAAAATATATTGACCTATAAAAGGCATGAACTCAGAAAGCTGAGAAAACAGCTGCAAATCATTTACCAAGATCCATTTAGTTCACTAAATCCGCGGTTTACCGTGGGTGAAATTATAGGTGAAATGTATGACATCCACGGAATAGCAAAGGGGGCGGAGAAAGAAAAGAAAGTAAAAGAAATGATTGAACTGGTTGGCCTGGATCCAAGCCGCTATAACAGTTACCCGCATGAATTTTCGGGCGGCCAGCGCCAACGGGTCGGAATTGCAAGAGCTTTGGCGTTAAATCCGGAATTTGTGGTAGCAGACGAACCTGTTTCGGCGCTTGATGTTTCCGTCCAGTCTCAAGTCATCAATTTGCTGATGAACTTGAAAAAAGAATTGGGATTAACCATGCTGTTTATTGCCCATGGTTTGAATGTTGTCCGCCATATTTCTGACCGGGTTGGCGTGATGTATTTAGGAAGAATCGTAGAGCTTTCGGAAACCGATAATATTTTCGAAAGTCCTGCTCATCCTTATACTGCGGCACTTTTATCAACTGTTCCTGAAGCGGATCCCCGTATGAAAAAAGACCGGATTGTGTTGAAAGGAGAAGTTCCTTCTCCGGCAAATCCGCCATCCGGCTGCCATTTTCGGACAAGGTGCCCACTGGCAACAGAAAGATGTGCGCGGGAAGCCCCGCCATTGAGCGAAGTCCGTGAAAACCATTTTGCGGCCTGCCACTATCCGCTGCAAAAAGGCCAAACCCTTAAAGCAGCAATAGAAGCGAAAACGCAGCAAAAAGAGCCAATTCCACTTTGATTCAAAAAAATAAAACCACTAAAAGGAGACAAAAAACTATGACACAAAAAATTGAAAAGCAAGGAAATCCAAAAAATTACGATGGGTACAAATCATTTCAATACTTAGAAGCCGGAACAGATTACAAAGAATACAAATTGTCGAAAGAAAACGATCGCGTCACTCCTTTTGTTTATCCGGTTTCAGCTGATGAAGAAGAACAAGTACAGCGCATCATGCAAGAAGATTACATGGTGTCCATGCATGAGCATACGTTCATTATGCCGGACAACTTGCAGCAGTTTTATGAATTCAGACGGCAAGGGCGCGATTGGACAGCCTTTGAAGCATTAAGCCAATCAGGACTTGATGTTATTTTTGAAAACTTTATGGACGGCACCGCAATGGTCACTTCTCAAGCCGGCTGGAAATGGTCAGACGTGATTCATGACATCGGCATCCGGTATAGCGATATTGCCCATCAAGATATGGTAATCAAAGCAGAACGCATATCCGATTTGTACCGGGCGAAAAAAGAAGGGAAAATTGCTTTTGTCGGCGCTTTGGAATCTTCGACGATGATTGAAAACGAACTGGATCGTTTGGATATTTTATACGGATTCGGCATCCGGACGATGGGTATTGTGTATTCGGAAGCCAACCAATTAGGCGCTGGGTTGAGAGAGCCGAGCGACGGAGGCTTGACTGTATTTGGCAAGCAAGCCGTGCGCCGGATGAATAAACTCGGCATCACGATCGATGTTTCCCACGCCGGTGACCAAACCTCATTGGATACGATTGAAACGAGTGAAAAACCAGTGACCATCAACCACGCGGGAGCGCGTGCTTTATGGAACACGAAACGATTAAAGCCGGATGATGTGCTGATTGCTTGTGCGCAAAAAGGCGGAGTGATTGCGATTGAAGCGGCTCCGCACTCCACCATTACTGAAAAGCATCCAAGACACAATATCGAATCGTTTATGGAGCATTTTGAATACACGGCGAACCTAGTGGGCATTGACCACGTGGCGTTTGGGCCAGATACGTTATTTGGAGATCACGTCGGTACCCATGATTTGCTTTCAGGGCAATTATCAATCAAAAGTGCTCAAATGGCCAATATGCAAAAAGTGGAGTATGTAGAAGGATTGGAAAATCCGGCAGAGTGTTTCCCGAACATCATCCGTTGGCTCGTGAAAAAAGGCTACAGCCGCGAAGATATCCGCAAAGTCGCAGGGGGCAATATATTCCGAGTGCTTGAAGCTACGTGGGCAAAATAATTTAATATCTGGGGGGATGATAATAATGAGGAAAACAAAATGGTCTAGTTTGTGGCTGCTGCTAATTTCGCTTGTTCTTCTTGCTGCTTGTTCTTATGGAGGAGGGGATACGGCTACTTCCGGTAATGAAAGTGAAGGAGGAGCAGCCGCTGAACCTAAAAAGGGCGGGAAGGTGTCCATTCCGATTGTGGCCGACCCTACCTTTAACCCGTGGCATCCGAATGCTTATGCTGAGTCCAATGTAGTAAACCGGGTTTTGTTTTCAGGATTAACCCAGCCCGGAGAAAATTTGGAGCCTGTCGCTGACTTGGCGGCTGAATGGGAAACATCAGAAGACGAACTGGAATGGACGTTCCATCTAAGAGACGATGTTCTATGGCATGACGGTGAAAAATTTACTGCTGAAGACGTTGCTTTTACCTTTAACGAAATTGTATTAAACGAAGAATTGGGCGCAAACAATACGTCTTATTTCCAGAATTTAAAAGAAGTTCAAGTAGTGGACGAATATACAGCTAAGTTCGTATTAGAGAGTCCGCTGGCTGCATTGCCGGCATACTTGAGCTTTAATACAGAAATCATTCCGAAGCATATTTTCGAAGGGCAAGACCCGTGGGAGCTGACTTCTTTCAATAAAGAAAATCCAGTAGGCACTGGAGCATACAAATTGAAAAGTTATACTTCCGGACAAAATGTCGTTCTGGAACGCAACGAAGATTTCTATGGAGATGAAGCGCTTTTAGATGAAGTGGAATACAAGGTGCTTGCCGACGTTAATACACACGTGGCTCAGCTTCTAAGCGGCGAATTATCCATTTTCGCATTGGATGACCTTTCTTCAATCGACAGAATCGAAAATGCGGACAATGTCAGTGTTTTTGCAAGAGAAACTCCGCGCTTTTTCTGGATCATCACCAATCAAAACGAAGAAAAGTATCAAGATGTCCGTGTCAGACAGGCAATTCTTCATTCGATTGACCGCCAAAACATTATCGACACCGTTCTAAAAGGCTATGGAACCATTGCAGATGCGGGCATCGCGCCAGCGCTTGAAGAATACTATACAGACGATGTAACCCGTTACGACTATGATCCCGAACGCGCCAAAGAACTGCTGGCTGAAGCAGGGTGGGAAGATACGGACGGCGATGGAATTGTCGATAAAGACGGAGAACCATTCACCATTGATTTTGAAATCGGCATCCAAGGAGACTTGGAGGCTGTGTCTCAAATGGTCCAGCAATACTTGGTGAAAACAGGTTTTGATGTCAAGCTGAATGCGATGGAATGGAACGCCATGATTCAAGACGTCGTTGTCAACCGCGACTACGAAATGAGCTTGAACTGGTGGAGATATCCGGCAGATCCGGATTTATCAGCTTACATGCATTCCAATGCGGTAAAAGGCAATAATATCCCAGGCTACCAAAACCCTGAACTGGATAAACTGCTGGAAGCAGGGGCGCAGACCAGCGATGTAGAAGAACGCAAAAAAGTCTACGTTGAAGCCCAAAAACTGATGGCAGAAGAGCTTCCGTACATTTTCCTTTGGTACCCGCAAGAAGCGCAAGTGCGTGCCAATAACTTAAAAGGCGTGCCGGATATGGCATTTGGGGATGCTCTCCATTATATCCATAAATGGTACATCGAAGAATAAAACCAAAGAATGGAAGTGTGCTGAAAAGTGCACTTCCATTTACTAAATATGGAGGGAGAAGGAGATGAAATGCTAAGATTTCTGCTTAATCGATTGGGACAAAGTATCGTATTGCTGCTGATCGTTTCAATCATCACTTTTTTTCTGATTAATCTTGCTCCGGGCGGACCGGCCAGTACGATGCGCATGGATGCAACTCCAGAAGAGAGGCAAGCGATGGTTGAGAAATTAGGACTGGATCAACCGATCATGGTCAGGTATGTGGATTGGATTACCAATGCGGTTCAAGGAGATCTTGGCACTTCTTTTACTTCAAGTGAACCTGTTCTTCAGCGAATTATGGAACGCCTTCCTTATACCATTGAATTGACGATTTTCACAATTATTATTTCGGTATTTTTTGGAATTCTCTTTGGGGTCATGTCCGCGATCAAACGCGGAAGGGCGCAAGACCATGTCATCAACTTTGTCAGTGTTATCGGCTTATCTGTTCCAGCCTTTTGGCTTGGCCTCATGCTGATTCTGCTGTTTTCAATCACGCTTGGCTGGCTGCCTTCATCTGGAGTAGGGCCGCGTGGTGCTGAATTTGATTTATGGGGATGGATTTCCCATTTGCTGCTGCCGGTTCTGATTTTGACGACGACGGTGCTGCCGCATATTGTGCGCTTCACGCGGTCCTCGATGCTTGAAGTCATTTCACAGAACTATATCCGTACAGCACGCGCAAAAGGAGCAAAAGAATCGATTGTTTTGTACAGCCATGCACTGCGGAATGCGCTAATTCCCATTATCACGATTATCGGAATGCTGATACCGCGTTTATTGAGCGGAGCGGTCATCACAGAAGCAATTTTTGGCTGGACGGGCATCGGAACGTTGATCATCGAAGCGGCTAGAGGACGCGATTACCCGCTTGTTATGGGAGTTACCGTTGTCATAACGATTGTCGTGGTTGTTTGCAATTTGCTCGTGGATGTTCTTTACTCCAAAGTTGATCCACGCGTTAAAAATGTTTAAAGCCAGGAGGTGAAACAGAATGGTAGTATCTACAAAAACGACGTTGACTGATGAAATCCCATTAAAGCCGAGCCAAGGAAAACCCAGCATTGCTAAAGCTTTGCGTAAAAATAAAGTGGCTAGTTTTTCTCTTTGGTTTCTGATTCTCATCCATGTAGCCGTGTTTCTAGGTCCGGTGCTTTGGACAGTAAGCCCTGAGGAACTGCAGGAAGCAGGTGCACTGGCTGGTTGGTCTTTAAGTCATCCATTTGGGACGGACGATTTAGGGAGAGATGTCTTGGCACGAATGCTTCATGGCGGAAGAGTTACATTAATCGTCGGATTGGCGGCTATGCTTTTTTCCTTATTGATTGGAACGGTTGTCGGAGCATGTGCCGGTTTTTTTGGCAAAGTGGTCGAGGCGATCCTAATGAGAATAACAGAAGCCATGATGGCGATTCCAACTTTTTTCTTCATTCTGGTCGCACTTACTGTATTGGGAACCAGCCCGGTAATGGTGGTAGTGGTCATTGCGTTGGCCGGTTGGATGGAAATCGGAAGGGTAGTTTACGGCGAAACCTTAAAATGGAAAGAATATGAGTTCGTGGAAGCCGCCAATGCTTCCGGAGCGACACCGATACGTATTTTAACCAAGTACATTATTCCTCAAATTGTTCCATCCATTATCGTTTCAGGAACATTGACGATTGCGGCGGCTATCTTAACAGAAAGCGCGATTAGTTACCTCGGCTTAGGAATACAAGCTCCGACAGCGACTTGGGGCAATATGCTGCAAAACTCGCAGCAGTACATTTGGACAGCGCCCGTACTCGGAATTTTGCCAGGAGCTGCCATCACTATTGTGGTGCTTGCCTACAACTTTTTAGGAGACGGATTGCGCGATGCGCTCGATCCGAAATTTGTGAAAAAATAAAAAGAACTGGAGAGATGCGATTTGTTTACAACAATCAATGGCAACAAGCTTTATTATGAAATTCATGGAAATCCAGACGGCGAGACAATTTTCTTTATCCACGGTGCTCCGGGGCTAGGCGATTGCCGCGGCGATATAAAAGCTTTTTCGCCTCTGGGAGATCTGTATCGCCTAGTATTTATGGACATGAGAGGCTCCGGAAGGTCAGAAGGAAATCCGCCGTTCACTCATGAGCAATGGACAGCGGATATTGAGGAAATGAGAAAATCGCTTGTGGGTGGACCGATTAAAATTTTGGGCGGTTCTTATGGAGGATTTTTAACATTGGAATATGTGTTGCGTTATCCCGATAATGTGACGCACGTATTGCTTCGAGATACGGGGTCAAACAGCAGCTTTGACCACCTTTCGGTAGACCGTGCATTAAACAGCAATTTGCCCGGAATAAAAGAAGATGCCATTCGCCGTTTGTTCGCGGGGAAAGTGGAATCAAATGAAGAATTAAAGGAAATGTTTGCCGCCATTCAACCGCTCTACACGGTGAAATTTGATGAAGAAGCGGTGAAAAAACGATTGGATTCTATTTATTACCGGTATGAAACGCATAATTTTGCGTTCCGCTACAACAAAGCCGAATTTGATTTGGACAATGATTTGCATAAAATTGCCGTGCCGACTTTGGTGACCGTGGGCAGGCACGATTGGATTACGCCTGTTGAATGTTCGGAACTGATAGCCGAGAAAATTCCAAACTCCCAATTGGTGATTTTTGAAAATAGCGGACATTCTCCTCAACAAGAAGAAAATGAAGCCTACTTGCAACTGGTTCGTGAGTTTTTAAGCCAAGTTTCATCGCCGATCGGAAAATAGCCATTTCAGCTCGGTTAGTAATCGTCGGCAATAAAGGAGGCAACCAATGGACAAAAAAATACGCATTGCTGCAATAGGGGATATCGCCGTTTTGCAAAAGCCTAAAAAAGACATTTGGAAAGGAATCATGGGACAAGCCGATTTTTGTTTGGCAAATTTAGAAGCGCCGATCGTAGAAACGCCTGGTCCACCGGCAGATAAAATGGTTCGCATGAAGCAGCCGGCAGAAACTGCTTCTTGGCTGAACGATTTGCATATAACGGCTGTGTCGCTGGCCAATAACCATATGCTGGATTGGGGCGTGGAAGGGCTAAAACAAACGTGCCGTTTTCTCGAAAAAGCGGGAATTCGCCATACGGGAGCAGGAGATAATCTAGCTGAAGCGATAAAGCCCGTTTTAATCGAAAAAGATGGTTATAAGATTGCGTTTATCTCGTGGTCTTCAGCTGTTCCGCCCGGATTTCGCGCGATAAAAAATCGGCCAGGAATTGCAAGCGTTCGGATAAAAACGTCTTTCCATATTGATTCAAGCATCTTGGATGAACAACCAGGTACACCGCCATGGATCCAGACGGAACCGATTGAAGAGGATATGGTTTTATTGGAAGAAACCATAAAAGCCGTGTCGAGGGAAGCAGACTTCGTTATTTTAGCCATGCATTGGGGAGTGCCTCCTCAATGGAGCTCTGTACCTCAAGATCCCATTGCCGAATATCAAAAGATAGTTGCCCAGCGTGTAGCGAATGCCGGAGTGGATGTTGTGATCGGCCATCATTCACACGCGCCTTATGGTCTTGAAACCTTTCAGCCGGAAAACGGCGAGCAAAAAGAAATGCCGGTTTTATACAGCTTAGGCAATTATATTTTCCATCCTGAATTTTTTGAAGGAGGCCTTGATGTTTCGCCATTCCCTATTCCTTATAAGATGGAAATGGTGCCTGAAAATCACCAAAGTTGTTTAGCGGAACTTGTGCTTGTGCCAAATGGCCAGAAGTTGAAACTCGAAAAGATTGTCTTATACCCTGCTATGTTGGATGAAATTGGCGAGGCGATAGAAGGAACGGCTCAGCAAAAACAACAAGTAGCGGAAAGGCTTCAGCATTTTTCGGCCATACGAGGAGCAAAAACAGCATTGGAAAATCAAAAGCTTGTCTTAAACTTCGATTAAAGAGGGGTTAAATGTCTGGAATCATAAAGGAGGAGTATGATGGAAGAAAATTTAGCCGCTTCTGGCGTTGGCTATGGGCTGAACACCATTCCTGAAAAAATGAAGGCGGTCATTATCCGTGAACATGGCGGGCCAGAAGTGCTTTCGATTGAAGAAGTTGAAACTCCGAAACCAGGACCGAATGAAGTGCTGCTGAAAGTAGAGAATACGGCATTAAATCATTTGGATGTATTTGCGCGGGAAGGATTAAAAGGGCCAGGTGTCCCTAAAATGACTTTGCCGCATATTACCGGAGTGGATATTGTCGGAAGCGTCGCCGCATATGGGCCAGGAGATGCCGATCAACTAGCGGTAGGGAAAAGAGTGTTGGTCAATCCGTCATTTGGCTGTGGTTCGTGCAGGGCGTGCAGAGCCGGCGAACTCAGCATGTGCCCGGATTATAAAATTGTCGGGGAGCATGTATGGGGAGGCCTTGCAGAATATGTGGTTGTGCCTGCACGGAACATTATTTCAATTCCAGACCATATCCCATCAGAAGTGGCCGTCGCAGTTCCGGCTGTCTATACAACCGCTTGGCGAGGCGTCGTTACGGTTGGAAAAGTCAAACCGTCGGATACCGTTTTAGTGATCGGGGCTTCTGGCGGATTGGGATCAGCCCAGCTTGATATTGCTGTAGCGGCTGGCGCCACAGTGATAGGAGTTGCAGGAAGCGAGGAAAAGCGCAAGAAATGCTTGGAAATGGGAGCAAAGGCCGTGTTTGATTCTCATGGCGATTGGCAAGAGGAAGTGATGAAGTGGACGGGAGGCACCGGAGTTGATCTTGTCTTGGATTCTGTTGGCAAGCCCACTTTCCGAAAAAGCTTAAATTGCTTGGATTTTGGCGGCAGACTGGTGCTGTCCGGCGCTACTGCTGGCGATTTCCCTGAAATCAGCATCCGCGAAATTTACCAGTGGCACCGCCAAGTGCTTGGAGCTCCCATGGGCAATTGGGAAGACTTTTTGCAAGTGACGGAATGTGTATGGAACGAGAAATTGCATCCACAAATTCATGCCGTCTATCCGTTAGAAGACATCGCAGCTGCCGAAGTAGAATTGGATAAAAGAAAGCACTTCGGGAAGATTGTTATAAAAGTAAGCAACTAAAAAATAGCCGCTTTCG
Organism: Planococcus sp. YIM B11945; assembly: GCF_050864155.1. Taxonomy (NCBI): domain Bacteria; kingdom Bacillati; phylum Bacillota; class Bacilli; order Caryophanales; family Caryophanaceae; genus Planococcus; species Planococcus sp. YIM B11945. The sequence continues at coordinate 458,787 of NZ_JBOZWR010000003.1, read as the reverse complement.
AAATCTATTGATTCCAAAAGCGGCTATTTTTAGTTCACCGAACCATATACAACCCAGCAATCGCCGCATAACAAATTCCCCACAGCAAAACCGCAAACCCCGTATTGTTTTTCAGACTGATTTCAAACGGGCTTTTCCGGCTCAGCGCCGCCATGAGCAGGTTCACTCCAGAAAACGGCGAAATCAAGATGGCGGCCATCCAGCTGGAAAGCAGACCGAGGCTCAAGTAAAGATGGTCTTCTAAAAATAGCGGAGAATCACTCAGTGTAATCGCCAAGATGGTGGCCGTGATGACCGGATGCAGCCCGACAATGGACGGAACAATCATAAGAAGCGCGATCAACGGGATCAAAAGCAAAACGTTGGTTATGTTCAAAACGTCGAGCAAGTCCAAGATCCATCTGTCGGCTCCGTTGTTCAAAAGCGCAGTGCCGAAAGCGCCGGCGACGATGAACAGCGACAACTCGTTGCCCATGCCGGGAATCCGGGCTTCGAAAAAGGACCGGTAGCTTTGAATAAATTCTTGTTTCGTGCTGAAAAACAGCGTCCAGACAACCGACATGACGATCGATACGAGTGGAATGACCGTCAGCACCGACAAGCCGGTTGTGTTTTCTACAATCATGATGATTGCGGTGATAAAGGCGACGACGAGTGCCAGTTCCGCCACTTTTCGTTTCGCTTTGGCCAATTCCATAGGATTGGTCGCAGGCATATCCATCGGAATTTCTTCGCGAGACTTTCCTTCAAGAAAAAAGCCGGTCAGCAAAATGATCAAGGCAAGCGTGATGCCGACAGGGGCGAGCTGCAGCCACGTAACATTGAAATAAGCGAGAATGAGCCCGACGGAAATGAAATAAGGAGACCACAGAAACGCCAGCACGAATCCACGGCTCATCGCTTTGATTCGCAGCATGGAATAAGGCTCGAACGATTTCGTGTCAGTCAGCTGATACAAAATGGGCAAGGAGCCTACGTTCATGATGGCGCCGATAGTAGCAGCGGAAACGGTTGAAAATAAATAAAGATGATTGGTTTTCTTAATGTAATAAGAAAAAATCACTTCTATGTATTTCAAGTAGTTGCCTTGCTTGATCGGAATGGCGAGAAGCGGCACGAAAATAAAAATGGCGAGTACGTTGGCATTCGTCTGCAAGCCAATGAAAAACGCGTGCATGCCGAAAGGGCTCAAGTCCATGAAAAGCGCACCAAGCGTCAGTGCCAAAATCAACGCTTTTGGTATCCGGTTCAAATAAGGAAAAAATGACAACAAGGCAATCAGCGCAAATAAGCTGACGAAAGTGGCGGCATAAGAAAACGGAAAAAAGATTGCGAATAAATACGTCGCGCCCATAAGCAAGGTGCTAAGAGGTCTTAGTAGCGGTTTCATTTTGGCACACCTTCTTTTTTTGATTGTTTTTATTTTGCCAGATAAATCGGCGGACGTCTTGTGCAAGGCTCGGGAAAAAATATGTTTGCGCGATGTGAATGACGGGTAATTATAGTTAGCATTCAACAGAGGCCAATGAACTGTACTGTGCAGGACGTGGTCTTTTAATTTGGTTTTGTAAAGTGGTATGATGGTTTTTTGAGAAATTCGCAGATTTTCTTAAAGCTTTTATTATCATAAAAATCCAAGTGCAGGATAGGAGCATATAGAGCATGAGAAAGCAGCAAGAAATTGAAATTCCGTTTTTATTGGCACTTCTTCCGCTGATCGTGATGATCGGCATGATGGCTTTTACGATTGTTAAGTTTGAAGGCAGCCCGCATATTCCGCTGGCGGTTGGTTCGATTGTGGCGGCATTTATTGCCTGGCGCCGCGGCTATCGATGGCAGACAATTGAGGATGGCGCCTATAAAGGGATCCGCCTTGCGCTGCCGGCGATTTTGATCATTATCGTGGTCGGCATGATCATCAGTTCGTGGATTGGCGGCGGTGTGATCGCGACGATGGTGTATTATGGTTTGCGAATTATCACGCCGTCTTTGTTTTTATTGACAATCTGCGTCATTTGCGCGATTGTGTCGCTGGCGATCGGCAGTTCGTGGTCAACAATGGGGACAATCGGTGTTGCAGGAATGGGCATTGGCATGAGCATGGGAATTCCTGCTCCAATGGTGGCCGGTGCGGTCATTTCGGGTTCGTATTTTGGAGATAAGATGTCGCCGTTGTCGGATACGACGAATATGGCAGCGGGGATCACCGGAACGGACTTGTTTGAACACATCAAACACATGGTGTACACGACGATTCCGGGCCTAGTGATTGCTTTGGGCGTTTACTTTTTCTTGGGGCGCAAGTTTGCGGGGGCGTCGATTGACGATGAGAACATTCAAGGGATTTTGACATCGCTGAGCGAGCAGTTTATCATTTCGCCTTGGCTGCTGCTTGTGCCGGCTGCACTCGTTGTGCTCGTGGTCATGAAAGTGCCAGCTTTGCCTGCACTAGTGGCGGGTGTGTTCTTGGGCTTCTTGTGCCAGATTTTTGTCCAAGGCGGCAACGTCGGGGATGCGGTCAATACGCTGCATGACGGCTTTGTGATTGCATCAGGCAACGAGATGGTCGATGAGCTGTTCAACCGCGGCGGCATTGAATCAATGATGTTCACCGTGTCGCTCGTTATTTTCGCGATGATTTTTGGCGGGATTTTGGAGCAGACGGGCATGCTGAAATCGATTGTCACGCAAATTTTGCGCGTGGCCCGTTCAGCGCGAAGCTTGATCATTGCAACGATCGCTTCGGCATTTTTCACCAACGTCACCGCATCGGAACAGTATATTTCGATATTGATTCCGGGACGGATGTACGCAAGGGCGTACCAGGACAAACGGATGCATTCGAAAAACTTGTCGCGGGCGCTTGAAGACGGCGGAACGTTGACGTCGCCGTTTGTTCCGTGGAACACGTGCGGTGTGTTTATTTTGGCAACGCTGTCGGTTCATCCGTTTGCATATGCGCCGTACGCGGTATTGAACTATTCGGTGCCGATCATTGGGATGCTGATGGCGGCAGTCGGCTATAAAATTCAATTTTTGTCAGCGAGCGAGCTGAAAGAAACGCGGGACCGGCAAGCACGGCTAGACCGGGAAGCTGCGGAAGACCTATAGGAAAGAACGTGCAGCGGCTGATGGCCGTTGGGCGTTCTTTTTTTGTTGGTCGTAATTCGGGTGGTGTTGAGCGGAATTCAGAGGTGGTTTGTCGTAATTCGTGGGCAAATGGTCGTAACTCGGGAGCGTTTTGTCGTAACTGCTTGTAGAAACGCGAATAGTGCATGAAAGAATGACGATACTGCATGTTAAAGAGCCAAAACTGCATGTTGAAAAGCAAAAACTTCATGAAGAAAATATTGGAAAATGAAAAGCAAAAGCCGATTGGCTGGCATTTCGCTTCGGCGAAATGCAAAAGTTCTTGTAAACTATCCTAAAAAAACGTTAACTTTAATGATGTTTTGATGCTATAGTATCTTTATATAGTGAAAATTTGGGAGTGAACAAGGTGTTAATGAAAATAGTAGGATCGTTGTTTAGCAAGAAAGCAATCGATCAACAAGTCCCAGAAGGATATATGATATGTCCATGCTGCGATGGTACAGCCATCGATGATTTCCGGAATGATTGCAATGAGTGCAAACATACGGGAGTGATAAAGAAACCGAATAAAACGCTTCAGAATGTATAAGGTGTATTGATGCTGCTCTAGCGTTTGTCGTAATTCACCATGGATAAGGCGTAATTCCGCGGAGGTATGTCGTAACTTGTTGGCGGTTGGTCGTAATTCAATCCTCGTTTGTCGTAATTCGGGCCGAGTATGTCGTAATTTAAGAACGGTTCGTCGTAATTCAGGTGACGCCAAGCGTTTTTAAGCTGGCCGCGCGAGCGGGCAGTTCCAATATGGTTTTTATCTTTGGGCTCTTATGCCGTAATTGGCTGCTCGTTTGTCGTAATTCGAATGAGATAGGGCGTAACTCGTGGCCGGTTGGTCGTAATTCAATCCAAGTATGTCGTAATTCGCGGACGTTTGGTCGTAATTCGCTCGCTTTTAAAAAACCACACTGCCCTAAACACTTTCGAAAGTGTTCGTGGCAGTGTGGTTTTTTGTCCATTCCTGCTGGTTTTATTCGGAGCGCCAAGGGTAGAATGGAAGAAAGCGGTCTATTACGTTGAGGAGGAAATTCCTGTGAATAAAAAATACATTTTATCGATCGACCAAGGCACAACGAGTTCGCGCGCGATGTTGTTTAACCACGAAGGCGAAGTGGTGGAGACGGCGCAACAGGAGTTCCAGCAGTTTTTCCCGAAACCGGGCTGGGTGGAGCACGATGCCAATGAAATCTGGACATCGGTTTTGGCATGTATCGCAGAAGTGCTGCGAAAAGCCGATGCGGACCCGGGCGAAATCGCGGGGATCGGCATTACGAACCAGCGTGAAACGGCGGTTGTTTGGGACCGGACGACCGGCAAGCCGGTGTATAAGGCGATTGTTTGGCAATCCCGTCAAACCGATGCGATTTGCCGGGAACTAAAAGAGCAGGGACATAATGATTTGTTCCGCAAGAAAACCGGGTTGTTGATCGATGCGTATTTTTCGGGGACGAAAGTGAAATGGATTTTGGACAACGTCGACGGCGCCCGTGAAAAAGCGGATAACGGCGAGTTGATGTTCGGCACGATCGATTCGTGGCTCGTCTACAAACTAACCGGCGGCAAAGAACACATCACCGATTACAGCAACGCATCGCGGACGCTGATGTACAATATTTACGATTTGACGTGGGACGATGAACTATTGGAGATTTTGACGGTGCCAAAAAGCATGCTGCCGCAAGTAAAGCAGTCATCTGAGATTTACGGGCATACCGTCAACTACCATTTCTTCGGCTTTGAGGTGCCAATTGCGGGCATTGCCGGCGATCAGCAAGCGGCGCTGTTCGGGCAGGCGTGCTTTGAAAAAGGCATGGCGAAAAACACGTACGGCACTGGCTGCTTTATGCTCATGAATACCGGCGAGCAAAGTGTGCAGTCGGAGCATGGTTTATTGACAACACTTGCATGGGGAGTCGACGGCAAAGTGGAATACGCCATCGAAGGCAGTATTTTTGTAGCGGGATCCGCAATCCAGTGGCTGCGCGATGGGCTGAAGCTGATCGACAGCGCGCCGGAAAGCGAAAAATACGCGGCGTCCGTCGATTCGACCGAAGGCGTCTACATGGTTCCGGCGTTTGTCGGACTCGGCACGCCTTACTGGGACACCGATGCGAGAGGCGCGGTATTCGGCTTGACGCGAGGGACAACAAAAGCGCATTTCATCCGAGCGACGCTTGAGTCGCTCGCGTATCAAACAAAAGACGTTGTCGATGTCATGATCGAAGAAGCGGGCATCGAAATGAAAACATTGCGCGTGGACGGCGGGGCTGTGGCGAACGATATGCTGATGCAATTCCAAAGCGATATGCTAGATGTCCCAGTGGAGCGCCCGGGCATCCAAGAAACGACGGCGCTTGGTGCAGCTTACCTGGCAGGCCTTGCGGTCGGATTTTGGAAAGACAAAAAAGAAATTGCGCAGCAATGGAAAGTGGAAAAAACCTTCACTCCGCAAATGCCGGCCGAACAAAGCGAAGAGCTTTACGACGGCTGGAAGCGTGCGGTAGAAGCTACTCGGAGCTTTAAAAAATAAAACAAGCTGATAGTGTGAAACTTTATCAGCCTCAATCCTCGGACTTCGCAGGAGAATGAGACAGACCAAACTAGTGTAGCAGAGATATTCTGCAGCTGGCTTTGGTCTTTTTTGTTGAGAAGAAGAGTGCTGAAGAAGTGTGGAAAATGCATGTTAAAAGTGTAGAAATGTATGATAAAATGCGAAAATTGCATGTTAAAACCGGAAAACTTCATGAAGAAAATATTTCCAGCAGATAAAATAAGAAGTTCCCCAAATCAAGGAATTTATTTGGAAATAAACCAATAAAAAATAACTATAATGTAAATATATGTGATATTATTTATCTAGTATTTTTATCCTATAGCAATTCTCCTAGGTCAGCTGTTTCACAATTTATAAAAAGTTGTAAAAGTAGCCAAAGGTTGAATAGTTGTGGTGTAGAAGTAAAAAAGAGAAATTAGGGGGATTTAAAATGAAATGCGAAAACTGTGGCCACGAACAAGCTAGTGGCAAGTTCTGCGGAAAATGCGGAAACGTTCTTACAGCAGGTGGGACTCCTTCTTATCAAGCTGTACAGGAGCAACCAATAAATACGGCTCAGTCGGCAGCAGCGGCGCCTGCTTATCAAGCACCGGCTGAACCAAGTATCCATGTTGAAAAAGTAAAAGAAACGTCAAAGCAGTATTGGAATTATTTTTTAGTGCATTTGAAAAAGCCATCTTCCATTCTTGAAAACCACCATCAGCACTTTATCAATGGATTAATTACTTTTGGGATTCTTGCATTACTGACGGCATTAGGGTTATACGATATGGTTAGTTATTTTTTTGGACCTGTCGATGATTTTGGAAGTGTGTTCGAACAAGAAAGCTTAAAGCCTTCATTCTTTAAGATTTTACTTTATACAGTCATTTCAGTGGCAGTAGTTTTTGCACTGTCTATCGGTTCGCTATTTGCCATTTCTAAGTTTTTTGGCCCCCAAACTCAAATTAAATCTCTTGTAGCAATGTTTGGTACTTACCTTATTCCAGTAATATTAGTTATGTTGGCTTCTTATCTTTTATTATTAATCGACTCAAGAGGCGTTGGCAGTAGCTTATTCTTTTTAGGTCTTCTTTTCAGCATATTCATTTTGCCTTTGTTTTTGATTACAACATTGGTTAGCCGAAGCGCTCACCACATTGATGCTTTCTACTCGTTTATTGCTTATATCGTTCTTTTTACTGTGGGTCTTTCAATTGTTCTAACTATATTTGCGGACTCATCGATTAGTAATTTTATGGCTGAGATAATGGACTACTCGTCCTTTTAAGATTTAAGGCAGAAGAGGTGAAAAGAAATGAAGAAATTTTGTACAAATTGCGGACACGCCAATAATAGCTCCAATCAGGTTTGCATTGAATGCGGAACTCCGTTTGCCAAAGAACCAAACGGGACTCAGCACAATGGTCCCAAAAAACCGATGCCATTCAAGACGAAACTGATTGCCGGCATCGGGGTTGTTTTACTGGCGTCACTCATCGGATTATATTCATGGGGCACGAAAACAGCCACAGCCGAGACAACCGTATCCAAGTTTTTTGAAGCATTGCAGGAAAAAGACGCAGCCGCATTAACGAAGTATGCTGCTTTATCGAACGGCGAAGAAATAACCGAAAAAGAAGCTTCGGCGTTTATTGATTTATATCAGAATTTAACGCAGATCGAGTTGGAAGATATGGCGACAATCGAAAAGAAAGGCAAAGTTGCCGGGATTTTCGATGCTCACAAAGTCATTTTATCTACTCAACAAGTTTCCTATTATTTTCCGTATGAAGGCTTAAGCTTAAAATTAAACGGCAAGAATGTTCCATCCGTACAAAATGAAGATGAATATGTTTTCTCGGGGATTGTCCCTGGCAATTATAAAGCAGAATTTATTTTTGATGATGAAAAAACCGAATTTGCTTATCCTTTTGACTTGACTGTAGAAAGCCAATGGGATTCTTCCAACATAGCGTCACTTGAAGAAGAATTGCCAATCGGCTCAACGACTTTCCAAGTGACGGTTGGGGATTATTCAACAGATTATGAAAGCAAAATTATCGTCGGAGATAAAGAGTTTGAGGTAAACGAATACGGTGAGACCGAATCCGTTGGACCATTTCTTTTGGATGGAAGCATGAAAGTGCTAGCGAAAGTTGAGTTTCCATGGGGAGCCGAAACTTCAGAAGCAGTTCCGATCGACGATGACTACATCAGCGTCGACATCCCTAAGTTAAATGAAAAAGCTGAAAAGGAATTGATTGATCAATTTGCCTTGTTTATGGAAGAACATGTTGAAGCGAGGGGAACTCGTAATGCTTCTGTCTATACGACATTAACGCCGGGGAATTTAAAGTCAATGGCGGATGAATTTGACAGTTGGAAAGACTCGGAGTACTTTTTTAAAGGCTCTTTAACAAAAATTAACTTAGACGGCGAATCTATTCAACTTTCGTCTGAAGGCGTTAGTGTCGATGCTGAAGTAGTGGGAAATGCCGCTTATTACTATCAATCCGATACACCGGAAATGGAAACGATCAAATCCCAAATCCACGCCGTATTTACTTATGATAGCAACAAGAAAAAATGGTTGGTCGATGAAGTTTCGGAGTATCAAAATTATGACAGGGAATTTATCGTTGAACCGTTGCAGTCTTTAGAAGGATCGAAAAAAACTTATGAAGTCAAAGGTTCTACAGATCCTGTAAACCGCAATGCAGAGGAATCTGTACAATCCGCGGATTTAACTAGCGAAGTTGAGTATTTCATGGGTGAATACAATGCTTCTAGTGTCATAGCCATGAATGCTGGTGATTTTTCTTATGTTTCTTTCTTAATAGATGAGAATGGCCCGAAATGGAAAGAATCTGCTGATTACATTGATTATGTATATTCAAAAGGAATTACTGAAGAATGTCTTGGAACAACTGTAGAGAAAATTGAAACAATCGATGACGCGACGATAAAAGTCACGACAATCGAAAAATATCATATTTACGGAACCGAAAAACCCGGAGAAAAAACTTTCCGGTCGGTCAACCTTCTTAAAAAAGATGGAAGCAGCTGGCTAGTTAATAAGCTCATTTCTACTACTGAAATCTAATTACTTAATTTGTCTATCACTATGGTGCACAGAAAAAGCTGCCTCGGGAAACATACTCGAGGCAGCTTTTTTCACTTATTCTTTATAATAGGTTCCATTAAAGGCGACAGCCGTGCCGTGCCAATACGTGCATTCGAACGATTCGTTGATCTTGATCGCATCATCAGATATGGAAAACTCCAATATACAGCCTTCGGCATCGTTATAATAAGCGGTATCGCCTTCGATTGTGGAGGTCCCAGCGATATCACCTACATGTCCTCCGCTTTCCACATGAAGATTGAAATCGAAACTATCATCTGCAGTTTGGTTAATCGATAGATTTCCATCAAATCCCTCTACAATTGACCAGTTTCCAGTTAAATTAGCAGTGGCTTCTTTCTGATACTCTTCTGGAAGCCATTCGTTTGGAACATCATAAACAATTTCAGTACTATCAGCATAGACGCCTTCAAAATACCTGGCATCTTCATAAGCTAAAATATAAATTTTTCTGCCGTTTTGAGAAACTTCATTAATTATATTCGCTTGCATTCCGGTTTTTTGGATATAACTTCTGTATTCTTCTTCTGTAACTTTCATGTCTTCATTGTCTGGATCTACCACTTTTAATCCGTCTAGCAGCCAATTTCCATCTTCTTTTACAGCCGTAAAGTATGCGGTGCTTCCTCGGTTGTTAATAACATCGCCAAATTCGATCGTAGAAATCACCAGTTTGTTGTTGCTGTTTTCATGAATGGTAAAGCGGATGTCAAAGTCGACAATAGGAAAGACGGGCGTGTCGCATTCGCAATAGAAATATTCAGCGCTTTCTTTAAGTGGACCATCAGCAAAACGCGTGGTCGCAAAGGGCAATAACTCCGGCCGCAATATGCTGAAATCTGGCGGGTTGCTCCCAGCACTCCATTGGTACTGCTCGCCCATATCATTATAGGCATCAAAAACGCCCTCCCATAGCTCGGTTATAATTTCTTTTGCTTCTTCATGCACCAATTCTTTTTGGATGCTCGCCAGTTTTTGAGGTGTAGCTTTTTCCTCTTCTTTTAGTTCTAATTTATCGCTTAATACCGTTTTAGAGTCTTGAATAATAAAGTGGTCATAAAGAAAAATGGCAGCTCCTCCTATTAATAAAACCATCAAGACATTTAAAGTGAATTTTTTCATTGTATCCTTCTTTTGTTAAAAAAACCATTTATATAAGTTGATTATACTAGTTTTTTACAAATTTAATATATACTTTTTCCTATAAAATATTGTGTGATGTTAAATAAAGAAGGGTTTTATTCAATTAATTATGAGAGGGCAAAGGAGAATAACAAAAGAAGCATCATAGTTTATGTATTCTACAAATTGCCATCTTTCTCGATATTCGGTATCTTTTTACTAGGTGATAAAATTTGCGGAAAAATTTAACTGTTCTTTTAATATTTACTATAAGCATTTTCTTTTTATATAATGTATGGACTCCGCCGAATTTATTGGCTAAAAATCAATTTCTGGTGATTGCTCACCGGGGAGCAAGTGCCGAGGCGCCGGAAAATACAATTGCTGCGTATAAACTGTCGGAGAAAATGGGCGCAGATTATATTGAAATTGATTTGCAAATGACGAAAGATGGCGAGTTGGTGGCGATGCACGATTCTTCTGTAGACAGAACGACCGACGGCAGCGGCAAAGTAGCCGAGCTGACTTTGGCTGAAATTAAGCAATTAGACGCGGGATCTTGGTTTTATGAGGCGTTTCCTAAGAAGGAAAATAAGGCATTTGAAGGGGTTCAAGTGCCGACGTTGCAAGAGGTTTTCAAGGAATTTGGCAGCGACGCCAATTATTACATAGAAACGAAAAAAGGTGACAATGCATTTGAGATGGAGCGGGAATTAATCAAGCTGCTTTCGCAATATGGATTGCTGGATGGTTCACAGAATAAAGGCCAAGTGGTCATTCAATCGTTTCACAAAGAAAGCTTGAAGTTTATCCACAAACTTAATAGCGACATTCCGTTGATTAAGTTGGAATACGATGAGGAAATAGCTGATATGTCGAAAGCGGAACTCGAAGATATTTGCGAATACGCGGTTGGGATCGGTGCTTCTTATACGAAAATTGACAAGGGCTATATTAAGAAGGCAAGAGCAGAAGGCTTGCTGGTTCATCTTTTTACTATCGACAATGCGAACGACGTTAAAAAGGTGAAGTCGTTGGGAGCGACCGGTATTTTTACGAATGACGTTCAGCCAATTAAAGAAGCTCTTGAAAGGTGAAGCAGACAAAAGCAGCCCAGGCTATTTTGTCTGCATTTTTAATTTCCTTTTTTATTTAGTCACTCTAAACTTAGTGGAATCGAAAGGAGAAGGAGCGTCCCTTGGAGAATATTACAAGACGAAACTTATCAGAAATGAGGGCGGTTATCATAATGAAATTTATGCTTGCCTTAATATGGGCGGTTTTTATACTAGTGGCCACGTGCAATAGCGATGCAGCTGCATTCCTATACGAACAAACCGTGAATTTCAACGTGAACCCGAGACCGAATTTTTCCAATCTGTTTATTCTCTATGACATTGACTTTGGGGATAATTTTTATTTGATCCAAAAAATCGGACATACGCTGGCTTTTGGCATTTTGTATGCGTTAGTTTTTGGGTGGCTGAAAAACTTGAACAAAGCGTTGCTTGTTTGCGGATTGTTCGCGCTTTTCACTGAAGTGGTTCAATTGTATTTCGAGCGCAGCGGCCGGTTGTTTGATGTCGGAGTTGATTTCGTGGGGATCTTATTGGCTTATAGTTTGTGCAGATTATTGAATTCGCATTCCCAATCGGCAGCGGTGAAACGATAGAACTCTTTATCAGTCATTGCAATAAGTTAGGTGATATAATATCATTTGTATCTTTATCGACGAAATTTGAACAGAAAAGGAATACTTATTATAATGCAAAAACACCAATTATATTCATGGGCCGCGGTTCTGCTTTGGATGGCCTTGATTTTTACTTTGTCCCATCAGCCGGCTATTGAATCGAGCCAGTTGAGTTCAGGGATTACCGAAATGGTGATCGCTGTATTGAGGAATTTCATGTCTGATGCACGAGAACATGTGGACCTGCTTCAGCACATTGTCCGAAAAAATGCGCATTTCCTGATTTATCTGGTGCTTGGAATGTTGACGCTTTATGCGCTGCGAACGGGCGGTAGCCGAGGCATCCGCTGCTCGCTTGCTGCTTTTGGTATTTGCGCGCTGTATGCCATGACGGATGAATTCCATCAATTGTTCATCGATGGCAGGAGCGGGCAAGTGAGCGACGTGCTCATCGACAGTTCCGGCGCTTTGATTGGCATTGCCGCATTTCTGTGGTGTAGGCGGCTGTTGAAAGCGAACCGGAAAAAAGAAAAAATTATCCATAGCTAGGATTCAGAAAGAAGCTTTTTCGCTGCGGCATAAAGCTTCTTTTTTTGATTGCGTGAAGAAAAGTGAACAGTGCTTGTAGCGAGCTTGAAACTGCTGGTAAAGATTGAACTAGTGCATGTAGAAATGGGGGAAATGCAGGTAAAAAGAAGAAAACTAGATGAAGAACATATTTCCAGCTGCGCGTTTTTTAGTTTTAAGAGTTTATTCGCCCCTATTGCCTTATGTTCTGTAGGGAACAAAACCGGGTATAAGGCTTGTAACAACCTAATAAAGGAAGGTGTTTCGAGTGGCAGAAGGGCAAAACATACCGCGTGCAGGGACGATCATTTTTACGGATTTGACGGTGGATGGAGCAGATGAGGCACGGGATTTTTATAAGAAAGTGATCGGCTGGGAACATAGCGACCTCAGTATGGGGGAGTATGATGATTACGTGATGACGGCTCCGGGCGGCGAAGGAGTTGCGGGCATTTGCCATCAGGCGGGTGCCAATCAGGGATTGCCGCCTGTATGGCTGGTTTATTTTGGGGTCGCGGATTTGCAGGCGAGTTTGGAAGCGTGCCGGACAAATGGCGGAAAAGTGCATACGGAACCGAAAGAAGCCATTGGGCCGGGCAGTTATGCGGTCATTGAATACCCGGCGGGGTCGTTTTGTGCGCTTAGCCAGTTGTGAAAGGCGGTAGGGCGTAACTCGTGGACGGTTTGTCGCAACTCGCGGATAGGTCGTAATTCAGTCGGATTAGGTCGTAATTCGCTCCGTTCGTCGTAACTCGTTGGTGATTGGTCGTAATTCACGCTCTGTTTGTCGTAATTCGCAAGGCAAATTGATCGCAAAGCAGGTGAGATTATGGCAGGGGAACTCATTTTGGTGCTGGAAGAGTATGAGACGTCGTTTACGGTGCGGTTAATCGATCGGAACGGAAAAGTGTATAGCCACAATTACTTTTCGGAAATTCCGGACATCGCGAATGTCCGGACATTGATTGCGACGCTGACGCATATTTTCGGAAACTTCAATCGGGTCACATACAGCAAAGACATCAAGTCGATTTGGGACCATGAAGCGCGTCCGGATGCGTTCGGAAAATTTATGGCGGAGCTGTTCGCTTCGCAAAACAATTCCAGCAACAAGTACCAGGCATGGGAACAGTTCAGCAACTTTTTGGAGGAATTGGAAAACGAAGCGCACCGTGATTATACGGCAGATTTGCCATTTTAAAAGGCCCACGCAATAAGCGTCGGCCTTTTCTTGTTTATTGCCACACACATTTGTATTTATTCGAAGAAGTTACTTCGATTTCGAAAATGCTGATCAATTCGCACATGCAGTAAAACGCGCGCAAATTTTTGGCGGTAAAGTTCCGGATGCGATTGTCGTCTACATATACGACTGTTTTATCTTCTTTATCGAGAAAGCGTTTTTCGATATAAAGCGGAGCATTTTGCAAGCGCCCTATACCTTCCTTAGCTTTAATATACGTGGAATACTGGTAAATCGATCCTTCAATATATTCGTCTTCCCAAGAAAAAATCAAAATCAAATCGTATTTTTCCATGAAATGAATGGTTTCTTCTCTTGTTTCCAACATCGACTCCAGCGTTTGGGCAATAAATTTTTTCATGACATCTAAATTCTCAGAAACCTGTGTTGGTTTTCGTTTAAAAATAAACATTTAAAGCCCCTCTTTCTGAAGAACGACAGCAGCATGGAGTGTTGCTAGTTCATCGTTCTTACGCATGAATAGATTTTATATGAATTACTTTTATTTACATCTACATAGATATTATATACTTTAATCACATAAAGAAAAATAGGTTAATTTACCTATATAAAATAAAGTTCTTTTTGACTAATGCAAAAAATAAAACACCGCATTTTACATCTGCGGTGTTTTCATCTTTGCTTATTTGATTTCATTTAATGATAGCAGTTCTTCAAGGGATGTTGTGAACGTCGCGTGAAGGGAAGTGTTGAGCTCATGCAGCCGCTTGGCATGTTTTGGCTGCACGCCTGTAATAAAGACGTGGACGCCCATTATTGAAAGCGACTGGAACAAGCTGTGAAGGTGAACCAAGCCATCTGGGCAAATTTCGTCCATAGCCGTTAAATCAAAAATGGCTTTGTTAGGGTCGGCTTCGTATACGGTGGCGAGTATTAACGGTGTGATGATCTCCATTTTTTTCGGATCGATTCGGCCGAACATTGGGATTAGAATTTGTTTTCTGCCAAGGCGAATGCAAGGAGCGGATAGTTCTTGGACCCTTTTCAATAATTCGTCAGTGCGTTCTTTTTCCATCAGCAAATCGTAATTGGTTTCATTGAGCCGCGTGCGAAGATGAGCCAATTGTTTCGAGACCCGTTCAAACTGGCGGTCTTTTGGAATTGCAATGACGTGGGCAATTTCGCTGTTCTGCCATTTGCAGTAGACATCCATTAACAAAAGCTTGCCATCTGGCAATTGGAAAGTCAGTTCGACGCTTTTTTTTCCATCTTGTCCGGGGTGAAGAAATTCCACTGCTTTTTGGCGGCTTCCTTCGTCTAGAAGGCCGGTGAAAACAGGGGATTCGCCAAACAGCGAAAGCGCTTGTCCGGAACTGCCAAGAATAGAAAAATCACGGGTTAACTTAAAAAACGGCAATGGCCATTCTTCATAATCTTGTGGTTCCTTCATCGTTTCGCTCCTTCCTTGTCTGAATCCATTGTTGAAGCTGATCCAAACTTTTCAGCACAACGGCTCCTTGAGCTTCCGCTTCCGACAAATCAGCAAGGCTAACCGCTCGGCCCCCGATTAGCGTAGTGGGAATTTTTTCGAGCGTTTGAAACGCTTGAATGTATGATTTGATCAACGGCAGCCGGTTAATTAATGCGGCGGATAAGCCGACAACATCCGGCTGCCATTCCCGAGCTGCATCCAGCGCATGGGCAAGCGGCAAGTTTGGGCCTAAATACCGAACGTTCCAGCCATTCTCGCGGAACAGGCAGGCAACCATTTTTAATCCTAAATAATGGTCTTCGCCTTCAAAGCCCATAATCATCGCTTTGCCAGCCGCTTCTTTTTCTAGTTGGCTTCGTTCGTCAGTGGCTGAGATGACAAAATCACAGACCGCAGTCCCTAAATGTTCATCGGCTACACTGATTTCATTTTCCTGCCATAACTGCCCAATGCGGTACATCGCAGGAGTCAATAAATGATGGAAAAGCTCATTGCGTGAATGGGTAGTTAAATATGTGCGGACGATGCTGAGAGCATGGTGATCATCTCCGGATAAAAATACATCCGCTAATTCTTCTGGTGTTATCGACATATCGTCCTCCTTAGTTGTTGCCAAGTAATTGAATGGCTTGCTCCAGGCAGTGAAGCATAAACGCTTCTTCATCGAGCTCTGTTTTTCCGGGGATGATGGCAATCAGCCGTTCAAAGTTGTCGATGATCAAATGTGTTCCTACGTTGCGGCTCGAAAGAACAGTTTCCAACCATTTTGTATAGTCTAAAAACAGCTGGACTTGATTTAACGAATAGGCGCTTTCCAAATGGTCCAGGTGGTGCATATTGTCTTTTTCGGTATGTATGATGCCGTTTTCGCCAAACCGTTCGATCAGCTGAGGATGAGCGGCATAGATGCTTTCACGAGCTTCTTTGGCGATTTGCTGCTTCACAAGCGCTATCATTCTGCGACCACTTCGTATTGGTGGACTTTTGGGACGATGCCTGCGAGTTGCTGGTCGGGATACTGCTTTTCCAAGTCATGGATTTCTTTAAATTCCGCGCTTTTGACCCAAGCAAGGTAAGCGGCTTTTGTTTTCCATTCTAAAAAAACCGTCAATTCGTTCGGTTTTTTCGCGTTTTGAATAAGGCGAAAGGAGTGAAAACCTTCTGCTGCATCGACGCGTCTGGAACGATTCCGGTAAATATCGATCACTTCATTAATTTTTTCATGAGGCACAACTACAGTCGACGTTACAATGTACATCTTACGACCCCTTTGCATGCGAATTCTTTCATAATTATAACACTTTGAAAATGTAATAAAAAGAAAGCGCCTCGGGACGATCAAATGGCTGTAAATTAGGAGAGAGAGGAGGCGATGGACAAAGAGACTAATAGACATAATAGAAAAAGGATGATTTTGTTGATAAATTTAGGCGATTACCATTCTTTTTAACCTAGTTTTAACCTACCCCCAGTAATCTGGAAAGACCTCTACGTATTGAAACATTCACTGGCTTTAACCTCCATACCATCCGGAACATCATGCAACTTATGAGATTACTTAGGAAATCAGGTTAGATCTGATTTATTAAAAACTGAGAGGGGAAAAGAAATGAGCAAAATGCAAATGAAGATTTACAATTACTCTCCGATTCCTGTTCAAAATCTTCTAACCATGATCGATGGATACCGCAAAGGAAAAAACCGCTACGGCAGCGAGTATTATTCCGTGTTAAAGGAGTTGGACACGTATAATTACGGCGACATGCAAGTTCAGCAGGCTTATCAATTGAAAGAAATGCGACGGCTTATTCGGCATGCGAAAAAAAACAGTCCGTTTTACCAGGAGTTTTATGCGGGCATTGATGTCGAGTCTATCCAGACGTTGGAAGATTTAAAAAAGCTGCCAGTTTTGGAAAAAGCGATGGTCCGAAACAATGGGAAAAAAATGTTTACCATTTCGGAAGAAGAAGGAGTTTCCTCATCGACGAGCGGCACAACAGGCACTCCGCAAAAAGTAATTTTCACTAAAAACGATTTTCAGAAACGGATGGCGTATTTGGACCATTTTAAAAAACAGCACGGCGTGATTAATTTGGAAATGAGGCGGGCGTCTTTCAGCGATCAGCAATTTGTTCCCCAAACTCAAAAATCATCGATTTACTGGCGGGATAACCTGTCTGCTAAACAGCGCTTGTACTCAGCGTTTCATTGCCAGACGCATACCGCAGAATATTTGGCTCAAAACTTAAACGAATATAAGCCAGAGTTTATTGACGGATTGCCTTCATCCATTTATGCAATCGCCCAATGGATCAACCAAAACAATTTTCAACTCTCCTATCGCCCAATTGCGATTTTTCCTTCCGGCGAGACGCTTTACCCACATTACCGGGAAGAAATCGAAATGGCGTTCGGCTGCCCCGTACGGGACCAATACGCTTCGTCCGAAGGGGCGCCTTTTATCATTGAATGCCCAAGCGGTAATCTTCACTATCATTTAATGACAGGGATTATTGAAACCATGCCGGACGGCAAAATGCTTGTCACATGTTTCCATACGTACGGAACCCCGCTTATCCGTTATGAAGTAGGGGATGTCTTGGAGTGGGAACATCCACATAAAACATGCGAATGCGGTTCCGCTCACCCGCTTGTGAAAAGCTTAAAGGGGCGGACTAATGATTACCTGATCTCCAAAAAAGGAGAACGGTTTACCGGCGTCTACATGGCGGTCAATAGCGAGTGGGTTGTCCGGAATGTCCAAAAAATCCAGTATATCCAACACGATGAAGAAACAATCGAGACGTTGATTGAAGTGGTCGAAGGAAATAAGAATTTAGCTGTAGAAGCCGTCCGTGACAAGTTGGAATACTTGTTCGGTGATGAGATGAATTTAATTATCCGGACTGTCGATCAAATCCCGCCTCAACGAAACGGCAAACACCGCCTCATCATCAATCATCTGGCTCAACAGGCCGGGAAATAAAGCAAACAAAAAAGGTCGGCTCTGAATT
Organism: Planococcus sp. YIM B11945; assembly: GCF_050864155.1. NCBI lineage: Bacteria > Bacillati > Bacillota > Bacilli > Caryophanales > Caryophanaceae > Planococcus > Planococcus sp. YIM B11945. The sequence continues at coordinate 440,867 of NZ_JBOZWR010000003.1, read as the reverse complement.
TTGAGCCGGCCTTTTTCATCTGTCCCTTTATGCGGTTGCATAGTCCTGATCCCATTCTTTCGGGTTCGGGCCGTATATATTCGTTCCAGCTTGGCTATCTAGTACCGAGAAAATAAACAGCACAATCCAGCCGATAATCGGAATCAAGCACAGCAAAATCCACCAGCCGCTTTTGCCGATATCGTGCAGACGGCGGATTGTCACGCTCAAAGTTGGAATAATAAGAATCAAAGAAAATAGTCCGGACAGCAATCCTGTGTCTTCCGTGATATCTAAACCGAGCACCATATCAAGAATGGTCAAAACGATGCTGATGATGGCCGTAATCAGAATGAACATCCAATATTCTTTCCGTCTTGACCGGCCGCTAAACACAAACGTCTTTTTAAATACATCTACGAATTCCTTCATAAAGTCACCTCCTGTCATAAGTATAAACTCCTGCCAATTATATCAATTCCGTGACTATTTTCATAGACTCAAATTTTGAATTCTAGCTAATTTATAAAATTTTCTAAAAATGCTTTTCACAAAGTGGTATAGTATGTGGGAAGTTACTCTTTTTAGAAAAGGATGGGTGCCAACATGGGTGAAACAAATCAAATTACTGAAACATACGGCCGCACGGTTTATCAATTGGCGGGACATGGCAAGCGGAACTTCGCAGTTTTAATGGAAGCATTTCAAGCGGTGGACGATTCGTTCGAAGGCGATCGATATGGCACAGGAAAAGTAATTGAGGATTTTCAGGACAAAATGGCGAAATTGACCGGCAAAGAAGCAGCTGTCTTTTTCCCAAGTGGCACGATGGCGCAGCAAATTGCATTGCGCATTTGGTGCGATGAAAAAAGGCTGAAGAAAGTGGCATACCATCCGCTTTCACATTTGGAAATTCATGAACAAGATGGCTTGAAAGAACTGCATGGCATCCATCCGGTATTATTGGCAGACAAAGACCGGGTCATCGAGCTGGAAGACATTACGGGAATGGAAGAAGAAGTGGCGTGTGTGTTATTGGAATTGCCACAGCGGGAAATTGGCGGACAGCTGCCGAGTTTTGAAACACTGGTGAAAATTTCCGAGTATTGCCGGGACAAAGGCATCCGCCTTCACTTGGATGGAGCGCGTTTGCTGGAAATCTTGCCATACTATGAAAAAACGGCGGCTGAAGTATGCGTGTTGTTCGACAGTGTGTACATTTCGGTATACAAAGGAATAGGTGGAATTACCGGTGCGGTTCTTGCGGGAACCGAGGAGTTTATGGCCGAATCAAAAGTCTGGAAGCGGCGGCACGGAGGCGATTTGTTCAGTTTGTATCCGTACATCGTCACAGCAGATTATTATTATGAGCAGCGTGCCGGCAAAATGGGCGAGTATTACGAAGCGGCGAAAGAACTAGCCGAGTTGTTTAATGCGGGTGAAGGGGTTTCAACTGTGCCGGAAACACCGGTTTCCAACATGTTCCATCTCTATTTTTCAAAATCGAAAGAGCAGATGATCGCTATTCTAGCTGAAGTGCATGAAGAAACCGGCGTTGGCGTTGTACATTATTTAAATGAAGTGGATGATCAAACTTCTTCGTATGAAATGACGCTTGGCGACTTGTATTCGGCCATTCCAAAAGAGCGCGTTACTCAAGCCATACAATTGCTGAATGAAAAAATGCAGCGTGCGAAGTGATAGGGGGAATGGCGATGAAGTTTTTTGCAGTGCTTTTGCCCATGCTTGATGCTGAAAAAAGCAAGGAGTTCCGGCCTCAGCACTTGTCTTTTTTAGACGGGATGAGAAAAGAAGGGCATGTTTACGGAAATGGCCGATTCACCGATGGTTCCGGCGGGCTCGTCCTTTACCGAGCGGCTTCTTTTGAAGACTGCGAGGCATTGGTGAAGAAAGACCCTTATATCCAGCATGGAGCCAGGCGGTATGAAATTCATGAATGGGACGCTGTATGGGCAGATTAATAAGAAAAGACCAAGCGATTTTGTCGCTTGGTCTTTGAACTTTTCGACAAGGTCCCATATTGAATGAATAACCCCAACCGGACCGGCCACTCCGCTTTCCGTGGGCACGGCCTTAGCCAAGTTTTGACCGAAGCCTGCGAGGACAAGGCTTTGCGACGAAGCTAGCGCAGCGATGCAGGAGCACAGGTTTTAATTCACTCGCAAGGCTCGCTCCAGGGTCTGCGGCTCGTGCTGGCCCCACAGGAGTCTCCGTGGCCGGTCCGGTTGGGGCGACACTTTAGATTCAAGGCGACACTTTTAATAAAAGCAATCTTATACAAATAAAAAAAGAAGCTTGTTGCTTCTTATCCCTTCTACACTTAGGATCCGGAGCATAAGTGTAGAAGGGATAGCGAAGTGCCGAAATCCACTCGGGCGTTTCGTCCGAGTTAGTTCGGCGAGCCCGCGGAAAGCGTCCGGCTGAAGCCCAGGATCCGGGATATCACTTCTATTCATGTATATAGATTTCTTCATCTTGCTAAAAGTTTTTTTGTCAACAAAATTAGACCAAGCGGGTTTGTCGCTTGGTCTGATTTAGTTAGTAGATTGTAGTCCCGTCGAATTTCCACGAGCGCCTGCGCTTTTCTTATTGTCCAGACTCCAGTGCCTAGCTCTTCGGGACATAAGCCAGCCCGGCTGTGTGGCAAAGAACGCCACTTCGCCGGTCTGTCTTATGCCTTTCAGAGCTGGACAGGCACTTCCGCTTTTCTTACTGTCCAGACTCCGGCGCTCAGATTCTCAGGGTCATAAGCCAAACCCCCTATGCGGCTGAAAACACGCCGCTTCGGGTGTTCGTCTTATGCCCGTCGAATCTAAACGAGCGCCTGCGCTTTTCTTAGATCCCGGCTGCTTTTTTCAACAACTCATTGCGCAGTTTGTTTTTCCGTTTTTCGTATTCTTGTGCATAGGAATCAGCTGTGGATTCGGAGTAGCCGTTTGCCTTCAGGTCTTGCTTCATGGCTTCAAGCAAAGCGTAGAAGATTTGGTCCGTCCGTTTTTCCAAATCGGCAGCGGCGGCTGTGTATTTGTTATAAAAATAAGGATAACTTATGGTTTTGTTTTTGGTTTCCTTGCCGTGGAATTCTTCTTTGGCCACGTCAATTAAATCGTAAATGCGGGCTTTGGATTGTACTTCAATATCGACCATGGCTGACTGGTACTTTTGTTTAATGTGTTTAAGGGAAGTGCTGTTTGTGGAGGAATTGGTCGTGCTTTTTGCTCCAGATGCTTTTGCTTTTTCGACAGGCGCTGTTTTTTGATTGGCTACAGCCACAACTTCGATTTTTTTAGTTGGCGCCATCTTGGCTGCAAAGACGTCCACCATAAACTCGCGTGGTTTGAATAAATTGAAATCATCCATGTTATCACCTGATGAAGCGACCGGTTCGTCTTTGCGGATCAAGTTCCCGAATTCATCTAAAATGATTTTAGATCCGTCGGACAGTTCAATCACGTATTCTTCATTGGTGATATCATCCACTTCAGCATCTGCGACATCGTAATCTTTAAACTCAAAAAGGTACACCAAATATCCTCCTAAACAAAAGAGGGCCATGCCCAAAAAGAGCCCGACTTTTTTCATCTCCTTGTCCTCCTTAGTAGAGAATTCTGACCAGGGGCTTAGCAATTAAGAAGTAATATTAAATTATCTGAATTGATTGAATTTTAACACAAATTATAATTTTAATCTATCTTATTTGATTAATTAATATTAATTTGATGTTAAATCGATGCCATGCAATTTGCATGAGGGGGTTGGCAAGCAAGAAGCAGCTGCAGAAGGTTAGGTAAAAAGAATAAAAAAAGCCCTTTTATAGGGTTTTTGTAAATTAGATGAAATCAAATCAGCGACCAAAACATAGCTCTCGGGAGCTGAACCGATAAAGTCAAACAGATAACAAGTTGAAACGCTTAATGTAGCCCGGGGGTGTGGAACGATAAGGGAGTAGTCATCTTTATCCAAGATTTGGACTTGTTTGTATTGCAAAAAGAAAAAAACTTCAGTTTATACAATAAACAAAAAACCACTATAGGAAGGAGAAGGGGACGATGCTTTTAGACTTTAATAGCGTAAAAATCGGAGAAGGTGGTATATTAAGTAGGAGAAGGTTTAAAAAGCCCCCTTTTCTTTTCTATGCATGACTAAGCGTGCGGGGCATAATAAAATTATTCAAATAGATAAGGGTAGGTGTAGGAGATGCAAGTAAAAAAAGCTATTATTCCGGCTGCAGGGCTAGGAACTCGGTTTTTGCCTGCCACAAAAGCGATGCCAAAAGAAATGCTGCCAATCGTAGACAAACCGACGATCCAGTACATAGTGGAAGAAGCGATCGCATCGGGGATTGAAGACATTATTATTGTAACAGGCAAAGGCAAACGGGCAATTGAAGACCATTTCGACCATGCGTATGAACTAGAGCAAACCTTATTAGAAAAAGGAAAGCTCGATGTACTCGACTCTGTTATGGAAACTTCCAAAGTAGAGATTCATTACATTCGCCAAAAGCAGCCGCTCGGGCTGGGGCATGCCATTTGGTCGGCGCGCAATTTCATTGGAAACGAGCCATTTGCGGTATTGCTCGGAGATGATATTGTTGAAAACGACGATCCATGCTTAGCGCAATTGATGCGCCAATACGATAAAACAGGCAATAGCGTTATCGGTGTAAAAGAAGTGCCAGACAACGAAACGCACCGCTACGGCATTATCGATCCACTGACAACAGACGGAAAGTTGATGGAAGTAAAGCGTTTTGTTGAAAAGCCTGCTGAAGGCACGGCTCCATCAAATTACGCCATCATGGGGCGCTACGTATTGACTCCGGAAATTTTCGATTTTTTAGGTGAACACCAATTCGGAGCTGGCGGCGAAATCCAGTTGACGGATGCGATTGAAAAGCTGAACAGCATTCAATCCGTGTACGCTTATGAATTTGACGGCCAGCGCTTTGACGTCGGCGAAAAATTCGGCTTTATCGAAACTACGATTGAATTTGCGTTGAAACGCCCAGAACTGCGCGAGCCATTGCTTGAACTGTTTGAGCGGAAATTAAAGGAACTGAATATGGAAAGCAAGTAAGTAAACGAGGCCGGCGCTAAATCGATAAACTGATTTAGTGCCGGCCTTTATTATTGATGCTTTTTGAGTCCAAAAGAACGAGCAGCGAGGTGAGGAGATGCTTGAACAATTCGATCTCATTTTCTACAAAGGCGAAACGCCGATTGCCCGGGCCATTAAACGATTGACGAATAGCGAATACAGCCATGTCGCCATGGTCATCGATCCGCTTCATCTTGTGCAGCTCGATTGGAAAACACCGGTTTCGATTCAACATTTGGCCTATCCCATCAGCCAGTACGATACGTACCGGTTAAAAACCGCTTTGACCGATGAAGAAAAAGTGAAAGTCATTTTGTTTATGCGCGAATGGATTTCCACCGGCTATGATTGGAAACTGATCTTCAGCCGCTTTTTTAATATTTTGTTCGGGACGCCCATTATCAGTTCCGTAAAACGTTACAATTGCGATGAATTGATCGTCGACGCTTTCAGGCATGTCGGCGTCAACCTCATTAAAGACGATGTTAAAATGACGCCGGACACGCTGGCGAAAAGCGAGCTGCTTTATAAAGTAGCGGCAAAATGAAGTTGAAAAGGGCAAGAGGAAAATTCCTCTCGCCCTTTTTATCACTTTGGAATCGTCAGCACTTGGCCGACCCGGATCAAGTTGTAATTGGTAATTTTATTCGCAGCGGCAAGCTTGGCAACGGTAATGTTGTATTTCTTGGCGATGCTGTAAAGCGTGTCTCCGGCTTTGACGGTGTATTTAACGGTTGTGGCAGGAGGCGTTGTTTTGCCGGGGATGGTCAAGACTTGGCCGACCCGGATCAAGTTGTAATTGGTAATTTTATTTGCCGAAGCCAACGCGGCAACGGTGACGCCGTGTTTTTTAGCGATACTGTAAAGTGTATCTCCGGCTTTGACGGTATATTTTGTGCCGGTGTTAGGCGCCGCCGGCAATTTTAACAGCTCGGACACGGTGACAAATTTATAGCCTTTTGCTTTCAGTTTCGAAATCATGCCAGGCAAGGCACCAGGTGTTCCGGATGCGCCTGCTCCAGTGTGCATCAAGACGATAGTGCCTGGAACAACGTTATTGACCACTTTGTTTGTGATGGCTGTGGCGGAAACACCTTTCCAGTCCAATGTGTCGATGTTCCATTGAAGGGTGTGCGTGTAGCCGCTAGCACCGACTGTCGCCAGAACAGATGCATTAGAAGCCCCGAACGGCGCTCTAAATAGTGGCTTCGTCGATTTTCCCGTGATTTTCTTGATGGCAGCTTCGGTTTTATCCAGTTCCGTTTTGCGCTGAGCCGCTGTAAGTTTGGTAAAGTCAGGGTGCGAGTAGGAATGGTTGCCAAGCAGATGCCCTTTTGCCACGATGTTCTTAATCGCTTGCGGATGCTTTTCCGCTCCGGAGCCGGTTAAGAAAAACGTTGCTTTTACGTTGTTTTTGGCTAGAATATCCAAGATTTTTTGGATGTTCGTGCCATCCGATCCATCATCAAACGTCAGGGCGATCACTTTGCTCGTTGTGTTTCCTTTCGTAATAAATTTCGAACTGGCTGCTTCGCTTGATCCCGAGAAAGATAAAAAGGTGAATAAAACCAATACGACGACCGCAACAAGCTTAAACCACTTGGTACTCATTTCGCACACCCCTTATAAAATTTACACTATAAATAGCGTATGTAAGGAAGGAAGTCGAGGGTGCTTTTAGGTGCATCTGCTGTTTATTTTTCAAAAATTTTTATTTTGAGTGGTATATATTTATTATATCACGGGATAGATTGTAAGGCTATCTAATTATCTTTTTACTCTGATAATTAAAGCGGGCTTGTTTTGCTGATTTCATTGATAGTCTGCTAAGTTAAATTACAAGCCCCCGTTATCCAGTTGCCACAATGATTCGCACATTAAAATGGGCCGGTATTTCCTAAAAAAAGACGTTCAATTTCCAGCTAATTGGATTTACTTTCCGAAGCGGGCCAAATACTTTCCAAGTTGACCGAAATACTTTCCAATATACAGCAAATACTTTCCAAAACAGGAGAAATACTTTCCAACGCTTCATTAGATATTTCATCGAGGAAAAGATTTACAAAGAAACTGGCAAAGTTTATAGTCTAATTATTCAGATATTAAGTAGGAGAGGGAGGGGTTATGGTGCAAAAGAACAATGGCGTGGTAAGTGAAACGGGGTATAAGCAAGAGCTCAAGCGATCGCTGACGTTTTGGGATTTGATGATTTATGGACTCGTGTTTATGGTGCCAATTGCGCCGTTTGGGATTTACGGAGTGGTGGCGCAAGGATCGAACGGCATGGTGGCGCTGGCGTATTTGATCGGGATGGTGGCAATGATTTTTACGGCGCTCAGCTATGCGACGATGTCGGAAGCGTTTCCGATCGCCGGTTCGGTTTATTCGTATGCGCAGCGGGGAATAAATGATTCTGCTGGATTTATCGCAGGCTGGCTGATTTTACTCGATTATATTTTTGTTCCTGCTCTTTTATATGTAGTCAGTGCGGCGGCGCTTCACGATATTGTGCCGGAGATTCCGTTAATTGTTTGGCTCGTGCTGTTTATCGCCATCAATACGGTGATCAACATCATCGGGATCGAGTTTACCGCCCGGGCGAATAAAATCATCATTGTCCTTGAATTGATCGTCTTGGCGATTTTTGTGGTAGTGGGAGTTCTCGCGATCGTTCAAGGCGTCAACGGTGCGGAATTTACGTTTAAACCCTTGTATGATCCAAATGAATTCAGCTTAGGGCTGGTCATGGGCGCCGTGTCGATTGCAGTATTGAGTTTTTTAGGGTTTGATGCCATTGCGACCCTGGCGGAAGAATCAAAAGGCGGCAAAAAGGCAGTTGGAAATGCCATTATTGTCTCGTTATTGGTCGTTGGCGTTTTGTTCATCATCCAAACGTGGGTGGCGGCTTTGATTTGGCCGGATTATACAAGCTTTGAAAATGCCGATGTGGCGTTTTACCAGATTGCTGAAATTGCAGGAGGGGCTTGGCTCAAATGGCTGACGATCATCGCAACGGCAGTAGCATGGGGGATTGCGGACGCCTTGGTGGCGCAAGCGGCCATCTCACGGGTCTTGTACAGCATGGCGCGCGACCGGAAATTGCCAAAAATCTTGGCGAAAGTGCATCCGAAATTCAAGACGCCGTATATCAGCACCATGCTAGTAGCGATTATTTCATTGATCGTGACGTCGTTTTTTGCGAACCGAATTGGCGAATTGGCGTCGGTCATAAACTTTGGCGCACTTACTGCGTTCTTGTTTTTGCATGTGTCCGTTATCGTGTATTTTATTGGCAAAAAGAAAAGCAAAAACTATATGAAGCATTTGATTTTGCCGGCCATCGGCTTTGTGATTATCGCGTTTGTTTGGTATAACTTGGATGCACTGTCCAAACAATTAGGTTTTATCTGGCTCGGAATCGGCATTGTTTATTTGATTGTGTTAAAAATGACAAAGCGTGATACCCGCATCAATTTAGATGAATAAGGAGGAACTGGATTGGAGTTATCAGGCAATACGATTTTAATTACGGGCGGGGCTACAGGCATCGGCCTTGCATTCGCATCGCGCTTGCTCGAAGCGGGCAATCGGGTCATTGTGGTCGGCCGCCGGGAAGACAAGCTGAACGATGCCAAGGCCGCTTACCCGGAACTTATAATAAAAGCATGCGACGTGTCAAACGAACAAGATCGCCTTGCTTTGGTGGAATGGGTGCTGACTGAACATCCGGAAGTCAACGTCTTGGTCAACAACGCCGGCATCCAGCAGCGCGTGAATGTGGCGCGTGCGGATAAAGACTGGCCATTCTACCAAAACGAAATCGCGATCAACGTGGAAGGGCCGATCCATTTGAGTTTGCTGCTTGTGCCTCATTTTCAAAAGCAAAAACGGGCAGCGATCATCAATGTATCTTCAGGGCTTGCCATCCGTCCGGGCGGATGGGTGCCAATCTATAGTGCCACGAAAGCGGCTATCCATTCGTTTACGCAATCTTTGCGCCTTCAAATGGAAGATAGTTCAGTCCGAGTGATTGAAGTGCTGCCGCCAGCGGTCAATACCGACCTCGGCGGTTCCGGGCTTCATACGTTTGGGGCGCCGCTCGACGATTTTGCGGATTCGGTGGTGGACCGGATCAAACGCGGCGATCTGGAAATTGGCTACGGGGACTCGGAACAACGGCTTCATATGGCTAAAGCGGAAAACGATCTCAGCGCAAAAGCAGCATGGGATAATTTCCGAAAAAATAATCCGGATTTTTAAGGTATTCAAGACCCAGCATCTCGCTGGGTTTTTTCATTGCCTTGACATTTAAGGGAAAGAGTGATGAAAAGAATTTACAAAAACGATGGATTTTTATCGAGGTAGGTGAGTATTTTTTGGTGATTAATAGTACAATTATAAGCAAAAAGGAATTTGTGCGTTTATCAAAGCTTCTCCAATTCCGTTTAATTTGCAAAAAGCTGTTTGACTGGATAGAAAGAAGGATATACACAATAAGGCACTAATACAATTCTGATAGAAAGATGGTTTTATTTTGAAGTTATCCAAATGCTTACTAGTTCTTTTGCTGGCGGCTTCCGTTGCTGGCCCAACGAGCGCAAAAGCCGATTCGGTAAAATTTCCACAAGAAAACAATCCGGTGATGAATGAAAGTTTGACATTGGGCTTGTATTCCAATGAATTTACAAATTGGCCAATAAACCAACTGCTTTCAATCACCGATGATAAAGCTGCCGTACATACGTTAACCCCGAAACAGCTCGTTAAGTCGGGGAGCGGACTATCGTTGAAAATGCTCTACGCACCTGCTGCCAAAAATCGGCCGGATCTGCTGCTCTATATGGAATTTTTCTTGGAAGATGAACGTGGCCATTTAGTGTTCGATACATATGCAATGTATTCTGAAACTGCCGCAACAACTATTGGAATGGAATTCGACAAGCGGTATGTGGATCAGGAGTTTATTTTCGTCCGTATGGGCATATTGGAGAATTTCGAAGATGAAGAGCCTTCCGGCATCACATTTAAAAAAATTCGTAATCCATATTTCCAAGGAATCAAAAGGCCAATCAAAACCGATACCGTGCTGATGAGCAACGAGTCATCGGACGGGTTTACAAAACAATCGAGCGGCTCGATTTCACTAAAATCCTTAAATGAAAAAATGACGGTTTCTGACGAATTGTCGAAAGATGCCTATAAGGTAGACATCGTCCCTGAATTTGAACCTGGGAATGCCAAAACGCCTACAGTAAAAAGTACACAAAAAGCTTTGGTGAAAGCTGCGAGTGTGGGCACCAAGAAAAAATTTTGGACGATGAATGTCATGACGGAAGCAACCAAACAAATTGAAGCGGAATTAAAATATAGTAGCGCCCACAGCGAGATTTGGGTAAATAATAACGAAATTACCGCGGTTCAAGCAAAAGCGATGGGAGATGAATTTGAAAAGAAAATTTATCCCCTCATTACCGAAAATTTTGCAAAAGAGCCGGATGTTGACCGCAACGGAAAAGTGTCCATTCTTGTTTACAATATTCAAGATGGATTTGAAGGGAGCGGCGGCTATGTTGCCGGGTATTTTTACTCACAAGACCTTTACCAAGTCGCTGAATCGAATATGAGCGAAGTTTTTTACATGGATACTTATCCGACAATGGGCTATTCAAAAGCCGCTTATAATGTGAAGAAGTCTTTTTCTACGCTTGCCCATGAGTTCCAGCATATGGTCAACTACAATGAGAATGTTTTAATCGAGGACAATCCTGAAATGGAACTATGGCTGAACGAAGCCATGTCAATGGCGGCAGAACAAATGTATTTGGGAGCTCCGTTAATGGACCGCATTGAATACTACGAGCAATCCGAGGCGATAGCCAATGGCCATTCATTGCTTTACTGGGATGACGCGGGCGATACATTATCCAACTATTCGTTGTCTTACTTGTTCGGCCAATACTTGAGAATCCAGTCGGGGCAAAACGAAAAAGTATACAAAGAATTGCTCATGAATACCAAAGAAGATGAAGCGGCTTTGAAAGAAATTATTCAGAAGTACATAAAAGCAGATAAAACATTGGGGCAATTCTTAACTGATTTCCGTTATGCACTTTTGGTAAATGAACCAACGGGTTTATATGGCTTCAATGGCGAACCGGCATTGTCCAAAATTGCAGCCCCATTGTATAAAGGAACGCTGCCGCGGACGATGCGCGGCGGAGGGGCGCTTAATGTGCCGGTCACAGATGTGAAAAACGTGAAAACTCCGGCAGATAAAGGGAAATCTGTGCAATACCGTTTAGTGGACGGAAAAGAAGCAAATCGCATTGCTGGCACAGACCGCTACGCGACGGCGGTAGCCATTTCAAAAGCAGGATGGAAAACTGCGGACACGGCCATACTGGCAACCGGTTTGGATTTTCCGGATGCGCTGGCAGGCGGGCCTCTTGCTTATAAAGAAGGGGCGCCGGTTCTTTTGACAAAACCCGGAGCCTTAACTGAACTTACGAAGCAAGAACTGATTCGCTTAAAAGCGAAAAACGTCATTATTTTGGGAAGCAAAGGCGCAGTATCTCTGGAAGTGGAAAAGCAGTTGGAGGGGATGGAGCTAAACGTGGAACGGATTGGCGGCGCCAACCGCTTTGAAACGGCAGCAATGATTGCCGAACGGCTGCCTTCCCAGCAAGCGATTTTAGCATTCGGCTATAACTTCCCGGATGTCTTGTCCATTTCACCGTATGCGGCCAAAAACGGCATTCCGATTTTGTTGACAAGGACAGAAAAATTACCGGCGGAAACGAAAGAAGCTTTAGCCGGCAAAACGAAATCGATTGTGGTAGGTCAAACTGGCGCAATCAGTGACGAGGTCATGAGCCAGGTGCCGAAGCCAGTACGTTATGGCGGGAAAACGCGGTACGAAACCGGCAAAAAAATCAATGAAAATCTTGCCATGGGCACGGGCAAAGCCTTTGCAGCAACGGGCATTAACTTTCCGGATGCACTGGCTGGATCGGTTCTTGCCGCCAAGCAAAATGCGCCGATTTTGTTGATGAATGGCAAGTCCGTTCCTATGCCTACGCGGGAACTGCTGCCGAAATACCAAGCGTTCTCGATTTTTGGAAGCACCGGCGCGGTCGGCGATCCCGTGAAGTGGGAAATGGATTGGGTATTGAACAAGCCATAAGTTCTATTTAAAAAAGCAAACTGGCTGCGAGGTTTTCGCAGCCAGTTTGCTTTTTTGTTTTAGAGAATTCCAGTGCATTCATTTCAAACTTGAAAACTGAGAAGCGCTTTTTGCAGTGCTGGATACATAGGAAGTAGCCGTGTACTGGTTGCGTTCGAAACGAACGTTTTGGTAATTGGTAAATTCAAGTTTTCTGAACGTATTGTAGCGAATGAATTTTGTGAAGTTCGAAGCCGGAAACGCTTTTAACGGAATGGAAGCGGTATAGGAAATATCTCCGCCTTTGCCTTTCACTTCGAATGCGAAGACGTATTCTTCGTTGAGGTTGGTTTTGTTTCTAAAAACCAAGCCGTTGACTTCGTCCGTATAATCGCCGAATACTTGGAATTCCAAGGAATCTCTTTTCCCGGTCAGGTGCTCGTTTTTATAAAGGGCGAGCATCGGCACACGGATGTGTTTGAATTCTCCTTGGAAAAACGGAACGACCATATATGGCAAATTGTTTTTTATTACATAATGCTTTGATTTCTCGTGCTTGTTCCATTCGACCAGTGCCTCGATGCTGGCGTATTTGCCTTGCAAAAATAGGCGGTAAATCACTTTGCAAATCGGATGGAAAAAATTCTTCGAGATGTCGTAGCCAAGGTCTTTGGCGGTATCTAAGGCCTCTTGGAATTTATCATAATACGCTTGTTTGTCGGTGCTTTGTGAAAAGTGAGCAGGATCGAACAGCTGGGTAATAAAATCAAATTCATACAAGCGGTTTAGCACAATTTTTTCTTGTTCGACCGGCAATTTTTGTTGTTTAATGTGTTCAATCACTTTAAGGTTGGTATCCATTTTTTCAAAAATGTCAGTTTGGTTGGTCAGTGATTCGCCATTTTCGTCTAGACGGTTTAAGTAGGAAACGGCTTTTCGAGTAGTGGAAGCTTTGTTGCTGTGCAATATGACGTCCATGTAGAATTGTTTGTCTTCTGCGTATTTCATATGCGGAAAACGGATATTGTGGTCGATCAACAGCTGCCGTTTCATCATTTTGGCATTCGATCCCATATGATGGAATATGTTCGGAATGGAACAAGGCGGCACACTTCTTCGTTCCACAATGGATTGATGTTCTCCGATAATTCGATATCCCGTAGATGTGGCTTTGAGTGTTTTGCCAACGACGTAATCGTCGCCCGTTTCTTCTAATAAAGAAGTCAACACTTCAAGAGCTTCCGGGTCTAGCCAGTCGTCAGCATCTAAAAAACAAATAAAGTCTGAACTTGCCAAGTCGATTCCGACATTTCTCGGGTGAGCAGGGGAACCGGTATTGTCCTTGAGAAAAACGGCGACAATGTCTTTGTGCTGTTCCGCGTAATTCCATAAAATTTCCCGCGAGGAATCAGTAGAGTGGTCATCTACTAATATAAATTCGATGTTTTCAATATGGAGAGATTGGCTTATCACAGAATCTATTGTTTTTGATATGAACTTTGAAGCATTGTATACGGGCGTGACTACGGTCACAGTTTTTTTTCTATTTAAAGACTCTTTGTTTTTCACATAATACCCGTGTTGATTATAGCGAATGTTTTCTTCGTTGAATTCTGGGGCATTCGATTTTGTCATTTAATCATCCTCCTTCGTAAGTCTAAGTATATCATTTATTTTTCTGAAAATTAAAAATTTGGTAAATATGCTTCGAAAGTATTGGCCACCCTATATCTATTCCCTAATTCTTGAATAAAAAACAGGCCATAGGTTTTTCCGATTTATTAAAATATACGTACATTTACTTATCTATTTTTTTTATGGTCTAGCAAAAATAAAAGGAATATATTAAAATTAAAAAGAAAATTCTAAAAATTCTTTCAAAAAATTCTCGAAGTCTTGGCAAAAGGGATGAGGGACATGGCAATATTGATATGTGGCGGCGCGGGTTATATCGGCAGCCATACAGTGAAAGAACTTATAGGGAAATACGAAATTATCGTTTTAGACAATTTGACAATGGGACATCCTTTTTTAATCGATAAGGAGGCCACTTTTGTTCAAGGGAGTTTAGGGGATCCCGCAATTCTGGATCGGCTCTTTACCGAACATGACATTGATGCAGTATTTCATTTTGCTGCCAATAGCCTAGTGGGAGAATCTGTCTTAAAACCGTTGATGTATTATCAAAACAACGTCTGTGCTACGGTGACTTTGTTGGAGAAGATGGTAGAGCATGGCATCGGGAAATTCATCTTTTCATCCACGGCGGCTGTATACGGAATTCCGGAAACGGATGCCATTACGGAACAAACGCTGAACAACCCCATCAATCCTTACGGAAAATCCAAGTTGATGATTGAGCAGATATTAGCTGATGTGGCTCATGTTCATAAGTTGAAATACGTCATTTTGCGTTATTTTAATGCAGCGGGTGCTCATGCATCTGGGGAGCTTGGCGAAAGCCATGATCCCGAATCGCATCTCATTCCGATTGTCTTGCAGCATTTAATGGGCCAGCGCGAAAAAATAGCGGTTTTTGGCAACGATTACGATACCTCCGACGGAACGTGTGTAAGGGATTATATTCATGTAACCGATTTGGCTCATGCTCATATACTGGCTTATGAAGGGTTGGTGAGCGGAGCTGTTTCAAACGAGATTTATAACCTTGGCAATGGCACGGGATATTCTGTGAAAGAAATCATCCGTATTTGTGAAGAAGCCACGGGCAAAACTGCGGTCATTGAGTATGCCGAGCGGCGCCCAGGTGATCCCGCAATACTGGTTGCTTCTTTTGAAAAAATCCGTAAAGACTTGGGGTGGAAACCGGTTTATGGCTTGGAGGAAATTATAAAAAGTGCTTGGAAATGGCATTCTCGTATTCATCATCTGAAACTCGAATCCGGTCGATAATATCCAAAAGAAGATTAACTATTTTTCGGCAAGGTGTGTTTGGCAAATTGCTCTTCAAAGGAGAGTCTTATGGCGAAAATAACCGTTGCTATTCCCGTTTACAATGACGGACAGTTTATTGAGAGATGCATTGACAGCATATTAACTCAATCGTTAAGCCAAGAGTTAATCGAAATCATTTGCATTGATGACGGATCAACCGACGATAGTGCGCAAATTTTGGATGACTATGCTTTAAAATACCCAAACGTAAAAGTAGAGCATCAGGCAAATTCGGGTTCGCCAGCAGGCCCACGAAATAAAGCCATTTCCATGGCGAGCGGGAAGTATATTTACTTTGTGGATGCGGACGACTTTCTGGGGAAACAAGCACTAGAAAAAATGCGCGAAGTTGCCGAAAAACACAATTGCGATGTAGTTATCGGCAAATACAAAGGGGTAAATCGAGGAGCGCCGACTGGGGTTTTCAGAAGAAATCCGGAAGTGTTTCAATTCTTTGGTTCAAATGCGATGTACTCAATTAGCGCCACAAAAATGTTTAAAATGGAATTGCTCCGAAAGGAAAATATCCGTTTTTCTGAAGCGACCAATATTGGAGAAGACCACGGGTTTACCGCCTCTGCCTATATTCATTCAAATGCCATTGGCCTTGTTAAAGATTATGACTGCTATTATCAAACTCGTTACGTGGAAGGAAACAGAACTCAGCTGACGAGCCAGCAACCCAACTTTGATAAAATCGCTTTTTTTATTGAAGAAACATTGAGGACGATCGCTTCGTTGAATTTAGAAGAAGAAAAAATTCAAAAGGGCTTGTTTCATTATTGGGATCGTTTGCTAAACTTTGAAATTCCTAATGTGCTTAGCAAGTTCCTTACTCCGGCTGACAGACAGAAAATCTCGCGCAAGTTTAGCGAAATTGCGCACACATACAGTGCGGAAGAGAGCTTTTCGCTCTTCCCGCCTAATCAAAGAATAAAATTCCGGTTGCTTGAAAAGGGAAGAATAGAAGACTTGGCTGATTTCCTGCAGGCTGAAAAAGTCCAAACCGGATTGAGGGTGTATAAAGGGGAGTTGTATCCTGCTCCTCAAAGTGCTTTTGAAGTGGCTCTAGAAGAAGGAGTCAATTTAACGAATGTGAACAAATTGCTGCCTTTTGTGTTAAATTCCTATTTCAGAAACAATACTTTAATGCTGGAAGGTTATCTATACCATTCCAGGTTTTATGACCCCAATCAATCCTTGTTGTTAAGGGTTATAAATAGAGAGACAAAAGATAATTATTTGGTAAAAGTGCAAGAAGGGCTGTTGCCTGAAAATCGGTCTCAGCCTTTACTGAAAATACCAGCGGCTCGGGAAAAATACAGTTATTTTCATGTGTCTGTCTCCTTTCCAACCATAGTAAATTTTGAAACAGTCCATCGTTTTGATTTTAATGTAATAGCGGAAGCGTCGGGCTACATAACAGAGGAACGATTGAGAGTGGACGAATCCCATTTTCATGAGAGCGTGTTTTTAGCCCATCACCTCTTTACGGAATCTTATACCGAAGCAAAGCCGTACAAAACGACGATGGGTAACTTTTCTCTTGAATTGGGGAAGCCGGTGGATCTGAATAAAGCCTTTAAATTCAAAGAGGCATTTATGGCGGTGGAGGCGCTTGATTTAAAATGCTTTTTTAAACTAAAAACCAATTATTTTTTACACTTGGAAGAAGCAGATCACTCTTTTCTCTTTGTGGAGAATGCTGTTTTTTCTGCCTCACAGACCATTGTGGTGAAAAGGCCGGATGCGTATGTAGTCTACTGTGATTTTCCCATTGCAAAATCAGATAAAAAAATGCTAGCGCGTGCTGAACAGGTTCGGCTTTTAATAAATGGTTTTGAATTTGCGATTCCAAATTTGTTAAAGAAGCAATAACGGCACAGGTTTATCTGCATAAAAGAAAGAGGGAGCCTATTGAAAAAAAGTTTGCTGTCGATCTTTAACACTAAACCGGAAACAAAAAAAGAAAAAGGTTCATTAAGCAAAACTCCGATTTTTATCTTTAATTCCTTGAATGTGAAGCGGGGCGGATTAACAAAAGCCGTCATGAAAAAAGCGAACATCTTCAGCGAAAAATCGGATGATGTTACTTTTTTAACGTTTCTTTATCAGCGAACCCATAAAAACATCATTGAGGAACTGCATCAAACCAATAAGCTGGATAGAAAGGTGCGCGTCTTTAATCTATTTCTTGATCTGGATCCGTGGAAAAATGAAAAAAACTCTTCCAAAAAAGTCCATGAAGGAATGGAAATAGAAGAAAAAGGCTTTATCAAGTTTGAAGATGTAAAAGCAAAAAATTTGTCTTACCGGTATTATCAGGACGGGATGTACAAGAAATACAAAAAATTTGATAAGAATAAAAAGATAATGTATATCGATTATATGACGGACAGCCGCCAACGGACACACCGCGAAGAATTCGACAGCACGGGCCGTCTCTTGCGGATCCGCCATTTTGATATTTATACGAATAAACCTCGGTTGGACCGTTATTTTAGCCGAAACGGCAAATGTTTTTTAACAACTTGGATCAATCCGGATAACGAAAGCTTAGGGCGCTGCCAGTTGTTTGCGCCTGCTCCAATGGAGTTTTTGAAGTTTGATGACTTGGCAGTTTACTGGGTCAACATGAAACTGAAAGAATTTAAAAATCCTGCGCTTTTCTGCGATTCCCGAAAAATGGATAATATTACGATTAAAGCAAAAGCAAAAAATTTAACCCGGTATGCTACAGTCCACAACAATCACTTTAGTGCACCGTATACGGTAGGCGCACCTATAAAAGGTTCGTTTAAAACACTATTTGCTAATATCGATAAATACGACAAAATTATCTTTTTGACGAACGAACAAAAACAAGATGTCATCGACGAACTTGGTTACCATGAGAATTTTGATGTGATTCACCACGAGGCTTCTAAGCTGGATGATAGCCGGTTAACTGAAAAATCTCTGGATAGCTACAATCCGTATCTTGCGGTCTCACTGACACGCTATAATTCACAGAAAAGCTTGGATGAAGCCATTCATGCCTTTAAATTTGTTTTGGAACAACTTCCTGAAGCAAAATATCATATTTTTGGTTTTGGGGAAGATGAAGCCAAACTTCAAAAAGTGATCAATAAATTAGGCATTCAAGAAAGTGTTGTGTTAAAAGGGTTTTCCAATGATCCGGTGGCCGATTACCAGAAAGCCGCTTGTTCAGTTTTAAGTTCAAATTACGAAGGTTCCCCTTTAGCGGTAAATGAAAGTTTAGCCGCAGGGGTGCCAATTGTTACTTATCAAATGAAATACGGGCCAAAAGACGTTATCCGAAACAACGTCGATGGGTTTTTGGTGGATAGAGGCGATCGGCAAGAATTGGCGAAAAAAATCGTCGAAGTGATGAAGTCACCGAATTTGCGAAAAAAACTTTCCCGAAATGCAATGGAGATTGTGGATCGATTCAGTGAAGAGAAATTCCGGAAAGCGTGGTTCAGCCTTGTAGAATAAGCCGGTGGAGAGAAAGGCAAAAATGCGTACGGAGTGTTGTTTAGGTTGGTTAGCAAAGCCTTGTAACAGAAAAAAGACATTCTGGAATGAACCAGAAATGTCTTTTTTCTGTTACTTTTCTTTAGTTCCATATACAGCAGCAATAACTTGCTTTGTTGATTCTCCTGTTGAAAAGGTATTCCAATGGTTTCGGAATTTTTCAATTGTTTCAAAATCAATCGAAGGATCTTGGATATGCTCGATGATTTCAGCGGTAGAAGTTGCCATGGGACCAGGGAAAAACAACTTGCTTTCAGACCAGATTCCTTGTGTTGTGCTATAAGCCTCTAAATCATAGGTAAAGAAAATCATTTTTTTGCCAAGCAATGAGAATTCAAAGGAAAGAGACGAGTAATCGGTTATCAAAATATCGCTGGCAGCCAATAATTCGTTAGCATGAGGGTAGTCGCTGACGAAAAGGACTCTTGGGTGAGATGGTACTTTTGCCAATTTCTGGACAGAAGGATGAAGCCGAATTAAAAGAACATGGCTTTCATCCAATTTCTTTAAAAACTCGTTTACATCAAAACGCAGATCCATCCTCTGCAAAAGGCCTTTTCGGTAAGTCGGAGCATACAATACCGTCTTTTTTCCTTTTATGGACGGGTAGGCATCTTCAACCTTTAGCTGGCCGGAACGGATGGCGTGGGCATCGAAATAATAATCGGTTTGAGGGACACCCGTATAAAGAAAACGGCTGCTGTTTAAATGAAATGCTTCACTGAAAATATCGGCCATTTGTGTTGAACCAACCGGAAGAAATTGAAACTGATCATATACTCTCTGGAAACGCTTTTTGGCTCTTTCACTACGGCTAGAGGTATGGGGTTCGCTCCAACCAAATTTTTTTATGGCGCCAGCCGCATGCCATAATTGCACGCATTTTACGCCTTTGCGGAATCTGACCGCAGACAAAAATCCTGCATAGTTGTCAATGAAGACATACTTGGCTGTAGCCAAATGGTAGCAGGACACGAATTGTTCCAATAGATTCGTTGATTCAAAAGAATAAATTTTCTTTTGGTCGCTTGGAATTGTTGAAAAATCAATTTTGCATTTTTTTTGATTTAGGAAGATGAGCGGCTGTGGATTCGAATGCGCTAACTCCGTTGCGATGAAAAAAGCATTGTCTCCAAATGATGATAGAAATACGGTTTTATTCCGGAGCGGAACTAATTTGCAGCATAGGAAAACTATGCGGAATATGAAGAGGTAAAGCGTGATTAAACCTTCTTTTATCATTGGTTGTTCAGCAAGTCCATCTTAATCTTCGTTGTAGAAATTCCGTCAGTTCTTGGCAAGTAAACAACTTCACAGTGATCTTTAAGCTCATCGAATTTGCCTTCCCAATCTGAACCCATGACGAAGCAATCAATTTGGTGTTTTTTGATGTCTTCTACTTTTTGTTCCCATGTATGTTCAGGGATGACTTCATCCACATAGCGGATGGATTCAAGAATCATTTTTCGTTCTTCGAATGCATGATAAGCAGCCTTGCCTTTTAAGTCATTAAACTCATCAGAAGACAGCCCAACGACTAAGTAGTCACCGTGCTCTTTGGCTCTTCTCAAAATGTTGATATGGCCATGGTGTATTAAATCAAATGTTCCATACGTGATCACTTTTTTCATATATCTGTTCACTCCACAAAAGATTATTTTCTATTCATTGTTAAAATGTTATGATTCTATATTATATGTTATCATCTTTAATAGCTATTGAAAATACGGAGCAAAAGAGGACCGATTTATGAAAGTATACAATAATAACATTCAAATATTGGATGAATCCATACAACGCATTGATTTTTTCGAATCGGAATGCGGAATGGAGTTCACTATTGAACTCAACTATATCACAAATGAAAAGCCGCTCAAAATCGGAAGAGCCCCTATGGACGATCAAGTGCTCTTTAGTATTCCAAGAGGCAACTTTGAAGTGCTGGTATATGTTAAATCCGGAGAAATTTTAGCTGTCCTTTTACAACAGGAACCGAATTCTAGTTTTAAAGCAACTGCTACTTCGTATAATCTGATCTTCGAACCTTCTTCTGAACTCATATCATTTACACAAACCGGTGAAACTTCCTTTTCCATAATTGATAATAGCGGTAAAGCATTATTTAGTATACATGATTTTGCTGCTTTGCATGCCCCTGAATATGTATACCCAGTTGACCTTGGGTTGAAAACAGTGGAGTATCGGTTTCTTCTTTTAGGCAAAGTCCAGTATGCCCAGTATTCAGCTTTTGTGATGTATGATTTGTTCAGAAAAGAACTGTACACAAAAAATGTGCAATTTGACGTTGAATCAAATGCTGGAGGACTTGACTTTAAACTGATCAGTCCGGAATTGCTTGAAATTTCAGCAGGAGCCGATAAAATTGCCATCGAATTTCAGAAAGTTACGGCGAAAGCGAAGAAAATTTTTGAGTTTTACGAATTGTCAGCCATGCGCAAAGAACATTTGCTAAGCATTATCGAGATTAACGGCTTTCATTATTACGTTCATAACAGAGCGAGCGGAACTTTTATTACCCGGGGGAACCCTACGGTTGCAACCGGTTTTAGAGCTAAAATGCGCGCGCGGTTTATGGGAAGCCATCTTTATATTTTTGGCCGCAATACGCATTATGCGTACCGAGCAAGCGGGAAATACGAGCATCTCTACATAGAAGGTACAGAAGAGCCGATTGCAAAATTCAAGCGTCCGTTGGATATGAAGCTATTAAGACGGTATGGCTATTTTAAAGTTCCGGTTTCTTCATTAAATGTGGATTTGAATGCTCCTAAAAATTTATATATCGGAAATGGAAAAGAGATTATTCATAATTTAAAACTTAAAAATGGAAAGCAGCCTGCACGGACTACTGCGTTCAAGAAAGAGAATGGCATTGTCCGGTTTGTTTCAGCTACTCCCCGCGGCAATATCTCTTCCGGTATTTCAGAAGACATGCAGCAGTTTGCGTTTTCGAGAAGAGTGGCAGACAAACTCAGCGGGCTAAAGACGAACAAGCGCATGTTAAGAGCGTTCCGCCGAATTTTTGTCTTGATCGGGCGGCTGCCGAAAAAGCAAAAGTTGGTCGTGTTCGAAAGCTTTCACGCCAAGCAGTTTAGCGACAGTCCGCGTGCAATTTATGAATATATGAAAGATCACCATCCTGACTTTAAGTTGTTGTGGAGCATCGACAAAGACGCTGAGAAAATGTTTAGAGATTTTCAGGTTCCATTTGTGCGCCGTTTTACATTCCGGTGGTTTCTGACGTTTCCCCGTGCAAAATATTGGGTAAATAATGTGAGGCTCCCATCGTGGATGCCAAAACCCCACAATACTGTTTACCTCCAAACTTGGCACGGTACACCGTTGAAGAAACTTGGAATCGATATTGGAGAAATCCATATGCCCGGCACGAAAACGAGCACATACAAAAAGAATTTCGTGACCGAAGCAGCCAAATGGGATTACCTTGTTTCCCCCAACGCCTATTCAACAGAAATTTTCAGAAGAGCATTCCATTATTCAGGTAAAGTCATCGAATCCGGCTACCCCCGAAACGATATTTTAACGAATCCCAGCGAAGAGTTGACAGCCAATCTCAAGAAAAAACTTGGAATTCCTGCAGAAAAGAAAATCATGCTTTATGCGCCAACATGGCGCGATAACGAATTCTACCAAAAAGGCAAATACAAATTCGAGTTCCAATTCGATCTTGAAAACTGGAAAAAAGAGTTTGGCCAGGAATGGGTTCTGTTGTCCCGCATGCATTATTTGGTTGCGGAAAACTTTGATTTTTCAGCGCATGAAGGAACGGTTTATGATGTTTCATCCTATCCCGATATTCGTGATCTGTATTTGATTTCCGATCTAATGATTACTGATTATTCTTCGGTCTTCTTTGATTATGCAATTTTGAATCGGTCAATTATTTTCTTTATGTATGACTTGGAGCAATACAGGGACGAGCTTCGTGGATTCTATATTGATATGGAAAAAGAAGCGCCTGGACCGATTGTCCAATCTGAAGAGGCGTTGTTCCAAGCTATGCACGAAGGCGCAACTGCTGCAGTTGAAACCAGTCATGTGTTTCAAGCTTTTAGAAGAAAATTTGCAGCTTTGGAAGACGGCCGTGCAACAGAACGTGTCGTTAAAGCTTTCTTAGACCATACAAGTGAATAAGGAATACCGTTTTAGTTTTCGGAATCAAGAGTTTAAAAAAATAGTAAAAAAAGTGGTGTTAATGGATTTATAGATGTAAAAAGAACTTGCTATAGACGCAGAAATGAGGCCGCCCAGTGATCATAAACAAACAAACTATCCATCGCCTTCTTTTTACTCTCATGGGGCATACGCCGCGAAGAGAAAAATTGGTAATGTTCGAAAGTTTTCATGCAAAGCAATACAGCGATAATCCGCGTGCTATTTATGAATATATGAAAGAGCACCATAAAGATTATGAATTGCTTTGGAGCATCGATAAATCAGTGGAGGGCGTATTTAAGGAACTTAACGTCCCTCACGTCGTCCGATATACATGGGATTGGTTTAAGACCTTTCCGCGTGCTAAATATTGGGTAAACAATTGCCGTTTGCCAGGATGGATCCCGAAACCGGAAAATACGGTTTATGTCCAAACATGGCATGGCACGCCGCTTAAGAAACTCGGTGTGGATATTGAAGAGGTGCATATGCCGGGGACAGAAACCGAATTGTATAAAAAGAATTTTATTGCCGAAACGCGGAAATGGGACTATTTGGTTTCCCCAAATCCATATGCTACGAAAATTTTGACGCGGGCCTTTGATTTTAAGGGGACGGTCATCGAATCTGGCTATCCGCGAAATGACGTTTTGTCGCTTGCGTCTGAAAGCATCATTTCCAATTTAAAAGAAAAGCTTGGAATCCCAGTCGATAAAAAAGTGATGCTCTATGCTCCTACTTGGCGGGACGATGAATTTTATAAGCGTGGACAATACAAATTCCAATTTCAGTTTGATTTGCATGAATGGCAGCGAGAATTCGGCGATGAATGGGTCTTGTTATCCCGCATGCATTATTTAGTCGTCGAAAACTTCGATTTTTCGGAATACGAAGGTTTGGTTTACGATGTTTCGTCTTACCCGGATATTCGGGACCTTTACTTAGTATCAGACATGATGATCACGGATTATTCATCGGTATTTTTTGATTACGCCATATTGGATCGGCCGGTTATTTTCTTTATGTATGATCTTGAAAAATACAGAGATACGCTTAGAGGATTTTATATTGACATTGAACACGAGGCACCAGGCCCGATTGCCCAAACGAAAGAAGAGCTGTTCCAAGCGATTCGTGATTTGATTCAATCGCCGCCTCGCTCCAATGCATTCAAAGCTAAATTTTCTTCTTTAGAAGACGGCCATGCGACAGAACGGGTAGTTCAAGCTTTCTTGAAGTAAGGGGATAAAGTGAAACTGCAGCCAGCGGGAATCCACATTCCTGCTGTTTGTAAGTGGAGCTAATCCCACTTTTACGGTCAGCGCTCCGAATGGGGAGAACTGACCGTAAAAGCGGGATAAAAAGCGAGTAAGTGGGGAATACTAATGAAATCAGCAGTTAAAATTTTGAAAGAACAACTTCAAAACTTCTATTTAGTTAGAAGGCTTTCTGTTTATGAGTTGCGGAGTTTAACGAGCGGCAATTATTTGGGAATGGCGTGGGAAATCATTAACCCGGCCATACAAATCTTGATTTACTGGTTTGTGTTTGGGTTCGGAATCCGCGAGCGGGAACCGGTCGGCGAAATTCCTTACTTCCAATGGATGTTTGCCGGTATATTGGCTTGGTTTTTCATCAATCAGGCAGTCATGAAATCATCAAAATCCATTTACAGTAAGATTAGAATGCTATCCAAAATGAACTTTCCAATGAGCGTCATTCCAAACTACGTTATATTCGCGCAGTTCTATCCGCATTTGTTTATATTGGGATTAGGAATGATTATCCTCCAGTTTTTAGGCTATCCTATTTCGATTTTTTATTTGCAATTGCCTATCTATATTGCGGGGTTACTGGTGTTCTTATTTGGCTTGGCACTCATTTTGTCTACGTTGACGACTATTATCCGGGACGTGCAAATGGTGCTGCAATCAGTTATGCGCATGCTTTTGTATTTGTCGCCAATTTTATGGCCGCCGACTTTGCTGCCAGATGCCATGCAGCCTTATATGAAATTAAACCCTTTTTATTACGTAATAGAAGGCTATCGGTATTCATTGCTTGGAGAAGGCTGGTACTTTCTTGAAAATCCAGTGTATACAGCCTATTTTGTAGGGATTATCCTCCTAACGTTTATAATAGGTTCATATTTGCATGTGAAATTCAGAAGTCAATTTATTGATTTCCTCTAAATTGGAAGTGATGTACGTGAAGAAAACAGTAGAAGTTCAAAACGTTTCAAAAAAATACAAGCTATTTAAGAAGAAGTCTGAGCGGCTTCTTGATTTGGTTGTTCCGTTTAAGGAATACGGAGAAGATTTTTATGCGCTGCAAAATGTTTCGTTTGATGTAGAAGAAGGGTCCATTGTAGGGCTAGTCGGAGTAAATGGTTCGGGAAAGTCGACGTTGTCAAATATTATTGCTGGAGTCATCCCGCCTACTTCTGGATCGGTAAAGAACAAGGGCAATATTGCGTTGATTGCTGTCAACGCAGGTTTAGACAATAGTTTGACGGGCAGAGAAAATATTGAACTGAAACTCCTGATGCTTGGATTTTCACAAAAAGAAATCAAAGCAATGGAAAATGAAATTATTGAATTTGCGGAGATTGAAAAGTTTATTGATCAGCCAGTTAAAACCTATTCAAGCGGAATGAAATCCCGGTTAGGATTTTCAATATCGGTCCGGGTAGATCCAGACATTTTAATCATCGACGAAGCTTTGTCAGTAGGAGACAGCGCATTTGCAGAGAAGAGTTTCCAAAAAATGATGGAATTTAAGGACATGGGCAAAACGATGTTTTTCGTCAGCCATTCAATTTCGCAAATGAAAAAGTTTTGCGAGAAAATTTTGTGGCTGGAATTTGGCACTGTCAAAGCATACGGAGATGCCAAAACGGTATTGAAAGATTATGAGCAGTTTTTAGACGATTACAAGAAAATGAACAAAGAAGAGAAAAAACAATATCGCGATGCCGCGTTGAGCAGGCAAGCGGGTCAAAAATAAAAAACTTGGAAACAGCAAGAAACTGTTTCCAAGTTTTTTAAATTTTTCGGTCTCGTTTTAATTCGATTTTGCGAATCGCGCGTTTCTGCTTGTAAACTTCTCCGACAAATATAGGCAATTGAAGCATTCGCTTAATGCGGAGGGGTTGGGTAATCAAACGATGCAGCCACTCTAAATTATGGTCCAGCCAAAACTTAGAGGCTCTTTTTACATTTCCGGATAAGACATCAAAGCTTCCTCCGACACCCATGAGGACAGAATGGGGAAATAAATGTTTGTAAGAAGCTATCCAATTTTCTTGCAGAGGAGCGCCAAGGCCCACAAAAACAAAATCTGGGTTAGTGGCTGCTATTTCTTCAGCTACGTCGAGGCCCAATCCCGAATAGCCATGTTTTGTGCCGGCCACTTTAAAGTGGGGATAGAGCTTATTTGCCTGTATCGCTGCGTTTACAGCAACGCCTTCTTTGGCGCCAAAGAAAAACACGGATTTTTTTTTGTCGCTTGCATAGGATAAGAAGGTATGGACGAGGTCATAGCCGGTTATTTTTTCTGCTAATGGTAAATTTAATATATTTGAAGCAATCATAATTCCAGAACCATCAGGAACGATATAATCTGCTTTGGAAATAGATTCTTTATAAGCAGGCGATTTTTTTGCGCTCATTATAATCTCGGGATTAGCGGTTACGATAAAAACGTTTTTTTGGTGCTGTTCAAGTTCTTGATAAACCTGTTCAAGAAATTGATCTCTTGCTAAATTATCTATAGGTATTCCTATAATATTTAACTTCTTAAAAGCCAAAAAGTTCACCTCCTGCAATGCGGATTTATACACACTAAATAATTATCTAAGAAATTATAGCTTGATGGACAAAGTTAATCAAGAAATAGTCAATTGAAAATATTTGGCCAGCAGCATCTGGTTTATCCGTTTTTTTGCTTTAAAACTGGTAAATCGATATACTTTATTTAAAGGAATATCAATAGTGGGTTTTGTTCTTTCGTGGATAGGCGGAATCGGTTTCGAAAGAAGTTAAAGCAAGGATGTTTACCAAAGTCAGTTATTTGGTTAATACTAAGTAAGACTTGAAATTCCATTGAAAGTTGCATCCTATCTTAAGTTTTTGTAAATTATTTTTGAATAAAGTATACATACACTATTAAGTCTGTTCTAAAACATAAACATTTGTTTAAAGCTATTACAACTATGCTAAAAATTATTTTTTATTTTGAAGGGAATTGGTTTTATTGTTTAAAAGAATTACTCAAAATTACGTTGTTACCTCTACGCTTCCTGTTGACTATGGCGGCCGGACAAAGGCGCTGCTGCAAAGAACAAAAAATTTAAGTGAAAAGTTAAATATGAAATTTACGTTGGTTTCTACCAATTACCAGCCTAATTATTATAGAAATTATGAAATTTTCCGGGAAAAATCCTTAGTTGATGACAAAGTGGACTTTTTAAATGTGTATGACTTTTTTTCCGGCAGAGATTATAACTACAAGGATACCCTTTACCATCCTGTGGATATCGAAGGCTATATGTGCGTGGAGATTGACAAAGATCAAAATTACCGCTATTTCAAAGATGGCTATTATGAGCGGTACCGATCTTATAATCCGAAAACAGGGAAATTGAAATTCGAAGATGTTATGGACGTTTATACTCGAAAGAGAAAAGAACGGCTTGAATACAATAACTTCGGCGTTTGCCATAAAAAAATCGTTTATAAAAGAAATACCACAAATAAGCTGGAAGAATTTTTCTATGACGATAAAGGCCAAGTTTATTGTATTTTCAGTTACAATGGGACCGACGAAAACAAACTAGTGCGGGTCTATTTAAACCATAATAACAAAATGCTAATGTTCGCCACTGAGAAAGATTTCTTCCAATACGCATTTGATCAAATTCTTCAGCCTGGCGGAGTCACGTTCTGTGATGCCCGGCTACTCGACAAACCGTTATTGAACTGCACTGTAAATACAAAAAAACTATTTGTTTTGCATAATTCCCATAACATAGATGGCACAATTACCAAATCTTATAAGTACTTAATCGACAATGCGGATAAAGCAAGCAAAATTATTGTGTTAACCCAAGAGCAATTAACTGATCTTCTGGAACTAGGAATTAGCTCGGAAAAATTGACCGTAATCCCGCACAGTATGGAAGAGAAGCCACTACTTGCAAAACCTCGGAATCCTGAAAAGAAATTTGTCTTTATTGGCAGATTGGCTGCCCAAAAGCAAGTCCATCATATTGTTCAGGCGTTTAGCCAAGTAGCTAAACAATATCCAGACTACAAGCTGGAGATTTATGGCGATGGGGAAGATTTTGCGAGTATAGCCAAATTAATAGACGATCTAGAGGCAAGAAATTCGATAAAAATGATGGGCAAGACCGATGACATCCCTGGTGTCTTCCGAAACGCCATTGCATCCTTAATATCGAGCCATTACGAGGGCTTTGGCCTTGTTATCATGGAAAGCTTGCATTACGGCTGTCCTGTCATTTCCTACGACTTCAAATACGGACCGAAAGACCTTCTGACTCCTGGTGAAAACGGCTATATTATTGAAAAAGACAATGTTGACATGCTCGCTGAGACAATCATTAAAATGATCCACAATCCAATCAAAGATGTTACGTTATCTAGCGATTATTATTTGTCAAACACCATTGAAAAATGGGGACAATTGCTGAAACAGTTTTAAACAAAAGCCGCTCTTGATGAGCGGCTTTTTAGTTGTGCAGTTTGAAGCTAAATTTTGTAGGAGCGGGTAAAGAAGAAGAGAAGATATTTCTGAGATGTCCGAATCTACTTAACAGGAGGCTTTCAAATGGCAGACAGCACTGAACAGCGCGACGAGTATTTAAAAGGCCGGCCAAGGACAGGAAAGGCGAGATTTCATGTGATGCCTGATGATGACGGCTGGGCCGTGAGAAAAGAAGGTGAGGAGGAAATTCTGTCTATTCATGCTTCGAAATTGGAAGCGGCAGAGGAAGCGAAACGATTAGCTAAAGAAGCCAGCACTGTAGCTTTTCTACACTATGAAGGCAAGTTGGAAAATAAGCGAGAATAACTCAAGCTTAGCCATGAAGAACTCACCTTCATGGCTTTTTCATGTTGAAAATCCATTTCACAAAGTTATTTATTTTAAAACTAAAAATAAACACTAAAAACTTATTGACTTTAAAAAACATTTTGATTATTCTAACAGAGAGTAAAATTGTATACAGTCGACGAAATAGGAGGTGGCATTAAAAATGGTTGTTCAAGTGAAAAAGCGAGCGACGTTAAAGACTCAGGTTTATGACTTTTTAAAAGAACAAATTATTGCAGGTCAGTTAAAGCCGGGCGAAAGGTTGATAGAAGAAAAAATAGCAGAAGAGCTTGAAGTGAGCCGCAGCCCGATTCGTGAAGCCATTCGGATGCTTGAAAAAGATGGCTTGTTATACGTGAACCGTTCAGGCGGCGTTACAGTCGTCGAGCCGACGATTGTGGATTATCAGCATTTATACGAATGCCGTATCGAAATAGAGCCGTTGGCCGCTTTTTACGCTGCGGAACGCCGCACCAATGAGCAGCTTGAAGTTATCCGCCATTCTTTGTTGAAAGCAGATCTAAAAATAGACCAAGCAGAAGCGAACGAAACCAACGTCAACTTTCACGAAGCCATTGTCGAAGCAAGCGGCAATCCATTTTTGGTTTCTATGCTTTCTCAAATACGAGGAGTTAATAGTTTTTACAGAAGAGCCATTTTAAAAGAAGATCCACAGCATTTAAAAGAGGCAATGCTAGAACATCAGAAAATTTTCCAAGCCATTGCCGACCAACAGCCGGAACTCGCGAAAACTTTGATGCAACAACATATTGAAAACGATTACAAATTATTTATTAAATTAAGTTTGAACGTTTAGGGGGTACACGGATGACGAAGAAAAAACCATTAGAAGGCATTACTATCTTGGAGTTAGGAAATCTTGTAGCCGCTCCGTTTGCCGGGAAAATCTTATCAGAGTTTGGTGCGGAAGTAATCAAAGTCGAAGAGCCGGCTAAAGGAGATCCGCTGCGAAATTGGCGTGTCATGCACAACGACATGTCGGTTTGGTGGTATGTCCAGTCGCGCAATAAAAAATCGATTACGGTCAATATGAGAGAACCGGAAGGACAAGCCATCATCAAACAGCTTGCAGAAAAAGTGGACGTTGTCTTAGAAAACTTTAAACCCGGTACATTAGAACGGTGGGGGCTAGGACTAGAGGATTTGAAAAAAGTTAATCCATCGATTATCATGACGCGCGTTTCCGGTTATGGCCAAACCGGCCCTTATAAAGAAAAACCGGGTTTTGGAAGCGTCGCTGAAGCCATTGGAGGCCTCCGCTATTTGACGGGCTATCCGGAATTGCCTCCGGTGCGAGTCGGTATTGCGATTGGCGATTTGGTGGCCGGCTTGTATGCCGTCATCGGTACGCTGTTAGCGCTTCGCGCACGAGAACAAGACCCGGAAAAAGAAGGGCAATTGGTGGATGTGGCATTGTACGAATCGGTGTTTAGCTTATTGGAAGGCATACTGCCTGAATATGATTTAACAGGGGTCGTGAGAGAACGGACAGGCAGCACCCTTCCCGGAATAGCGCCTTCGAATACATACGAATGTGCAGATGAAAAACACGTCGTCATCGGGGGAAATGGGGATAAAATTTTCCAACGGTTAATGACAGCTGCAGGACATAAAGATATCGCACACGATCCGCTATATTCGACGAATCAAGGCAGAGCAGATAACGCGGAGTTTATCGATGGCACGATCGAGTCTTGGACTAAACAGCACACACTTAAAGACGTGCAGCGTATGCTGGACGATGCGTCTGTTCCAGTCGGGCCAATCTACGGAATCAAAGAAATTGTGGAAGATGAACATTACAAGGCAAGGGGCATGCTCCAAGAAATCACATTGCCGGATGGCACAAAAACCTTAGTGCCGGGCATCGTGCCTAAGTTGTCGGAAACTCCGGGAGAAATCAAGTGGAGCGGCCCGAGCTTAGGTGAACACAATCAAGAAATTTACACGGAATTTATGAACTTTAGTTTTGAAGAATTTAAAGAGCTGAAAGACAAGGGGGTCATTTAAATGCCGGAAGTGAAAATTATCGATGTCAGCCCCCGAGATGGACTACAAAACGATCCGAAACTCATATCTGCAAGTGAAAAAAGCCAGCTCGTCCGTTTATTGCTGAATGCCGGCATCGATGCGATTGAAGTCACTTCGTTCGTCCATCCAGGAAAAGTGCCGCAAATGGCTGATGCAGCAGAAGTTTTGCAAGCGGTTACAATCGATGAGCAGCTAAACGCCATTGCGTTAATCCCGAATATGAAAGGTTATGAGCGGGCAAGACAGCAAAAATTAACAGAGGTCAACTGGGTGAGTTCTGCTACTGAAACATTCAATCAGAAAAATATTGGGCAATCAGTGGATGAGAACTTTAAACAATTTGAGCAGCTCGTTGCGCAAGCAAAAAAAGACGGCATCAAAACATGTTTTTCAATTGCTGTGAGCTTCGGCTGCCCTTATGAAGGGGATGTGCCGGAAGAACAAGTCTTGCGCCTTGCACAACGGGCCATCGCAGCTGGGGCTGACCGAATCGGCATAGCCGATACGATCGGCATTGCTGTTCCAGATCAAGTAACGCGCTTGATGGAAAAAGTTATGGATATCGCTGGGGATACACCAGTAACGATTCACTTGCACGATACACGGGGGCTTGGTTCTGCCAATGCCTATGCTGCCTATCAAGCGGGCGTACGCATTTTTGAAAGTTCCGCATCCGGCATCGGAGGCTGCCCATTTGCACCTGGGGCTGCTGGAAATTTAGCAACAGAGGATTTGGTTTATTTGTTTCACCGGATGAACATCAGCACTGGAATCGATTTTGATAAATTATTAGCGGCCGCTGACTACGCTGCAAGCCTTTCTTCAAAAAATCCGTTAGGCCGCATCCGCCACGTTGAAAAACAACAAACAAAGGGGAGATTAGCATGAAAAATTGGATGAAAACATTGACGTTCTTATTTATTTCGGTACTTTTACTGTCTGGTTGCAATACATCAACGCCGTCATCAGATGGAGCAGCAGCAACTGGCGACGGCTATGAAAAAGCAACAATCCGTTTAGCTTATAACTTGCCGCAAGATCACCATATTGCAAAAGGAATTGAACAATTTGCAAAAGACGTCACAGAAAAATCAGGCGGTGCAGTGAATGTGCAAGTGTATCCTGCAGGCCAATTGTTAAGTGACAAAGACATGAACCAATCGATCTTAACGGGCGGCGTCGAAATGGGCGTCAACTCGTCGACTCTTTGGGCAAGCACCGTTCCGGCAATGGGCATCTTCGATGTTCCTTATGTCTTCAACAATTACGAAGAAGCTGGAGAATCGCTAAATGGTGAGTTCGGGGATAAACTTCGTTCAGCAATGGAAGAAAAAGGCGCGAAAGTGTTGATGTTTGCCGATTACGGTTACGCGCAATTCGCTAACAACAAACGCCCGCTGGAATCGCCAGCAGATTTTAAAGGGTTGAAAATCCGCAGCATCGGCGATATTCCTTCTGAAATGATCAAAGCTTACGGCGCTTCGCCGGTATTCATGGGCGGCGGAGAAGTTTACATGGCGCTTCAGCGCGACACAGTCGATGGAGCCACATCTGGTACAACTGCCATGGTGCAGCGAAAATACGACGAAGTGACAAAATATTTAACGATCAACAACTACGCGTATTTGGAATTTATTTTGGCCATCAACCAAGCGTACTGGGACAAGCTTCCTGAAAAAACACAAACCTTGTTGATGGAAACCGCACAGGAAACGGAAACGTGGATCCGTGAACAAGCGAAAAAAGAAGATGCAACAACCGCAAAACAATTGGAAGAAAAAGGAATGGAAGTATATGTAGTTCCTGAAGAAGATTTGCCAGAATGGAAAGAAGCGGCAAAACCGGCAATGGATGCATTTACGAAAAATGCGGGAGATTTAGGAAAAGAATTGCTTGAATTAGCGGAAGAACAGTGAGGGGGAATTATGTATGAAGACCGTTTACAAAGGAGTCGACACGCTAATTAAATTGGGAGCCTATATTTCAGGCTTCCTCATCATATTGACGACTGGCATGATTTTTTATGAAATCCTTTCAAGAACCTTTTTTAACAGCCCGACGATTTGGGCAACCGAGTTATCCATTTACGCCATTATCGGCAGCTGTTTTTTTGGCAGTGCTTATGCCGTTCGAACGTATTCACACATCACAGTCGACTTATTAATCAATAACGTCAACGACCGTTTTAAAACTCTTTTAGCGTATGCTTCAAATGCGTTAGGATTGGTATTCAGCCTCATTTTCACTTATTCAGGCTTCCACCATTCGATGAATACATTTGAATTAGGGGTTACTTCGTCTTCGTTATTGCGCATTCCAATGTATTTGCCGGAGCTGTTTCTTCCGCTAGGCGGAGTGCTGCTGTGCTTGGCATTTGTTATGCAAATCATCGACGGCGGCATACATAAAGGAGGAGAACATATATGAATGCTTTTTTTGTCGGCGGGCTGGGTACGCTCTTGCTGCTCGGTTTGCCTGTCGCATTTGCCCTTGCGCTTTTAGCGGTTCTGGGAATGTACTTCTTCAACGGCGGAACGTTCGCGTTTATGCAAATACCGATTATTTCGTATAAATCGTTGGATGATTTTTCGTTAACGGCGCTGCCGATGTACGTGTTGATGAGCCAAGTGTTGGTAGTAAGCGGCGTAGGACGAGATTTGTTTGAAATGGCAAGCCGCTGGTTCCGCCATTTTCCAGGCGGGCTGGCTATTGCGACCATTTTCTGCTGTACGATTTTCTCGGCCATTTCGGGTTCTAGTGTAGCGACTGCGTTGACAGTTGGTGCAGTAGCGCTGCCGGAAATGGTAAAACGAGGATACCGCAAACGCCATGTGCTCGGATTGCTGGCAGCTGGCGGTACGCTGGGCATTATGATCCCACCAAGCGTTCCCATGATCATTTACGGTTCGGTAACAGGTGAATCGATCGGGAAATTGTTTATGGCAGGGATTGTTCCAGGGCTGATTTTAACTGTAGCTTTTATGGCTTTCGCCGCTTTCCAAGGACGCCATCTTAAAGAAACGCCGGCTTCGTGGCCGGAACGAATGGAATCACTGAAAAAGTCTATCTGGGGCTTGCTGCTGCCACTGATCGTTATTGGAGGGATTTATACCGGGTTGTTTACGCCGACAGAAGCTGCGGCAGTCGGTGTAGTCGCCAGTTTTGCGATTGCGGCATTTGTTTACCGAAACTTGACCAAAGAAAACTTTGAACAAATTGTGATTTCCACTGTAAAAACAAATGCGATGATTTTATTCATCATCATCGGCGCTATGTTGCTTGGCTATATCATGACGATTTTGCAGATTCCACAAGCCATCACGACGTATGCAACGTCACAAGATATCTCTCCTTGGGTCATTTTCATCTTTATCAATGTCGCGTTATTGATTCTTGGGATGTTTCTGGAAACCATTTCAATTTTGGTTATTACACTGCCGATTCTATTCCCAATCATTACGGCGTTGGGATTCGATCCGATTTGGTTTGCGGTTATTATGGTTATCAATATGGAGTTGGCGCTGATTTCGCCTCCAGTCGGGCTCAACCTTTTCGTATTAAAAGGGTTAGATCGATCGAATACGATTGATGAAATTGTTAAAGGCGTCATTCCTTATGCTCTTATCATGTTAGCGTTTATGGTTGTCTTATCGTTTTTCCCTGAAATTGCTACATTCCTTGGCGACAACGTAGAATAACTGGCATACAGAAAACCGCTCGCTATGAGCGGTTTTTTTCTTTGAATAAAATAATTGAATTTGTCGTCAGAAAAGTTTAAAAAATAAAACAGCTTAGTTTATAATTTTAATTAGAACTTTTAAAGGAGGAAATCTGCATGATACATATCGATAAAGAAAAATTAGTGGCAACGTTTTCAATAGTCGGGGCGGATCCAGAAACAGGAGAAGTCGGCGTTGCGGTGCAATCAAAATTTTTGGCAGTGGGAGCGGTTGTGCCATGGGCCAAAGCGAATGTCGGTGCTGTTGCTACGCAGTCCTGGGCGAATACGTCTTTTGGGCCAAAAGGTTTGGCGCTTTTGGAATCGGGATTATCGCCGGAAGAAGTTATTGAGAAATTGACTGCTGACGATCCCGGCAAGAACTTGCGCCAAGTGGCAGTCATCAACCACAAGGGTGTGGCGAGCGCTTTTACCGGAGAAGAATGTTTTGATTGGGCGGGGCATAAAGTTGGGAAACATCACTCGGCACAAGGCAATATTTTAGTCAGCGAAGAAACGGTCACGGCGATGAGCGAGACGTTTGAAGCGGCAGAAGGCTCCTTAGCCGAACGTTTGCTGGCAGCGCTGGCTTCTGCGCAGCGCGCCGGAGGCGACAGCCGCGGCAAGCAGTCTGCTGCCATCTACGTATTGCAGGAAGGTGCAGGGTATGGCGGTTATAATGACGTGAAAGTTGATTTACGGGTAGACGACCATCCGGAGCCGATCGAAGAATTGCAGCGCTTGTATGAGCTGCACAAACTGTTCAACACACCAACAGAAGAAACCGCACCAATTGAAGGCGACGTATTTGAAGAAATCAAACAGCAATTGGTTAAACACGGCTTCTTGAATTCACCGCACCAAGAAAGCTATGAGGGCGAAGTGAAGGAAGCGTTGAAAGCATTCACACTAGGCGAAAACTTCGACGACCGCTGGAGTGAAGAAGCTGAGATTGATGTGAAAGTATTGGAGTTTTTGAGGAATAAATAAAACGAAAGCCGCTCCTTGTGAGCGGTTTTTTTGTTGGCGAACTGTGAAAACTCTCTTATGAAGTGCGGAAAAAATGGTTTGAGGTGCGAATGCTTAGGCGTGAGGTGTGGAGCTTCTGCTGCGAGGTGCGTTCAGCAAAAACTGGTTAAAACAAAAAAACCGGCAGCTCCCCTTGGGAACTGCCGGTTCAGGCATTTCTTAATTGACTTGTTTTTTCCGGAACTTCGCAAATACTTCGTAAACGATCGGCACGATGACTAGCGTCAACAAGGTTGAGCTGATCAGGCCGCCGATTACTGTAATGCCGAGGCCTTTGGAGATCAATCCGCCGCCTTCTGCGCCAATAGCGAGAGGGATCAACGCGCCAACTGTTGCCAGAGCGGTCATTAAGATTGGACGAAGGCGTGTAGATCCTGCTTCAAGAAGTGCTTCACGGGTAGTGAAGCCTTCTTTTTCTTTATGGATGACACGGTCCACCAGAACGATGGCGTTTGTTACAACAATCCCGATCAACATCAAGACACCGATCAAGGCGTTGACGCTTAACGGCTCATCTGAAATCCAAAGGGCTACCAATACACCGATAACGGTGAACGGCAACGAGAACAAAATGGCAAGTGGTGCAAGTGCACCACCGAACGTTACAACAAGGACGAAGTAAACGATGGCAATGGCTGCCAGCATTGCAAGGCCGAGCTGTGTGAACGATTCATTGATTTGCTCAGTTACGCCGCCATGGTCAATTGTGACGCCGCTTGCCAAATCAAGGTCGTCCACTTGGCCATCAATTTCAGTTGTAATTTCTGCCGCGTTGTTGCCAAGCACTTCTGCGGATAGAGAAGCGTACATTTGGCCGTCTCTGCGATTGATGGTATCCGGCGATTTGCCTTCTTCGACGGTTACCACATCACCAATTGAAACAGTGGATCCAAGCGCCGTTGGAAGTTCAACGTCTGTTATATCATCAATCGATCCATATTCGGCTTTCTCGACTTCAATATAAACATTAATTTCTTCGCCTTCGTGCGCCACGGTCGTCAAGACAGGGGGGTCGCCAGCACTGCTCAGCGCCATGCCGATTTGTGCGGATGTTAAGCCGGCGTGGCCCAATGTTTCTTGATCCGCAACCAAGGTGTATTGATCATAAGCTTCTGAAAGGCTTGACTCAACTTTTTCCAAGCCTTTATTGTCTTCCATAATCGGCTGGATATCATCAATGGCTGATTGGATATCTTCAATATTGTCGCCGTAGACAAACAATTCAAATCCTGAAGAGCCTGTGGCTGCAAAATTCATTGTTCCCCATTCGCCTGAATCCGTGTTGCTGTTTAATTCTTCGACAAGCTTGTCGCCTTCATCTGCAAAGTCTTCAAACTCGCTGTCGTATTCAATAAAGAAGAGTGCCGAGTTGTCGCCGCCTCCACCCATTGCACCCATCGGATTTCCTCCGCCAAGTGAATACTGGTAAGAAGTGACGCCTTCGCGTGCGTCCACCATTTTTTCTGCATCAAGCGCAATTTGTTCGACATCGTCGCGCGTTTGGCCAGGTTCCGGGCTGTATGTGGCCATGACCATTTTCTGTTCTTCTTCCGGCAAAAAGCTGACGCCGATAATCGGAACTAAGAAGAAACTAGCTGCCAACAAAACAACTGCGCCGCCAAACGTAATGATTTTATGGTTTAATGTCCATTGCAGAATGCCTTTATAGCCATTGGCCATTTTGCTTGGTTTTTCTTCATGTTTGTTTGTTTTATTCGTTGCTAAATTTTGCAATTGCTTGCCGTACATTGAGTGGGCAAGCATCGGTACGATGGTTACCGCTACCAGCAATGAAGCCGATAAGGCAAACACCACTGCCAAGGCAAATGGCAAGAACAATTCGCCAATTTGTCCGCTGACAAGTGCAAGCGGCAGGAATACCGCAATCGTTACGACTGTTGAAGAGAAAATCGGGATGAACATTTCGCGTGTTGCTTCCCGGATCAATTCTTTGCCGCGTAATTTTTCGCCAGGAAGAGACATGCGGCGGTAAATGTTTTCAATAACAACAATCGAGTCATCGATAACGCGGCCAATCGCCACAGTTAAGGCGCCGAGCGTCATGATGTTTAACGTGATGTCCATTTGGTTCAATAAGAAAATTGCCATCAATAACGACAATGGAATCGAAATGATCGAAATGATGGTGGTTTTAAAGCTGCGCAAGAACACC
The DNA here is from genome assembly GCF_050864155.1 of Planococcus sp. YIM B11945. Classification (NCBI taxonomy): domain Bacteria; kingdom Bacillati; phylum Bacillota; class Bacilli; order Caryophanales; family Caryophanaceae; genus Planococcus; species Planococcus sp. YIM B11945. Next base: position 402,830 of record NZ_JBOZWR010000003.1, on the reverse strand, counting down.
AAAATGATGACCACAGCGAATAAAATACCGAATAACGCTTTGCTGAGCATCGTTTCTACCGATTGTTCGATCGGTTCAGCTTGGTCAAACGTTGACGTGATCGTCAAATCGTATTCTTTTGCAAGATCTGCAGTCAGGTCTTTCACAGCGTTCACGACTTCGACCGTATTGGCTTCAGGCGCTTTTACTACTTGAATGCCGATCGATTCTTCGCCGTTAGTGCGGGAAATCGATTCCACTTCGCTGACCACTTCAATATCCGCCAATTCGCTTAACGCGACAGTCGGAATTTCTGTAGGAACAGGAAGCGTGGCTCCGGGTGCAGCGGCTGCAACTCCAGCCTCAGGAGGCGTTGTCCCGGCTGCGGCAGTTGGATCTGATGGAGCACCGGCAACTTGCCCAGCGCCAGCACCTGGAGAAGCTCCAGCTGGTGCAGCAGCTTGTGGAACCGCTGGGATTTGAAGGTTTTTCAAATCATCGACGGTTGCAACGTTGCCGTCAATAACCAAGTTTTTCATTTCACCGTCGAAATTTGTCAACCCAAGCGGGAATGAAATGTTAGACCCTTGGATCAATTGTTGGATCGTTTCTTCAGTTAATCCATATTGTGCAAGCTTTTCCTCATCAAAAGCCATGGTGGCTTTTTGTTGGCGCTGTCCAGAAACTTGCGCATCGGACAATCCTTCGACGCCTTCTAATTCTGGAAGAATGTTTTCTTCAACCATCGTCGTCAATTCTTCTGATGAATGTTCCGGATCGCTGATGCTCAGCGCCAATACCGGGAAGGCATCTAAGCTGATGCGGGAAACTTGCGGTTCGTTTGCCGCTTCAGGCAATGAGACTTCAGCAAGTGCCGATTCAACTTGGCGGGTAGCTTCATCCATATCGGTTTCAAATGTAAATTGGATTTGCAAAGTCGAGGCATTAGCCATCGAAGAAGACGTCACCAATTCCACACCGTTCAAATTTTGGATGCGCTGCTCAAGTGGAACAGTCAGTTCTTCAGCAATTTCATCGGGTGCTGCTCCGGGATATGTAGTAACAACCGTTATAGCAGGAATGGTGATGTTAGGAATGGACTCTTGTTTCATCGTCAATCCTGCGTACAGGCCCGCCACGACAACCATAATCGTCAAAATCCAAATGGCGAACTTGTTTCGTAATGAAAAATCAATAATTTTCTTCAACTGGTACACTCTCCTTCAAATAAAATGAAACTGTAATCAGTTGGATGCCGCTCCCGCAAAATCGTGTGAACCGTTAAAGCGTGATAAACGTTTCCAACCGGTTAATTTCTTGTTCCAATTGCTTTTCTTGTTTCAAGTAAACGAGCAGCGCTTCAATTAGGAAGCGTTGCGGTTCTTTTTTGTTGAGTTCTTCTTTTAATAAATGAAGAGAGGGCAGGAGCCTTTCTTTATCCAAAACGGCCTTTTGGATTTTCGCTTCCAGAGTGTGCAATAGTTCTTCCTGTTCATCGAACACAGAGGACTCGCCGGTTAAAACGGGTGTCATGTTGCCGAGTTGGCTAATAATGGCATCCATGCTGGCTGCAACAAAGTCGCCTATTTTGCTTGCGGAAACGTGCTTATTTTCAAAGATTAGCGTGATGAAATATTCCCGCAGCATCCCTTCTAAGACCGTGATCAAATCGGGGAGGAAAGGTTCAATTTGAGCTCCGTAGGCTTCCAGCAAACTTTTTTTATGGAAAGCCATTGTGGAGTAGCGCAGTTCTTGGAAAAGGCAGGCAATTTGATCGTTTTCACCGGGAGGGAAGTCTTTGAAAACCATTACGAAAAATTCTCGGTCCGCAAGCGTACGCTCGATTTCAAACGTCAGTTTCCGGCTGAACACTTCTGAACGGCTCATCGCTTCTGGAAAACGCAATGCAGACGTTTCCGCAATAATTTCTTTTTGGTACTGTTTTAAAATTTCGATAAACAAACTTTCTTTTGAATCGAAGTGTTTATAGAAAGCTCCTTTCGAAATGCCAGAAGCCTGTGCAATCTCGTTAACAGATGTCTGATGAAACCCTTTTAAGGAAAAAAAATGAACGGCCTGGTTCATTAATTCTCTTTTTTTGCTCATGCTACTCCTCCTTGGAACCAATCGGTCAAAAAAAGTAACCATTTGGTCACTGCCTTAGAGTAAAGGTTTTCAAGGGGTGCTGTCAATTTGTTTTACCTTAAATTCTATGTCGATTTTGTGGCTGTTAAAACATTGGAAAAGATGCAAAGAAAACCGCGTTTATGAAGGAAGGCATACGTTTCCGAGTAGGGGGTATTTCATTAAATAAGACGGTTTTATATTTTAAGTTGGGAGGAGGAAGGGAATCTGTGAAAAGGCACATTACAGAACCGGTAGTAGAAATGCGGCCAGAACAGCCATATGCAGGAATTGCCATACAAGCGACGCTAGCGGAATGGGGAAAAGTCAATGAACTCATAGAAGAAATCTTTAAATGGCTTGTCGCCAAGGAGCTGGAACCTGCGGGGGCTTTGTTTTACCGTTACTGGATTATCGGAAATGAAGAAGAACAGTTTCATGTTGAGGTGGGCGTGCCAATTGAACGAATGATAGTTGGGGATGAACGGGTAATTGCCAGTTCCTTGCCGGGAGGCGCGTATGTCACCGCATTGCACCACGGGCATCCAGATGGTCTTGATCAGTCATTTGCGGAATTGGAAAAGTGGGCGCAAAAAGAAGGGCTCGAGTTGGATAAACGGTATGAAGGCGAAACCGAAATCTGGAACGGCCGGTTTGAATGCTATTTGTCGGACCCGTCAATTGAACCGGATCTCAATCGGTGGGAAATCCAGCTTTCGTTTTTGCTGATGCCTGACGATGCCGCCTGATAGAGAAAAGACACCTCTTTGCACGCTGGATTTGTCCAACATGCAAAGAGGTGTCTTTTACAAGGGGTAAACAATTTATGTATTATGTCTGCCTCTGACTCTCATGTAGTAGTAAAGCATTTCGTGCATGCGCGTCCGCTGTTTTTGCAGGGTGTGGATAGAGACGTTGACTTCGGCTGAAACCTGGTATTGGTCATAGATGAGACGGGTCTTGGTAGGTGAAATAAATTCAATGCGGTATTCTTGGTTGAAGATCCAGACGCATTCCGGGTGAGTTGGAGATTTCGTGGGGTAAGCCGCTACTCCGTCTTCTGAGATGAGGATCGTCGTCTTTTTATGCTGCTGCAAATTATGCCGTGTCGCTTTCACCCGGCCGTCATACGTAGATGCATACAGCATGCAGGCTTTGTTAATAAGTGAAAGTGCTGAGTAAGGAGAATAAAGAACTCCATGTTTCGTCACAATTTTCGATTTGCTGCCTTTTTCAAAAGAAGATACTACAAATAAAACAGAACGATCTATTAAGTTTTCGTCATAAGCTTTCAACAACTGATTCCCCTTTCTTGTTCTGTGTAAATTTTACCATTTAGCTTATACAGAGGCAATCGATTTTTCTGAAAAAAGGATGTTTTTTGTAAAATAAATAGTCGATACGTATTGTTTTAATTCCTTAAAAATGGAATTAGGTGATGCATAAAGCATGGTCGATAGTTAGCCGCATTACGGTTTTTCTTTTATAGTGGACTCACCCGGGAATCAACCGAACGTTCAGAAGGAAAACAAGTGGAGCATTTTGAATTAGTAATGGCGCAATATACGCCGATGGTTTCGGCGATTATTCGGAAACTGCATATTTACCGGGATCATGACGCATTCCGGCAAGTCGGCTATGTGGCTTTATGGCAAGCGTACGACCGCTTTGATGAAGAGAAAGGCAACTTTACGCCGTTCGCTTACCGCAGCATCCATGGAGCTATGCTAGACGAATTAAAACGCCAATCGCGGATTTCGGCAACTAGCGTCATAATGGAAAATAACAGCTTTGAGTGGATTGAAGACAACCGAACAGAAGACACCTTGCCTGAATGGCTCGATGAAGTGGTCTTGTCCCAAGCAGAACGCGAGCTGTTGGAGCAATTGTTTGTCCAAGGAAAAAGCGTCTCGGAACTTGCAGTTGCCCATGCTTTGTCGTTGGCAGGAATGAAGAAGAGGAGAGAGCGCCTATTGAAAAAAGTGAAAGAGCAGCTTGAAACGCTCTGAATAAAATAAACGAGCGAGCAATCAAGTTTTTTATGGTGCAGAGCACTTATGAATTGTATAATAATGGCACATCGAGAAAAGGAGGGCTAATAAAATGGGGATGCTTCCCGGCATGATTAACAATATCTTTTTCATCATTTTTCCGATCATTTTATACCAAATGTTCGTGACTGCCGGAAAGCGCAACTTTTTTGTCAGCCATCGGATTTCTTTGACTGTATTATTTTCGATTTCCATCATTTTGTGCATGAGCTTTCCTTATCAATTTATAAATGATGATTTTATCTTTGACTTGCGGCAAGTTCCGAATATTGTCGGCGCATTATATGGAGGGCCATATGTGAGTGCTGTTCTGTTTGTGGTCATGGCGATTTGCCGGTTGATTGTCGGCGGCGACGGAACTGATATTGCCATTTTGAATCAATTCGTCTTAGCCGCAACGGTCCCATTTTTGCGGCCTGCCTTTATGCGGATGAGTTGGCTATCTAAAATTTCAACTGTTTTTGTTATTTCTTTCCTGTCGCTGGTGTTCAACATTACCGGTGGCGCTTTGCTTTTCGGCCATCCCATCACCAACTTATTTGATATTTGGCTTTTGTTAATGGTCAACCAAGGCGTCGTCAGCGCTTTGGCGGCTTTGCTGATCGAACACATCCAGCGGCAAGAATACATGCTAAATTCGTTGTTGAAGCATGAAAAACTGGAGACGGTGAGCCATTTCGCAGCAGCCGTTTCGCACGAATTGCGAAATCCGATCCAAAGCATAAAAGGCTTTGTCCAGCTGCTGCAGTCTTATGACTACAATCGGGACAAACAGCTGGAATTCCACGATACGATTTTAAAAGAAATCAATGCGGCCGAAAGTCTGATTGACGATTATTTGATTTACGCCAAACCGACATATGGGCAGCTGGAAACAGTTTCTGTTTTCGATGAAGTCCGCCACATTTTGAAAGTGACCGGACCGTATGCGGCAAGTCGGCAAATTGAAATTCGCCTTGAAGATTCCGAAACAGATGCCTGCATCAAAGCGGATCGCCAAAAATTCCATCAAGCACTCATCAATATTTTGCGCAACGGCATTGAAGCGATGCCGACTGGCGGAACTTTTTCCATCCGTGTCACTTCCAATAACACGAAAGCATTTATCGAGTTGGAAGACGAAGGAATCGGCATGACAAAAGAAGAAGTGCAGCGCCTGGGCGAACCTTATTTTTCAACGAAGATCAAAGGAACCGGCTTAGGTATGATGGTCACCTACAGCGTCATTCACCAAATGAATGGAGACATTCTGGTGGAATCCGAAAAAGAAAAAGGAACAACTTTTACCCTTGTTTTTCCGGTGTGTGAACTAAAACTTGAAGAGTGAATACACGGGCTGCCAAGATTTTCTCTGCAGCCCGTGTATGTGAGAAATGAAATGAAGATAGGCCGTTCGGCGTCGGAATTTTTGCTGTTCACTGTTATGATTTAAAGCCATCCGCTGTTGCAGATGACTTTTTTGGTAAATATAGATGCTCAGGAGGGAAATACGCACGTTCAGCGAAAAATACGCACGTTCACGAGAAAATACGCACGTTCAGCGAAAAATGTGCACGCTTAATTTCCAAAACGACAAAAGCCCGTTCACCAGCAGTCCACTGGCGAACGGGCTTTTGCTTTAATCCGCTAGCAAGGTTAGGGATTCATCAGCTTCCTGACAAACGGCAGCACTGATTGTTCTTTTAATTTCGCTTCGAACATGATATCGGCATCGGTGCCTTTTAATAGATAAAGCAGCTGGTTGAAATCCTCTTCGGACACGAGATCATGATGCCGAAGGTCGGTGAATCCTTCTTTGCCGGTACTGATGTGGATTTTCGGTGTCCCAAAGCCGTTCCATGTTGCCAAAATTTCTGCAAAGTCGACCGGCTCGCCGTCGTTGTTGACATTATGGTGATGGATATCGAAGCAAACAGGCACACCGCACATTTTACTGACGTCAAGCACATCGCGCACCGTGAATGTTTTGTCATCGTTTTCCAGCCGCAGCTTTTTTTTGATGCTGTCCGACAACGTGGCATACACTTTAGCAAACCGCAGTTTGGCGGCTTCTTTGTCGCCATATGCACCGCCGGTATGCAAAATGATGTCGTTGCCGCCAAGCAGTTCGATCAGTTTGTCATGGTATTCCAAGTCTTGAATCGATTTTTCCACCACTTCGGGTTTTTGCGAATTCAGCACCGTATACTGCCCGGGATGCACTGATACTCTCATGCCGTGCTGTAATGCCAGCTGGCGGATTTCATCGGCAATCGCTAGGAAATCCGCATCTTCCCACCAAATCCAATCGTTCACTGGATGCGTCGAGAGGGGGACGATCGAACTCGATGCCCGGTAAAACAAAATATGGTTTTCAATATTCCACTGAACGATTTCTAACGTCGTCTGCATGTTTTTCAAGGTCAGTTCTTTTATTTTCCCCGTGCCTTCAGCAGCAGCTGTCGCAAGGCGCAGTGTTTTAAAGACGGTTTTTAATTCGGTGTTCATGCAGGCATAGCCTAATCTCATTGTAGTCAACTCCTCTATTCTGCTATACCCCATCTTCTCCATGACATTCCTGCTTTCATGTATAATGGGAAAAAACAAGCACAAAGGAGGAGCGGCGATGAGAGCAGAAATACTTCACCAAGAACAAGGCTACATCGCGACGTTTGAACACCATTTTTCACAAGGAGCAGATGCAGTATGGGCGATGCTGACGGACAATGAAAAGTTGCAGCAATGGTTTTCGGAACTAAGAGTAGGCGAATTGGCTAAAGGCGGTTTCATGAATTTTGATATGGGCGATGGCACGGTAGAAAAAATGCTGATTACGGATTTGCTAGAAGGGCACGTATTAGCATTCGAATGGGCAGAGGACCATGTCCGCTTTGAAGTGGAAGAAGAAAATGGTGGAGCGTGTTTGCGGCTGATCGAAACCATACGCCGCATTACTCCTCAAACGCCAAGGGATCTTGCCGGCTGGCATGTATGCCTGGATGTCATCCAAGCACTGCTCGAAGGCAACGAAATCCAGCGTGGCCAGGAATGGGAAGTGCAATATCCTGAATACAAACGGCTGATGGAAAGCATGAGCGTGGAATTGGAATAAAAAACAAAAGGGGCTGTCCCAAAAGGGGCTTACGTCCATTCCAGCGGACGCTTTCCGCGGGCTCGCGCCGAACTAACTCGGGCGAAAAGCCCGAGTGGATTTCGGCACTTCGCTATCCCGCAGGAGTCGCCGCTTCCATTCCCGTCAGCTAGTTAAAAAACCGACAAAGAAAAGAAATCCTTTTCTTTGTCGGTTTTATCTTTTTTAGTTATGGGACAGCCCCTTTTTAATGTTCCGGGTAGTAAACGAGCTGTGGGGCAGGTATTTGCCCAGTTCCGGATAGTAAACTGAAAATCTCTACTCAATCGCGAACTCAAAAACTTGCTGGGCATGAAATTCGCCGTTTTCATACGTGCGTTCAGCAAAGGTGACGTTATTTTCGTAGTCAATGAGGACGATGGAAGCCGAACGTGTTCCGTATTCCGGTGTTTTGATAAACATGGCAGACAACTTGCGCTCAAATTCCAATCCAATTCCAGTTTTCGGCAAAACGGCATCGGTTGCTTGCTCTGCATTTGCGAGAATCGCAAAAATAGTGTCGAGGTGAAGATTTTCATGGAGAGCTGTGTATTCACTCAACAACTTTTTCCCTTTCACTACTTTTGGCCATGGCGTGTTCAAAAAATGATTGCTGAGTCCATGCGTGCCGGCTGGAACTTCCACAGCTGCCCCTTGCAGGTTATTGTAATAAAACAATTGGTCAGCCGTGCCGGCAAGTACATTGAAACCGGTGTAATCGGCCGGTTCTAATGTATTTAGAAACGTTTCCGCATGCTCACTTCCCACTAAAAAATCCTTAACAATGGCGCCGCGTGAAATTTTGCCCGCTTCTGGTTTAGAAGGATCCCGGTAATTTGTCAGGGCCGCAAACCGGCCAGTTTTCGTAATTCCCAGCCACGTGCCGCCTTGAAGCAAATCCCGGCCTGCCAAAACAACGGGTTCGTCTTCCCAAAAATGCGCAGGCTGTGATGGGCGATTGTAAAATTCGTCGCGATTGGCGGCAACGATCAACTTGTACTTTGGATGTTCATTCAGTTGGAAATTGATCAAACACATAAAAGCCAGCCTCCTTTTGCCCCTTATTATATAGAAAAGAGCAAATGGGTGACAGAAGAAGCGGCTGCTCTTTTGAAGCTTAATAAAATTAATTCTGTTAAAATCAAATAATTAGAGAAAATAAGAAGTAAATAAAGTAAACTGATGATGAAAGAAGGAATAAGGAACTAATAAACGTGATTTTATTTGAAGATAAAAATACCCAGTTAGAGCGCGTGTTATAAAGGGTAATTAGAACTAAAATCCATTTGATTTGCTAGAGTTGCTAAAGGAGAGTGTAGAAAGAGTGCGCGAAGAACAGCAATTGTTGGACTTGGCCATTATGGCCGACGAGCATATTATGGTCGTTGATGCTAAAGGCATTATAATGCGTGTTAATCAGCCATGGATGGATTTTTGCATAGAGCACCAAATAGAAGAAGAGCTGTGGAAAGCCGGTTCTGATTATTTCAGTTTCTTGGAAAAAATGGGTTTGAAAAGCGAACTGGCCGTTTTTCAGCAAATCTTGAACAATGAAAAGGATGAACACCGCCAATTATATCCGTTTCACTTAAAAAATGGAGAAACCCAGTGGCTATCTGTAAAAGTACGGCCCATAAAAAAAGATAATGACCAAGTTCAGGGCATTTTCTTTTCTCATAAACCGGTCACTTTACATACGATGGAACCAATTACGGCAGAAAGCGTTTTGGAAAGTATGACGGATGGTTTTTATTTGTTGGATGACCAGCTTAAATTCAATTACATCAATGATATAGCGGCGCAATTGCTTTCTTGCAAACGGGAGAATGTAATTGGGCAAGAGGTTTTTGAGGCATTTCCGGAGATAAGAGGCAGCGTATTTGATAAAGAATATACCAATGCCTTAAAGTTCAAAAGTAAGGCGGAAATTGAAGAGTACTACGAACCGTTGGATATGTGGGTCAGTAAAAAAGTTTATCCGCTCAAACGAGGCGGTTTGGCCGTATATTTCCAAGACATCACGGAACGGAAAAAGGCAGAAGAACAGCTCAAGGAATTTGCCTATTATGATTATTTAACTGGGGTGCCAAACCGCAGGCTCATCATGGAAAAAGCTTCTTCTTATATTGAAAAAGGGGAAAAGTTTTCGTTCTTCTATATCAACTTGGACAATTTGAAATTTGTCAATGCTCTTTATACTTACAGTGCGGGTGATACTGTAATGAAAAGCGTAGCGAAAAAACTAAAAACCTTAAATTCTTTGAAGTGTGAAATTGGACGTTTGGATGGGGATGAATTTTGCGTGCTGTACCGCCCGTTCAAAGAAGAGCGGCTCGAAGGATTTGCTGCTCGCTTGAAAGAGCTTTTCGAAGAGCCGTTTGTTTTGGAAGGATCGCAAACAGTGCGGATAAACGCCAGCATTGGCATTTCTTGCTACCCTTTTGACGCAAAGAAAATGGATGAATTGGTGTCGTTTAGCCAAACGGCGATGTACGAAGCCAAAAAAATCCATGGTTCATCATCTGCCTTTTTTCGACCATGGATGCGGGAGGAACGGGAGCGGACAAGCAAAATTGAAGAAGGGCTGTCTGGAAACCTTGATGCAGTCGGTTTTGAATTTGCCGTTCAGCCGCAAATCGATGGCGCAACAGGCAACTTGTCAGGTATTGAAGTGTTGTCGCGCTGGCATCACCCGGAACTCGGGTTTATCTCGCCATTAGAATTTATCAAAATTGCTGAACAAACCGGCACCATCGCTTCTTTGACCACGCATTTATTGAATAAGGTTTTTGCAAAGATCAAAGAATGGGAAAAACAGTTTGGCTGGCATCTTCGGACAGCCATCAACATGACGCCTTCTCTCTTGACCAATCCTGCTTTTTTCGCTGATTTTTTTGAGTTGATCGAACGCTACGGCATTCAACCGGAATTATTGGAAATTGAAATCACCGAACAAGCAGAACTGACCTATTCGGAACGAACGCTTGAAAACCTGCAGTATTGCAAAGAAAAAGGAATATCAATTGCTATTGACGACTTTGGTACGGGCTTTTCGATGATTTCGTATTTAACCCATTTCCCGATCAATAAAATCAAGATCGATAAGTTCTTTGTTCAAAAAATTGGCGTCGATATTAAATCAGAAGCGTTATTGAAATCGTTGATCCATTTAGGAAAAAGCATCGGCTGTGAATTGTTGGCTGAAGGGGTGGAACGCCAAGAAGAAGTAGAATTTTTAACGGAAAACTCGTGCACCATTTTCCAAGGCTACTTGTTTGATAAGCCGATGAGAACTATAGATTTTGAAGAAAAATATTTAGTGAAGCCCAAAGTGATCATTGAGTAAGCAGCGGGTTCAATGAACAAGAAAAGGGGGGTGCCGAGTGAAAGAAGCCATTAAATTTCCTATAAATCAAATAGTATTGAACGAAATCGATGATATGATTTTTGTGAAGCGCGTCGATGGGGATTTTAATTTTGTTTATGAATTTATCAATCAAGCCGTATTGGACAAAACGGATATGGATTTTAGCGCAATGGGGAAATCGCTGGAAGAAGCTCATCCCGATCTAATATGGCTGGAGCTGGAAAAACAATACAACGAAGTGTTGAAGCAGCGCAAAAAGCTTTCTTTTGAAAAAATTTATGATTCTCCTTCTGGTGAAAAAATTTACTTGATGAAAAATTCAACACCGATTTTCGATGATTTAGGAAACTGCACCCATATCGTCTCCATTGTGAAAGACGTAACGGCCCAAAGAAATTTGGAATTAAAGAGGGTGCAGACATCCGAAAAACTGAGCGAAATGCAGTCTCAATACCGCTCGCTTTTCGACAATAATGTCGATCCGATTCTCATTATCGGTTTAGATGGGAAAGTCCGTGGCGGAAATGCCGCAAGCGATCAGTTAGGCGGCTTTTCAATAGCTGAATTGAAAGGCAGTGATTTCTTATCCTTTATTGAATCGGAGGATAGAGAACGGGCTAATCGCTATTTTTCTCAAGCCACCGAAAGGAAATCCGAAGACTTTCGCGCGAAATTTGTCGATAAATTCGGAGAGGCGTTTAGTAATCTAATCAAATTCAATGCCATCGAAGTGAAAGATGAAATAGTAGGCATCTATGCCATTTTAAAAGATATGAGAGAGCTCGACAAAATGTCTTATAAATACATTCAAAGTGATAAACTTTTCCGCATCATTGCTGAAAATGCGCACGATGTTATAGCTCTGATCAACCACCGCCGGGAATTTTTATACGTATCGCCTTCAAGTGAAGATGTTTTCGGCTATCTGCCCAATGAATATACTGGCAAGATGCCATTTTATACAGCGCATCCAGAAGATGTGCCTTTAGTGGAACAGAAGTTGGTTCAGGCTGTACAAAGCGGCATCACCTGCAAACTGAGGCTGCGCATTCAGCACAAAGTGAAAGGCTGGATATGGTCAGAACTCCACGGAACCCCGGTTTATGATGAACATCAGAAATTTAAGCATATGGTGATAATTGTCCGTGACATCACTTTGCAAAAAGAATACGAATCAAAACTGGAGTTTTTCGCCTATCATGATTCGTTGACGGAACTTCCAAACCGCCGCTATTTTATGGAGCGGTTATCCGAAGAAATCAAACAGCTGGGCAAAACCGAAGAGCGGTTTGCACTGATTATGCTCGACATCAACGATTTCAAATCCATCAACGATGTATTCGGGCATGAAACTGGTGATTACGTCATTAAGGAATTCGGGAAACGGCTGGAAGAAGCCAAAGGACAAAACAGCATCGCAGCACGTTTAGGAGGCGATGAATTTGTTGTATTGGCTGGAAAAGTGCAAAGCGAAGAAGAGGCGCTTGCTGCCGTAGAACAGATTTTAAAGGCATTGGAACTTCCTTGGCATATTCAAAATTCGCCGCTTCAAGTGACAACGAGCATTGGCATTGCAATGGCTTCGACAGAATGTGCTGACGCCTCGGCATTATTGAAACAAGCCGATTTAGCTATGTATAAAGCTAAAAATGCCGGGAAAAATTCATATCAATTTAGCCGTCTTTGAGAAATCATACTCAAAGGCGTTTTTTTATTTAAAAAACGATAAGGGATTTTGTTATGAGTATTTAGTCACGTCGATTAAGCGAGAATTGAATCTGTTGACCTTATCTGGAGTTGAAAATATTAGTTTTTTATCAAGAAAATAATAAAAAATATATATTTGAATTTTCTGATTTAAAAGTGTTTTAATTTTATGAGATAAATGTTATGATTTTGGTAAATCATAAAACCTAGTAAAAAACCAAAAATTGTAAAATTATTATTTGAAAAAGAAAAAAATGACACTTTTCTCCTGTATTTTATTTTCGAACTAATTTCACTTTATGGAAATCATTGGAAATATTCGTTGTCTTAACGGGAAGTAATGATTATTCGTTAGTAGAGGTGTGTATATATGGCCAACTCCACACAGAATTTTTTTGCGATTGTCAAAGTTATTTTTCTGTTTTTTATTGTTTGGTTTTTTTCAGGTTCCGAGTCTCAATTCAGGAGTGCGGAAACTGGATCGGAAATCATTAGCCTGACGGATGCCACTGATCAAATCGAGCTGGATCAGCAATTATATCTTTTAGAAGATCCAAAAGGAGTTTCCACCATTGAACAAATGACTAAAACTCCTCTGGTTTTTGAATTCATTCCAAATTCAGAAGGCATTCCGAACGAAGGCTTTACGTCTTCCGTATATTGGCTTCGGTTTGACATCCAAAATAGAGCTCCAGATAAAACATGGCTTCTTGAAGTGGCGGAGCCTTCGCTGGATAGCGTCACGCTTTATTCAAAGAATGCCACAGGCGGGTTTTCCAAAGAAGAAATCGGACGTAAATTTGCCCTTGATGAAAGAGAGAATTTTCACCGGCATTTAGTATTCGATTTGAAAGCGGAGGCTAATGCAACGGTAACATTTTATTTGCGGGTCAAATCCAGCGGGCCGATGCAAATACCGTTGACCATTTGGGATGAAACGGTTTTTGAAGAAAATACCCGGCATGCCAACGTATTGATTGGGTTGTTCAGCGGGATTGCAATGGCAGCAGTATTTTATTATTTGATGCAGTTTTTTAAACAACGCCAGCGCAGTTACTTGTACTTTATCTTTTTCCTGCTGTCGATGTTTTTTGTGCTGACGTCCATGGCGGGAATGAATTTTGCTTATTTGTGGCCAAAGCTTCAATGGTGGAACGAACATTCGGTGTTGTTCTTTATCGGTGCAAGCAGCGTTTTTGCGTTGTTGTTTGCAGAAAGCTTTTTAGATATACGCCGCCATTTCCCGCAAACGAAGAGGTTGATCCATTCATTGAGTGCGGTGAATACCGGATTAATAATCGTTTTGTTTTTTTCCTATGAAGCGGTCCGGCTCGTTATCCCTCTGTCGTTTATGGTAACGGTCGGTACCCTTTTGGCAGCGGCAATCGTATGCTTTAGAAAAGAAATAGTGTACGCACGCTATTTAGCTGCCGCACTGCTGTTGCTTTTGGTCGGCAGTTTACTTTCTTTCCTGCAGACGACGGGCATTTTGCCATTAATGGAACGCGTACAGTTTGGCGCTTATTTAATTGTTTTTGTAGGGGTTTTGCTGACCGCATATTCTTTAGCCGATAAATCGTTTGTCAAAGAACAGGAAAAACTGGAAAGAGAGCGAAAAGCAATTGAGCGCCAACGGATGGCCATGGAAACGCTAAAGCATGCGAATGAACGAAAAGATGAGCTGTTGGCTATAACGGCGCACAGCTTGCGCACTCCGCTTTACGGCATGATCGGAATTGCCGAATCGATGCAGGAATCAGCTGCCGTCAGGATTCCGCCGGCGATGAACAGCCAGTTGGGCCATATTATCTCGAGCGGAAAAAAACTGGCCCATATGATCAACGACATTTTGGATTTCTCAAAGCTGAAACAAAATGCGCTCGATATCCACGTTGAACCGGTGGACCTTAAAGGAATGGCTGAGACGGTCATCGCAATTTGTACGCCGCTTTTAAAAGAAAAAAAAGTGAAGCTGTACCAGACGATTCCCGCAGGTTTGCCTAATGCCATTGCCGATCCCGACCGCGTCCAGCAGATTTTGTACAATCTTGTCGGTAACGCGATCACGTACACGAGTTCGGGTGAAATTGTCATTTCAGCTAGGAAAATCGGAAGGCAAATAGAAGTATCTGTGAAAGATACCGGTATGGGCATTCAAGATGACAAACTTGCCGATTTGTTTGAACCGTTTCCAAAAGCCGAGAAGAAGGCCGGAGAATTTGGGGGCGTCGGCATCGGTTTGAACATTACAAAACGCCTTGTGGAATTGCAAGGAGGGAGAATCGATGTAGATTCAGAAGTAGGGCTTGGTTCAACGTTCAGTTTTACACTGCCGATTTACGTAAACGAAGAAATGGAAGAAGAAAAACAAACAAAATCTCCGAACATTGAAGAGCTGACAGCATCCCAATTGGCAAGCACTATAGCCAACCGCAAAAAAAACAAACGGCATATTCGAGTGCTGGTAGTAGAACACGAAGAAGTAAACCGGCAGATGCTGATTTACCAGCTGATGCAGGAAGGCTATAAAGTGACAGGAGTCAGTGAAGGAAAAGAAGCGCTGCAAATACTCGAGGATCAACCGATGGATTTGATCATTTTGGATTGGTCATTAGGTGATATGGCAGGAGATGAGCTTTGCCGGCAAATTCGGGTGAAATTTACGTTGACGGAGCTGCCAATTTTGATGCTGTCAGATAAATCAGGGCTGCAAGAAAAAACAAATGCCTTTACAGCAGGTGCCAATGATTACTTGATCAAACCATGTGACAAGGAAGAATTTTTGCTGCGGGTCGAAACGCTCGCCAATCTGCGCAGCTTGACGCAAGAAATTACTAACCTTAATTATTTCTTGGAGCGAAATGTTAAAGAGCGGACAATGGCGTTGGAAATCACCAATATGAACCTGGTCACTGTCAATGACGAGATCCAGGAAATTGAAAAATCCAGAAACGAGATGCTTTCTACCATTTCCCATGAATTAGGAACTCCCATTACGTTGATCCATAGTTATATCCAAGCGGTTAAAGAAAGTTTGATTGATGAAAAAAATCCTCGTTATCTTGACATGATCCACAATAAATTGCTGCTGCTAGAGCGATTGACCGAAGATCTTGTGGAGCTTGGAAAGTACAAGTCAGGCAATATGACGCTCCGCTTTGAGCAAATGCAGCTCGGCGCCTGGTTGGACCGTCTAATCCAAGGGATCGAATCGGACGTTAAGCAAAGCGGTCGATTTTTTGAACACATCGAAGTCAAACAGAAGCCGTGGGAAAAAAATCTCGTTTTATCGATCGACGTGGACCGTGTAGACCAAGTGTTCTCAAACGTCTTATGGAATGCGGTCAAGCACACGTCTTCTGTGGATGGGAAAATCACCATATCTGCCGAGGTTCATGCACGCGGTCGAGATGGTTCTGTATTGGAACATGATGATTTTGATGCTGAAGTCATTATCAAAGTGGCGGACACTGGGTGCGGAATCGACAAAGAAGTGCTGCCGCATATTTTTGATCGATTCTTCAAAAAGGGAGACTCGTCCGATTACAAAGGAAGCGGCCTCGGATTGGCCATCGCAAAAGAAATCATTCTTTCACATAAAGGGGAAATTTGGGCTGAAAGCGAAGTCGGAAAAGGCAGTGTGTTTTATATCGCCTTGCCGTTAAGTTATTGAGGGGAAAATGGGAGGGAAAACCATGGCCAATGCCACTGTGTTGATTGTTGAAGATGAAGACGGAATCCGCGAATTGATGCGTTTGTTTCTCGTCAAGAAAGGCTATCAGGTTCTTGAAGCAGAAGATGGTTATGAAGCAATGGATGTATTGGCTAAAGAAAATCCCGACTTGGTATTGCTCGATATTGAAATGCCCGGCATGAATGGTTTGGAAGTATGCGAGCAAATTCGCATGCAAACGAAACTGCCGATTTTGTTCGTCAGCTACCGGAAAGAATTGACGTATAAAATTCAAGGACTTGAAGTGGGCGGCGACGACTATATAACCAAACCGTTTGATTTTAACGAATTAGAAGCACGCATTCGGGCCATTTTGAGAAGAAATGGCTGGAAAAATGGAGAAGAAGAAAAGTTATCGGTGCTGGAATTCAACGATATGCACATCCATATCGATGCACGTGAACTTTTTGTGGGCGGAAAGCCGGTGAGGTTATACCATAAAGAATTTCAGCTTTTGCTTCTCCTTGCCCAAAATCCGAACCGGGTATGGACCGCCGAACAATTATACGACCGGGTTTGGGGCTATTATTCGGATGGCGATGTCCAAACGGTAAAAGTGCACATTAGCAATCTCCGCCGAAAAGTGGAAAAGGATCCAGCCAATCCCATTTACATCCACACTGTTCGAGGCTTTGGCTATAAATTCACGGTTTCGTAAAACTGATTTCTATATGCCGTGGACGCGACGAAGCTAAGAAATTTCTTGCTACCAGAAGAAATTGCCACCATGATTGTTCTATTACTGCAAGCAGGCTGGAAGATATGGAGCAGAACAACGGAGAAGCCCTTATTATTTCTGCATCGCTATGTTAGCTTCGTGATAGGAAAGGACGCTGCTCCTCCAGCATTGCACGCGTCGTTGCGAAGCTATCGATCGAAATAACTTCACCCAATAGCTTCGAAGCTGTTTTATGGAATATCAGCAAGCCAAAAAGTAAAGTTCAATATATATATATAGACACCTATAAAAATAGCTTCCGCAATTTGCGGAGGCTATTTTTTTGCGTTAAAGCTGGCATGAGTTTTGTGCTGCTGGAATTGATCGCAACGATCTGCTTGCCGCCAACGGGCAGACTTATGCATTTTCTTGAGCAAGTTCTCAATACGAGAGTACCGAAAAGAAAAAATTTTAAGCTTTCTCAAATTCGTATTTAGAAAAAATCAAATATTTAAATTATTTAACTCATTTTTAACCTTGGCTCTTTAGTATTGGGTCAAATGAATGACAGAGAAAGGGGAAGAAAAAAGATGGTTCAAAATAACTACAAATTACCTAAAAATCAGCAGCTTGGGGACTTTGAGAAACAAACGGTCTTTAAACAAGCTAACGCAATTGACGTTTATGAACCGAATAGCGCGATATTCGGCATTCCTCAAAATTTAGTCGCTTCTATGACCTATCTGTTTGGATTTTTTTCAGGAGCGATTATTTTATTGTTTGAAAAGAAAAATCACTTTATCCGGTTCCATGCCATGCAGTCGATTTACCTCTCTACCATTTTTTTAACAACTTATATGGTGCTTGGCATGCTTCCGCTGGTCGGTTGGATATCTGGCGTCATCCTTTCGCCAATCGGCTTAGTTCTTTGGATTATTCTTATGCTGGACGCCTTTAATGGCAAATATATAAAAATCATCTACATTAGCAAACTTGTGGAGAAACACTTTTCATGAAAAACAGAAATACCCTTTTCCAACCAATCCAAACTAGAGGTGAACTTGATGGAAAGTACATTCAATATTAAAGAGTTTTTAGGAGCTCTACGCAAAAGGCTTCCCTTGATTGCAGCTATAACCATCCTCTTCGTCGCTTTAAGCGGAATTATTAGCTACACGCTAATGAAGCCAATTTACCAAGCTTCTACACAAATCTTGGTCAGCCAAAACGTCACATCGGTTGAAGATTTCAATACGCAAAGCATTGATGCCAACCTTCAATTGATTGGCACTTATAACCTTATCATCAAAAGCCCGGCCATTCTTCGAGGTGTTATCGAAGAATTAAAGCTGAATGAAACGGTCGAGACTTTGAATGAACGCATTACCGTAAGCAGTACCGAAGGCGCTCAAGTCGTGATTGTGGATGTGCAAGATACAAGTATGCAACAAGCTGTGCTTATTGCGAATACTACCGCTTCTGTTTTTCAAGAGGAAATCCAAAACTTGATGAACGTCGACAACGTGAACATTTTGGCTCCTGCTGAAATGCCAATCAATCCAGAACCCATCAAACCGGATCCTCTTTTCAATATGGCAATCGGAGCGGTAATCGGTTTTATGCTTGGAACAGCACTTGCCATATTATTAGACCAGCTCAACACAACTATTCGAACAGAAGAAGATCTCGAAGAAATCATTGGTCTCCAAGTTCTGGGCATTGTCAGCACCATGAATGGAAACAAAGACTTGAAAAGAACAGCCGTTAAACATGTGAGAGAGGAGGTCGTTGAAGATGATGAAGATGAAAAAATCCAAGCGTCAAGCAACCCGAAAATTGGTGGTTCGTACTAATCCGCAATCCATTTTAACTGAGCAATACCGCACCATCCGAACAAATATCAACTTTTCGCTGCCAAGCAATGACATGAAGACGCTTCTTTTTACTTCAGCTTCTAAAGAGGAAGGCAAATCAACCACCTCAGCCAACATGGCCATCGTCTATGCCGAATCAGGAAAGAAAGTTTTGCTTGTTGATGCGGATATGAGGCGGCCGACTTTGCATCATACGTTTCAAATGAGCAACAAACTGGGCTTGTCGAATTTGCTTTTGAGAAAGGGCAGATTGCAGGATACCGTCAAACGAAGCGGCGTTAAGGGACTGGATCTTCTCATGTGCGGCCAAATTCCTTCTAATCCGGCGGAGCTGCTTGAATCTTCTGCAATGGAAGACTTGATGCTGGAAATGAAAGAGCGATATGACTTAATTATTTTCGATTCACCGCCTATTCTTTCGGTAACAGATTCTAAAATTCTTGCTAATAAATGCGATGGCACCGTTTTGGTGGTGAGCACAGGCAAAACAGAAAAAGCAAGCGTTGTAAGGGCTCGCGATGCACTGGCAACTGCGAAAGCGTTCATTGTCGGAGTTGTCATGAACAATTACAAAATCAATAAAAACAATCACTATTACCAAAATTACAATCGTTGACGTACTTCCAAATTGAAAGATGAGAAGGGGTAATCGAAGTGACGATAAAGAAGAGATTCATTTCATTATTCATCATTGACTCGCTCATCATTCTTTCATCGATTTACGCTTGCTATTTGTTTTTAAATCCTTATGTCAATGTTTTGCGCAATGAAATGCTGTTCATCAGCGCGCTAGCCTTATTTATAGCCCATCACTCCTTTGCTTGGCACTATGGGCTATACCGGAAAGCGTGGTCATATGCATCAGTTGATGAGCTGAAATCCATTGTCAAAGCAGTGTGTCTCACGATGTTTGTGGCATCGGTTATGCAATATGCATATTCTGGAAACTTGTATGTAAGGACGCTGATTCTTACATGGATGCTTCTTATTTTGTTTATAGGGGCTTCTAGAATCTCATTGCGCATTCTCAATGAACGGTCGATCAAACGGAAACATGTTAAAGCGAGCAGAACCATGGTCATAGGGGCCGGGCAGGCTGGAAGAATGATAGTAAGGCAAATGCAGCAAAATCCTCAATGGGATCGGAATCCCGTGTTGTTTGCGGATGATGACAAAACAAAATGGGGATTGGAAATTTACGGAGTCGAAGTCGTTGGGGGCATTCAAAACATTCCAGATTACGTAGTCAATCACCGCATCGACCAAATTGTCATCGCCATTCCGTCACTGTCAAAAAAAGCCATGGCGGATTTAACGAAGTTATGCATTGATACTGGTGCCAAAACCCAAACCATTCCCCGAATCGAAGATTTGATGACTGGAAAAATCACGGTGAGTGATATTCGAGACGTCAAAATTGAAGATCTCCTGGGGCGCGAAGAAGTCAAATTGGATATGGAAGCAATTAAAGAGAAGCTGGAAAATAAAACTATTATGGTGACAGGTGCAGGGGGCTCCATTGGATCCGAGATTTGCCGCCAAATTAGCAAGTTTCAGCCTTCCCGGATTCTTTTGCTCGGGCATGGTGAAAATTCCATTTACAACATCGACAAGGAATTGAGAGGGAAATTGTCTCCGGAGACCGAAATTGTGCCCATCATTGCCGATGTCCAGGACCGGGAACGAATCCATACGATTATCGGCAAGTTTAAACCGGATATCATTTACCATGCGGCAGCACACAAGCACGTTCCATTGATGGAAGCGAATCCGCTCGAAGCCGTCAAAAACAATATTCTCGGAACTAAAAATGTAGCAGAGGCCGCTGACAAACACGGAGTCGGAAACTTCGTTCTTATTTCGACAGACAAAGCAGTCAACCCTCCAAATATTATGGGCGCTTCCAAACGCTTTGCTGAAATGGTTATTCAAAACCTTGCAGTTAGAAGCGAAACGACGTTCGCAGCTGTCCGTTTTGGCAATGTTCTTGGCTCACGGGGAAGTGTCGTTCCGTTATTTCGAGAACAAATTGCAAACGGCGGGCCGGTAACGGTAACCGATCCAAAAATGACCCGCTATTTCATGACAATTCCTGAAGCCTCGCGCCTGGTCATTCAAGCGGGTGTTCTAGCCTCAGGGGGAGAAGTTTTCGTTTTGGACATGGGAGAACCCGTAAAAATCGTCGATTTAGCCCGCAATATGATCAAGCTTTCGGGTTATGAGGAAAGCGACATCAAAATTCAATTCAGCGGCATGCGGCCAGGCGAAAAACTGTATGAAGAACTGCTCGATGAAAGCGAAATTCAGTCTGAAAAAGTGTTCCCGAAAATTTATATCGGCAAAGCGACTCCGATCAGCGCGATGGAGATGAACCACATTTTGGAACGCTTGCCGGAAATGTCGGAAGAGGAAACCAAATCGACATTGCTGCGGCTGGCAAACCGCAAGGCGAAAGAAGAGGGATGGAAAGAAGAATGGAAAGCCGAAGGCGAATTCGCATAAGAACGGAAATCGGCTATCGAACAAGCAGAAAAAAACAAAGGAAAGCGGAAAAGAAGCTTTTGGCCATCTCTACTAAAGACCAAAATCATCTCTCCAATTAGCCAAGTCTCCTATTGCTGCTTGTTGCCAATCGTTTGAGGGTTCCTTTCTATACGCTGAATCATTGGCCGGCAAAAAAATCATTATAGGAGGCAGCTTGGATGAATGATCTGAAAATGAAAATTTACAACCATTCTCCAATCCATATTCAAAATCTTCTTACCAGCCTAGCAGGTTATTGGATTACAAAAAGCCGCTATTCCAGAGTTTATTACGCATTTTTGAAAGAACTGGAACGTATGGATTTTACAAATGCTGCTGCTGAACAAAAACACCAAGAAGTCGAACTGCAACAACTGATTCGTCATGCAGTCCAAAACAGCTCTTTTTACCAAAAATTTTATAAAGGGATTGATATAGAATCCATAAAGACGCTTGAGGATTTAAAAAAGCTGCCCATTCTGGAGCCTGAAACGGCAAGGCAAAATATCGAATCGATGTACACCATACGGGAAAGCGCAGCAGTGGTTTCCTATACAAGCGGCACATCGGGTACACCGCTCAAATTTTTGTTTACCAAAGAAGATCACCAAAAAAGGATGGCTTTTCTCGATTTTTTTAAAAAACAGCATGGCGTTGTGAATTTGCAAATGAAAAGGGCTTCGATCAGCGCACAACATTTTATTCCCAAAAATCAGCAAAAGAAAGTATTTTGGCGCGATAACCATTCTAGCCGGCAGCGGTTGTATTCGGCTTATTATTGCACCGAAAAAAGCGCCCAAGAAGTGATTGAGAACTTTGAACTGTACAGGCCGGATTTTATCGATGGACTGCCTTCAGCAATTTACGAATTAGCGAAATGGATCAACCAGCGGAAAATCACTTTATCTTTTCGGCCTATTGCTATTTTTACAACGGCGGAAACGCTGTATCCGCTTTGGAAAAAGGAGATTGAGGAAGCTTTTGGCTGTCCTGTCCGGAATCAATATGCAACTCCGGAAGGCTCTCCGTTTATCACGGAATGTCCAAAAGGCAATCTTCATTACAATATGCGCTCAGGGATCATTGAAACAACGGATGAAGGCAATATGATTGTTACGGGATTTAATACGTATGGAACGCCGATTATTCGCTACAACATTGGGGATCGCCTTGAATTTCCAAGGGTGGCTAAGCGATGCGAGTGCGGTTCTGCACACCCCGTACTCGAGGAAGTTCAAGGCTGGAGCGATGATTTTCTCCAAGCCAAATGCAAAAGAAAGATCAGCCCTTTTTACTTCTCGATGGCCAGCGGGCACTTGGCGAATGCCATAAAAAAAATGCAATTTATCCAGAATTCCCTGGAAGCAATCGATGTCTTAATCGAAGGGGATGTGAATTATACCAATTCAATGACGGAGGTGGTTCATGAACAAATGGAATATGTTTTTGGAACGGATATGGTTTTCAATATTCGTATTGTGGAACAAATTCCAATACAGCCGAATGGCAAGTTCAAGCTTGTCATCAACAACATCACATGATTTAGTTGTAAACCGACCTTATCAGGAAAACTGGAGGAATTGGCATGCAAGACTTAAAAATGAAGGTATATGAGAGCTCACCAATTTTCATTCAAAATATTTTAGCAAGTTTGGAAGGGTTTAATAAATCCAGAAAAAGATTCACTGACACTTACTATCAGTTTTTAAAAGAGCTGGAAGAGCGCGATTATACAAACGCTGAAAAAGAGAAGCAGTACCAAGAACAAGAAATGCAAAAATTGATAAAACATGCAGCAGCCAATAGCCCATTTTACCAAGAATTTTATAAAGGGATTGACATAGAAACGATTAAAACATTAGAAGACTTAAAGAAACTGCCCGTTCTGGAAAAAGATTTGGTGCGGGAGCGCATTACTTCTATTTATACGATTCCGGAAAAAGGGGCCATGAGTTCGAAAACGAGCGGTACATCTGGCACGCCGATCAAATTTGTATTTATAAAAAATGACATTCAAAAGAGAATGGCCTTTCTGGATTTTTTTAAGAAGCAGCATGGTGTCGTCAACTTAGAAATGAAGCGGGCTTCTTTTAGTTCAAACCCATACATTTCGCAGACCCGACAGAAAAACGTTTACTGGCGGGACAGCTACTGGAACAAGCAACGGCTTTATTCAGCGTTTTATTGCACGCCGCAAACAGCCGGGAAATATGTAGAAAACTTAGAGAAATACAAGCCCGACTCTATCGATGGATTGCCATCTTCCATTTATGAAGTTGCCCGCTATATTAACGAAAACAACATCACGTTATCCTTCAAACCGATTTCCATTTTTCCGACTGCTGAGACTCTTTACCCCCATTACCGAATGGAAATCGAGAAAGCCTTCAATTGTCCTGTACGCAACCAATACGCTTCTTCGGAAGGAGCGCCTTTTATCACCGAATGTCCCTACGGGCAACTGCATTACAACTTAGCATCTGGCATTATCGAAACAGGCGAAAATGGAGAAATGCTCGTTACCGGATTCCACACCTATGGCACCCCATTGATCCGATACAAAATCGGGGATTGGATCGATTTTCCAGTGAATCCAAAACCTTGTAAATGCGGATCCACTCATCCAGTAGTCGAAAACATACATGGCCGAAACGTCGATTTTCTTTATTCCAAAAACAGAGGGAAAATCACTGCTCTTTACTTGTCGATGTCTACGGCGAAACTTCCAAGTGTCGTGAAGAAAATGCAGTTCATCCAGAATTCGATAGATGAAATTAATGTGCTGGTTGAAGCAGGTGAAGGCTTTACACCAGAAATAACAGCGGGATTCCATGAAGACTTGAAATTTTTCATCGGCCGCGACATGAAGTTCAATATCCAATTTGTTGATGAAATACCAAAACAAGCGAATAGCAAATTCCGCCTGGTGATCAATAATATAGAGCCCAATTTATTGGCTAGCTTAATAGTTGGTGAGGAGTGGAGAATATCAAATGAGAGCGTTGCAAATGAAAGTATACGAGAAGTCCCCAATCTATTTTCAGAACATCTTAACGAGTTTGGACGGTTATCGAAAAATTAAGGAGCGCTACCAAAAAACATATTTTACGTTTTTGAACTTCTTGGAAAAAAGCGATTCCAACGATTTAGAATCTGAAGTCAGCTACCAAGAGCAGGAAATGAAAAAATTGGTTAGGCATGCAGCAGCCAACAGCCCGTTTTATCAGGAATTTTACGCAGGCATCAACTTGAATGAGATTCAGACACTTGAAGACCTGAAAAAACTACCGGTCCTTGAAAAAGAGATGGTACGCCAAAATATTGCTTCGATGTACACGATTCCAGAAGCGAAAGCTTTAGTGTCGCATACCAGCGGGACTTCGGGAACACCAATGAAGTTTTTATACACAAAAGACGACATCCAAAAACGAATGGCTTTTCTTGATTTCTTTAAAAAACAACACGGTGTGATCAATTTAGAAATGAAGCGGGCGTCATTCAGCTGCAACCGCTTTGTTCCAAGAAAACAGAAAGCCAAAGTGTTCTGGAGAGACAATGTATTTTTGAAACAGCGGCTTTATTCAACTTACGAATGCCAGGAGCAAAACGCCGCAGTATTTGTAAAGAATTTGGATGTTTACAAACCAGAATTTATCGATGGATTGCCTTCAGCGCTTTATGAAGTGGCTAAGTACATCAACGACAACGAAATCACTTTATCGTTTACGCCAACAGCGATTTTCCCAACGGCAGAAACACTTTATCCCCATTACAGAAAAGAAATTGAGAAAGCCTTTAACAGTCCAGTCCGCGATCAATATGCATCAAGTGAAGGTTCTCCGTTTATCACAGAATGCATTCATGGCAGATTACATTACAATATGAAATCAGGAATTATCGAAACAACAGAAGACGGAGAAATGGTTGTCACTTGTTTCAACACATACGGCACACCGCTTATTCGCTATAAAATCGGAGATCACGCAGAATTCGATATGGAAACAACGAACTGTGAATGCGGCTCATCCCATCCAATCGTCAAAGAAATTTACGGCCGGACAAACGATTATTTAGTCTCAAAGAAAAAAGAAAAGTTTACGGCGTTTTACTTGGCGATACAAAGCGAAAAGTTTTCAACTTCTATCCGGAAAATGCAGTTCATCCAAAATAATCTGGAGCAAATAGAGGTGCTGATTGAAAAAGCAGAAAACTACACAGATGAAATGACCGGCATTGTCCGAAGCGAAATGGAATATTTGTTTGGAAATGACATGAAATTCAACATCCACGTTTTGGATTGCATTCCGCCTCAGCCCAATGGCAAATACCGGTTGGTCGTCAATAATTTGCCGGAAGAGGCTAGACTTTAACATCCGTTTCAAAAGATAAACAGGTAAGCCGAGGAAAATGAAAAGCGATTGTTAAGGTCTAATCTAAATAAACTGAATTTTAAGATTAAAATGCAGAAATAATCAAGGATGGGGTGAAGAGATTGATTTTTGTTACTGGATCAGCTGGATTTATTGGATATACATTAGTTACTCATCTTTTAAGCAAAGGCTTAGAAGTAGTAGGACTGGATAATTTGAATGATTACTACGAAGTGTCTTTAAAAGAAGCCCGCTTAAAAAAACTTCAGCAGCATCCCGGCTTTACGTTTTATCAGGAGGACATACAAAACGCCGATTCGTTGGAATCGATTTTTGAAACCCATGACGTTGATGTGGTGGTTCATCTTGCAGCACAAGCGGGCGTACGGTATTCGCTTGAAAATCCACAAGCCTATATCGACTCAAACATTGTCGGCTTCATGAATATTTTGGAAAAGTGTCGGCATCACAAAGTGAAGCATTTGATTTATGCATCTTCCAGTTCGGTTTACGGAGCTAATACTTCCCTGCCATTCTCAGTACACGATAACGTCGACCACCCGCTTAGCTTGTATGCAGCAACCAAAAAAACCAACGAACTGATGGCGCATACGTATAGCAGTTTGTATCAGATCCCAACAACGGGACTTCGGTTTTTCACTGTTTACGGCCCTTGGGGAAGGCCGGATATGGCACTTTTTAAATTTACGAAAAACATCATTGAAGGCCATCCCATTGATGTTTACAACAATGGCGAAA
Organism: Planococcus sp. YIM B11945; assembly: GCF_050864155.1. Lineage (NCBI taxonomy): Bacteria > Bacillati > Bacillota > Bacilli > Caryophanales > Caryophanaceae > Planococcus > Planococcus sp. YIM B11945. The sequence continues at coordinate 376,576 of NZ_JBOZWR010000003.1, read as the reverse complement.
TGATGAGGGATTTTACATTCGTCGAAGATATTGTTGAAGCGATTTCGCGGCTTATCGATAAACCGGCTAAATCCAATGCTGATTGGTCGGGCATGGAACCAGATCCAGGCACAAGCTATGCGCCATACAAAATCTACAATATCGGAAACAATAATCCAGTGAATTTGATGGATTTCATTGAAGCCATTGAAGAAAAGCTTGGCATTGAAGCGAAAAAGAATTTTATGCCCATTCAAGCCGGCGACGTACCGGCCACTTATGCGGATGTTGAAGATCTCTACAATGAGATTGGCTTCCGGCCGCAATACTCCATCAAAGATGGAATAGGTAAATTCATCGACTGGTACGTAGATTATTACCATAAAGTCTCTAAAGTAAATTGATTTAACTAAAACGAGGTGTCTACATGCATATCGTATTGGCTTTCTTCCTGTTGCAGATTCTTTTTACTTTTTTAGTGAAGGATTATATTCCGGATTTGCGCGTTTATGGAATTTTGATGGTGTTGTCGAGTATCGTTGCCATTTCCATCTTTCTCTTCCGGACGGTTGAACGGAAATGGCTTTGGCTGATCTATACAGGATTCGCTATCAGGGTTCTCACTTTGTTTGTCGATCTGTATGTTCCTTCAATCAGCATTTTTTCCAGCGGGTCGGATTCGGAATATTTCCACACAGCATCCGTCAGCATTGCAGAAGGCTTGCTGCCTGTTTCTGCAGGCAGAACCTACTATGTGCCATTTTTATCGGGAATTTACTATATGATTGGCGACCAACGACTATATGCCCAGTTCTTGAACATCGCTTTCTGGGTCTTTTCCGCAGTGTATTTGTTGAAATCGTTCCGGTACTTAAAAGTAGGGAATCAAGTAACGTTTATATCCTTAGGAATCTTCGCATTAATGCCAAACAGCATTTTCATGTCGAGCATTCTCCTAAGAGAATCGATCATTGTATTTTTAATCTCCATGTCGCTGCATTATTTTCTTTTATGGTTTTACGAAAGAAATATCCTTCATTTTATTCTGGCGGCGATACCGGCTCTCGGGTCTATGATTTTCCATGCTGGAATGGTCGGATTTATCATCGCCTATGTTCTGGCATTTATTTTTATGACTCAAGAAGGAAGAGCGAGCGGAAAAAAGAAATCGTCAAAAGTTCTTTATCTCTTGTTTATCGGCCTATTGCTTGTTGTATTGTCCATGAACAATGAATTGTTTTTAGGGAAGTTCCAAGATTTTGGAGAAGACGGAGTAGATAGCATCAAGCTCGCCGGCAATGGAGGCTCGGCGTACTTGACGAACCTTGAAGGCATTAGCGGTCTTGCCATTTACGCGGTAGCACCGATCAAGATGATTTATTTCATGTTTTCGCCGCTGCCGACCGACTGGAGAGGCTTTGGCGATATTATCAGCTTCCTGATGGATTCTTCAATCTATTTCTTTTTGATAGTGGCAATCGCTATTGGCTTGATCAAAAGCGATATGTCGATACGGAATAAAATCATGATTGCCACGTTCATTTTTATTACGGTTTTCATTTATTCGTACGGAACCGGGAATGCCGGTACAGCGATTCGGCATCGCAACAAATTGCTTCCGATGCTGTTGATTTTGTTCACCATCGTTCAAAGCAGATCAGCCGTGAAGTTGCCTGAAGCCATTACCAAGCATATAAAGGGCGCTAAAAACGAACGGCTGGCCAACTATAGGGTGGCTGAAGTTGCAACCTTGCGAGAAACCAGAGATATAAAGTGAACCATACGAGAAAGTGACTTGGAAAAAAGGGGAGAAGAGGGAGAATGATGGAAAATCTTAAAATTGCAGTAGTCGGATTAGGGTACGTCGGATTGCCGGTAGCTGTCGCATTCGGCCATAAACATCCGGTAATCGGATTTGATGTAAATGAACGAAGAATCGAGACGTTAAGAGAAGGCTTTGATTATACCAACGAAGTGACGACTGAGGAACTTGAAAAAACGCACATTGATTTTACGGCTGATCCAACCAAATTGAAAGAAGCTGGATTTATCATCATCTCCGTTCCAACGCCAATTGATGAACACAATCAGCCGGACTTGACGCCTCTATTAAAAGCGAGCGAGATGGTTGGCAAGAACATGAAAAAAGGGGCCGTCGTGGTTTATGAATCAACAGTGTATCCAGGAACGACGGAAGAAAAGTGCATTCCGGCTTTAGAGAAATTTTCAGGGCTGGAAGGCGGAAAAGAATTTTTTGTCGGGTATTCTCCTGAACGCATCAATCCAGGCGATAAAAAACACACATTCACAAAAATCAAAAAAGTAGTTTCAGGCCAAAACGAGGCTGTCCTCGATTTTGTGGCAACGGTCTACGGCAGTGTCGTAGAAGCGGGGGTTTTTAAAGCAACGTCAATCCGTGTAGCAGAAGCTGCCAAAGTGATTGAGAACACACAGCGCGACGTCAACATTGCGTTGATGAATGAAATCGCTTTGATTTGCGACCGTTTGGAAATCGATACATGTGATGTGCTGGAAACAGCAGGGACGAAATGGAATTTCCTAAAATTCTATCCAGGCCTTGTTGGTGGGCATTGCATCGGTGTCGACCCGTATTACTTGACGCATAAAGCCCAAGCCGTCGGCCATTATCCGGAAGTTATCCTTGCCGGCAGAAGAATCAACGATGGCATTGGACGCTATATTGCGCGGACGCTTGTGAAAAAAATGATTCAAAAAAATATGCCTGTCCAAGGCGGCAAAGTGACGGTTCTTGGACTTACGTTCAAAGAAGATGTGCCGGATCTGCGGAATTCGAAAGTGGTCGACGTAATCCGGGAACTGCAGGAATACGGGATTGATGTCCAAGTGCACGATTCTTGCTGTGAGTCTCAAGAAGCTGAACGCCAATATGGCTTGGCTTTAACTCCAAAAGAAGAGTTGGCTCCAGCGCATGCGGTCATTTTAGCGGTTGCCCATACAGAGTATAAAGAAGCCGGTTGGAAGCAATTTGATAAATTGTTGCTGGATGAGCAAGGCATTGTTTTCGATATAAAGAGCACACTCGATAAAAAGGCGAAACCAGAAAAAATCGAATTATGGAGGTTGTAAATTGATGGAGAATCCGAAAATTTTACAACTGTGTGCAATTGATCGGACTGTCGATTCTTTTTTAAAACCTCTGATCGTCAAGTCGATGGAAGAAGGATACGAAGTCCACACAGCTTGCACTGACACGGGAAAATTCGAAGAACTTGAAGCCGAAGGGCTGCAAATGGCCGCTATTCCGATTGACCGCAGCATCCATCCGATTAAGAACGTGAAAACAATCATCCACCTTTACAAACTGATTAAAAAAGAGCAATACGACATTGTCCATGTCCATACGCCTGTCGCCGCGTTGCTCGGCCGAATTGCTGCAAAATTGGCTGGCACCAAACACATCATTTATACGGCCCATGGCTTTTATTTCCATGACGGAATGAAGAAAAATGAGTACCGTTTGTTTTTCGGTATTGAAAAATTTGCAGCGAAATGGTGGACCGATTGGCTGTTGTTGCAAAGCAGGGAAGATTACCAGCTCGCGTTAGACGAACGGTTTAAACTGACCGACCGGACCATCCACTTGAGCAACGGCGTTGATATTTGGAATAAATTCCATAAGGATCAAATTGCGCCAGAGGATTTGGAAACGGTTAAAAAAGAATTGGAGATTCAAGAAGGGGATGTCGTCTTTTCTTTTATCGGGCGCCTTGTTCAAGAAAAAGGCATTTTTGAACTGGTGGAAGCATTTAAACAGGCGGCAGAAGAACATCCAAATATCAAGCTGATTGTGATTGGCGGGTTGACCAAGACGGAGCGGGATCAAGAAAGCTATGGCAAATTGGTTGAACAAATGGAACATCCTGGAATTAAGGCTCTTGGATTTAGAGAAGACATTCCGCTATTGATGGCGTTATCGGATGCCTATATCCTGCCTTCTCACCGCGAAGGGCTGCCGCGATCGATTATTGAAGCAATGGCCATGGAGAAGCCGATCATTGCAACGGACATAAGAGGATGCCGGGAGCAAGTTTTCCCTTGGCAAAACGGGCTGCTTGTCGAAAAAGAAAACGCTGTCCAATTGGCTGAATCCATAAAGTTGCTGGCAAAAGATGAAGAATTGCGAACCAACTTTTCAAAGAAAAGCCGTGCAATTGCAGAAGAATTGTTTGATGAAGAGAAAGTATTGGAGAAACAGCTGGACTTGTTCCGCATGTTGACGGCCAAGCCGGCAGAGGTTGTCAAAAAACGGCGGGCTCCCATTACAAACTTTTCCATGCGAGCTGCAGAACTGGTTTTTGCAACATTGCTGCTATTTCTCTTATCGCCGATTTTCCTAGGTATTGCGCTTTTGATCAAGCTGGATTCGGCAGGACCGGTATTTTTTAAACAAGAAAGAGGAGGAGCCGGCGGACGCCATTTCCTTATTTATAAATTTAGGACAATGTACCACAATCACCCAAAAGGGGATCTGGATATTAAAGTATTGGCGACAGATGAACGGATCACGAAGATCGGTTACTTTCTCCGAAAAACCAGCTTGGATGAATTGCCGCAGCTATTCAATATTTTAAAAGGCGAAATGACGTTTGTCGGTCCGCGGCCAGCGTTAACCACACAGACTGACAATTACGATGACTATCAAAAACGCCGTTTGGCAGTGAAGCCGGGAGTAACGGGGCTTGCTCAAATCAATGGAAGAAATGCATTGTCATGGGAGGAAAAAATTGCTCTCGACATCGACTATGTTCAAAAAAAATGCCTGAAGTTTGATTTGTATATTTTGCTCCAAACGGCTTATGTAGTGCTGAAGTCCGAAGGCGTTTATGAAGATTCTTTAAAATAATTACGCAAGCTCAATAGGAAGAGAGGGAGAGTATGAATTTATTAATCTTGTGTGCCGGCCGGAGAGTAAAAATCGTTCAATATTTTAATAGGGAACTGGAAAAGTCCGATGGCTTGGTCTTTTCGACCGATATGGATATTTGTGCTCCTGCAATCTATTTTTCGAGCAAGTTTTTCCATGTATCCAAAATAGATGAGGAAAATTATGTGGACGATATTTTGCAAATTTGCATTGAACAGAAAGTAGATGCCTTGCTCTCGTTAATCGATCCGGAATTAGGATTAATCGCTTCGAACCGGGAGCGGTTTGAAGCGCATGGGATTTATCCGATCCTTTCTCCTTTGCCGATGGTTGAGATGAGTTTTGATAAATTCGCAATGCATCAATTTTTAATTGAACATGGGCTGCCCTCGGTTCCAACCTACGACAACTTGACGAAGGTAGAATCAGCGATTGGAAAAGGAGAAATTGCATATCCGCTAATTGCAAAGCCAGCTAATGGAAGCGCCAGCCTCGGCATTCAAAGCATTGAAGATGAAGCAAGTTTTTCGCATTTCCGGGAAAGCCCATTGCGGATGGTTTATCAGCCATTTTTTAAAGACAAAGAATACGGCGTGGATGTTTACGTGGACCTCTTAACTGGCGATCTAGTTGATTTGTTTATTAAAGAAAAGCTGTGCATGCGAGCCGGTGAAACCGATAAATCACGCTCTGTCCATAACCGGGAAATCGAGCAGCTCGTGTCCTCTTTGATTGCAAAAACTGATTTTAGAGGGCCAATTGATATTGATGTATTTGAACGCAATGGCCAGTTTTATATTTCTGAAGTTAATCCAAGGTTTGGGGGAGGCTATCCCCATGCCTATGAATGCGGGGTGAATTTCCCTCGGTACATTATTAATAATCTGAACGGCATTGCGAACCCTCCTTACGGTGGGTTTGCCTATAAAGAAGGGAAAATCATGATGAAGTACGATGATGTGATTTTAATATGAAAATAATCTCGTCAAATGGACTGCCTCATGAATCTTATCCAACGAATGAAGGAGCAAAAAATGAGTTTATTTTTTTATCAACTCCCCATATGACTGGGAATGAAATGCAGTATATCGCGGAAGCCTTTGAGACAAATTGGATTGCGCCATTAGGTCCGAATGTTGACCGGTTTGAAAAAGATTTGGCCACCTATATTGGAGCGAAAGGAGCTGCGGCTCTTTCCTCGGGAACAGCTGCCATCCATCTTGCACTTGAGCTGATCGGGGTCGGCAAAGGAGACCGGGTTTTTTGTTCAACGCTGACGTTTGTAGCAAGTGCCAATCCGATTCTTTATTGCAGAGCTGAACCGGTCTTTATTGATTCGGAAGAAGATACATGGAATATGTCGCCGCATGCGCTTAGAAAAGCATTGGAAAAGTCGGTGAGAGAAGGAAAAATTCCAAAGGCCGTCGTGGTGGTCAATTTATACGGGCAAATTGCAAAAATGGATGAGATTCTATCGATTTGCAACGAATACGATGTGCCCGTCGTAGAAGACGCAGCGGAATCGCTTGGTTCAACTTATAAAGGCAAAAAAAGCGGGACATTCGGGAAATTTGGGATTTTTTCTTTCAATGGCAATAAAATTATCACCACTTCTAGCGGTGGAATGCTGGTATCCAATGACGTGGAAGCGGTAGAACATGCCCGCTATCTCGCATCCCAAGCAAAAGATCCAGCCCCTCATTATGAGCACAGTGTACTCGGTTATAATTACCGGTTAAGCAATGTGTTGGCAGGCCTCGGACGGGCTCAATTGGAAGGGATAGAAGAACGCGTAACGGCAAGGCGCACCATTTTCAAACGCTATGAGCAAGCATTCAAGAGCCAGGCAGCCATTGGATTTCAGCCGGAACTGGAAGGCACGTTTTCGAATCGGTGGCTAACGGTCATCACGTTAAATCCAGAATCGACTTCCTTAAAACCAAACGAGCTTAAAGGTGAGCTTTTTGCGAAAAATATTGAATCGCGACATATATGGAAGCCATTGCATACCCAAAAACTTTTCAAAGACGTTTCATTTGTTTCCCATGAAGAAGAAGCTCCAATAAGCGAGCGGTTGTTTAAACAAGGACTATGTCTCCCTTCAAGTTCAAGCATGACAGTGGCGCAACAAGAGCGAGTGATCCAAACCATCGAGAACTTATTGTCCTAACTGAATTTGGCGGAGAAGACAATAGGAGGATGCGCTATGTATGAAGTGTTGAAACGGTTATTTGATGTCATCGTCTCCTTGGGCGTGCTCATTTTGCTGTCTCCGTTATGGGCCGCAATCGCGGTTATCATCAAAACCGATTCGGAAGGGCCGGTTTTATTTAAACAAAAGCGGGTTGGCAAAGACAATGCGCTATTTCAAATTTATAAATTCCGGACAATGGTCGTTCATACGCCTGATGTGGCTACGGATAAATTAGAGAATCCGAAAGATTATATTACCAAGTCCGGACATTGGCTAAGAAAGACGAGCCTTGATGAGCTTCCTCAATTGATCAATATTTTGGGTGGGGAAATGTCATTTGTCGGGCCGCGGCCTGCACTTTATAACCAGTATGAATTGATTCGAATGCGCGAAGAAATGGGCATCCACAAATTGGTTCCTGGATTGACTGGATATGCTCAAGTGAAAGGCCGTGATTTGATATCGGATTTTGAGAAAGTGTCTCACGACGGCTATTATGCAAGAAACAAATGCTTTCAGTTGGATATGGCTGTTCTTTTTTGGACGGTCAGATGCGTAGTGAAAGCAGAAGGCATACGAATGGATTTTTGAGGAGAAAGCCGTGCTATAGGAGCCGGCTTTTTTCTTTAGGCAGCCGAATGTCTAGTTTGCTGGCAGACTGGGTATAAGAGAATATAGAACAAAAGGAGGAGATGGCTGTGGAGATTCAAGCAGGCAAAGATTTGCTGAAAGACAAATACGGGAATTACTACATTATCTCGAATGCAACCGGCGATGAATTAACAGTCGTTAATGTCGCCGTCTATTATGCGTTTAATCAAACGCTGGACGCCAAGCTTCTTGAAAAAGTAGGGCAAAAATACCCGAACAAAGTGGCGATTGGCAAGTATATTGCAGACCTAGTGGAAGAGCATATCGAACGGCTGGAAAACTCAGAGACGGAAGGGAAAATTTATCCTTTTAAAGAAGTCCAAATGAAATACAAACTTCATGTCAAACCAATTTACGACAAGTCGTTGCACATTTAAATCAAGGCGCAAAAGCTTTTATGCTTTTGCGCCTTTTTGATGTAACTCTTAACCCTAAATTACGTCTACTTTGAAAAAGGAGCGGGTTCCGATGCGATTCTGGAAAGCGGGAAGTCTGGCTGGTTTGCTGGTGCTTGGCGCTTGTGGGATGAACGTTGCAGATGAAGGAGCAGCTGCTGCAGGTGAAAAGGCTGTTCAGCAAGCAAGTGAAGAGAAGGCGGAAAAAGAAACGTGCAACCGGGAAGTAGATGCTTTTGCTTTTTTCATGGCAGACGGGACGACGGCGCATTTTAAAGGTGAAGGCAACGAATTTGCAGAACTGGATATTCGGACAGTGTATTTGGAAGGCAACCACGTGGCGGTTTATGAAGACAACGGCGGAACGGTTATGCTGCGGGTCTATCACCTGGGCGAAGACCGGATCGAACTGGTGAAAGAAGAGCCAGAATTTTATGAAGAGTACACTCCTTCCCTAGAGGAATTGGAGGCATTAACACCAATTTCCACCTATTTGGAATTCCCGATGAAAAAGGGCGATGTGGTAAACAACCGAACCATCGTAGATCTGAAAGCGGATGTTGAAACGCCATACAAAACGTTTAAACATGCCGTCGTTTTTGAAGAAAAAACGGAAAGCGGCATCAACCGTTCGTATTTTGTGGAAGGGTTTGGCGAAGTGAAACGCGAATTCATCATGGAAACGGACGATGGCCCGTTCACTGTTACATCCAGCCTGGAATCGATTGAATGACATCAACACCCCCGCGCTTAATTGTACGGGGGTGTTCTGCATCTTCTAATAAAAGATGCGGCTCTTCTAGAAATAGTGTAAGCTATTGTCAAGATTAGCGATAAAGGATTGAGGAGAATGAAACAAACAGTAACTGCGAAAGATGTTGCGAAACTTGCGGGCGTTTCCCAGTCATCGGTATCACGTGTATATTTTGAAGGAGCAGCGGTTACGGAAAAGACAAGAAAAAAAGTCTTGGCAGCGGCAGAACAGCTTGGTTACCGCCCAAATGAATTTGCCCGAAGTTTGATTACGAACCGGACCAAAATCATCGGTTTAGTGATGAAAGGTGTTCAAAATCCGTTTTATCCTCAAGTGCTAAAGCAATTTACATTGGCATTTAAGGAGTTTGGTTATAGTGTGTTGTTCGTCCATACGAATAACGACGAAATTCAAAATGAAGATATTGAAACTTTGTTAAACTACAACGTGGCAGGAGTCATCATAACCGACGCTACGATGTCTTTGGCTGTAGCGGAAACGTTCAAACAAAACAAAATACCGTTAGTCTTTTTCAATCGGAAATTAACGAGTGAAGATTTTTACTCGGTTTGCTGCAATAATTTAGCAGCGAGCCGCAGCATTGCGAAATTTCTTCTTTCAAAAGGTGTTTCGGAACTGGCGTATATTGCCGGAAACAGTAACACGTCTACCAGTTTGGAGAGGGAAAAGGGCTTTAGCGAAATTCTTGAAAATTATCCGGTTTCTTACGAAAAATATTCAGCTGATTACACGTATGAAGGCGGCTACGATACAACAATCCAGCTCATTAACGAAAAACGTTTGCCGTCCGCGTTTTTTGTAGCGAACGACATCATGGCGCTTGGCGTTATGGACGCTCTTCGGAAAAATGCGTTCAGCATTCCGGAAGACATCAAAGTAATTGGGTTTGACAACATCGAAATGGCTTCTTGGCCAACGTACCAATTAACCACGTGGGAGCAGCCAATAAAAGAAATGGTTGAAGTGACTGTCCGCTATTTACTGGACGAAATCAACGATTACACGGGATTGGCGCAAAATGTAGAACTGGCCGGCGAATTAGTGGAGCGGCAATCAACATAGATAAGGGTTGACATTAAGGAATAATTCGAATATTCTTTGAGTTAGCGTGATGTTTTGCATACGTATTCAAAATTTGGAGGGGATTTAAATGGTGAAAGTTTTAAAAGCTGGAAAGTCTCAAGAAGAAGTAAGCGCCAACGATTCGAAAGTGTCGCAAATTGTTTCGGATGCTTTGAAAGATGTGGAAACAAAAGGCGATCAAGCCGTACGCGAGCTTTCCGAGAAGTTTGATAAATGGGCTCCTGAAGCCTTCCGTTTGTCTGATGCGGAAATAAATGAAATCGTTTCCAAAGTGCCGGACGATGTCATCGAGGATATCAAGTTTGCCCAAAACAATATCCGTAAATTTGCGGAAGCTCAACTTGCTTCGTTGAACGATGTGGAAGTTGAACACATTCCTGGCGTCATTCTTGGCCATAAAAACATTCCTGTCAACAGCGTAGGCTGCTACATTCCAGGGGGCCGCTATCCAATGGTAGCTTCAGCGCATATGAGCGTTTTAACTGCAAAAGTCGCTGGCGTTAAACGTGTAATCGCTTGCACGCCGCCGATCAACGGCGAAATTCCAAATGCAACGATCGCAGCCATGTTCCTAGCTGGTGCTGATGAAATCTACTTGCTTGGCGGAATCCAGGCAATGGCAGCGATGGCGATTGGAACGGAAACAATTGAAGCGGTGGATATGATTGTTGGACCAGGGAACGCATTTGTTGCTGAAGCTAAACGTCAACTTTACGGCCGTGTCGGAATCGACTTGTTTGCGGGTCCGACTGAAACATTAGTGGTAGCGGACCATACAGCAGATGCGGAAATGATTGCGACTGACCTTCTTGGACAAGGCGAACACGGACCTACTTCTCCTGGAGCGTTGATTACCACTTCTGAGCAATTGGCTGAAGAAACGGTGAAAGAAATTGAACGCCAGCTTGAAACGCTGCCGACTGCAGATGTCGCTCGAGTATCGTGGGCTGACTACGGGCAAATACTGCTTGTTGATTCGATTGAAGAAGCGCGCATTGAAGCGGATCGCTTAGCATTCGAACACGTTGAAATTTTAACGGAAGACCCGAACTACTTCCTGGAAAACATGACAAATTACGGCTGCTTGTTCTTAGGGCCTGAAACAAACGTGGCATACGGCGACAAAGTCATCGGAACAAACCATACATTGCCGACAAAAGGGGCTGCACGATATACTGGCGGACTTTGGGTGGGCAAATTTATCAAAACGGTCACGTACCAAAAGGTAACGACTCCAGAAGCCAGCGCTTATATCGGCGAATACGCAGCGCGCCTTTGCCAATTGGAAAACTTCGCGGGCCATGCTGAACAAGCACTTCTCCGTGTAAGACGCTATGGGAAAAAACAAACTACGTAAGAACTATTATAATGAAACAGTGGAATGGCTCCATTCCACTGTTTCATTCACTACATAAACTTCCTTATGGAGGATATAAAAGTAAGCGTTTTCTTAGAAAATGATCTTATTCCTTAGTTTAAGTGCAAAAAATTATTTTATGGGGTATTGGAGGGTTTTTATGTTAGGCATGATCGGGTTGTTTGGTGGTTTGGCATTATTGATTTATTTGACGATGAAGGGCATGAACCTTTTGATTGCAGCGCCGATTACGGCTTTATTAGTGGCCTTGCTGAATGGCTTGCCTGTTTTTCCGCAATTGGCGGGGGAAGGCGCAGCTAACTTTTTAACAAATTACATGACAGGATTTACCGGGTTCATCGCATCTTGGTATTTAATGTTCTTGACCGGTGCGATTTTCGGTAAAGTAATGGAAGACAGCGGCGCTGCTGACAGTGTATCCAAATGGATCGTCAGCAAAATTGGGATGAAACGCGCAGCGCTGGCCGTGGTCCTAGCATGTGCGGTCTTAACATACGGCGGTGTGAGTTTGTTCGTTGTTGCCTTCTCGGTTTATCCGATGGCGCTTAGCTTGTTCAAGCAAGCGGACCTTCCGAGAAGATTTATTCCGGCAGCTCTCGCTTTCGGTTCCACTACGTTCACGATGACGTCAGCGGGATCTCCGGAAATCCAAAACTGGATTCCGATTGAATTCTTAAACACTACACCATACGCTGGCTGGGAAGTCAGTGCGATTGTCGCAGTCTTCATGATGGTCTTCGGCTACTGGTGGCTGAAGAAAATGATCAACAAAGCGATGAAAAATGGCGAGCGATTTGTAGCTAGAGAGTCAGATGTGACTGGCGAAGCGCGAAAAGAATTGCCGAATCCGCTTCTTAGCATGATTCCTTTGCTAATTGTATTAATCATTTCGTATATTTTCCATGATTCTCTCGGAACTTCCGCTTTGATTATTGCATTGAGCGGCGGGATTCTCGCCACTTATTTGATCAATCGGAGATTTTTCCGAAACATTGGCCATGCGTTCAGCGAAGGGGCATTAGGTGCCGTGATCGCGATTGCTAATACCGCTGCAGTTGTTGGATTTGGCGGAGTAGTCAGAGCGACGCCAGCATTTGAATCGGCAGTAGGCGTAATGACCGGTATTCCGGGAAGCCCGCTCATTGGCGGAGCATTAGCGGTTGCGGTCATTGCGGGGCTTACCGGTTCATCTTCAGGCGGGCAAGCAATTGCCTTGCCGCTTCTTGCACCGCATTACTTGGACATGGGCGTGAACGCGGAAGCCTTGCACAGAACCGTTGCCATTTCTTCCGGTTCACTCGATTCTTTGCCGCAAGGTGGATATGTTGTGACAACGATCCGTTCAATTGCCGGAGAAACTCATAAAGACGCTTATCCAGCGTTTGGAGCATTAACTGTTGTGGTGCCATTTATTGGCGCAGCGTTGGCAGTCATCTTGTTCTCACTCGGAGTAGGCATATAAGTAAATCAAATGCCCAACAAACCTGGCTTTTTGTGGTTGTTGGGCATTTCTCGTTATACATACTAATTTTGAAGAGGTGGAACGTATGGAAAAGTTATCAATTATTGGAGCAGGAACGATGGGCCATTCAATTGCGTTGTCGGCAGCTTGGGCAGGGAAGCATGTGAACGTTTATGGCATCAATGAACAAGACGTTGAAAATGCAGATAGAGGTTTAATGAATAAACTTAAGGTGATGGCAGACAGCGGCTTGTTTACGGCAAGCGAAACCGAGAAGATTCGAGGCAACATTCGATTTTCTATAGTTCTTGAAGAAGTGATTGCGGATTCGACATTTATAATTGAAGTGATTCCGGAAGTGCTTGAAATGAAACGGGAAATGTACAAAAAAATCGAACATCTCGTGGGGGAAGACGTCGTCATCGCGAGCAACACGTCCGGCTTCAAGCCGAGTCTTTTGGCGAAAGAAATGACGCATCCGAACCGATTTGTCGTGACGCATTTTTGGAATCCGGGCCACTTGATTCCGTTGGTGGAAGTGGTTAAAGGCGAATACACCGATGACGAAACGGTGCGGCGCGCGATGCACGTATTGGCAGAGATGAAGAAAAAACCGATTTTATTGAATAAAGAGATCCCCGGATTTATCGGCAACCGTTTACAGTATGCGTTGTTCCGCGAAGCGCAAGCTTTGCTGGATGCCGGCGCTGCTACGAAAGAAGACATCGACGCTGCGGTAACATATAGCATCGGACGCCGTTTGCCGATAACCGGACCATTAATGACGGCCGATATGGGTGGGCTTGATGTGTTCTCGGCCATTTCGAATTATTTGTTCGAAGACTTGAGCACCGATCAGCGTTCTGGCGAAACCTTGACACGCCTTGTGGAAGAAAAGAAATTTGGAGATAAAAGCGGTGAAGGGTTTTATCATTGGGACAAAGCAGTTTCAGAAAAATTGAACGCTGAACGCGAGCAAATCTTGATCCACTTCCTGAAAAATGATTTGAAAGCAAATGGGGAGGGTACAGAATGACTGCCTACTTCTCAGAATTGGAAGGAAAGACTGTGATCGTTACTGGCGGAAGCAAAGGCATTGGCAAGGACATTGCAGAAACCTTTGCAAAACTGAAAGCCAACGTCGTGATTTCAGGGCGAGACGAAGCAACGCTAAATAAAACCTTAGATGAATTGAAAAGGTTCAACAGCAATTGCATCGCGTTTGCTGGAGATTTAAGCGATATAGAACAAGTGAAACGCATGGTGGAGGAAGCGGCTGCTGCTTTTGGAACGATTGATGTATTGATTAACAATGCAGGAGTCAATATCGCAAAACCAGCCATGGAAGTGACGGAAGAAGATTGGGATACGGTCTTGGACTTGAATTTGAAGACCGCTTTTTTTGCGAGCCAAGCGGCTGCGAAATACATGCTTGAGCAAAAAAGCGGACGCATCATCAACATCGCTTCGCAAATGGCGTTTGTCGGCTATGTAAAACGGGCGGCTTATTGCTCGAGCAAAGGCGGCTTGGTCCAACTGACAAAAGCGTTGGCCGTTGAATGGGCGTCTCATGGCATTCGCGTAAATGCCGTGGCTCCGACATTTGTGGAAACGGAATTTACGGCAGCAATGTTTGAAGACACGGCTTTCAAAAAAGATGTAGAAAGCCGCATTTTATTGGATGGCTTGTCAAAGCCGGAAGACACTACAGGCGCCGTATTGTATTTGGCATCAAACTTGGCGAACTTCGTTACCGGCGAAACCATTCGAGTGGACGGCGGCTGGACGGCTATATGATAGAGGAGGATAACGGAATGGAAGGAAAAGTATTGTTTATTACAGGAGCTGCCCGTGGGATCGGGTTTGATATTGCAACAGCCTTTTCTGAAGCGGGTGCGAAAGTGGTCATTTCCGATTTGGCGCAAGACACAGTGAGTGATGCGGTTAGCCGGCTTTCGGGTGAAGCTTCGGGCATCGTTTGCGATGTGACAAAAGAAGAAGACATCGAACGGGCGATTGAGTTTACCATAGAAAAATACGGCCGCATTGATTTTTTGGTGAATAATGCAGGCATGCAGCACGTGTCATTTATTGAAGAGTTTCCGACAGAGAAATTTGAATTGATGATCAAAATTATGTTGACGGCTCCTTTTGTAGCAATCAAACACGCGTTGCCGCATATGAAAAAACAAGGTTTCGGCCGAATCATTAATATGGCTTCCATTAACGGGGTCATTGGCTTTGCCGGAAAAGCGGCCTACAATTCCGCTAAACATGGCTTGATCGGGTTGACTAAAGTAGCTGCCCTTGAATCGGCAGCTCACGGCATTACGGTCAACGCCATTTGCCCAGGCTATGTCGACACACAGCTCGTGCGCAATCAGTTTGCGGATTTAGCCAAAACGCGCAATATCGAACTTGAGCAAGTGCTGGAGGAAGTTTTGTATCCATTGGTTCCGCAAAAACGCTTGCTCGATGTAAAAGAAATCACCGATCTAACGCTTTATATCGCCAGCGAATCCGCTAAAGGGATGACCGGGCAAGCCGTTATATTGGATGGCGGCTATACGGCGCAATAAAGGGAGAATTGAAGAAGAATACAAAAAAGAGCCCATTTCACTTGATTTAAAAAGGGCTCTGAGCTTGTAGACGAAAGAATTTTTATCGAAATTAGGAAGTAGTTATACAAGCATAGCATTGGAATTCCGAATCCTGCGCTTCAGCCGGACGCTTGCCGCGGGCTCGCGCCGAACTAACTCGGACGGATGCCCGAGTGGATTTCGGCACTTCGCTATCCCGCAGGCGTCGCCGGCTTACGCTTCGGATTCTACGTGTAGAAGGAATAAGAAGCGACAACCTTCTTTTTTTGCAGGTGATCGGTTATTTTCATTAAATGTCTTGCCACAAATTCGAAGCGACGCCCCAACCGGACCAGCCACGGAGACTCCTGTGGGAGCAGCGAAGCGACACGAGCCAAAGACCATGGAGCGAGCCTTGGCGAGTGAAGCGGCTAAGGCCGTGCCCACGGAAAGCGCAGTGGCCGGTTCGGTTGGGGTTATTCATCCCTATCCATTAATGCTGGAATTTTTCTATAGCCTGAGAGCCCATTTCACTTGATAGAGTGAAATGGGCTCTTTTTTCAATCAAACAAGAATTTCTTTTGATAAGTCGACGATGTATTTTAATTTATTCCATTGCTGTTCTTCAGTCAGCAAATTGCCGTGGTGGGTGGAAGCGAATCCGCATTGCGGCGATAAGCAAATTTGCTCGAGCGGCACAAATTGTGCAGCGTCTGCAACACGTTTTTTGATCACTTCTTTGTCTTCCAGTTCACCGTGTTTAGAAGTGAATACACCGAGCACCACTTTTGCGCCGCCTTTTGGAATGTGGTCGAGCGGTTGGAAGCTTCCGGAGCGTTCGTCGTCATATTCCAAAAAGAAGCCATTGACGTTTTCTTTGGCAAACAGCGTCGGCGCAATCAACGCATAGCTTCCTTCAAATGCCCAGTCTGACTTATAGTTGCCGCGGCATAGGTGAGTGGTCACGTATAAATCTTCCGGTTTTCCGTCCAAAACGCCATTTGCTACGCGCAGCGCCAAATCGATTAAAAATTCGCGTGGGTAGCGTTTGTCATTGAACGGAATGTCAGGCGACGAAAGGCCAGCGATGTAAACATCGTCCAGTTGGATATAGCGGGCCCCAGCATCATAAAACGTTTGAAGGGCGTCGCGATATGCTTGAATCACATCTTGCGCATACACTTCGATATCAGGATACAAGTTCACATCGCGAATGCCTTCATTGAAAAATTGGTTCGGGCTTGGAATCGTCAGTTTTGGAACTGCACGGCCTGCGACAATTTCTTTGAATTCGATAAAGTCTTTGACAAATGGATGATTCGGATTAAACGAGATTTTTCCGATATTGCGCACATCATATGCTTCGGTCTCGCCGTGTTTAAATTTATACCCAGTTTCCGGAGTATAGCCTTCAAAGCCTTCAATATGAGACATAAAATCGGTATGCCAAAACGTGCGGCGGAATTCGCCATCGGTAACGGCTTGAAGCCCAACTTCGATTTGCTTGTCGACAATGCGCTTGATTTCAGTTGTTTCAACTTCGCGCAATTGTTCAGCCGTGATCGTGCCGTCTTTAAATTCTTGGCGCGCTTTATGTATCGATTCTGGGCGGAGCAGACTGCCGACATGGTCAGCTTTAAATGGTGCTTGGACAGTGGTAATGGACATAGTAAATTCCTTCTTTCTTTTTCTGATTTCAACAAAAAACAGGGACTATCTTCAATAAAGAAGAAAGTCCCTGTTACGGAAAGCGTTCTTCTCATCTTTTAGGCAAATCGCCTATTGGAATTAGCACCGTACCTAAACAGGCGGTTGCTGAGACATCGCAGGGCCAAATCCCTCCGTCTCTCTTGATAAGAAACTAGCTATGTAATTGTTTTTGCTGCATGTTATTTAGCTTAGAGTATTTTACAAAGAAGTGCAAGGGGAAAAGTTGAAATAGTAGGGAAATTTGGCGAAATAAAAGCGGCTTTGGGTTTTGACTAAAGCCGCTTTTGATATAAGGTGTATATGAGCTTTAGAAAATAGAGGTTAAATCAAAACCAATGCTTGTTCCGAACATTTCTCGAGGAACAATTCGGTTTCTTCCGTTCCACGCATATCCATTCCCGCCAAAAGCTCCTGGATTCGCTTTACCATTGCGTGTCCTATTCCTTCTCCTTGATAAGAAGGGTTTACCGACAAGTGGTGGATGGTAAAATGGCCATTCGCCATTTCAACTCCGATCAATCCGATGATCGCTTCGCTTTCTTTCCAAAAAAACAATTGCCAATCCGGATTTGTTTGATATAGCTGCATGGTAGCCCGAAGCTTTTTCAGCTCGCGTTCTTTCGGCATGAAAGACAACAATCCCATGGCAATTTTTTCACAAGACTTTTTATATCGTACCAACATAATTATACGTTCATCTCCATCTTAAGAGGTCTTTATCCAGCTGTTCATCTAACCAATACAGAATATTCCCCGTACATAAATTTATAAACATAAAGCGTGAAATAAAACATGGGCTGCTTAATTGTGCATTAAGCTCGGATTGAAAGGGATCTGAATCGTTTGGCAATAAGGGCATTTCGTGTAAGCTTTTTGTTTTTCAAGTTGTTCGATGTAGTTCTCGCAGTCAATAAATTCCCTTTTTTCCGCCGGTGTGCCTAAAAAACCACATCGATCTCCCGCAAACTGTCTTTTATGAATCCGTTTTTTCTGATGATCGACAAAGTAATTCAAGGAGACCCCATCCTTTCTTACTAAAATATAAAAAGCCGAAAAGAAGCCCTCGAGACGAGATTCTTTTCGGCTTTGTTAACAGCTCTATAGTCTGTAACATTACACCAAATGTTGCACTTTCTATTTAAGAATAGGCTTAAAAAATATTTTAAATATTGACTGCTTTTATAAAAACTAAATCGGAAACGCTATTGTTTTCCTAATACCTTTATAATAGTTGATTTTTATTAAAAAGTACATATAATTATCTAAATATTTAATAAAATTATAAAGGATCTAAAATCTACTTACCATTCGTAAGCAAAATACATGTATTAAAATGGAAAAATCGCTACAATGAAATGGACAAGGAGTGAAAAGAATATGCCAACAAAGAAATACGAAAATATCCCGTTATCCGTGCTGGACTTAGCACCGGTAAATGAAGGCAGCAATGCCACAGAATCGTTTAAAAACAGTGTCGAATTGGCGCAGCATGTCGAAAAGTGGGGGTTCACGCGCTACTGGCTTGCTGAACACCACAATATGCCAGGCATTGCGAGTTCTGCTACATCGGTCTTGATTGGCCATATTGCTGGAGCGACTGAAACCTTACGGGTCGGATCTGGCGGCATCATGCTGCCAAACCATGCGCCGCTTGTGATTGCAGAACAGTTCGGGACACTTGAAAGCTTGTATCCCGACCGCATCGACCTTGGGCTTGGGCGAGCTCCGGGGAGTGATCAAGCGACTGCGTATGCACTTCGCCGGACGCTGCAAAGCAGCGGAGATGATTTTCCGGAGCATGTAGCGGAACTGGAACAATATTTTTCCGAAAATCCGACAAGCCGAGTTCGGGCTTATCCGGGAACCGGTTTGAAAGTGCCTCTTTGGCTTTTGGGATCTAGCGGCTTTAGTGCGCAGCTAGCAGCATTTAAAGGGTTGCCGTTTTCATTTGCCAGCCACTTTGCCCCTGATTTTACAATGCAGGCCCTGCAGTTATACCACCAGAACTTTAAGCCGTCGGCGGCCTTAAAAGAGCCGTATGCGATGGTCGGCGTCAACGTAATTGCGGCAGATTCGCAAGAACGGGCAGAATGGCTCGCGACTTCCCAACAGCAGCAAATGTTTGCGTTGATGAGAGGCATGCCTACCCAGCTGAAAGCACCAATCGACCGGTTAGAAGACGAGTGGAGCGATCGGGAAATCGCCATCTTCCGCGAGAAACTCGATACCGAATCGATGATTGTCGGTACACCTGATGTCGTCCGTGAAAAATTGCGGAACTTCATCTTGAAGACAAGAGCCAACGAAGTCATTATCAATTCACAAATTTTCCATCAAGAAGACCGGCTGCGCTCATATGAAATTGTTGCAGATCTGATGGAATAGAAAAAATCCCGTTCAATTGTGAACGGGATTTTTTTCAGTGAAAAACACCTCTTGATACAAGAGGTGTCTAATAAATTAGTGAAGATCCTTTGTTTTGGCTTCTTCACGCTGAACTTCTTCAAGAATATCGTCATCCTCATACGGTGCATATTCAGGTCCGCCTTCACCAATCATATTAACTGCTGCCATGTAATCTTCATCCAGTTGCCGAACAACATCTTTCGGAACTACACGGGCGCGATCCACTTTCAACTACCTCCTTCTTTTGGCTGTGGAAAATGAGGGCGATATTCTCTTTCTACATCTATTATACAGAGTTTTCAGTTTTCTTGATAGCATTCGTACTTATCGTGCTGGTTATTTTTAATAGAAGCTTTAGAAAAAAAGAAAACCTGTAAAAGTGTCAGCTTTTACAGGTTTTATTGATTCTCTGCTGCTTTTGAATTCAAGCTCATCGTTTCGAAAAAGACGGAAGGGGAAGCGGCGTTCCATTCTTTAGACGTCTCATCCTTTGTACGCTCCGGCAAGATGCTGTAGGCCAATTGGGTGCGGGGATCATCCGTCACCGGCAGTTTCACGAACGGACCAGCAGGAGTCAGCCAGTTTAATTGTTCATTTCGATTGGCTGTAGCGAATTCGATCCACTTGTCTTCATCAGCTTCAGTTGCAAAAAAAGGATTTTCTGAAATCATTGTCCAAGACTGGGCCGTATGTTTAGGCGGCAGCCAAAAATTCTTTTTGAGTACATCTTCTTCAAATGTAAGAGCAGGAATCTCATGGCGCAATTCGAGGACAGGTGTACCGATGTCCAGTGGAATCGTCCGTGAAACGTAAATATTGCCTTGAAGAAGTTGGTTATTGCTAGCTGTTAGTGTGCCAAAAGGATTAACGGTTGGATCCAAGCGATAAGCTTCTTCTGCGACGCTCGCTACCGGCACTGGATTCCACGACTTCAAACTTTTGGCATCCATACCTTTGGCATCCAAAGATAAAACATAAGGCATCCAGCTCGTGTTCTTCACTTCTTCAAACAAAACCGAGACGCCATTTTCAAGCGTCCGTTCGACAAGCGTATAGGAACCAAGTGTTAACCCAAACAAAGATATGCTTTGTTTATGAACGACATCCGTAGCATTTTGCGTTATCTCCGGTTTTTCTAGCGTGAAAAACGTCGGCTTTACGATTGCCAGCGATAAGCCGTCGCTTGTATAGACTTCTTGCTCATTTTTCAAAAACATCATGCCTGCTAATAAAATCAACACCATGAAAAATACGACCGATACCAATATTACTGCTTTTCTAAACACGTTTTCACCTCAGCTGTTTTGTTGCTAAACTTTCTACATTATAACATGAGCAAGTATGAGGGATAGGCGGGAGTTATGTGCAAGAAATGAACAATCTTTCAGGAAACAAAAAAGACGCCCGAAGGCATCTTTTTACAAAACTTTTTCGAGAAAATCTCGCGCACGTTCTGTTTTAGGATTGTTGAAAAATTCTACCGGATCTCCGTCTTCGACCAAAACGCCGTGGTCGAGGAATATGACCCGATCTGCCACTTCACGGGCAAAGCCCATTTCATGGGTAACGACAGCCATCGTCATGCCGGATTTCGCCAAGTCTTTAATAACATCAAGTACTTCTTTGACCATTTCCGGATCGAGTGCCGAAGTCGGTTCATCAAACAGCATCAGCTCGGGTTCCATCGCAAGTGCGCGTGCAATGGCGACCCGCTGTTTTTGGCCGCCGGACAGGCTGCTTGGATAGGCTTTTTCTTTTTCGGCCAACCCTACGCGCTTCAACAAAGCTCGTGCTTTTTCTTCAGCAGCCGCTTTTTTTTCGCCTTTTACTTTCATAGGCGCATACGTTAAATTTTCCAGAACGGTCATATGCGGGAATAAGTGAAAATGCTGGAACACCATGCCGATTTGCTGACGGATTTTTTGGTTATCTTTATTGGTTTCCATCAAATTTTGGCCGCTGATTAAAATTGTCCCGGAAGTCGGCGTTTCCAGCAAATTTAAGCACCGAAGAAATGTGGATTTGCCGGAACCCGATGGCCCAATAATCGATACTACTTGGCCTTTGTTGATTTCGGTTGAGATATTTTTCAAGACTTCGTGCTTGCCAAAGCTTTTGTGCAAGTTTTCCACTTTAATCACTTTTTTTCAGCCTCCGTTCGAACATTCTCCCCAGTACAGTTAATCCCATAACGAGGCACCAATAGATGAGGCCGACAAAAAGCAACGGTTCAAAGTTGCGGAACAAATCGGCTCCAACTACTTGTGCACGGCGCATTAAGTCCAAATAGCCAATGGTCGAAACAATGGCGGATTCTTTCGTTAATGTGATAAATTCATTCATTAGGGCTGGCAAGATATTTTTCAACGCCTGCGGCAAAATGATGTCTTTCATCATCGCCCGGTATGGAATCCCGAGCGCGTGGGCCGCTTCCATCTGCCCTTTGTCGACAGCTTGAATTCCGGCACGGATAATTTCCGAAATATAAGCGGAAGAGTTTAACCCGAACGCTAAAATAGCGGCCAAAAATGCTGTAATGTTATAGCCGGTCAATTGCGGGATCGCGTAATAAATGATCATTAGCTGTAAGATAAGCGGCGTCCCACGGAATACCGAAGTATATGCATCGGCAAACCATCGCAGCGGCTTGTTGTGGCTAATTTTGCAAAGCGCCAATAGAGTCCCGAGAATGGCCCCTAAAATAATGGCAAAGAATACGAATTTTAATGTAACCCATATTCCTTGCAGAATAAATGGAATGTACGGCACCATTTGCGAGAAATCCAAATTCATAGTTTACATCTCTCTTCCAATAATTATAATTTTTTATTATTCGGCTTGTTCGCCAGTTAACCATTTGTCTTTCATTTTTTGAAGATCGCCATTTTCTTCTGCTTTTTTTAAAACTTCGTTAACGTCATCCACTAAGTCGCTGCCTTTAGGGAAAGCAACGGCCATGCCTGGTGAACTTGTAGTTGGATCGTCAAAGCTCGTCAAGTCCTGTGCTTTCACATATCCTTCACCAGCTGCTTTATCCATGTAAACGGCATCGACGCGGCTGCTGAGAAGTTCTTGGATGAGAGCACCGGATTCGTCGAGCGCTTTGATTTCATAGTTAATGCCTTCAGCTTCTTTGATTTCGTTCGCGCCTTCTTCTTGGATCGAGCCTAGCTGGACGCCAAGCACTTTGCCTTCCAAATCTTCTAATGTTTTAATTGGCGAGTCTTTTGTGGTGATGAAAATTTCTCCAGAACGGTTGTATTCAGTTGAAAAGTCGACGTTTTGTTTTCTTTCTTCAGTTGCGGACATGCCAGAAAGCACCATGTCAATGCGTTTGTTTTGAAGCGCCCCAATGAGCCCGTCAAATTTCATATCGTTGATTTTCAATTCGTAGCCCAGTTCGTCAGCAATATAGTTGGCAAGATCGATATCAAAACCTTCAAAATCGCCCGATGGATTGCGCGATTCAAATGGAGCGAAATCAGCGGATGTGCCCATTTCCAATACTTTGTCATCTTTAGAACCGCCCGATTCTCCAGAAGGGGTTGCGGAATCGCTGCCACATGCTCCTAAAAATAAAGCCACTGAAGCGGCCATTGCCAAAAATGCATTGCTTTTTTTCATGTTAAGTTCCTCCAATGTTTTTTTTTGGATATTTATTCGTTAAAGTGAATTTTAACAGACGCTTTTATATTTGTGAATACTCCTTCCGCATGTTTATAATTAATTATGTTTTCAATCAATTAAACTGTCAACTGTAGAATATAAAAAGAACTCATTTCATTGGTATATGGGCTAAATAAACAAGATAATTCATTTTTAATATAGTAAAAGGCGTTGCCTTATCAGCAACGCCTTTAAATGATCTTAAAGTAGAGTGTGTATAATTATTCAGTTCAAAGATGCATAAAGACCGTGGGTGTTACCAAGGAAAATCAAAAATAGGGAAGGTTTCAAACAATGGACCTTTCTTAAAGGATTTCCCAATGCCTTTGTTTCGCAACCGTTAGAAGTTTCGGTTCTGGGCGGACAGCAACTGGATGGCCAACAAGTTCCAGAACGGGAAGGTCGGAAAAGCTGTCTCCATAAGCATAGCTGTTTTTCCAATCGATTTCTTGCCCTTTCAAGGCGGCTTTTATTTTCTCGGTTTTTAGCTTGCCTTGAATATGGGAAAGAGGCGCTTTATGGTTCAAAACGTTATTTTTATAAGGAATTTCTGTGCCGATAATGGTTTCGATCGGTATTTCTTTGGTGACCGCCCGAAGAAGGGGCGTGAATGCTCCGGATACGAGCATGACGTAGTCTTGGTCAGCAACGTGCTTTTTCAAGCGCTCCATGACGTTCGGGTTCATGTCTTCATGCATTTTCTCCGCAATTTCGCTGAAATAACTTTCCAACTCGGGACGGGAAAACGTTTCGAGGGCAGCTAAATATGCTTCGACTGATCGGGCGCGCATTTTCTTTACGGGATAAATTTTAAGTTTACTGCCGATGTAGGAAGGAATAATGGCGCGGTAAAACTGTCGGTAGCGGGCGCTATGCACCGGGTGTTTTTTCAAATGGTCCATCATCAACTGAAAAGTTTCTTTTGAATACAAAGTTCCATCAAAATCAAATATGGCAACGCGCATGGAATCACTCCGGTTCTTGAAAATTGGTTAGTTCTATCATAGCCGAAAGGATGCGTCCCTTCTAGTGATAGCTGCTAAGGTTTACTCTGCTTCTTGCGCTGGGTATAGAGGAGAAAACAAGTGAAAGACGCTAATAGGAGGGTTTTGGATGCAAAAACAACGAATTACGGTCGGTTACGTGGAACTGACAAGTGAAGAATCAGATCGCTTATTTGACGAAGTGACAAAAGATAAACAAGTTGAGAATTACGGTGATTTGCAACTGTTAATGAATGACTTTGACTCTCGGATCGTGGAACCGGAAACAAAACCGCTCGCAGACATACTCGATGCTAAAGAAGCACCGACGGAAGAACAAACTAAAGGCGAGCGCTACATTGAAATCTTCAACAAACTCGAAGAAGATACTCGCTACCGCATTAAATCTTCCAACCAAGAATGATCCAACCCGCACAAGCCGCTGCTTGTGCGGGTTTTGTTTTGTGGCGAGAATAAGGGGACGCAAGTAAATGCCGAGGAGCGCATACGTTTCTTAGGAGAGCAGGTTCATTTTTCAACTTACTTGAGCATTTATTTGCGAAAAATGATTGCTCTTTACGTTAACGTCAATGATAAACTGAAACCAATTAAAAAGAGAAGGCAGGGAGCAAGCGATGAAGACGATTCGGGAAGTGGCGGTGGAGTTCGGCATGACGGCGCGGACAATCCGTTATTACGAAGAGCTGGGAATGCTGAAGCCTGAACGCACCGGCACAAAGCAACGTTTGTATGCGAATAGCGAACTTGCCAAATTGAAACTGATCGAGCGCGGCAAGCAGTACGGGTTTACGCTGGAAGAAATTAAAGAAATGGTGCTGCTGTTTGATGCCGACCGTTCCGGTGAAAAGCAATTGGAGCGGACCATTGAATACGGCACGAAGCAAATAAGTGCTATGGAACAGAAAATCTGCGAACTCGAGGCGATGAAGGCGGAAATGAAAGAACTGCTCGACGACTTTACAAAACGGTTAAGTGATTTGAAAGCAAACAAACCATAAAAAGGGGTGGGCAAAATGGTTCAAGTAAAAGGGGAGAAAACAAGTGCTAAGCGCAATTTTTTTCAAGGCGACCAAACGCTGCAATTGATCTTGAAAGAACGGTTAGCTGGGGAAATGCTTAATTATGCAGACCGGGAGCTGGCAGCATTCGGAGAACTTTGTGCCAATGAAATCGACGAACGTGCCCGCCATACCGACAGAGAAGGTGCACCGAAACTTGAAAAATACGACCGGTTTGGTGACGACGTTTCGCACGTCTGGGTCAACAAAGGCTATAAGAAAACGGTGGAAGAAACGTACCGGACTGGT
This sequence comes from Planococcus sp. YIM B11945, assembly GCF_050864155.1. Taxonomy (NCBI): domain Bacteria; kingdom Bacillati; phylum Bacillota; class Bacilli; order Caryophanales; family Caryophanaceae; genus Planococcus; species Planococcus sp. YIM B11945. The sequence continues at coordinate 351,081 of NZ_JBOZWR010000003.1, read as the reverse complement.
ATTGTTGGCTATATCCATAAAGATATTCCTGAACTAGGGAAGAGAGGCAATTACATTTACAGTTTCGCACAAGGCTATTTATTATCTCAGACGGAACCTGGGTTTTATTGCCCGGTAACGCTGACGATGGCAACGGCTTATTTGTTGGATCATTTTGCGGACGAGAAACTCAAAGCGCGATTCCTGCCTCACATTTGCGCAACCGGCGATGTGGAGCTGTTCGAAGGGGCGACGTTTTTGACGGAGCGGCAAGGCGGCTCGGATGTCGGCGCGAATGTTGTGCAGGCGGTAAAAGACGGAGAGCATTACCGGCTGTATGGGGAAAAATATTTCGCGTCAAATGCGGGCATGGCCGGAGTTGCGATGGTGCTGGCGAGGATTGAAGGAGCACCTTTAGGGTCGAAAGGATTGACGCTGTTTGCCGTACCATGGCGCTTAAACGGAAAATTGAACAACATCAAAATCCGCCGATTGAAGGACAAATTGGGTGTGCGCGCGGTGCCGTCAGGCGAAGTGGAGTTTGAAGGAGCGCTCGCCTATGTGGTGAGAAATCCCGCAAACGGTTTGAAATACATGATGGAAGCACTCAATTTGTCGCGAATTTGCAATGCCGTCGCATCCATCGGCATCATGAAACGAGCGTTGACGGAAGCTGCCGAGTATGCGGAGCGCCGAGGTGCATTCGGCAAACGTTTGGTGGAATTTCCAATGGTCCAAGATAGCTTGATGAAAATGCGCGCTAAACAGGAAGTGGAAACGGCTGCGGTTTTTGACCTCGTTGCGTTATACGACCGGGTAACAAAAGGCGAGGCGACGCCGGAAGAAACTGTGCTGAGCCGCTTGCTTATCGCCATTTTGAAAAAAGAAACTGCTGAACAAGCCATCCATTTTTCCCACGAAGCGATTGAAATGCACGGCGGCAATGGCTATATCGAAGATTTTGTCACGCCACGCCTGCTGCGCGACGCCCAAGTATTGACCGTTTGGGAAGGAACGGCGAATATCCTCGGCCTCGAATTGGTCCGGCTCGTCAATAAATTCAACGCGCATCACGTGTTTCTTGGACATGTGGCTGAGCGATTAGGCAAGCTTAAAGCAAATGAGCAAGTGGCGTTTATCCATGAGAAAGCTAATAGCTTGCAGCTTGAATTAGAAGCATTTGCAGCAAGCGATGCAGATATGCAGGCATTTGATGCCAAGCAGCTGATGCAAAAAATGGCGTGGCTGTTCGAAAGCGTCATTGCGCTTGAGTGGGCAGAAAAATACGGCGAGAAGTATACGGCGCTTGCGGAAGTGTTTATTGAAACCGCGTGGACTGCCCGGAAGACTGGCGGCGAAATGACCACCGTAAAACATTTTGATCTCATCATGCAAAACACCCGCTCATGAGCGGGTGTTTTTACTTATGAGTGTTTTGCTGCACATCACCTCAAAATCTGTCTCGCTTCCGCCACATCAAAAAGCGGCAGCTGGCAAACGGAATGTTCGCAAATATAAGCAGCGAATGGCCGGTCGGCGTGGATTCGGCTATCTGTCATTGCGGCAGTTTCAGGAGCAGCATCTTTTTTGGCCTCCAGCCACACATCAAACGGACGGAACGACGTGCGGAGAAACTCGAACAGCTGCTGTTTGGCAGATGGATCTGCACCGCTGATAACGATTTCCTTGCCGCCGGCCTCAAACGCCATGCGGGCAACGAGCAGCGTCAAGACGGCTGAAGGGTAGCGGACGGCTTCATCTGCAAAAGAAGACATCGCTTGGTCGGCTTTTTGCAGCAAGCTGTTGTCGCCGGTCAGTTTCGCAAGGCGCCACAATTGAAGAATTGCGATTCCGTTGCCGGAAGGCATGGCACTGTCAATGATAGATTTGTCCCGGACGATGAGCGATTCCGTGTCTTTGTCGGTAAAGAAAAAACCGAAATGCTCTTCGTCGGCAAAGCGTTCAAACAGCAAGTCCGCTAGCAGACAGGCTTTTTGGATATGGGAAGCATTTCCAGTAGCTAAATGCAATTCCAAATGGCCCGCCAGCAGATGGGCGTAATCGTCGAGATACCCAAAATGCTTTGCCTCGCCGCCGCGGAACCGGGCGTATAGCTGACCTTCTAGCCACAATTCCCGGTCGATAAACGCGGCTGCTTTTTCGGCCAGTCTAATAAACCTCGGTTCTTGGAAAGCGGCGCCGGCTTTAGCCAAAGCGGCAATGCACATGCCGTTCCAGGAAGTAAGAATCTTGTCATCCAAATGGGGGTATTCACGTTCTTTCCGTTCAGACAGCAACAAAAAGCGGCATTCTTCAAGCTGCTGCTCGAGTTCATCCAAAGTTAAACCGTATTTTTCGGCAATGACGGGTTTATTCGTTCCGATCAAGTTCGGGATGTTGTCGCCTTCAAAATTCCCTTGCCGGGTGATATTGTGCACTTCGTTGTAAAGCACGGCCTTTTCGCCTAATAACGATTCGATTTCCAAATCGGACCACACGTAATAGGTGCCTTCTTCTCCTTCGGAATCAGCATCGATCGCGGAATAAAACCCGCCATCCGGATGCAGCATCTCTCGCTCCAAAAACTCAATCGTGTCGTAGACGATTTTTTTGTAGCGGGCATTCGGTTCAATCAGATGCATTTCGGTATAGACTTTGAGTAGCTGGGCTTGGTCGTATAGCATTTTTTCGAAATGGGGAACGAGCCAAATGGGATCGGTCGAGTAGCGCGCAAAGCCGTAGCCGATATGGTCATAAATTCCGCCGTCTGCGATGGAGTCGAGCGTTTTCTTGACCATATCAAACGCTTTTGGTTCATTGGCCAGTTGGAAATAGCGCAATAAATAAAGCAGCTGGCTCGGCGTCGGAAATTTTGGAGCTGCGCCAAACCCGCCGAATTCGGCATCAAATTCGCCTTCGAGTATAGAGTAGGCGTGCTTTAAAACATCAAATGGAATTGCGTTTTGAGAGCTGGAGTTGTCGGGCTGCAAAGCAGCAGTCAATTTTCCAGCGATGTCCGAAATTTTTTCACTGTCGTTTTTGTACACATGGATCAGCTGCGGAAGCACATCCATCATACCTGGCCGACCATATTTTCCGGTTTTTGGAAAATACGTTCCGGCGTAAAACGGTTTTTGCTCCGGCGTCAAAAAAACATTCAATGGCCATCCGCCTTCACCGGTCAGCATTTGGCAAATATTCATGTAAATCGAGTCGATATCCGGGCGCTCTTCCCGGTCGACTTTTATGGCTATGAAATAATTGTTCAAAAGCGCCGCAACTTCCGTGTCTTCAAACGATTCATGTTCCATCACATGGCACCAATGGCAAGTGCTGTAGCCGATGGATAAAAACACAGGCTTGTTTTCGCGCGCTGCGCGTTCAAAAGCAGCCGCTCCCCATGGATACCAGTTCACCGGATTGGATTCGTGCTGCAAAAGATATGGAGACTTTTCCTGCGTAAGCCAGTTTTTTTCGGCGCTCGGACGCGCATCGACGAGCGGGTCTTTCTCAGGAATGTTCATTTGATCAATCCACCTTTTTATCGTTTTTCAATCGAGTATCTCCACAAAACCAAGCGTGCCATCGATGCGGATGCGGGTGCCGTCTTTTATTAAATTGGTGGCATTGCCTACACCGACTACAGCTGGAATGCCGTATTCCCGGGCTACCACCGAACCGTGGGTCATCATGCCGCCGACTTCTGTCACAAGGCCGACCGCTGAAGTGAACAACGGTGTCCAGCCGGGATCGGTGTAAGGCGCCACTAAGATTTCACCGGGGTTTAGATTGGCGTCTTCTGCCCGGAGGACAACCCGGGCAATGCCTTCAATCGTACCCGCCGATACCGGCGTTCCGAGCAAAGCTCCGGACGGCCCTGCCCTATTCGCCAGTTGACCGTTGATGGCTTCGCCGTCACTGGTCAAAATCCGCGGACTAGCCAATTGATGATTTCGCTCATGTTCTTTTGCTCGCTTTTCGATTAGCGCATCGATCTCTTCCAACTTGCGATTTTCCAGTAAACCTGCCAGCTCTTCAAGCGTCAAATAAAACACGTCGTCTTTATTCGTAAGAAAACCACGATCTACAAGGCTGCGAGCTTCTTCCAACAATACCCGTTTATAAAGAAACATGAGCCGGATCAATGCAAATTTATGGTGTTCCCGCATCCCCATTAAGTGGCGGTACAGTTTAACCGCCCGGGCGACCTGCACTTTTTCGAACCCATCGAATTGCGCAATGATTTCCAGTGCCGTTTCATCTGCTTCAATCGCACCTTGCAAAAATTTGCTCCTATGTTCACCCGGCGATGACGTTTGGATATGGCTGATAATGAATGGAAGCAGTTGCAGCGGGTCCTCGGCCCAACGAGCCTTGGCGATGTCAATCTCCCCAGCACAGCGGGTGCCATATGTGTGAAGGAATCGATTTAACTGCTGCTGAAATTCCAGGCCGCCGGAAACAAAAGGCAGCTTTTGATAAAACCCATTGTCCTGGGATTCGCGCAATAAAGCGACGAGTTCGGGATGCGGCCGCGCTGCATCGGCCAAATCCCCGATCTCCAATCCCATTTCCGTTGTCACGTTTCCAGGGAGCGATTTGTACAGCCGGCTCAACAACAGTGCCGTATGATCGGAGCCAACCGCTCGTTCTAGTTTTTTTTCCAAAAAACCGGAAGCGATAACAGCAGCAATAAAATAAGGGACGATCTTGGACAAAACGTCAGGAAACATTCTTTCCATCTCGCTTTGAATCAAGCGGATTCTTTCAGCTCCTGAGGAAGCAAGCAGCCTTTCCTCTGCCTTCTTAACGAGTTGATCAATAAATTCATTTACCTTTTGAGGAGCTAGTGCCGGATTTTTGATCAATAAATTTCCGGCGACTTTTGCCGCAGCAGGAACAACGAAAGGCGCAATTCTTCTAGCTACACGGAAAGCGGCTTTTTTGGAAACGGTGAGGTGTTGAAACTCTTTTCGAGTCATGGCTTCCCTCAGTGCAGAAGCGAGCAGTGGATCCATCCCGCCAACTAATTTCAAGATGCGCCGGCGGACAGGCGGAATCACGATGGCGTTTGTAAAATCTGCAAATGCCCGGCCGCCTGCTTCGCGCAAAATCCGCTTTTCAGGAGCGAGCCGTTCGTTAAAGAAAAAATGGGTGACGTTGCTTAACAGGGAAAGGCCAAGCGGCTTGATGGGAGCGGTCATCATCTGGATGTAGCCAAAATTGATGAAAACATGAAAGTTGGCGTCTGAAAGTGCGGGCAAGGGGTAAAGCGACGTAATCGGCCGGCTTTGAAGAATAAAAAATTGCTTGTTGGCATATGCCCATTCGATGTCTTGGGCGGACCCGTAATGAGTTTCGATTTGTTGGCTAATGGCGGCCAACTCAAGTATCTGATTGTCCGGCAAGGCTTGTGCAATTTGCGCTTCTAGGGGAAGAGATTTAGTAATCGTGCCGCCTTCGGGCAGCGAGTAAATCGCGAGTTCTTTCGTTGAAACTTGTTTTTTGACGATTTGGCCCTCGCGCACTTGGTACAAATCCGCCGTGACAAGGCCAGCCACTAGCGCTTCGCCGAGCCCGTAGCTTGCATCGATTGAAATGGTATGGCGATGCCCCGTAACGGGATCCGCTGTAAACAAAATTCCCGACACATCGGGAACCACCATTTCCTGGACTACGACCGAAAGAAAAACCGACCGATGGCCAAAACCGTTTTTGGCGCGATACGAAACGGCGCGGTCGGTGAACAGGGAAGCCCAGCACTGTTGCACTGCCTGCAGCAGCGCTTCTTTACCGAGAACATTCAAAAATGTATCTTGCTGGCCAGCGAACGAAGCGGTCGGCAAATCCTCTGCGGTCGCGCTCGACCGGACCGCATAAGCTTTTTCCGGGCCAGACGAGTGCCACTTGGATAAAATGGCGTTTTTTATTTCTTTCGGCATGTTAAGCGCCGTAAGATGATGGCGGATTTTTGTGGCCAACTGGCTGATTTGATCTAAATCGTTATAGCTGACTTCATCCAGCTGCACAAAAAAATGGTCCATTTCGCTGCTGGATGCAAGAAAAGTGCGGTAAGCGAAAGTTGAGACGCAAAATCCAGCGGGCACAGAAAAGCCCGCTTTTGCCAGTTCTCCCAAGTTTGCTCCTTTGCCGCCGACAAGGGGCAAATCGGTTTTGTCGATTTCTGTGAAGTCTAATACATACCGTTCCATGAAAAACACCTCCACGTATGGCTTGTTCACATGGTTCTTCTACTTGAACAGCAGGAAATCCTCTTTTTGGAGAGGAGTTCCAGTAAATTGGATATACTTTCTGTTTTCAACAAGATCTTTTCTGATATGGTGAAAATACTTTCCAATTTCAATATCCATTTTATCGCGGAAATCTCACGGGATTTGGCTTCGAATTACATAATCACCATGAAAGACGGCTCCATTTTGCCAATTAGCCAGAGTTACACGGCCAGCGTCAGGGAGCGGCTTGGGTTTTAACGAGTTTATTTGCGGCTTTCTCATCTTTATTTGTAGAATTCGGGAGTTTATTTGCAGAATCCAAGCATTTATTTGCAGAAAATCAATCATTGTTTGCAGAAAATGGAGTTTTATTTGCAGAATCCAATTATTGGGCTGCAGATTTGTTTCACCCAGCATCTCTAAGGGGAAACCTTCTATATAAAAAGGAGTGATGGAGAAAATGGCGGAAGAAAATTATTTCCATTTTGAAGATGACCGGACGATTCCGAATAACCCGACGCTGCCGGTTATTTTTTACGAAGGGGCGTTCGCAGAAAATCCGGAAGACATTGAATCGGTATTCAACCGAAACAATTGGACGAATAGTTGGACGAACGGCGTTTTTGATTACCACCATTACCACAGCAACACCCATGAAGTGCTCGGCGTAAAATCAGGTTCAGCAACGATTCAGCTTGGCGGCGAATCCGGAAAAATGTTTGAGGTGACTATAGGGGATGTCGTGGTACTTCCAGCAGGCACCGGGCACAAAAAAATAAAAGCCACTTCAGATTTTCAAGTAGTCGGTGCTTATCCGGACGGCTTGAAACCGAATTTGAAAACAGGCGGATCTGATGAACGGCCAGTTGTCTTGGAAGAAATTTTGGATGCACCATTGCCGGAGAAAGATCCGGTATACGGAGAAGAAGGGCCGGTACTCGACAACTGGTCATAAAAAAGCCTTGGATTGCTTAGCAATCCAAGGCTTTTGAATTTAATAAATCAAAACAGGGGTTTTTCTATATTTACAACTTAATGGACAAGTACTTGGTTTCTAGAAAGGCTTCCAGTCCTTCTTGGCCGCCCTCGCGGCCGATGCCGCTTTCTTTCATGCCGCCAAAAGGAGCTTGGGCCGTAGACGGAGCCCCGTCATTCCAGCCGACAATGCCGTATTCCAAGTTCTCGGAGATGTAAGTTCCACGGGATAAGCTGTCGGTAAAGAAGTAAGCTGCTAAGCCGAATCGGGTATCATTTGCCAAACGGACAGCTTCTTCGTCTGTTTCATAAGCCATGATGGGTGCAACAGGCCCGAACGTTTCTTCGTTCATGACGAGCATGTCAGGGGTAGCGTTGACAAGAACAGTCGGGTTGTAGAAATAAGCGCCATTTTCAGCTTTGCCGTCGCCCCCTACCAACACTTTCGCGCCTTTTTCCACAGCATCTTGGACATGGCGAGCAGATTTCTCATAACCGTCTTGATCAACTAGCGGTCCAATTTGAACGCCTTCATCCATGCCATTGCCGACTTTCAATTTAGCCGTAGCTTCTTGCAGCCGTTTCGAAAATTCTTCCACAATGCCTTTTTGTACGTAAATTCGGTTGCCGCAGACACATGTTTGACCGGCGTTTCGGAATTTTGAAGCCATCACGCCTTCGATTGCCAAATCCATATTGGCATCGTCGCAAACGATCATAGGGGCGTGTCCCCCAAGTTCAAGCGATAAATTGAGCATGGTGTCCGCGCTTTGCTTCATCAACTCTTTGCCGATTTCTGTAGAACCGGTAAACGTCAGCTTGCGGACCGCTGGGTGGCTCGTGAAGACATTGCCGATTTTGCTGGCGCTGCCGGTCACTAAATTGATGACTCCTTTCGGAAATCCAGCTTCTTCCGCGAGTTCGTACATGCGTACAGCTGTTAGCGGAGTCAGTTTGGCTGGTTTTGCAACAAACGTACAGCCAGCAGCAAGCGCAGGCGCCATTTTTCGGGCCATCATTGCGGCTGGAAAATTCCATGGCGTAATCGAAACGACTACGCCGACCGGCTGCTTCAACACGTGGATTCGTTTGCCTTCTTTCGTTGCAGGCACAAGCCGGCCACAAGAGCGTTTCGCTTCTTCTGCAAACCAGGAAATAAACGATGCTGAATACTCGATTTCTCCCAGTGATTCTGCTAACGGCTTGCCCATTTCCTTCGTCATGATCTCGGCTACTTCCTGTTTTCGCTCGATTAATAAATCATGCCATTTCATCAATAAAGCCGCGCGTTCGTAGACAGTGGTTTTTGACCACGTTTTAAATGCTTCAGCGGCAGCATCAATTGCAGCTGTCGCTTCTTTTTCGCCGCCATTTGGAATCGTGCCGTATTCTTCTCCGGTAGCCGGATTGATGACGCTGATCAAGCCATCGCCTGACGTGGACCATTCACCGTTGATATAATGTTTGCCTTCCATTTGCGCATTGCCTCCTTTGATTAACTGATATCTTCTATATTTACCACTTTTCCAAAAACCTTAAACGGAATAAAAAGAAGGGAAATAAAGTGGAAAACAGTTATTTCTAAATTTTCTGTTTATCCAAAACAATAAATATGTTACGATTACAAAATCACTTTACTGTATTAGAGAAAGAGTGGTGCTCGAAGCAAGAAAACTAAACGAAAAGAGGAGAAAAAACATGGCTCAAATGTTGGCGATTACGATTTTGGTCTTAATTTTATTTATTGGTGAGATAGTCTCGATCCGTACTCGGGCCTGGATTCCCTCTATTTTTATCAGCGGGGTTTTATTCTTGTTGGGCTATTGGACATTTTTCCCGGCAGATATCGTTGCAATAGCAGGTGTACCGCCGGTTGTCGCCACACTACTTATCTATTTGCTAATTACCAATATGGGAACGCTATTGTCGGTTAGCGAATTGAAGGCCCAGTGGCGGACCATTTTGATCGCTTTGGCGGGAATCGCGGGAATTGTCGCCTTCTTATTCGGCATTGCGATGTTTATTTTTGATTTTGAAACTGTTGTTGTGGCAATTCCGCCATTAGTCGGTGGCGTTGTTTCTGCGCTGATTATGTCTGAGGGAGCAGAAGCAGCGGGCTATCCAACACTAGCTGTCTTTGCCATCGTCATCTACGTAATGCAAGGATTTGCTGGTTATCCGTTGACTTCGGTCATGTTGAAAAGAGAAGGCAGAAACTTGCTGACAAAATACCGCAATAATGAGTTGCACGAACGTAAACTCGTAGAAGATCAGCCGCCAAATCCAGATGGAGAAATAAGAGAACCAAAAATGTTTGCCAGAATGCCGGATAAATACAATACCGATTTCTTTAAATTTTTCCGTTTGGCTTTTGTCGGCTATTTGGCGTATCTCGTGTCGACCTTGGCTGCCCCGGTCGTTGAAATCAGCCCGTTTGTTCTGTGTTTGCTGTTTGGGGTTATTGCACGAAGTGTTGGATTTTTGGAGCGTCATCCTCTGCAAAAAGCCAATGCGTTCGGATTTGCCATCATGGGCTTGCTGTTGTTTATCTTCGATGGCTTGAAAAATGCAACGCCGAGCATGATGCTCGAAATCATTTATCCGCTAGTGGTTTGTATCGCCCTTGGCGTTATCGGGATGTACGTTTTTTCCTTTATCATGGGAAAACTGCTGAAAGTCAGCAAAGAAATGGCGTTTGCCGTTTCCCTTACCGCACTTTACGGATTCCCGGCGGATTACATCATTACGGTAGAAGTAATTAATGCTTTGACAAAAGATAAAAGAGAGCGCGAAGTATTGATGAGCCATATGCTGCCGCCAATGCTCGTTGCCGGATTTATTACAGTGACCATCGTATCGGTTATTTTAGCGGGTATTTTCGTAGGATTCTTATAAAACGGAGGAATGTTCATGATTCATGAAACAATAAAAAACGCAATTAAAGCCAATAGTGAAGAACTGATTCAAATTCGCCGAAAGCTTCACAGTGAGCCCGAATTGTCGTGGGAAGAAGTGAAAACCACGCAGTTTGTGTTCGAGTACTTGCAAAATTTAGAGATTGAATGCCGTAAAACGGAGCCGACTGGCGTCATTGGCGAATTAAAAGGAGGAAAACCCGGTAAGACAGTTGCTCTCAGGGCCGATATGGATGCTTTGTCGGTTGAAGAGTTGGACGCGGAGCTTTCTTACAAATCCAGTGAACGCGGCAAGATGCATGCATGTGGACATGATGCCCATACGGCCATGCTTTTAGCAGCGGCTAAAGCGCTTGTCGCCATCAAAGATGAAATACCTGGAACGGTGCGTTTTATTTTTCAGCCAGCAGAAGAAGTGGCGACTGGCGCAAAAGCGATGGTGAACCAAGGGGCGGTCGAAGGCGTGGACAATGTGTTCGGAATCCATATTTGGTCGCAATCCCCAACCCATAGCGTCTCTTGTACACCAGGGCCGTCGTTTGCTTCGGCCGATATTTTCAAAGTGCATTTTAAAGGGCGTGGTGGGCATGGCGCGATGCCGCAAGCTTGCATCGATGCAGCCGTCATTGCTTCTTCATTTGTCATGAACTTGCAGGCCATTGTGGCGCGCACCATAGATCCGGCAAAGCCCGCAGTGGTTACGGTAGGGAAAATGACGGTGGGAACGCGTTTCAATATCATTGCCGAAAATGCGGAAATCGAAGGGACGGTGCGCTGTTTTGACCCAGCCGTCCAAGACCATATTGAAAAACAGCTGCAAATTTATGCAGACCAGACAGCAGCTATTTATGGCGGCACTGCTAAGCTCGAATACATCCGGGGGACGCAAGCGGTGATCAATGAAGCGCAAAGTGCGGAACTTGTCCAGAAAGTGGCCGCTGCGGCATTTGGAGAAAGCCGTTTGTATGAGGAAAAGCCGACGATGGGCGCGGAAGATTTTTCGTTTTATTTGGATCAAGTCCCAGGCAGCTTTGCATTAGTCGGCAGCGGCAGTGAGGAAAAAGGGACGCAGTGGGCCCACCATCACGGCAGGTTTAATATCGACGAAGAAGCGATGGAAACCGGTGCAGAATTGTATGCCCAATACGCTTGGGCGTTTCTAAATCAGGATTAGGGAGAGGAAGCAAGTCATGGTACAAAGTGAAAACAGTTCGGTTTATCAAGAGTTAATGAAAGACTTTGATTCCAGTTTGTCGCGGGATGGAGTAAATGGAGAACGCCTGGCCAAAAGGCTGCATGAATTGTCGTTGATCGGTTACACGGAACCGGGAGGCGTGAAGCGGCCTGGGTTTTCCGCGGAAGAAAAAAGCGCCAAAGCGCTTGTGAAAAAATGGATGGCGGAAGCAGGATTCGCAGTCTCAGAAGACGGCGCAGGCAATGTTCGGGGGCGCTTGGAAGGAAAAGACGCTTCCCAGCCGGCAATCGCATCGGGATCCCATGTAGACAGTGTCCCTAATGGCGGAAACTTTGACGGGCCATTAGGGGTGTTGTCCGCTTTGGAAGTAGCGGAAGCATGGAAAGAAACGGGCTATGTCCCGGAAAAACCGTATGAAATGATTATTTTTACGGACGAGGAAGGTTCCCGGTTCAATAGCGGGTTGACCGGCAGCCGTGCAATGATAGGCGCGGTTACTGAAGAAGAAACGCAGCAGTTGCGAGATTACAACGGAGAAACAATGGAGCAGGTGCTGGCTAGCTATGGCAGTTCATTGCAAGGATTTAAAGAAGCAAAGCGGGACATGCACGAATTAGGCTTTTTCATTGAAGTTCACATTGAACAAGGAAAAAAGCTCGAACAGGCTAACCAGCCGGTAGGCATCGTCAGCGGCATTGCCGGACCTGCTTGGCTAGAAGCGGAGTTTATAGGTGAAGCCGGGCATGCGGGCAATACACCGATGATCGGAAGAAAAGACCCGCTTGTAGCAGCTGCGGCCTTTTTGCAGCAAATCCCAAATTTTCCTCCAGCAATAAGCGATACTTCAGTAGCGACAGTAGGGAAATTAGAGGTATTTCCAAACGGCATAAACGTCATACCGGAAAAAGTTATTTTACATGTCGATATTCGGGATATTTACGAAGAACCGCGTGATGCCTTAGTGGAACGGATTCAAAAGGAAGCAGAAACGGTCGCAGCTGCGCATGGTGTCCAGCTTGTCATCAAGCAGAACACAAAAATCCAGCCGGTGCCAATCGAAGCAGCGTACCAAACAAAGCTCACTGAGTCGCTTGAGAAGTTTGGCATCGCGCCAACATATATTCCAAGTGGTGCTGGGCATGACGCCATGATTCTCGGGCGCAATATCCCAGTCGCAATGTTGTTTGTAAGAAGCAAAGAAGGCATCAGCCACAATCCGAAAGAGTGGAGCTCGCTGACTGATTGTGTTATGGGAGTCCACGTATTAAAGGATTTTATTGAAAGAACCATGACTGAATAAGAAAACCGGCCAACTTTGGCCGGTTTTTCTTATTTTAGCTTAACAACAGAAAGATAATAAAATTTGCGCATGAAAGTAAGGAGATTACTGAGTTAATGAAATTTTGTGCTACAAAAAGAAAGGAAGTACCGCCTTTCTGCAAAAAGAAAGAATTATTAGTATTTTTTAGCAAATGATGAATATTTGATGACATACAGGGTATATATGTAAAAGAGAAAGAAATAATTAGAAAAAATTAGGAGGATGTTTAATGATTTCAACAAAAACTATTAATGAAAACCTTTCGTATTCCATGACAGAAACGAAGGCGATGAATGAGTGGCGCAGCTGTTTTTCTTCTGAATCGCCGAGAGTCGCAGAACTTGGAGAAAAATTCATTCGTTATTTCTTAAGAAATGCTACGCCAGAAGGGGTATTATTTAAAACCATTAAAGAAATTACAGGAGAATTGAATATGCCCCATCAAACTTTAACTAAAATCTTAAAAGCATTAGAAGATCATCAAATCATTTATCGCCGAAATGGAATCATCGGGTTATGGAAAGAATAAGTGAAAAAAGGCATTGCTTCTAAAAAAAGAAGCGATGCCTTTTTTATGTGCAAAAAATAAACTGAGGAGAGTGAAAGAATAAAAACTCCTCCACTGTTTTAGGTAATATTTACTAAAAGGTTTTAAAAAAGTTTTTATAACGCGATTGATTCTAAATTTTCTAAAATATTTAAGGGCTTTTTTATTTTATTCATAATAGTTATTTAGTATCACTTATTTTATTTATGTAATATTTGTAACTATATTAAGAGACTAAATACTTAAAAAATGCAAAAAAATATTAAAATATATGCAAAAAAGAGTAGATAGGACTAAAAATGTATGATATAAAGGAACTACAATTATCTGAATTTTTAGAAATGGTAATGAAAAAAATTTTTAATTCGTTAGGAGGCTCGTCAATGAATGAACAACTGGTAATTTTAAATATGCTTAAAAATCTAAGAAAACGATTGAACATAATTCTTGTTATCACATGTCTTTCAGTGGGCGTTGTCTGGTGTCTAGTAGAATATGTCATCACGCCAAATTACGAAGCCACTGCCCAAATTTTAATTGACGATTTGGCGAAAGAAAATTTAGAAGGAAGCTCAGTTCCGAGCGATCCTGACCCTCAAATGGTGGATGCTTATCGGGTGATTATCAAAAGCCCAGACGTTCTAAATGAAGTAATCAGGGCTTTAAAGCTAGACTATTCTGTTTCGGATTTGCGTAATAACATGATGGTCACCAATGCAAGCAATGCCGCTGTATTAAATATTACGGTATCAAATGAAGATGCCCAAATGGCGGCAAGTATCGCAAATAGCATCACCGCTGTCCTCCAAGATGAACTGTTGAATATAGAGACCGAAAACGTCACTGTCATTTCAAATGCTTCTGAAGAAAGTGCCTTTTCTTTAATGAAAGAAAATATGATTTTTATATTGGGCATAGCGGGGGCTTTTGGATTGATTGTGGGCATCTTAGTGGCTTTCATTATTGAAATGCTGAGCACCGTCTTTAAAACTACTGCTAGAGGCCGAAAGAAAAAAGAGGCCAAATTACAGACCGTCTTTAAATGATTTTCAGGAGAAAACAGGGGTGAATAGTATGTATGAGGTCGTTTCTGTACATCACCAAGTACAGTGGCAAAAAATTATGGATCTGTTCCAGATCAAGGAAATATTTTATACGGCGCCCTATTGCTTAAGCGCGATCAAATTAGACCCAGGCGAGCCTCTTCTGTTTTATTACAGTGATGAAGACGGAGAAGTGGCTTACCCGTTCATCAAGCGGCATATAAACGAAGGAGCCGTTTCTTGTTTTGATATCACCACCCCTTTTGGCTACGGCGGCCCTGTCGTAAAAATAAAACAAGATTCATTTAAGTTGATCGAGAACTTTCGAAAAGCGTTTACTGAATTTTGCCGGGAAGAAAAAATCATCGCCGAATACATCCGCTTTCATCCGTTAAAAGAAAATGCCTTGTTTTTTGAAAAGCACTTAAAATTGATGCAGGTCTACGACACTTACACCATCAACCTGCAACAGCGATCGCCCTTTCCTTTAGAAGTGAAGGAAAATAAAAAAAATGACCTGACGAGTAGCATCGAAAAAGATGTCGTTGTAAAAAAACTGGGCACTGTTCGCCATATGTTTGATTTTTTAGTATTGTATTATTCTTCTGCCAGACGAAGAGAAGAAGCTGACAGCTATTATTTTTTTACCGATGATTATTTTGAATCCTTAATTAGCTCCATCGGCCCCAATCTTCACTTGTTCGGAGCTTATTATAAAGACAAGTTAATGTCTGCTTGCTACGTCTTAGCAAAAGGCGACACCATTTTTTACCACTTAGATGGCAGTTTAAATGAACAGGAAGCGGTTCCTGCAACTCAATGCCTGCTATTGAAAATTGCCGAGTGGGGGAAAGAAAACCAATTTGACTTTTTTCATCTCGGAGGCGATCTTCATCCGGAGAATGGACAGGGCAGGAAAATCAAACAAGAAATAAGCAATATGAAGCCTTCTACATTCTTCATCGGACACTATGTACATGATGTGCCGACTTACAACAAAGTCATTGCAGCTCAAGATGCCGACATCATCAAACGTTACCGAAACGGTTAGCTGATCAAAATGATTATTTAGTATGCTTAGGAGGAAGGATTATGAGATACTTGCAGTATAAAGGGTTGTTGGAAAGAGAAAATAAAAAATCATTGAAAAAGATTATGTATGAAATTTGTGTGGTTGAAGGCTTAAACGCTACTCGTGGCGCTAAGAAACTGGGAATCGCGAAAGAAATTTTCATGTATTGGCGCCAATATTACCGGTTTGAAAAAAGGCAGCTGCTATTCGATCAAACCATTGAAGAAATCAGCGAACTGAAATACACGTACGCAGATGAAGTCGAAAACTATGATTTTAAAAAGCCGTTGGAATACGAAAACGAAGAATCAGTCCAAGGTTTAGATGAAGTGATTAAACGCTCCATCGAGTATTACAAGTTTTTGCATTATAAGAGTGAGGGCCTCGCAATCGAAACCGCGAAACTTCCGTTATATGAATTCAGCCACCATGTAGTGGAAGGCTACCGGAATAAAACACTAAAAGAGGAAATAGCGGGCCGAAACGAAGGGTAGCTCAGCAATTGATTTAGAAAGGCAGGATTCAAGTGAGTTATGGAAGGGTTTACTGAACGGGCAATTGATACAATAAAAAACGTGCCGTCTGGAAAAGTGATGACCTACGGACAAGTAGCGGCACATGCCGGAAGCCCGCGTGCAGCAAGACAAATTGCCCGCATACTTCATAGCATGAGTGCAAAGCACGAATTGCCATGGCACCGCATCATCAATGCACAAGGGAAAATTGTCCTCAACGACGAAGAGTCTCGTTATACGCAGCGCGCATTGCTGATCAAAGAAGGGATTAAAGTTAGTGAGAGTGGATTCGTTGATTTGAACCTGTACCGGCACGATCCTTTCGGCAATTAGTTTCTTCGCTTCAGTACAAGACCGCAATTCCCACATCCGAGTCTTACACCACGCTTCAGTGAAAAATAAAGGCTAGTTTGAAAATCTGAAGAATCTTTCGGGTTTTTTCTTTTTGGATTCGCGTTAGAAAAATTTCAAGCATGGGTATAAAACTAAAAATAAGTATTGGAGGGGTTAGATGAATCGAATATTTGGCGTTCTTGTCGTTATTGGTGTTCCATTAGCGATAATTGGCTCATTTATGCATTGGCCAAGCATTGCGATGTTTGTAATTTGTTCAGTAAGTGTCATAGCCCTTTCAAGTTTTATGGGACGTGCTACTGAAAGTTTAGCAATTGTCAGCGGTCCGCGAATTGGCGGACTTTTAAATGCGACATTCGGAAATGCAGTTGAACTTATAATTTCTATCTTTGCATTAAAAGCAGGTTTAATTGGAGTGGTTCTTGCATCATTAACGGGTTCTGTTTTAGGAAATCTGCTCCTTGTCGGGGGGCTTTCTTTTTTTCTGGGCGGCATTAAGTTTAAACGGCAAAAATTCAATGTCCATGATGCTTCGCACAACTCTGGCTTGTTGATATTTGCAGTGGTTGTCGCTTTTGTCATTCCAGAAATTTTTTCAATGACGATGAACGAAAACGAAACCATTTACTTGAGTGTGGGCGTTTCCATTATCCTGATTTTGCTTTATTTAGCGGGACTTGTATTTAAGTTAGTTACGCACCGCGGGGTATACGCACATGCTGACGTGAACAATGCAGAAGGAAGTGAGCACGAAGAACCGGAGTGGGGCAAAAAGAAAGCATTGATTATCTTGTTCGTGGCCACACTAGTGGTCGCGTTTGTATCCGAAAATTTAGTCCATACATTTGAAGCGGTAGGGGAACAATTCGGCTGGTCGCAATTGTTTATCGGGGTCATCATTGTGGCCATTGTCGGAAACGCTGCCGAGCATGCTTCGGCACTCATCATGGCGATGAAAAACAAAATGGATGTCGCCGTGGAAATTGCGATTGGTTCGACGCTTCAAATCGCCATGTTTGTAGCGCCTTTGCTCGTCATCATTTCGTTGTTTATGCCTCAACAAATGCCGCTTGTTTTTACCATCTCCGAGCTTGTCGCTATGATTACGGCCGTCTTTTTGGCAATCAACGTAATGAACGACGGAGAATCGAATTGGTTTGAAGGCCTAACGCTATTAGCAGCTTATCTGATTATGGGAATCGGTTTTTATTTCTTATAAGAAGGGCTTTTGTCACCTGAAAGGCATTTAATCTTCCTACGATATGGGAACTCATGGTAAAATAAAGCGACTAATAAAAGGCGGTGATCCTCATAGGAATAGTATCTTTGAATACGAAGCATTTAAATCAATTTGTAGAAGAAGTGGAACTGAACGCAATTCAAGCATTTGCGGAAGTGGCACATCAGCGGATGCATGAGAAAACGGCTTTAGGAGCCGACTATTTAGGATGGTTGGATTGGCCATCTCAAATGGATCAAACCGAATTGGCGCGTCTTGAAGAAACTGCGGCACAAATCCGTGGCAAAGCGGAAATTCTTATCGTAATTGGCATTGGAGGTTCTTATTTAGGGACTAAAGCGGTCAATGAACTGTTGGGCTCTTCATTTGGATCAAATGAAACCGAGATTGTTTATGCGGGCCAAAATATCAGCGGTAAGTATATGGAAGATTTGTTGAAATACATCGATGGAAAAAGCGTGGCATTAAATGTTATTTCTAAATCCGGGACGACGACTGAACCGGCTATCGCATTTAGGACGCTGCGCAAATGGATGTACGAGACGTATGGCGAGGAAGCAGCAGAGCGCATCATCGTTACAACCGATAAAACAGGCGGGGCCCTTCGCAAAAATACAGATGTTAACGGCTATACCAGCTTTGAAATTCCCAGCGATATTGGCGGAAGATACTCGGTATTGACGGCGGTCGGTTTGTTCCCGTTGGCCGTTGCAGGAATTGATATCCGCGAATTGCTGAAAGGGGCTGCGCAAGCAGAACAAGAATTGCAGTCAACGGATTTTGATTCAAATGCAGCTTATGCTTACGCGGCGTACCGCCAAATTCTTAACAACCGCGGCTACTCCATCGAAGTCCTAGCGAGTTTTGAACCGGCAATGAGTGCGTTCCACGAGTGGTGGAAACAATTGTTTGGGGAAAGCGAAGGTAAACAAGGAAAAGGCGTATTCCCAGCATCCGTTGTTTATTCGACTGATCTGCATTCAATGGGCCAATACATGCAAAATGGCCGCCGTTCATTGTTTGAAACAATGATCAGCTTCCAAGAAGACCAGGAGTCAAGCCCGATTCCATTTGATGAAGGCGATGAAGACGGTTTAAACTATTTAGTGGAAAAAACCTTGCATGAAGTCAATCAGCAGGCATTAGATGCTACGGCTCTTGCCCATGTTGAAGGCGGCGTACCGGTCATCACGTTAGAAGTCGGCCGCGTTGATGCCTACCACACGGGCTACATGATTTACTTTTTCATGAAAGCTTGTGCAATGAGCGCCTACTTATCCGGCGTCAATCCATTTGACCAGCCGGGAGTGGAACTGTACAAACAAAACATGTTCCGTTTGTTAGGAAAACCAGGATACGAAAAGTAAAATAAACCACGAGTGGCAGAGTTTATATGCTACATCTCTGCACATACAAAAAAGCCAGTGCTTCCTAATTAGGAGCACTGGCTTTTTAAATTTGTTATTAAGCTTTAAAAGATTTTACAGACCAAGGTTCAGGAAGTAAATCTTTGGCCACTTCGTGTTTTACAGACCAAGGTTCAGGAAGCAAATCTTTGGCCACTTCGTGTTTTACAGACCAAGGTTCAGGAAGCAAATCTTTGGCCACTTCGTGTTTTACAGACCAAGGTTCGGGAAGCAAATCTTTGGCCACTTCGTGCTTTACAGACCAAGGTTCGGGAAGCAAATCTTTGGCCACTTCGTGCTTTACAGACCAAGGTTCGGGAAGCAAGTCTTTAACTACTTCATGCTTTACAGACCAAGGTTCAGGAAGAAGATCCTTAGCTATTTCAGTGCTTTTTCCGCTATTTACACCAGCCAAGCTACTCACTGTTAGTAAAGCGGCAAACGATAAAAAGATTATTTTTTTCAATTTTCTCACTCCTCATTAAAAGTCATCAATTTTTTATATGCTTGTGTTGCTTTGTAAAAGGCTTGAGCTGATTTCTCAAAATGACCTAATTTATTGTAAGTATTTCCTAAATAACCGTAATAAAAACCTATTTCAAAAAATTTATGATGAGATTCAAAAATTGGAATAAGTTTATCAACAATATATTCTTCAAATTTTGAGAAATCATCATTTAAATAATAATATAAAGACATAAATTCTATATACACTTCTTTAAAGAGATTATTTGAAGGTGTATCTAAACTCAAGTTCTTTTCAATTAAGATATTATATCCTTTTGAAAGAAGATCCTCGGCAGATTCCATGTCACTCATTTCAATATGGCATTTAATAAGCATACAATAATCCATCAAAATATGAGAAGTATATTCTGGGGGAGTATAATTTAATGCATTTTCTAAGTGATAAATCGCCAACTCAAAATTTTGAAACTGAAAATAAAAATAACCATAATTATATTCAGTACTGAACTTTAATACATCATTATCCAACTTTTGTCCAATTGTTAAAGCATGTTTATAATGTTCTTTAGCTGTTTTAAAGTTACCTACTCTTCGTTCATTGATAGCGATGTTCAAATGGCATTCAGCTATTCGTTTCGGAACGAACTCTTGCTGATAAATTTTTAAAGCCAATTCCGAGTATTTATATGCTAGATTATAAACCCAGCATTGGGTAGCGGTAAGGCCAATGGAAAAATAGAGATCACCTAATTCAGAAGCACTAAGAGAAGGTGGCGAAATTTTTTCTGCCACTAAATAAGTTTTCAAAGCTTGTTCATAATCGTTTAAAAGATAATCATAATTTCCTTTATACTTTTGAAATAGATAATATTGTTCTTGGTTCATGAATTCTTTAAAGCGTTCCATATCTTTGATTTTTTCTTCTGCACTATCTAAATCACCCGTGATGTTAAAATACCGAATTTGTTGAACACGATATTCCAATTCAACATCTTCGTCAATGTGAAGAAGTGGATGATCATGAATATCTGCGTATTGCTCCATGATTTTCCCTTTATTTTGCGGGTTCAACAAGGAAGTTTTAAAATTTTTTACTAGTACTTTTCCGATGGGGTTATCCTTCGGAGCAAGTGGAATATCCAGTTTCTTGCATAGCGCCTGCAAATCAGGAAGAGAAGGGGCTTTGGTGCCGGCTTCAATCTTTTTCAGCTCTCTTGAAGGGAGAATTCCTGAGGCGACTTCTTCAATGCTCATTTTGCTTTTTAATCGATGATATTTGAGGCGTGTTCCAGTGTCCATTAATTCTCTCCTTTCCGTTTGCATGGGCAGCGCATCAATCATCCATGAAGGAGAGTTCGTGTCAAAGTTCACAGGTTTTTTCGGGAAATAGTAAACAGAAGGTTTTTTGAGTACGATTTTTACCGCCTCCATATCTCTGACTTTATTATGAAGAGTTTATCTTTAATTCATAATATCATCAATTTTCAAAATAAAGTGCTTTTAATTTACTTATTTTTGTAATTAAATAAAAAAAGGAAAATATGCCTAATGCAAAAGCTTAAAAAAATAAAAGTCCGTTTTTATGAATGATTTTAAGATAAAATTATCATCTGTATTTGCTCCAAGTATTAGTGAAATATTTCTCTGGATATCTTTAGTTTATTATATGTATTAAAGGGGAAATTTAACAAGAGCTTTTTGATGCTTATATAGCACTATTTCGACACTGGAAATATTAATTTTTTAAATAAGGCCGTCCTAAAAGGTAGTGAATAATCCAGATTGGCAGGTAAGAGGGATCAGCAGAGAAAGTATAAGTCTATTCATATAGGGGTTAAATTTAAGGTTTTACTTGGGTGCGTTTAAGAATATTCCTTTTTCAAAAGCCACTCGTCAATGAACGGTTATACTGAATGCATTTAGCAAGAACGTTTAAAAAAACTTCCAATAAGGGTAAAGGAGTTAAAAGAGCGATTTTCAAATGGAGGTTTTGTCAATGGAAGCGGAAAACCAAGTGATTGCAGTCGTATTTTCTGAACAAGAAGCGTTAAACAAGATAGAAAATCTAAAACGCCAAGGAATTAATGAAGGCGATATACACGTTATGGCACAAAATAAAAACAATTTTGATGAAATTGAGCAGGCAACAGACGTTGATACAGAAAAAGCTGCTTCAGCAAAAGGAGCTTTCAAAGGTCTGTTTACAGGCGGAGGAAGCGTTAAAGAAAGCATTAAATCGATTGGCCTAAGCGATTCCGAAACAGACCGGTATACCGCCGATGTAGCTCGCGGAGGTATTTTAATTTACGTGAAAGACAATTGGAAAGGGCCAATCGATGTTTTGGAAGAAGGCGGTTTCCGTGATCGAGATGGCAATCCTGTAGAACCTTCAACAAACGAATTTGTTAATTCGGTTGATAATACTTATGATGAGCAAGAAGACCGGTACGAACGAGGAGAATCGTTCCAGCAAGACCCAAACTTAATCAAAGATCAAGAACACCTCACTTTCTCTGCCTATGACAAGAAAGACGAAAAGTGATAAATGAAATTGAGAAAAAGCCAAAGCCCTTTCAAAAAATTGAAAGGGCTTTGGCTTTTTCTCGTTTTGCCACTCGAATTTTGTTTCAGCTCTTATTACTGGATCAGCTAAATGAGCTATTGTTGCAAGAAAGTTACGGTTTTGTAAGAGCAGCGAATTCAGGTTTTAGCTTTTAGGTCGTTCGGGTACATATACTCTAAGACGATTAACGGGAGGCTGAATTTAATGGAATCTACAAATCGCGAATATTCAATTGTTTACAGTCAAGAAGAAATGCAAAGCAAAGTGGAAGAATTAAAAATGAAAGGTTACACCGAAGGCGATATACACGTTCTTGTAGAAAATGATTCGATTCTTCATAAAGAAGATAAGCAAAGCGGGATCCATACTCATCAAGCTAATTCAGTAGGAAGTTCTTTTAAATCCCTTTTTACAGGGAAAGATGCAATCCATACAGAACTGGCTAAATTGCAGCTGGATAAAAATATTGCAAATACCTATGAGCAAGATTTGCACAATGGGGCCATTCTCCTTTATACCGACCGCAAAATTTTGGAAGGCACTGGCGAAACAACTTCAGGAGCTCGCAACACAGCAGTTGCCCCATTTGGCCGTGATGTAGAGCGCGATGAAATGCGCCATGATGATGCACATATTCATGACAAAGATGTCACTCCGGATGTTCCGGCAGCGCGTGCTAAAACGAATGAAATTTATACGAGCGACGTTTCGCGCGAAGACCAGCACGGGGATGCAGGCTATGGAGACAAAACGCGTGATTCCCGTTTGCAAGGAGAGAACATCCATCCGACAGGAGGCACTTCTCCTAAAGATGAAACTGCCATCAGCGAAAAAACAATGGATCATGAACCGGCTCTGCAATCTGCTGAAGGCCAAGATAATTTAAATCGCGAAGAAGGCATCAACCGCCGGCAAGATGAACAATCTCCAGGAGTTGATCCGAACTTAGGACCGGCCCCGTTTGGCCGTGATTCAGAAGAAGAGCATTTGATAAACAATCAGCAAGAAGATGACTTAGGGGAAGCGCATGATTCTCGAGAAGAACAACGATTAGAAAAAGAGCGCAATAAAAACGATCATACACCGCCGACGCAACGATTATTCTAAATGAAATGGCCCCTATAAACGGGGCTATTTCTCTAGTGTTTTTAGGCAAATAAAAAAATCCAGTCAGAAGACTGGATTTTCATTTTCATTTTTTAGGTTTTGTTGCATCTTTGAATTCACCGATAGTTTCTTGGAATTCACCTTTTGCTTTATCCATTTTGCCTTCGGCTTGTTTTTGGTGATCGCCAGTTGCATTGCCAACTTGGTCTTTAATTTCGCCTTTGCCTTTGCTTACGGCACTTTTTAATTTATCAGAAAAACCGCCTTTATCGCTCATTGCTAGACCTCCTTTAGTTGTTTGCCTAATCTTTATATAACCTATTCGCAAAAAACTAAAACATGTAATGCGGTTGCCATACAACCAACTTGTATGTAGAGAATTGGGAATTGGGCATTAAACAAAGGTGGATAAGGTAGTCTTGGCGCAATCTTGGACACTGCTGCAAAGATCTTGCTCCGCTAATCTTTTGAGTGTGTGAAACGGCGTATAAGGATTTTGGGCAACTCCTTGGCGCACAATAGAGTGTTGATCCATTGATAAGTCAACTAGTAAACCAGGGCAAGAAATAAATTTAGCTAATTCGGCACGCAACGTATAATCCATTTTCAAGACAGCTGCTTCATCCCAAGGGCTCCAGTCTGTTTTAATGGCATAAAACTGCAGTTGGCCGTTCATGTTGATTTGCACCTCTAGTCAAAGTTATTGTAATTTTCTAATTATATATTTATTATATCATAATTCCTAGAGAATGCTAGATGTTTATTATGGTTTGCCTAAGTAGTCCTATAGAAATTTTGTCTGAGACAGTATAAGGTTTTACATGTTAGTCTTATGCTATGGCTGCAAATCGGCAGTTCGAAAAAATGAGCAATTGCATACGCTTTGATAAACGCCACAATTATGAATTTCACCTGTTTTTCGAAGATTGCGCTAGGGAATATGAAACTTTCACTAGGGAAAAGCGTCTAGTCTATTGCAATCATGTAAAACTTTCCAAGCAATGTTTTATTTCCTTTGGAGAAGTGCTATAATAATACTGGCTTCCCATGTAGATTGAGAAGTATAAAGGAGGAAAGATATGCTATACCTTACATTGGTGGTGGCATTTATCGCTTCGCTTGTCCTGACTCCAATCGTAAAGCGACTGGCTTACAGAATTGGAGCGGTTGACCGTCCAAATCATCGAAAAGTTCATGCGAGAATTATGCCGCGTTTAGGCGGATTAGCTATATTTGGTTCATTTTTGATTGGGTATTTTATTTTGCGACCAGAACAATCAGTTTCTAATGCGGTAACTGAGGCTTTCATTCCAATTGAAACAGCTATCATTATCGGCGCTTTTATCATCATTATTACCGGTGTTTTAGATGATATGATGGAGATATCAGCGAAAGCCAAATTGCTTGGCCAATTGCTGGCAGCCGGCATTGTTGTTATTGGCGGAGGCTTGGAAATTTCATTCATTAACTTACCGTTTGGTGGAGAAATCGACTTTGGTTATTTTAGTATTCCGTTGACGATCCTCTGGATTGTCGGCATTACCAACGCCGTCAATTTGATTGATGGCTTGGATGGATTGGCAGCTGGTGTGTCTACGATCGCTTTGATTACGTTATCCGTGATGGCCTATATTATGGGAGACGTCTTTGTTATGTCGTTAGCCGCAATCTTGGCTGCGAGTTCAATCGGATTTTTATACTATAATTTCCATCCCGCGAAAATTTTCATGGGAGATACTGGCGCTTTATTTTTAGGTTATATGATTTCAGTTTTAGCCTTAATGGGCTTTAAAAACGTAACGATTGTTGCATTGATTATCCCAATCATCATGCTTGGCGTGCCAATTTCGGATACATTCTTTGCAATCGTCCGCCGCTTGCGTGAAAAACAACCTTTGTCCGCACCGGATAAATCGCATTTGCATCATTGTTTATTAAATGTTGGTTTTTCGCATAGCCAAACGGTACTTATCATTTATGGAATCGCTGCACTTTTCGGATTGGCAGCATTGCTGTTTTCCCAAGCAACGTTATGGGGTGGCATACTCTTAATCGGTTTGATGTTGCTTGCAATCGAATTATTTGTTGAAGTAGTGGGGCTTGCAGGAAAGAATTACCGGCCGTTGATCAATCTCGTGAGAATGATCGGAAAATAAAAAGGACTGGACTTGAAGCAGATGCTTTCGGTCGAGTCCTTTTTATTTTCAAACTCTAAAATTTTTACTATATAAAAAAAACCTCACAGCAATTACTGTGAGGTTTCTTGTTCTTGTGGGTATTCAGCAAGTTCTGTCTCACTGTTGTCGGACATGCTTGATGTATCCGGTTTTAAGCCAAGGTGGCTTTGGAGAATATCTTGGACTTCTACAAGCGACTCTTCGTTGAGCTTCCAGTAGTAAACCCCGGTCGACATGTCGTCAAATCCGTCTACTGTCAAGGTTTCAACATTGGGTTTACCGCCTTTGGCGTATTCGAAAAATGCTTGCATATCGTTAAACGTTAAATTTGTTTTCATGTTGTCGCCGACTACTTCAATGACGTTGCCATATTTTGTGATGGAACCGGCAGATAGCGCTTTGTCCATGATCGATTGCAAAATCATTTGCTGGCGCTTCCCGCGTTCGATATCGTTATCGTAGTGGCGGGTTCTAGCTAGAGCTAATGCTTGGCTGCCGTCAAGATGCTGAATTCCTTTTTTAAGTTCAATGGCATTTTTTTGGTCGTTTTCATCTTGCTCTTTTAAATCATAGGGAACTTCCGCTTTAATGCCGCCGAGTGCATCCACTATATCGATAAAGGCATCAAAGTTCATGCGCATATAATAATCCACGGGCACATCTAATAACTCTTCAACGCTCTCAATTGTAGAACTTGGCCCGTTATAGCCGTATGCATGTGTAATTTTGTCTTCATGGCCAGCATCTGGAATGTATGTGTACGTGTCACGCGGAATGCTGACGAGTTTCACTGATTTTTCTTCATTGTTTAATGTGGCAAGAACCAAAGCGTCGGAACGGGTATTGGTATCCGATTGTCCCCGCTGTTCACTGTTGTCAACGCCAATAAACAAAATGGAAATATCGTCGTGCAAAGGTTCGACTTTTTCTTCTCTCAGTTCAGACATTTCTCGGTCTTTAAGAGATTCGAACGCCCCATCTGCAGCATTTTCTGCTTTTTTGATCAAATAGATTCCATAAGCAGATCCGCAGATAAGCAATGACACTGCTAACGTTAAAATCACCTTGATAGCCATTCGTTTTCTGCTTGATTTGGTCTTTCGGTATTTTTTCCGGTTCATGGTTATGGCTCCTTTTTTAGGAATGGCTAACCGAGTATTCAATTCGATTGATGCAACTATCCTGAAACTGCATGTAAAAGCGCAGAAAAATTCGCGGTTTACAGACTGATTTTATTGTACGGTTTATTATACAGCGATTTATGTTGAGAGTAAACGAAAAGAACTAGGAGATTTTAAATTCGAGAAATTCTTTTTTCGCACCTCTAATATCAGCTTGTCCATTCGTCAATTCATTGACCCAGGCAATAAAGTCCGGTTCTTTTTCAGCAGGAACGTGGACAAAAAGCTCTACGCCGTCCGTGTACTGAATATCGCTTAATGGATACTCTGATTGCCGGATTTCGTTCTCCACTTTTCCAAGCCAAGTATAGTCGATGGTAATTTTCATCAAATGATGGAGCCGGCGCTCAACAATGCCAGAGGAGGCAAGCGCTTCGGTCGTGGCTTTGCCATAAGCGCGGATCAGCCCGCCGCCGCCCAGTTTTATTCCGCCGTAATAGCGGGTGACAACGACCACGACATCTTTCAATCCTTGTTTTTTTAGCACTTCCAGCATAGGAAAGCCTGCAGTGCCGCTCGGTTCACCGTCGTCGTTTGCTTTTTGGATGGAATCGTATTCACCAATCAAGTAAGCGGAGCAATTGTGTGTGGCGGAGCGATGAAGGGTTTTAATGGAGTCGATAAACCGGATCGCTTCTTCTTCTGTTTCTGCCCGTGCGGCATGTCCGATGAAACGTGACTTTTGTATAACGATTTCCGCCTCCGCTAATTCACCCACGGTCTTGTAATTCTCTCGCATTTTAACGCCCCCTGTAGTAGAATGTAATCAGATAATTTGTAATATGTTTAATTATACGGAATTGCTTATATAGTGATATACTTAGACAAGTTCTTGCAGGTACAAGGTACGAAAATCTTATACACATTAGCATAGTTAGTATAGCTAAGGCGGTTTTGAAATGGCTAATAAAAGCGATCGAAAAGAGCTGGATTCCATTTTCGATAATTTAATTGAAACGTTGGAACAAACAAAACAAAAAATCTTTGCTATCAGTGAACAAAGTCGCCGGCAATACGAAGTTTTGAAAGATGAACTAGAAGACGTGCGCATTAATATTTCCCGCATTATAAAAGCCGGTGACGGTTTGGAAGAAAAGACCCGGACAGCACGCCGGAGGCTCGCAGAAGTTTCTCATTCGTTCAATACGTTTACAGAAAACCAAATCAAGCAAGCGTATGAGCAAGCAAATGATCTGCAAATTGAGCTTTCCGCCAACCGCTTGGAAGAAAAGCAATATCGCCAAAAAAGGGATAGCCTGCAGCGGCGCCTTCAAACTTTATTGCAAACGATTGAACGGGCGGAGAGGCTAGTCAATCAAGTGAACGTAGCAACGAATTACATGACTTCGGATTTAGAAGAAGTGGATGACGCAATTGATAATACAAAGCTAAAGCAAGATTATAGCCTGCGCATTATCGAAGCGCAAGAAGAAGAGCGGAAACGCTTGTCCCGTGAAATCCATGATGGTCCTGCTCAAATGATGGCCAACGTATTATTGCGTTCAGATTTGATAGAGAGAACGTACCGGGAAAAAGGGCCGCAAGCTGCATTCGGAGAAATTACTTCATTAAAAGAAATGGTGCGGGAAGCACTTACGGAAGTAAGGCGCATCATTTACGATTTGCGGCCAATGGCTTTAGATGATTTGGGCCTTGTGCCGACTTTGAAAAAATATTTGGATACCATTGAAGACTACAATAAAGGCATTCGGCTACATTTTCATTCGGATGGCCCCGAAACGCGGCTGCCGAACAATTACGAAACATCTATTTTCCGATTGGTGCAAGAGGCGGTGTCAAACGCGATCCGCCACGGAAAAGCGACTGAAATTGAAGTGAAGATTGAATGGGCGCGAAATCAAACCGCTATTTCGGTTAAGGACAATGGCTCTGGATTCGATCAAAGCATTGTGAAAAATCAATCGTTCGGGTTGATTGGTATGCGTGAAAGAATTGACTTAATAGAAGGTGATTTTAAAATTCATTCTTCACCGGGAAATGGAACAATATTAATGTTTCAGATTCCATTCAAACTGGGTATATAAGATACGGTATTCGAGGAGGACAACATAATGACAAAAATTATTATTGTAGATGATCATCAACTATTCCGTGAAGGAGTAAAACGAATTTTAGACTTTGAAGATTCTTTTGAAGTTGTGGCAGAAGGCGGCGACGGGACTGAAGTCCTCAAATTATACGAGGAGTACAGACCCGATGTTATTTTAATGGACATCAATATGCCGCAAAAAAATGGGGTAGAAGCAACAGGGGAATTGATGGAGAAATTCCCGGATGCGAAAGTCATTATGCTGTCAATTCACGATGATGAATCCTACGTTACACATGCACTGAAAACAGGTGCTTTGGGGTATATGCTAAAAGAAATGGATGCAGAAGCGATCATCCAGGCGATCAAAGTGGTCGCAAAAGGCGGATCTTACTTGCATCCGAAAGTTACGCGCAATTTGGTGATGGAGTTCCGCCGTTTGAGCGAACGTGAAAACAAAGGATCTTTCCATCAAACCGAAATCCGCCGTCCGTATCACTTGCTGACAAAACGCGAAAGCGAAGTTTTGCAACTGTTAACGGATGGGCAAAGCAACCGTGTGATCGGCGAAACCTTGTTCATTTCAGAAAAAACGGTCAAAAACCACGTTTCAAGCATTTTGCAAAAAATGCAAGTGAATGACCGTACACAAGCGGTCGTAACAGCCATTAAAAACGGCTGGGTCGAAGTTCGCTAATAAAAATGAAACCCTGCAGCTTTTGCTGCAGGGTTTTTCTATCTATTCTTTCGTCACAGTTTCTTCATTGAATTAGGCAACTTGCTGTGGCACAATGAAACGCAGGAGGAATGCATGATGAAAAAACTGATTATACTTGCTGGCCTTGCTTTTGTCCTTGCCGGGTGTTCAGACTCAGCAGAACCTGCGGGAAATGGAAACACGGCAGATGACGGCAATTCGGCAAATGAAAATAACGCAGTCGACCATGGTGTAGAAGATGAGTCGGTCGGGTTTACAATGGACGATGAAGGAAAAGTGGAAGAAGCGGAAGTTCCGGAACAAGAAGCTGAAGATATTCTGGCAGCTTACGGTGAATATATTGCGGCGTTTAACGCAGAAGATTTGGCGCGCTATATGAACGTTATCGCGGAAAAGCCGGATGGTTTTGACCGGGAAGAAGACAAAGCCTCTTTGGAAGAAGCGTTTAAAGCATATGATACAACTTACACGACCAGCAATGAAACCATTGTCGAGTACGATGAAAATCGAGCTGAGGTGTTTGCAGAAATTGACGTATTGGTCAAAGAACCGAATACGGAAAGAAGCACCGACCAAGCAGGGCGCCAAGTTGTCGTGTTCAAAAAAGAAAATGAAGCATGGAAAGTAACCAGCCTCCACTTTATCGGCAATTCAAATTAATTTTCCAAAAGAGGGTTTGCAGAATGTGTGCAAAGCCTCTTTTTCTCTGGCTTTTTTGGTAAACTAATACAGAAGGCGGTTGCATCCAAGAAGCACTTTTTGATGGAGTTCTACTATTATAAAGCGCGCCTACAGCTCTGTTCATCCTGCCCTCTTATTTTAAGCAAGAGAGGAAGATGCAAATGAAAGAATTGCAGGAATTTTTATTTGGGCGTATTTGGCTAAGGGAATTCACGCCGTTTCCCAAAGAGGAAATCGACTCAGCTATTGAAGCTGGACTGATTCATGCAACAAACGGCATCAGTGCAAAAGGGGAATGCCGCAGGTGTTTAGAAACCTCCCAACAAAAAATTATCTCTTTTCCATGTGCCAAATGCCAAATGACTTGTTTTTATTGCCGGCACTGCATAAAAATGGGCCGCGTCAGTTCTTGCAGCGAACTGATCACTTGGGCGGGACCATCTCCGAAATCCTCAACACACCATTCGTTTACTTGGAATGGAAACCTCACTTCTTTACAACAAAAAGCAGCCGATGAAGTAGTAAACAGCCTGGCTGGGCAATCATCCCATCTTGTCTATGCAGTTTGCGGAGCGGGAAAAACCGAATTATTATTTCCGGCCATTTGGCAGGCGCTGCAACATGGCAAACGGGTCTGCCTTGCTGCACCGCGCACCGATGTTGTCTTGGAATTGTCTCCTCGCATTCGAGCGGTTTTTCCAGGGACGGTGGTTCATACGCTTTACGGGGGATCACCTGAGGAATCGGGTTTTGCCGAAATCGTCATCGCCACCACGCATCAATTGTATCGGTTCCAGGAAGCGTTTGATGTAATGATTGTAGATGAAGCGGATGCATTTCCGTATTCGTTCGATTTATCGCTTCAGCGGGCAGTCCAAAAAGCCAAAAAAGAAAAAGCGCCAATTGTTTATGTTTCCGCGACGCCCTCGAACCGTTTGCAGAAAACCGTCCCTAACCAATCGCGGATTTTTAGGCGGTTTCATGGCCATCCGCTGCCCATCCCGAAGTTCGTTTCATTATGGAGCTATAAAAAAGCGTTCGCTAAAAATAAAATCCCAAACAAGTTAGCCGTGTGGATCCGCCAAAAAATAGCTGGTGAAGAGCCATTTATGTTGTTTTTCCCGACGATTGAACTGATAGAAAACGTGATTCCTTTGATGAAAACGTTAGATTCCCGCATTGAAGCGGTTCATTCGCAAGATCCGCTACGAAAAGAGAAAGTTTTGAAATTGAGGAACGGGGAAATTCCAGGAGTGCTGACTTCGACCATTTTAGAGCGAGGCATTACCATTCCAAAAGTTCACATTGCCGTTATCGGGGCGGATGAAGCGATTTTTGAGGCATCCGCTTTGATCCAAATAGCGGGGCGCGTGGGAAGATCAGCGGACTTTCCAACAGGAGATGTGATATTTTTCCACAACGGCATAGCCAATCAAATGGACAAAGCAAAGCGCCAAATTGCTTCCTATAATAAAGGAGGGCAATGATGGATTGTTATTTATGCGGCCGTGCCATAACCGTGCAGCCAAGCTGGAGAGGCATTTTTCTGAATGAACTAACCCAAGTGGCCTGCAGCGTCTGCCAAAGCAAGTTTGAAAAAATTTCCGGAGACAGCTGTCCGATATGCGGATTTCCGGGAGAAGGCATGTGCCCGGATTGCCGAGTTTGGGAAACGACGGAGTATGCAGGTTTGATTCAATCCGGAAACTGTTTGTACCGCTACAATGAAGCGATGCAAGATTATTTGCATCAATACAAGTTTTTGCAAGACGTTGTACTGGCTGAAGTATTTGCAGCCGAGTTGCATAAAACACTCAAGCCAGTAAAATCCGCAATTGTTCCCATTCCCATGCATCCCGAAAAACTAAAAGCCCGAACCTTTTCCCAAGTGGATTGCCTGTTGGCTGCAGCAGGCCTGCCATTTACACATCTGCTCAAGAAAAGCGAAACGGTGCAAGGGAAAAAATCAAAGCAAGAACGGCTGTCTTCTGCCGCATTGTTCAGCTGGGATGGAAAAGAAGTTCCAGAAAAAGTGATTCTTGTCGATGACTTATACACAACTGGGACTACCATGCGCCATGCTGCAAAAGCATTAAAAGAAGGAGGGGCGAAAGAAATCCACTTGTTTTCGCTCATCCGCGGATAAAAGCCTCTGCATTTAATGCAGAGGCTTTCTTAGGTTCAGGCAAGATAGCCGTCTCCGCTTTTCTTATTGTCCAGAATCCAGTGCCTAGCTCTTCGGGTCATAAGCCATCCCGGCTGTGCGGCAAAGAACGCCGCTTCGCCGGTTTGTCTTATGCCTGTCAGAGCTGAACAGGCACTTCCGCTTTTCTTTGTCCAGACTCCGGCGGCTAGCCCCTCGAGACGCTTCGGTCGTAATTCATGGGAACCGCTGCTCCTGCAGCACTATGTGCTTCGTCGCAAAGCGATGGCCCAATTCCTTTGGTCCATCGCTTGCTTGTCGGGGCAAGACAGCCACCTCCGCTTTTCTCAATGTCCAGACTCCAGTGCCTAGCTCTTCGGGTCATAAGCCATCCCGGCTGTGCGGCAAAGAACGCCGCTTCGCCGGTTTGTCTTATGCCTGTCAGAGCTGAACAGGCACTTCCGCTTTTCTTTGTTAATGTTCGTAAATCATTTTTCGGGTCATGCCGCCGTCGATTGTCAAACACTCTCCCGTAACAAACGAATTCCGCGGGTCACACAAAAATAGGCAGGCACGTGCTATGTCGTCTACTTTGCCAACTCGTCCGCTCCAATGCTGGCTGTGGTCAACGTTTCGCAGCTCTGATTGTTCGCCGGTATGGATCCAGCCGGGGGCAATGGAGTTGACGCGGATTGCGTTTTCACTCAATGTGGCCGCCAATGAATGTGTCAATCCGTAAATGCCGCCTTTTGAAGCTGAATAGGTTTCAGTGTTCGGCTCCGACATGAAAGCTCGTGTCGATGCCATATTGACGATGGCGCGGAGATCCCCGTTCATATAACGGGCGGCTTCGCGGCTGCAAATAAACACACTTTTTAAATTAGTATCGAGGACATGGTCCCAATCCGATTCTTCGATTTCCCAAATGGATTTGAATTCTGAAATGCCGGCATTGTTGATCAACACATCGATATTTCCGTAGTCTTCATGGATTTTAGAAAAGACATTGATGACTTCATTGAAATTTCCGACATCGCAGCGCCTTGACTCGACTCCTTCAAGCGCGACGTCTTCCAAATCGAGTCCAATAACACGTGCACCTTCTGCTGCAAAATGTTGGGCAATGCTATTGCCAATTCCATTGGCGGCTCCAGTAACTACAACTAATTTATCTTTAAACATGGCTTCATCTCCTTATATTGTGTTTACCTGATTTAATATTCTGCAAAACTTTTTACGTTTTAAGCAGGATTAGATAGGGAACATAGAGAATGTAAAGAAAGATACAAAGAAGGAGGAGTTAAGATGCTACAATTTAATATTAAAGCAGATAACGTTGAAGTGACTCCCGCAGTCCGCGAGTACATTGAAAAGAAAGTGGACAAAATCGAACGCTACTTCCCAGAAGGCACTAGCGCTACTGCAATGGTTTACTTAAAAGCAATTAATCACAGCCAAACAAAAGTGGAAGTCACTATTCCAATGAAAAACTTAGTGTTGCGTGCTGAAGAACGGCACGATGAATTGTATGCAGCAGTAGATTTGATCGTTGGTAAACTTGAACGTCAAATTCGAAAATATAAAACAAAAGTTAACCGCAAATTCCGTGATCGTGATGGAATAGGTGTTGCATTTGCAGCAGCGGAAAACGATATAAGAAATCAAAACGAAGAAGCCGAAGAAGAGGAAGATTTGACAATTGTGCGTACGAAGCAATTTGATTTGAAACCGATGGATGAAGAAGAAGCGGTATTGCAAATGAATATGCTTGGCCATAATTTCTTTGTTTTCACCGATGCCGAATCTAATGGCACAAACATTGTTTACAAACGAAAAGACGGCAGCTACGGCTTAATTGAAACAAGCACGATGTAAATCGAAAAAATGCTTCTCTTATAGAAGCTTATAACAAAAGGCGCATTGGATTTATTCCATTGCGCCTTTTCACGTTTTTTTGAGGAGTTGTAATTTCGAAATATCACCGACTTTTCCATGTGCTGAGAATTGGATGTTTGCACGGTTATGTATGCAGTGTTAAAATAAAGAGTGAGTTTTTTGATGTAGTAGCGGTACGTTTATGTGGTTTTTAAAATTCCGAATTTTTTTGTTGCACAAAGAGAACACTATAAAAGCGAAAGCGATCCGGTCTCCAGTTTTGGCGCACCGGACACTATGCAGGGAGCGGTTATTAATGCTTGGAGTATTGAATAAAGTATTCGACCCGAACAAACGGGACTTGAAGAGATTTGAAAAAAAAGCAGACGAAATTGAAGCATTGGCTTCACAATTCGAAGCTTTATCTGATGAACAATTAAAAGGGAAAACTGAGGAATTTATAAAACGCCATGCAGCTGGTGAGTCGCTGGATAATTTATTGGTTGAAGCTTTTGCAACAGTGCGTGAAGCTTCGAAGCGCGTACTTGGAATGTTTCCATTCCGCGTGCAGATCATGGGGGCCATTTCACTTCATGAGGGCAATATTTCTGAAATGAAAACCGGTGAAGGTAAAACTTTGACTGCGACCATGTCGGTTTACTTGAACGCTATTGCTAAAAAAGGCGTCCATGTTGTTACGGTCAACGAATACTTGGCCAGCCGGGATGCCGAAGAAATGGGCCGACTTTACGAATGGCTTGGCTTGAGCGTCGGCTTGAATATGAACAGCTTGACCAAAGATGAAAAACGCGAAGCGTATGCTGCGGATATCACGTATAGCACAAACAATGAACTGGGCTTCGACTATTTGCGCGACAATATGGTTCTTTACAAAGAAGAAATGGTTCAGCGGGAGTTAAACTATGCCGTCATCGATGAAGTGGATTCCATTTTGATCGATGAAGCACGTACGCCATTGATCATTTCAGGGCAAGCTGCAAAAGCGGCCCAATTGTATATGCAAGCAAATGCGTTCACCCGCATGCTGACTAAAGAAGAAGACTACACGTATGATGAAACGACAAAAGGTGTTTTATTGACGGAACAAGGAATTGAAAAAGTCGAGAAAGCTTTCGGCATCGACAATTTGTTTGATATTAGCCATGTCCGTTTGAACCATGCCATCAACCAGGCATTGAAAGCACATGTAACCATGCACGTAGATGTGGATTATGTCGTGCAAGAAGGAGAAGTCATCATTGTCGACCAGTTTACTGGGCGTCTAATGAAGGGCCGCCGTTATTCGGACGGATTGCACCAAGCCATCGAAGCAAAAGAAGGGCTTGAAATCCAAAACGAATCCATGACCATGGCGACGATCACATTCCAAAACTATTTCCGGATGTACAACAAGCTTTCCGGTATGACAGGGACAGCCAAAACGGAAGAGGAAGAATTCCGCAACATCTACAACATGAACGTTATTACCATTCCAACTAATAAGCCGATTATCCGTGATGACCGCGTGGATTTGATTTATGCGTCGATTGCCGGAAAATATAAAGCGGTTGGAGACGATATCGCAGAACGGCATAAAAATGGCCAACCGGTTCTTGTCGGGACAGTTGCCATTGAAACTTCTGAAATTATTTCCGATTATTTGACAAAAAAAGGAATTAAGCATGCCGTGTTGAATGCGAAGAACCATGCGCATGAAGCGGAAATTATCTTGAATGCCGGCCAAAAAGGTGCAGTTACCATTGCAACCAACATGGCAGGGCGCGGGACAGACATTAAATTGGGCGAAGGCGTTATTGAAGCAGGCGGATTAGCAGTAATCGGTACCGAACGCCACGAATCACGCCGTATTGACAACCAGCTGCGAGGCCGCTCAGGGCGCCAAGGAGATCCAGGTGTCACTCAATTCTATTTATCGCTAGAAGATGATTTGATGCGCCGGTTTGGCTCTGATGCCATGCGCAACATGATGGGCAAACTGGGCATGGATGATTCCCAGCCGCTGCAATCAAAAATGGTGACGCGCTCTGTGGAATCGGCTCAAAAACGCGTAGAAGGAAACAACTTCGATGCACGGAAACGTTTGCTTCAATACGACGATGTATTGCGTCAACAGCGTGAAGTCATTTACAAAGAGCGTTTAGAAGTTTTGGAAACAGACAATATGCGTGGTCTAGTTGAAAAAATGATTGACGGCTCCATTGATCGCCTGGTATATACGCACACTTCTGATGAAAAACCAGAAGCGTGGAATTTGAAAACTCTTGCTGAAACCATTGCAGCGAATTTGCTTCCAGAAGAAACCATTACAGAAGCACAGCTGCAAGGAAAATCACAAGAGCAGATTATCGACTTGCTTAAAACCGAAGTCGTTAAATTTTACGACCAAAAAGAAGAAGAAATGTCACCTGAGCGTATGCGTGAATTTGAAAAAGTCGTTCTTCTCCGGTCAATCGATTCAAAATGGATCGACCATATCGATGCCATGGATCAATTGCGCCAAGGAATTCACTTGCGTGCGTATGGACAAAACGATCCGCTTCGCGAATACCAAAATGAAGGATTTGCGATGTTTGAAGCGATGGTGGAAGCGATCGAAGAAGACGTTGCCAAATACTCCATGAAAGCGGAAATTCGCAACAATTTGGAACGCCAAGAAGTGGCAAAAGGGCAAGCGGTCAATCCGAAAGAAGATGGACCGGCAGTGAAAAAGAAAAAAGAGCCAGCGCGTAAAGAAGTTGTAATTGGGCGCAACGATGCATGTCCTTGCGGCAGCGGCAAAAAATACAAAAACTGCCACGGGGCAGCATCATAATAAAAGCGCAAGCGCCCAACTCCAGCCCGGACAAACACTGGGGGTTGGACAATAAGCAAGACAAAAGACCGAAGAGCAATTGCTCTTCGGTGTTATTTTGAGGAGGAACATATACATGATGGACTTAGCAGACATCCGCAACGAGCTCGACAAATCAGCCAAGAAATTGGCGGACTTTAGGGGGTCTCTTTGACTTAGAAAACAAAGAGGCTCGAATTCAAGAATTAGATGAAATGATGATCGATCCCGATTTTTGGAACAACCAAGAATCCGCTCAAGTAGTCATTTCTGAATTGAACGGCTTGAAAGAAATCGTTAATACCTACCACGGCTTTACAGAAACTCAAGAAAATTTAGAAATGACGCTTGAGCTGCTTCGCGAAGAAGAAGATGCGGAGCTGCACGAAGACTTGAGTTCAGAAATGAAAACGTTCATGTCCGAATTGAGCGATTACGAACTGCAAATGTTGCTGAGCGAACCGTACGATAAGAACAACGCCATTTTGGAATTGCATCCAGGAGCCGGCGGTACAGAGTCGCAAGACTGGTGTTCGATGCTATTGCGCATGTACACGCGCTGGGCTGAAAAGCGCGGTTTCAAGGTTGAAACGCTCGATTACTTGGCGGGCGATGAAGCGGGAGTTAAATCCGTTACACTGGGCATCAAAGGCCATAACGCTTATGGCTATCTAAAAGCAGAAAAAGGCGTTCACCGGCTTGTGCGGATTTCTCCGTTCGACTCATCAGGGCGCCGGCATACGTCGTTCGTCTCGTGTGAAGTGATGCCAGAATTCACTGGCGAGATCGAAATCGATATCCGGACGGAAGATTTGAAAATTGATACGTACCGGGCAAGCGGCGCCGGCGGGCAGCACATTAATACGACGGACTCTGCTGTACGGATTACCCATTTGCCGACAGGAGCTGTCGTTACGTGCCAACAAGAACGTTCACAGATTAAAAACCGCGAAAAAGCGATGCAAATGCTGAAAGCAAAATTATATGCGCTGAAAATTCAAGAGCAAGAAGAACAATTGCTTGAAATCCGCGGTGAACAAAAAGAAATTGGCTGGGGAAGCCAAATCCGTTCTTATGTGTTCCACCCATATTCCATGGTCAAAGACCACCGGACAAGTTTTGAAACAGGAAATCTGCAAAACGTTATGGACGGAGACATTGACGGGTTCATCAATTCCCTTCTGCGTTCTAAAATGCAATAAGATTAACATAAGAGCCTTGAAGCTTTATTTGCTTCAAGGCTTTTTCTATCCCCGCTTCACCCGGATGAAGTTCACAATCATGCTGCCATTTGTTATACTCTGACAGGGCTAGAGTGAACATAGAATGGAAAGAGGCAGTTACAAATGAATAAAAAACAACAACGCGGCCATAAAGAACCGCATCCGGTCATCTCCGCTGTCTTAGATTACGCTAGCGTAATTATTGGAGCGGCAATCGTCGCCATTTCATTTAACGTGTTTTTGCTGCCGAACGAAGTTGCATCCGGCGGCGTCAGCGGCATCAGTACTATTTTAAAAGGGCTCTTTGATTGGAAGCCGGCCTTTGTCCAATGGGCATTTAATATTCCGCTGTTTATTGCAGGTGTTATTTTACTGGGCCGGAATTTCGGTATCAAAACAGCGGTTGGGACGATCTTTTTGCCGCTTGTCGTGTATTTGACGGAAAGCTGGGAACCATGGACGTTGAATCCGCTTCTTGGCGCGTTATTCGGCGGAATTATGGTCGGTTTGGGGCTTGGCATCGTATTTCGTGGGAAGGCTTCGACGGGCGGAACCGATTTAGCAGCGCAGATTATTACCAAGTACACCGGATTGACACTCGGCACAAGTATTGCATTAATTGATGGTTTTATTGTGCTGGCTGCAGCAATTGTATTCGACATCGAAAAAGGCCTTTATGCTTTGGTTGGGTTGTATGTGACCACGAAAACCATTGATTTGGTGCAAGTTGGATTCGGCCGTTCGAAAATGGTCTACATCATTACGAACAAACAAGTGGAAATTCGAGATGCCATTTACGACGAAATTGACCGCGGCGTTACCAAGTTGACCGCAACCGGCGGCTACACGGATTCAGAAAAGCCAATCATCATGGTGGTCGTGCATCAAACGGAATTTACGCGCTTGAAGCAATTGGTGAAATTGATCGATCCGTCAGCGTTTGTCATCGTTTCCGACGCATCCGAGGTCCTCGGCGAAGGTTTTAAACGACCTTAAATTTGGTATACTTTATAATAGTAGAGAAAACGACTTAGGGAGGCAGCTTGGATGAAAAAAGGACTCATGGCGTTATTGTTTGGATCGTCACTTGTACTGGGGGCTTGCGGCGGCGGAGATTCGGCTGAACCGGCACCAGCACCAGAAAAAGGCGGCGGTTCAGGGGACTCTTCAGTAGATGCAGAGCAAGTTGTTCAGCAAAATTGCATTTCCTGCCACGGTGAAAACTTAGAAGGATCAGGCAATTTTCCGGCGTTGAACAATGTGGGATCACGGCTGTCACAAGATGAAATTCGAGAAGTCATTGATAACGGGCGAGGCGCAATGCCAGCAGATATCATCCAAGGCGAAGAAGCGGATGCAGTTGCTGAGTGGCTTGCAAGCAAAAAGTAAACCGGCTGAAAAGCCGGTTTTTTTGATGCGCAAAATTTCACCCAATAACAAAAAGTTATTTTTAATTACAAAAAACATAAGCAAAAAAGTACAAGAAAAATACCGAGTTTCATACTTAAGGCACATGTTATATGACAATAACAAAAAGAAATGAAACATAACTGTAATAAAAAAAGAGGTTTAAGGTGTTATAATATATCAGTCGGAAATTTTTAATGAAAAAAGCAAATTGGAGTTATTCCAATAAAATAGGTGGTTAAGAAAAATGATTCAAATGAAGAATGTTTATAAGAAATATCCG
Organism: Planococcus sp. YIM B11945; assembly: GCF_050864155.1. Classification (NCBI taxonomy): domain Bacteria; kingdom Bacillati; phylum Bacillota; class Bacilli; order Caryophanales; family Caryophanaceae; genus Planococcus; species Planococcus sp. YIM B11945. Next base: position 311,559 of record NZ_JBOZWR010000003.1, on the reverse strand, counting down.
AATGGAATCGTTGCTCTAAACGGACTGAATGTTGAAATAGAGCAAGGCGAATTCGTATATGTCGTAGGGCCGAGCGGCGCCGGGAAATCGACATTCATTAAGATGATGTATCGTGAAGAACGTCCTTCTTCAGGGCAAATGTTAATAAACGGTGTGGATCTTGCAACACTTAAAAATAAAAAAGTTCCGTTGCTGCGCCGCCAAATCGGTGTTGTGTTCCAGGACTTTAAATTATTGCCAAGATTGAATGTATATGAAAACGTGGCATTTGCATTGGAAGTAATTGAAGAAACGCCAGAAGTTATCCGCAAACGGGTAATGGAAGTGTTGGATTTAGTAGGATTAAAACATAAAGCGCGGATGTTCCCGACTGAATTGTCCGGCGGGGAACAGCAACGGGTATCGATTGCCCGTTCAATCGTCAACACGCCGAAAATTGTGATTGCCGATGAACCGACTGGAAACTTAGATCCTGAAACTTCGTGGGATATTATGAATTTATTTGAACAAATCAATGCGAAAGGCACAACGATTTTGATGGCCACGCATAACCGTGAAATTGTAAACGCGATGAGACACCGTGTAATTGCGATAGAAGGCGGCTTGATTGTTCGGGATGTAGCTGGAGGTGACTACGGTTATGAAGGGTAGAACTATAACGCGCCATTTCAGAGAAAGTTTGAAAAGTCTAGGGCGCAACAGCTGGATGACATTTGCATCTGTAAGTGCTGTAACGGTAACCTTGTTGTTAGTCGGTGTGTTTGTCTTAATCATGATGAACTTAAACAAAGTAGCCGATGATTTAGAGAACGATGTAGAAATCAAAACTTTCGTTTCGTTAGAAGCTGATGATGCAAGAACAGAAGAACTGAAAACAGCCATTCAATCCATGTCGGGTGTAGAATCCGTTGAATTTTCAACAAAAGAAGCCGAGTTAACGGATTTGGTTATGGATTTTGGCGATGAGTTAAGCTTATTTGAACAAAACAATCCATTGCTTGACGTGTTTTATGTAAAAGCAACAGATCCACAAAAAACTGAGCAAGTGGCAACTGAACTTGCAAAACTTGATGGCATCGAAGACGTGAAATACGGAGAAGGAAAAATCGAAAAACTGTTCAACGTATTGAACACCGGCCGCAACGTCGGTTTAGTATTGATCCTTGCATTGTTGTTTACCGCAATGTTCCTTATTTCAAACACGATCCGCATCACAATTGTCGCAAGACGGCATGAAATTGAAATTATGAAATTGGTAGGGGCAACCAACTGGTTCGTCCGTGTGCCATTCATTCTAGAAGGCATGTGGCTTGGGCTGCTGGGATCGATCATCCCGATTGCTCTCGTATCGACGCTTTATTACCAAGTTACGGATTTTGCACAACCGAAATTGAGCGGAGAAATGATTCAATTGCTTGATCTTACTCCATTCATTTATCAAGTAAGTGCATTGATTTTAGTGATGGGCGTATTCATCGGAGTATGGGGCAGCTTTATGTCCATCAGAAAGTTCTTACGAATTTAAGCAATCTGTATTATAATAGAAAAAAATTAGAGAGAGAAAAGAACGTAAATCCGAAAGGGGAAAACGAACTTGGGCTCGAAGTCAAAATGGATGTTGTCTGGAGTTTCCGCCGTACTCGCCTTAACGTTGCTGATGCCATCTGTTAATGCCAGTAAGTTGAGTGAACTGGAGCAGAAACAACAGGAAATGAAAGAGCAAAAAAGCGAATTAAATTCCAGCATTCAAAATAAAGCTGAAAAAATCAACAAAAATGAGTCGAAATTAGAAAAGCTTATGGGGAAAATCAAAGAATTGAACCATAAGATTGATGAAACTTCAGCGAAAATTGAACGGGTGCAAGGTGACATCAACGTGACCAAAGAAGAAATCGATGAGTTGAAAAAATCGATTGAAGAGTTGGAGCGCAAAATTGCAGAGCGGGAAGAATTGCTGAAAGAACGTGCCCGCGCCATTCAATTGAGCGGCGGCTCCGTGGATTACGTGGACGTACTGCTTGGAGCAAATAGTTTTGTCGATTTCATCGACCGTTTTTCTGCGGTGAATACATTGTTGGAAGCGGACCGCGAAATCATGCGTGAACAAGCGGAAGACAAAAAAATGCTGGCAGAACAAAAAGCGCAAGTGGAAGAAAAGCTTGCAAAACAAGAAGAACGCCGAGCGGAATTGGAACAGCTTAAATCTTCATTGGACGGCCAAAAGAAAGAACAAGCCGGCTTAGTGGAAGAGTTGAAAGCAGAACAAAGACGTTTGGCAAAAGAAAAATCCAGTCTTGAAGACAAGCGCAACGACGTCATCAAGATCAGTGCCGATCTTGAAAAGAAAGTGGCAAAAGAGCAAGCGCGCCTAGCTGAAATTGCCAGAAAAGCGGAAGAAGCGGAAAAACGCAGATTGGCAGCTCAACGTAAAGCCGACGCGGCTTCTTCAGCTAATACGTATGTTGCAGCAGCTCCAACAGGATCTGGATTTATCAATCCAGCTTCGGGAAGACTGACTTCAAACTTTGGCGGACGCAACATTGGTGCAGGAAATGAAAATCATCGCGGCATCGATGTCGCTGTCGGCATGGGCACACGCGTTTCTGCATCAGCTGCAGGGCAAATATCATACGCAGGGGCAATGGGAACATACGGCAACGTCGTTATGATCACCCATTCGATGAATGGCCAAATGTACACGACCGTCTACGCACATTTAAGCCAAATTCATGTTTCGGTTGGACAATCTGTTACCCAAGGCCAGCAAATTGCAGCTTCGGGAAGCACAGGCCGCTCTACCGGCCCTCACTTACATTTTGAAATTCATATTGGGCCATGGAACAGCGCACGTTCGAATGCGGTCAACCCAATCAATTACATCAACTAGAAATAATGCCGGTATCCTTGGATGCCGGTTTTTTTATGCCCCGGCAAACAATTTTCGTTGCAGGCCAATAGTGGAATCAGTGCGGTGATTTATCGTATGATGAAAGGGAACGGAGTGAAAAGAGATGTCGAAAAAAATACTGGGCTTGTTGTTGATTGCGGTTTTAATTGGAGCGGCAATTGCAGGAGTTGTCAAAAATAACATAGAAAAGAAAGAAACGGAAAGCACCGTTTCCATTGGTACGGATGTAGAGTTTCTTGCGACAAAAGAAGGCTTGGCAAAAGGAGAAATTGCTCCTGATTTCGAATTGGAAACGTTAGAAGGCGAACCGGTCAAACTTTCGGATTATCAAGGAAAAAAAGTGATCTTAAACTTTTGGGCTTCTTGGTGCCCACCTTGCCGTGCGGAAATGCCGCTGATGCAAAATTATTACGATGAAGTGCAAGGCAAAGACATTGAAATTTTAGCCGTTAATTTAACAACGGAAGACCGTGGTATGAAAAAAATAACGAACTTTGTTGAAGCAAACAAACTCACATTTCCGATTCCATTGGATAAAGAGGGCAAAATTGGCGATATCTATCAATCTGTAACGATTCCGACCACTTATATCCTTGATGCGGAAGGACGTGTGCAAAACAAGCACATTGGGCCGATGGATGAAAAGACGATGAGGGATTACATTTCGAATTTGGAATAAGGGGATGATTGCATGCGTTCGATCGAAACAATTTCAGTTCAAACAGCTAAATTAAAAGAGCGGAACATACAGCCAAAAGTGATGCCAGTTTACCAAACTTCAGCTTTTTCTTTTTCTTCCTTAGAGGAAATGGAAGGTTATTATGATGGCAATGGCACCTATTTGTATTCGCGTACTGCCAATCCAAATACAGACGCACTTGGCCAGGCGGTTGCCGATTTGGAAGAGGCGCCAAGTGGCGTAGCCGCTTCTTCCGGTATGGCTGCGATCTTTGCCGGCCTATTGTCTGTAGTCAGTACAGGGGACCATATTCTAGCTGCTGAGGATGTGTACGGCGGGACGTTTCATTTATTAAAAGAAGAACTCATCCGAATGGGCATTCAGGTTCATTTTGTCGATTTTTCATCAAGAGATGCAATTGAACAGGCGTTGATCGATTTTCCGGAAATCAAATTAGTTTTCAGTGAATCGATTACCAATCCTTTTTTGCGGCTCGAGGACATTCCGGCGTTATGCCAGTTAAAAAAGCAGTTTGATGTTAAAGTGATGATCGACAATACATTTGCAACTCCTTACACGGTTAAGCCTTATGGCCTTGGTGTTGATTTGGTGGCTCATAGCGCCACGAAGTATTTAGGCGGGCATGGCGATGTAACGGCTGGAGTCTTGGTCGGCGATGCTGATTTACTTGCCAAAGCAGAAGAGCGAATCTCAAGTCTCGGAATGAATTTGAGCCCTTTTGAAGCATGGCTTACGGTTAGGGGAATTAAGACGTTGGCGCTGCGGATGAAAGCTCAAACGGATAATGCGCGCTCGATTGCAGCGTTTTTGAAAGGAAAAGCACGCGTTTGGTACCCCGGAAAAGGGGCTATCGTGACGTTTGAATTGCCGGAAGATGCAGATGTGTACCGATTCTTTTCATCGCTAGGCTGGATCGAAATTGTGCCGACATTGGCGGGCGTGGAAACGACGGTTTCTTATCCATATGGCACTTCACACCGAGCACTATCCGATGAAGAAAAAGAAAAAATTGGAGTGACAAAAGGAATAGTCCGCTTGTCAGCGGGAATTGAAGGAACGGAAGATATATTGGAGCAATTGGCTGCTGCATTCGAAGAACTGAAAAAGTAGTGCAGCATCCTGGTTTTCTTTGGTACAATGATAAGAAACGTGTGTTGCCGGCGATGGGAAGGTGTAAAACAAGTGATAGTTGATGCGTTGCTCGACATAGGAAGATTTTTTATCAATCCGGTTTTTTACATAGCGCTGCTCGTATCTGTTCTTTTGGGATACTTCCGGGTGAAAAAAGAACGGAAACTGTTTAGGACCCGCATTGTGTGGGGATGGACTGAATTTGTTGGCATGTTAAAAGACGGATGGCTCTTTGCGTTGATTTTATCCATTCTTTTTGCGGGAATCGGTTTAACGGTTCCGGTTGAATGGCTGATTGCATTAAGCATCGTAAGCATTGTGGTAATGATTTCTGGTTATTATCACGTAGGTTCATTTGTTTACTTGGCTTTAGGAGCAGTTGTACTCGGCTGGTTGATGAAGGCAAATGGCTGGTCCCTGAATTTTGGATTTTTAACGTACAATGGATACGCCATTTCGTGGGAATGGCTGCTGCCGGTTGCTTTGATAGCCGGAGCGGTTGTCGCAGTGGAAGGCTGGCTCATCCAAAAACGCGGGGAAGTTTCCGCTTCTCCTGATCTTCAAAAATCAGCACGCGGAATGACGGCTGCTTTTTACACAGCTAAACGGCTATGGCTTCTTCCAGTATTATTAGTGGTTCCGGGTTCGCTTCTTGAATCGTATGCACCGTATTGGCCGCAATTGCCAATTGGAGAAAGCAGCTTTTCATTGATGTTATTTCCAGTCGTTTTCGGTTTTCAAAGCCGAGCCCGAAAAACCTTGCCTGTGTATTTGTTTCCGGTGATTGGAAAATGGGTTTTATGGTTAGGCGGCGCTATAGCCGTTTTAGCTTTAGGTTCACTGTTATGGGCGCCGATGGCATTGGCGGCGCTCGGCATTGGCGCAGCTGGCCGCCTGTTTATTACCATCTATTTTGTAATGAAAGAAAGACAAGGCAATAATGCAGTGGCTCCTCAAGCGATTGGCGTCATGATTGTCGACGTTCTTCCTGATTCACCTGCCGATAAAATGGGTCTAGTGCGCGGAGAAGTCATTCGGAAAGTGAATGGCTTGACGGTTTCCAACGAAACGGAACTATACGAAGCGATTCAAGTGAATGCCGCTCATTGCCGATTGGAAGTGCTTGACCATAACCGCGAAGTTCGGCTTCGCCAGCATGTGATTTTCCGGCATGACCACCACCGGCTAGGTTTGATTATAGCCAATTAAGGAGACCAAAAATGGAATCGATCGTCACGAAATTTTTATTGTCTTTACTGGTTCCGGGGCTGCTCGTAGTGCTGTTCACGAGAGTGACTTTCCACCATGTTGTTGGGCTGGTCTTGACGGTTGCATTAATTGCGGCCGCTGTTTACGCAGGGTACACGAATACGTGGTTTCTATACGTCGTTAACGCCGCTTCTTTGACTGCAGGATTTTGGTATTCAACAACGATGTTCAATAAACGCAAAAAAGCCGAATCTCATGAAAATGAGTGACGGCTTTTTCTTTTGGTTTCATTAAAATAATAAACTGTAAATCGCCAGTACGGCTATGGATCCAAGGACAACGACCATGACGTTGGCGCCGGCAAACGCCAGAGCGAATGCAGCGATTGCGCCGATGATCCCGAACCAGATGTCTTCTTGAATAAAAAACACAGCCGGAAAAATAAGAGCGCCGAGAACGGCAAACGGGATGTTGCGCAGCACATGTTGGACAGGAGCCGGCAGTTCCCGGCCTTCCAGAAACGTCAGCGGAACCGCGCGCGGGATGTACGTGACGACGGCCATACCTAAAATCATCCACCAAAACCAGGATTCCATTATGCTTTCACGCCTTTCAAAGTAATAAGTTCAATGATGATGGCAGAAGCGAGCGTCGAAACCATAATTGCCCAGCCGGTCGACAGCCATTCGGTAAAAAAGAACAACGAGTTGATAAGCGCAGCGATCACAGCCAGGCTTACTACTTTCCGGTTGCCGCGCATAGAGGGGACAAGCAGCCCGATAAACATGGCGTACAGCGCAATCGACATGGAGAGCTGCAAAAATTGCGGCAAGTTGGCGCCGATCAAATGGCCGACTGCGGTAAAGAGCACCCAGCTGCCGTACGAAATCAAAATGACGCCGGCAGCAAACGGAGTCCGGAGCCTGCCGCCGGATTGAGTGGCCAAAACGGAAAAGGATTCGTCCGTGATGCCAAACGCGTAAAGCGCTTTTTTCCACCGGGCATCCGGCTGCATCTTTTCATTCAGTGCCGCCGTCATAAGAAAATGGCGGATGTTGACGATGAACGTATTGATTACAATGACTGCCGGAGAAACTCCCGCTGCAATCAAGGAAAGCGATATGTATTGAGCGGCTCCCGCAAACACGAAAATGCTCATTGCCGTTGCTTCAATAATGGAAAGCCCCGTTGTTTTGGCAAGCAGGCCAAACGTGATGGCGATAGGGAAATAGCCAATGGCAATGCTAGTCCCAGCTTTCAGGCCAGCAGAAAACCCGCGTCCGTCCAATTTCCTCACTCCTTAATTAAAATTATTTCTCTTTTCCAAAACGGGATAAAGAGTGTAAAGTAATTATAATAGCATATCATAAAATCAAGCAGTATAAAGGATGGAAAATATGACTGATTTTCTCTCATGGGAGTATATATATGAACTGACTCAATCTTACCGGGCGCTTGGTCCCGTTATCGGATTTTTGCTTCTATTTGTTGAAGCATTTCTTCCTTTCTTGCCGTTGTTTGCATTTGTGGTTGCCAATGCGACGGCTTACGGATTCTGGTTTGGATTTTTGCTGTCCTGGGCTGGGACGGTCGCGGGCTCTTATGCAGTATTTTTAGTAGTCCGGAAATTCGGTCAAGCCCGCTTTTTGAATTTTATGACCCGGCATAAAAAAGTGCAGCGGCTTATCCACTGGGTAGAGCGAAATGGATTTGGTCCGCTTTTCTTGCTTCTCTGTTTTCCGTTTACGCCTTCTGCTCTGGTTAATTTAGTGGCAGGCCTCTCCAATCTTCGCCGGCATTATTATTTGCTGACGCTCGTAGCTGGCAAATTTGTCATGGTATTTGTCGTGACCTTTGTTGGCTATGACATCCGTGCGTTATTCACCCAGCCAATCCGGACGGCAATTGTAATCGTGGTCATTGCGCTGCTCTATATTATCGGCAAAATTCTTGAAAACCGGATGAACAAAAAAGCGGAAGACGATTTTCGCAGAGCGGCCGAAGACCTTAAAAAGCAAAAACAGTAAATACGCTTAAGTGGCTATTTTAATGCTTTTCCTATAAAATTAAGAACAAACGTTCTACAAACAGAGAGGTGATTTTGTGTCTTTACGAGTCGTATATGGACGCGCTGGTTCTGGAAAGACCCGGTTTATGCAAGAAGAAATCGTTGAAGAACTGAAACGCCAAGCAGATGGCGGCTCGATTTTCCTCATCGTGCCTGACCAAATGTCGTTTTCAACGGAGTATAGTTTGTCGACCGCTGATGGCATGAAAGGAACCATCCGGGCGCAAGCCATGACGTTCAAACGGCTGGCCTGGCGGGTGCTGCAGGAAGTGGGGGGGATCAGCCGCAAAGAAGTCGATCTGTTCGGTTACCGGATGCTGATTCGCAGCTTGCTGGAAGAACACAAAGAAGATTTCCAGCTGTTCCGCCGTGCTGCTGGCAAAAGAGGCTTTACCGACCAAGTCGAGCAATTGGTCAAAGAATTTTCGCGTTATTGCGTGGACTGCGGGGAATTGGTGAACATCCGTGCGTCGTTGACCGAAGCGGGAGCGCCGAGAACGCTGCTGGACAAAGCGACGGATTTGGAATTGATTTTGACGGAAATCGAAAGCCGGCTTGGCAAAGTGTTTGTCGATTCCGAAGGGCATCTCGCTTTATTGTCTGAAAAAATCCGACACTCGGATATCGTCAAAGATGCCGTCATTTATTTAGATGGCTTCGTGACGTTTACAGCACGCGAGTTTGAAATTATTTTCGAATTGATGAAATATGCTAAGTCGGTGACAATCGCGTTGCCAATGGACAGCGGGACCGACCCGAATGATGAGCAAGCACTGTTTTATCAAGCGGCGTTAACTGGACAGCGCCTTGTTGACCAAGCGCGCAAAGACGGCGTCGAAGTGGACCATTCTGTTTATCTGCAGGAACAGCGCCGTTTTAACAATTCCGATCTTTTGCATTTAGAAGAGCATTTTGATGATTACCCGCTGCAAAAAACCGAATCGTCAGGCCATGTTTCCATCATTGAATCCGCCAACCGAAGAGCGGAAATGCATGCGGTGGCGAGAAACATCCGGAATCAAATACGAACTGGGATGCGCTATAACGAAATCGCCATTTTGTACCGGGAGCCGGAAGCGTACGACGAATTGATCAATACCATTTTTCCTCAATACGATATTCCGTATTTTATTAGCCGAAAAAAATCGATGCTGCATCATCCGCTGATCGAATTCAGCCGCTCGGTTTTAGAAGCAGTGCTGTCTAATTATGCCTATGAACCGGTATTTCGCGCGGTCAAAACGGATTTGTTTTTCCCCGAAGGCAGTGTGTCGAAATGGCGCGAAAGAAGCGACGTTTTAGAGAATTTCATCATCGCAAACGGCATTTATGGTGAACGCTGGTTTGAAGAAAAACGCTGGTTTTATAAAAAATACCGCGGATTGGAATTCCATACCGGCATCCAGACAGATGAGGAACTAGCGATGCAGATGGAATTGCATGCCATCCGTGATTTGATCCGCGAGCCGCTTGCCCGTTTGAAAGACAGGCTGGACCATTGCGTTACTGGAAAAGAAATTGCAGAAGCGTTGTATGTCTTTATTGAAGAGCTGGATGTCTACGCAAAAATTCAGCATTTGAAAGAGCGAGAAGAATTCGAACACCGCTTGCTTGCAGCAAGTGAGCATGAACAAGCCTGGAACCAATGGATCGGCGTATTGGACCAGTTTGTGCTGATGTTTGGCGACAAAGAGCTTGACCTCGCGACAGCAGTGAAAATTTTGGACGAAGGATTTGAAACGCTGGAGTTTTCACGGATTCCAACTTCCCTCGATCAAATTACCGTGTCTAAAATTGATTTGGCAAGGCTGATGGGCATCAAATCCGTCTTTGTCATCGGTGCAAACGACGGCGTTTTGCCAAAGCGGATCGAGCAAGAAGGCTTGCTGACCGATACCGACCGCGAATGGTTTGCGCGAATTGGGATTGAGTTGGCGCCCACTTCGAAAACCCGTCTTATGGACGAAACGTATATGGTCTACCGGGCATTCACGTCCGCTTCTGATTTGCTGACGGTTTCTTATCCGATCGCCGATGAAGAAGGGAAAGCGCTGCTGCCTTCCTTGTACATTCCGAAATTGCTGGATATGTTCGGCATTGAAGCGGACCTTGCCGTCATCGACCCGGAAGAATTAAAAGAAGCATCCCATTTGGATTATATTTCGCACCCTAGAGCGGCTTTGTCGTATTTGACGTCACAGCTGCGCGGCGGAGATTTGAAAGCCGAGTGGCGTGCAGTGTTGGCTTATTACCAGGAAGATCCTTTTTGGTCTTCGGTCATCATGCGGCTTCAAGAGCCGTTAAAGCCGAATAACGCGGAGACGCTGCGCGAAGATGTGGCTGAGCCGTTATACGGTACGCCGATTTCTTCAAGCGTATCGCGGGTTGAAACGTATTTTGGCTGTCCGTTTGCACATTACGTGGCGTATGGCTTGCGGCTTGAAGAGCGCAGCCAGTATAAGCTGGCGGCTCCTGCAATGGGTGATTTGTTTCATGCCGCCATCAAATGGATTTCCGATGAAGTCAACCGGCTTGATGTGTCATGGTCCAGTTTATCGCAAAAGCAATGCCGGGAATTGGCAAAACAAGCGATGGAGCAATTGGCGCCTTATTTCGTCAACCACATTCTCATCAGTTCGCACCGCTACCGGTATATTCAGCACAAATTGGAAGGGATTATCCGGCAGACCGCTTTTATGCTCAGCAAACACGCAAAAGTCACCGGGTTTGCACCAGTTGCGCTCGAAGTCGGCTTCGGCCCGAAAGAAACGATTCCCGCGCTGGATATCGAGTTGAAAAAAGGCCGGAAAATGAATGTGAGAGGCCGGATCGACCGCATTGATTCCACAGAAATCCACGGCAAACCGTATATCCGCATTGTCGATTATAAATCGTCCAAGCAAGGATTGGATTTAAGCGATGTTTACCACGGCCTGGCGCTTCAGACATTCACGTATTTGGATGTCGCGTTGACGCATTCGGACCGCTGGCTCGGCGAACAAGCGGAACCGGCAGGCGTCCTTTATTTCCATATGCACAATCCGATGCTGAAATTGACGAAATTGATGACAGCGGAAGAATTGGAAGACGAAGTCGCCAAGTCGTTTAAAATGAACGGCCTCGTAGTGGAAGACCCGGACGTCATCCACGCCATGGATGAAGAAATTGACGGCTATTCAAATATCATCCCCGTGCGGCTGAATAAAAACGGGAGCATTTCAAAATCCCAGTCAAAAACAGTCCTTAAAGAAGACATGGAATCAATCCGGAGATTTGTCCGGAACAAACACCAAGCTGCCGGCAATGGCATTTTGGATGGGGATACCCGGATTATTCCGTACAAAGTGAAAGAAGACACACCTTGCCAGTTTTGTTCGTACCGGTCCATCTGCCAGTTTGATCCGGCAGACCCGGACCAATCGTTCCGGAAATTGCCGGCTTTGCCTGCGGATAAAGCAGTCGAACTGATAAGAAAGGAGGCGGCAAGCGATGATTCCGATAAAACCAGCTGACGCTACTTGGACTGATGAACAATGGCAGGCAATTTGGGCGAAGGGGCAGGACATGCTCGTTTCTGCTGCTGCCGGTTCTGGCAAGACCGCCGTCTTGATTAACCGGATGATTGAAAAAGTGCTGGATGAAACCGATCCGATTTCAGTGGATGAATTGCTGGTGGTGACGTTCACCAATGCTTCGGCTGCTGAAATGCGCCACCGGATGTCCGATGCACTGGAAAAAGCGATGATCGAAAATCCGCAGTCCAAACATTTGCGCAAGCAGCTGCGTTTGATCAATAAAGCCCAAATTTCGACGCTGCACTCGTTTTGCCTGCAAGTGGTAAAGCAATACGCGTACCTACTTGAAATCGATCCCGGTTTCCGCATCGCCAATGAAACGGAAGCCGCACTCTTGCGGGACGATGTGGTGGAAGCGGTATTGGAAGCAGCGTATGAAGGAGAAAAGGCGGAGGCTGTCTACCGATTGGCAGACAGTTTTACGTCTGACCGCAGCGATCAGGCGATGGAAGTGCTGTTGACGAAACTCTATGATTATTCCCGGGTGCACCCGGATCCTGACGAGTGGCTGAAGCATGTGCCCGCTCTTTACGAGGTGCCACCCGGCGCTTCGATTGATGAATTGCCGTTTATCGATGATTTGAAGATGACAATCCGCCATGCGCTTGAAGAAGCGCTGCATTTAGCGCGAGAAGGCAAAGAACTCGCGCTGGATCCGGAAGGGCCAGCGATTTTAGCCGATACGTTTGCCATGGATGCTGTTGTCATCGATACGGCAATCGCCAATTTAGAAGATTCATGGGAAAGCGTTTATGCGATGGCCCGCTCGTTCACATGGCAAAAAGCAGGGACAATTCGGAAAGACTCGTGCGATCCGGCTTTGGCGGAGGAAGCAAAAGCGAAACGCAATCAAGTGAAAAAAATCGTCAATGACATTTTCGATGCATATTTTGTCCGGTCGCCAAAACGGCTGCTTGATGAAATGCGGGAAATGGCGCCGCTGATGCAAACTTTAGTGGAATTGACGCAGGCTTTTGCAGAACAATACAAGGCATTGAAAGTGGAGCGGGCGCTTGTCGACTTTTCCGATTTAGAGCATTACGCGCTGCAAATTTTATCAGACGATGGCAAGCCTTCCGCAATCGCTGAAGACTACCGGAAACTTTTTAAAGAAGTGCTGGTCGATGAATACCAGGATACGAATATGCTGCAAGAAACTATTTTGAATCTCGTGAAATCCGGAAACGAAGCGAACGGCAATTTGTTTATGGTTGGCGATGTCAAACAGTCCATTTACCGTTTCCGTTTAGCAGAGCCGATGCTGTTTTTGGGCAAGTATGGCCGTTTTGGAAAAGAAACGGACAATACAGGGCTTCGCATCGATTTGAATGCCAATTTCAGAAGCCGGGAAACGGTTTTGGACGGCACCAACTTTATCTTTTCACAAATCATGGGTGAACGGGTCGGGGAAATCGATTATGACGATGCGGCTGCGTTAAAAGCGCTGGCGCCTTATGACGGGGAGCATCCGCCAATTGAACTGGCATTGATTCACGAACCGGAAGGCGAAGAAGAAACGGCGGCTGACGACGATTTTGAAAAATCGAAATGGGAAGCCCGCTATATCGCCGGAAAAATCCGTGAACTGATAGAAGAGGAGACGCTAGTCTTTAATCCGTGGAAACAAACGCAGCGAAAATTGGAATACAGTGATATTGTCGTCTTGATGCGTTCCATGACATGGTCGGGAGACTTTGTCGATGAATTCAAAATGGCAGGCATACCACTATACGCGGAACTAAGAGGCGGCTATTTTGACGCCTTGGAAGTTATGATCATGATGAATACGCTGCGGGTGATCGATAACCCGTACCAAGACGTTCCGCTCGTCTCCGTGTTGCGGGCGCCGTTTATCGGTTTAAAGGAAAATGAATTGGCAGAAATCCGTTTGGCAGCACCAAACGCCACGTTTTACGAAGCTGTTAAAATGTTTATCCGCTCTGGTACCGGCATTGATCCGGCAGCTGCGGAAAAACTTCAGCGATTCGTGCTGCGGCTTGAAGATTGGCGGAATTTGGCGCGCCGCGGCTCGCTTTCCGAATTGATTTGGCAAGTGTATTTGGATACCAATTATTACGAAATGGCCGGGGCGATGTCGAACGGCAAACAGCGTCAAGCGAATCTTCGCGCATTGCATGACCGGGCATTGGAATATGAAAAAACGTCTTTCCGCGGCTTGTTCCGCTTTTTGCGTTTTATCGACCGCATGAGAGAACGCGGCGATGATTTAGGTACGGCAAAATCGTTGAGTGAAAAAGAAAACGTCGTGCGCTTGATGACCGTCCATAAATCGAAGGGCCTCGAGTTTCCGGTTGTTTTTGTTGCAGGTATGGGCCGGAACTTTAACGAAATGGATCTCCGGAAATCCTATTTATTCGACCAGGAATATGGACTTGCGGTAAAAGCGGTCAATCCGGAAACGCGCATCGAGTACACATCATTGCCGTTTTTGGCTGTCAGAGAAATAAAAGAACTGCAGATGAAAGCGGAAGAAATGCGCGTGTTGTATGTAGCGATGACACGAGCCAAAGAACGCTTGTATTTAACCGCTTCTGTCAAAGAAACAGAAAAGCTGTTCGAGAAATGGAAAGTCGCTTCCAAAGAACAGCGACTTCCTGACTTTGTCCGGTCGCGCGCCAAAGGCTATCTGGACTGGATCGGGCCGGCTTTGTCCCGCCATCCGGATGCAGCAGAGACGCTGAATCAAAACGGCAATATGCTGCCTCACGCATCGCGTTTCCATATCGATGTGATTGAAACGCGTTCCCTTCTGCCTACAACCTTGGATTTTACGCAATTAACAAGCGTGGCGGAAGGGGAGGGGAATTTCACGGAAGAAATCCATAATCGTTTTGACTATCGGTATCCATTTGAGCACGCGGTGGAAAAGCGCTCGAAGCAATCGGTTTCGGAAATGAAGCGCCTGCAGATGCTGCAGCGGCTGGATGAACCGGAATCGTTCATTCAAACGGCAACGGCTGAACGGAAAACGCTTTTCACTCGTCCAGACTTTATGCAAGAAAAACGGTTGTCAGCGGCAGACGTGGGAACGGCAGTCCATGCGGTCATGCAGCAAATTCCGCTGGACCGAAAATTATCCGCTCCTGAAATCAAGGAATTTGTCGAGACTTTGGTCGGCATGGAGATTTTGTCGCCAGATGAAGGCAAAGCGGTGCGGATTTCGGAAATCGAACGGTTTTACGACAGCAAAACGGCCGATCGGCTTATGAAAGCTAAGCAAATCAAGCGGGAAGTGCCGTTTACGTATGCCAAAGAAGACGAAGAAGGAGACCGCCAAATCATCCAAGGGATAGTGGATTGCCTTTTTGAAGAAGAAGACGGCTGGGTGCTGCTCGACTATAAAACGGACCGCATCGGGCAATTAGCAGATGTCCAAAGCGAAATGGCTGCTCGGTATACAGTACAGTTAGCGGTCTATCAAGATGCGGTGGAAGCGATTTTGCGCATACCGATCACTGAACGGCTGTTGTATTTGTTTGCAGCGGGCAATGAAGTGAAGATTTAGGGGGATTCGATTGAAATTACAACCTGTAGCATTAACCGAGCGAGTGGAAGCCATTGACTTAATGAGAGGTTTTGCACTCCTGGGCATATTGCTGATTAATATGCTGACTTTCCATTCGCCATTATCTTACGTAGATCCATATTCCTATTTCGATCAACCGTGGGACAGTGAAATCTATGCGTTTATTGATATTTTTATTCAAGCGAGTTTTTATCCGCTGTTTTCGATGTTATTTGGCTATGGATTGGGTATACAATTTTTGAGAGCGGAAGCAAGACGGCAGCCATTTATGCCAATGGCAGTCAAGCGGCTGCTGGTTTTGCTGGCGTTCGGAATCATCCATGCGTTTTTGATTTGGTATGGAGATATTTTAATTACGTATGCCATCATGGGTCTTTTGCTGCTCGGCATGATCCGGCTTCCTTCCAAAATGCTTTTAGGGTTAGGGGCGGTTATATACATCCTTCCACACCTGTTGATTCTGCTATTGATGTTTGTAGCAGTGGCGGCTAATCCGAATTTTTATACGGGCATTCAAGAGGTTCAAAGTTCGATTGATGCGTATTCGGCGGGAACGTTCGCAGATATTTTCAGCCAGCGATTAAGCGATTGGCTGTACAGCAACGGACCGTTTAATTTTGTGATTTTGATTGTTACAATCTTGCCGTTTTTGATGGCAGGCGTTGCAGCAGCAAAATGGCAATTGATTGAACGCACGAAGCAATACCGCAAATTATGGGTGTTTCTTGCCGTTGGTTCATTGGCGATTGGATTGCTTTTAAAAGCAACGCCATATTTCATCGACAATAACTACGCTTTTGTGTATTTGCAAGATATTTTTGGCGGACCGCTTTTAGCCCTTGGCTACGCATCCATCATTACGTTGATTGCGCAGTCCGGCGGTGTACGAAAAGTTTTGCAGCCGATTGCAAAAGCAGGAAGAATGTCTCTCACCACTTACATTGCCCAATCGATAATTGCGACATTTATTTTTTATTCTTATGGATTGGGATTGTATGGAAAAGTGGATCTTTTGACAGGTACGTTGATTGCGGCCGGAATTTTCGTCATTCAACTTATTTTTGCCGAGGTGTGGTTCATGAAATTTTCTAAAGGGCCGCTTGAAATGATTTGGCGAAGATGGACATACGGAAAAAATATTGAAAAAAGCAACAATTTAAAACGCTGAATGTGTATAATGAATGGAATCAAAGAAAAGGAGTGTTTAATGAATGAAGCTGTTATCGTTTCGCTATGAAGGAAAAGAACGTTTTGGACCGAAAGTGAAAAAAGAAGAAGCCGTATGGGATGTATTAGCAATACAAGAACAATTAGAGGTTTTACCATCTTTTCCGGCACAGCTGATTGAAGGGATATCACAAGGGATGGAGTTTGTGGAGCAAATCCGGAAATTGACGGAAGCTGCTGCCCAATCCGAAAACCCGGACGATTTCAAACACTCTTATACAGAAATCGAATGGTTGGCGCCAATTGCGAGAACGCCTAAAAACATCATCGCCATTGGCAAAAACTATGCGGACCATGCAAAGGAAATGGGTTCTGAAGCACCTGAAGATTTAGTGGTCTTTACAAAATCGCCTACTAGCATTGTTCCAGATGAAGCGACCGTCTCGGTTCACAGCGATTTGACAGATTCCTATGATTACGAAGGCGAGCTTGCGGTTGTCATTGGTAAAGCTGGACAATCGATTCCAAAGCCGCTGGCGTATGATTACGTATTTGGCTATACAATCGCCAATGACTTGACGGCCAGAGATCTGCAAAGCAAGCACCAGCAATATTTTATAGGCAAAAGCTTGGAAGGCTCGTGCCCAATGGGGCCATACTTGGTGACAAAAGATGAAATTCCAGAAGCCCAGGATTTATCCATCGTCACCAAAGTAAACGATGAAGTCCGCCAAAACGGCAATACCGAAAATATGATCCGCCGTGTGGATGACATCATCGTTGAAGTTTCAAAATATGTGGCATTAGAACCCGGAGATGTTATTTTGACAGGAACGCCTGCGGGAGTCGGAAAAGGCTTTAACCCGCCGAAATTTTTAAAAGCAGGCGACACCGTGAAAGTTTCTATCGAATCAATCGGCACGCTCGTCACATATTTGTCATAACGCTCAACTTGTCCTTTAGCCCTTTAGTTATGCTAAACTGGTAAGGACTATATTATAAAGAGGTGACGTTATGGACTTTTTAGTGAATAATACGCATGTGCACATCACAACATGGGTCATCGGAATCGTGCTGTTTTTAATCGCCGCATCGATGCACCGCGAAAGCAAGGGCCGCAAAATTCTTCATATGGTCTTGCGCTTGTTCTACATTTTGATTATTATCACCGGTTTGGCGTTATTTATTGAGTATTCTTCAAGTGACGCAATGCAATACGGCATGAAGTTCCTTTTCGGCATATTGACAATTGGCATGATGGAAATGGTATTGGTTCGTTCGAAAAAACAAAAACCGACAACGATGTTCTGGGTTTTATTCCTGGTATTTTTAATTGTCACGATGTTCTTCGGTTTCAGATTGCCAATCGGCATCGACTTTTTATGAAATCGCTAAGACAGGCGCTTTATGCGCCTGTTTTTTTATGTGGTAAATTTCACAGTTTAGACGAAACTGGAGTTAGAAATGAGGCTTTCTCGATGTTTGGATGGCGGCTGGAGCAGGAGTTTGTTAAAATTAATCGGGTGGAACGGAATAACGTGGCCTCATTGAAGGAGGATTTTCAAATTGAAAGCAAAATGGCCAATCAGCATGTTCGTTTTGATGCTGTTAGTGAGTTTGATGAATCCTGCATCCGCAGCTGAAGAAACGCGGTCGCTGCAGGACGAAAGTATATATGATGTGTTAGTGGACCGTTATTTTAACAAGCAAATTCAAAATGATTTTAACGTGAACGGTTCCGATCCTGCCGCTTTTACCGGCGGAGATTTTGAAGGGCTGGTCAGTGAAATTGGCCACATTCAGGAAATGGGTTTTACCGTTCTTTCAGTTGGCCCCGTATTTTCTGCGGATACATACGATGGCAAGCAAGTGATTGATTACTCTAAATTGGAACGCCATTTTGGCACATCGGAAGAGTTTCAGGCCTTGATCGAAAAAAGCCATGACTTGGACATGAAAATCATCATAGACGTCCCAACGCAGCAGCTTAGCCCGAACCATGTATGGGCGGCAGAAAATCCCGACTGGTTTATGGACAATGAAGACGGAACCGTCGCGCTTGATCTATCAAATCCGGAAGCGCAAAAAGCGCTGGCTTCAACGTTTGTGGATTTTGCTGAAAACTACAAGATCGACGGGCTGCGCTTGCAATCAGCAGACCGGTTGGATCCGAAATTCATAGAAGAATTCTCAGCGGCGATGAAAAATGTGCGGAGCATGTACATTTTGAGCGACCAGGAAATGGAACCTGTTGCTGGCCTTGATGCAGTTGTGGCTCCGGGAGTTGAAAAGGCACTTCGGGATACGTACAAAAACTTTGACCAAGACGAAGCCGCTTTGGTTGAAGTGATGGGCGAGACTGAAAATGAGCTGATCCGAGTGGATTCGCTTTTAACTTCACGGTTTACATCTGACATTGTTAAAGATAAAGGCTATCCTCCCACACGCTGGAATTTGCTCTTTACACAACTGCTTACCATGCCGGGAATTCCGGTAGTCCAATACGGTTCTGAAATTGCAATGAACGGAGAAGCTGTTCCGGAATCGCACCAAATCTTGGATTTGGGCGTCGAGCAAGAGCTGGTTGACCATATCACGAATTTGATGTCGCTCCGCAATTCATCCGAAGCGCTGCGCGTCGGGGAGCTTGAAATGCTTCATGAAGAAGACGGCTGGCTCGTTTACAAACGCTCGAACGAAGATGAAACATGGATAGTGGCCATTAACAATTCTTCGGAAACAAAAAGCATCAGTTTGCCGGCGGATATCGTGGGCAGCGATAAAGAAATCCGTGGATTGTTCGAAAACGATATTGTCCGCCAAGAAGCAAATGGGGAATATCAAATTACATTAGACCGAGAAGTAGCAGAAACGTTTCACGTAACAGAAGAACGTGGATTCAACAAAGCTTACATTGCGGCTTTGATTGTGTTGTATGTCGTCTTCCTCGTGTTCTTGCGCATTGTCTGGAAAAAAGGAAAACAGCGAAAAGCGGACGAAGCGGCTAAATCGAAGGAATAAATGAAAAAAAGCACTGTCTCTTTTAAAGGGGCAGTGCCTTTTTTATTAGGATAGGTCTTTGTTTAAAAAGAAAATGCCAAGCGTTCCAGGACCGGTATGGGCCCCGATGACCGAACCGATTATATGGACTTCCACATCTTTCGGCTGGAAATGTTCTTCGATTTCTTTTTTTGCAATAGAAGCAAATTCTTCATCATCGCCGTGGCAAATTGCGATAGTTTGCTTGTTCAGCTTTTCGCCGCGTTCCGCCATCAATTCCATCATGCGTTTCACAACTTTTTTGCGTCCCCGCAATTTCTCGATTGGCACGAGCCGCCCTTCTTCCACGTGAAGAAGCGGTTTAATGTTCAATAAGCCGCCAACAAAGGCGCTTCCTTTTGAAATCCGGCCGCCTTTTGCCATGTAATCCAAATCTTCTACTGTAAACAAGCTTTCCAGATGGTCTGCCATTTTGCGGGTACGTTCGATAATTTCGCCGAGTGGATGGCCGGCATTCCGCAATTTTACAGCTTCTTTTACAAGCAAGCCATACCCAAGGGAAGCCGCTTTTGAATCGAGGATCGTCAATTTCAAATTTGGATGGTCTTCACGGACTTGTTCTGCGACCATAACGGCAGTGTTGTAAGTTCCAGACAGTTCAGATGAAAAGGCGATGTAATAGCCTTCATCCCCGTCTTTTGCCAACTGTTCAAAAGCGGACAGCATTTCTTCTGGAGAAGCTTGTGACGTTTTCGGCTGGACGCCTGTGCGGATCGCATCGAATACCTTTTTGGAATGGATGGTGCGGATGTCTTCAAATTCTTCATCGCCAATATGGACGCGAAGCGGAAATAAAACAACTTGTTCTTTTTTAAAAAAATCTTTTGGTAAATCAGAAGCGCTGTCTGCAAAAATTCTCATTGCAATCCCCCTATTTTTTATAATTTCAAACGCTCAATCAGCAATTCGGCGATGCCATCTTCGTTATTGGTCAACGTGATTTCATTGGCAATAGATTTCAGAGGGTCAATGGCATTTCCCATGGCAACGCCTACTCCGGCATAGTCCAGCATTTCCATATCGTTGTCTTCATCCCCGAAAGCGATGATGTGTTCTTTTGAAATGCCGAGTGATTTCGATACGCGGTCGATGCCAACCGCTTTGCTCAAGCCGCTTTTGACGATTTCAATTACATGCCAAGGCGCTCCCCAGCGTCTATGGTCGATCACTTCTGCATGGACAGACGACAAATGATCATGGATGAGCGGCACTTTGTCGATTGGTGCATGAATCAGCATGGATGTCGGATCCGCTTTTAAAAAGTTGCGCAAATCGCCAGTAGTGATGGAAGGATCCCCATAACGGAAAATATCCATTAACTTTTCATCGTGGTAGTGAACATACACGTCATCCAGCACTTCAGCTACGATGTTGTAAAAATTAAAGTCGTGCATTGATTCAACCACTTCATGGACAACGTCCAACGAGATAGGCGTGTGGTGCGTTCCCCATTTTGCATCATTCGGATGATGGACAAAAGCGCCATTAAAATTGACGATAGGTGTGGTTAAGCCAAGTTCTCTATAATAAGGTTCGCTCGAACGGTAAGGCCGCCCTGTAGCAATCATTACCTGATGTCCTGCATCGAGAGCTTTCCCGAGAGTCGTTTTCGTTTTATCTGAGATGACTTTTTGATCCGTCAATAAAGTCCCGTCCAAATCAAGGACAATCAAATGTGGTTTCATAAGTAAACGTCTCCTTTCTCTATAAGTACAGTGTAGCGATAAGTGGCGCGTTTCGTCAAAAAAATTTCATATTAATTCCCTATAAGCCGAATTAAAGAATTATCCGTTTTTTCAACGCTTCGGTCGCTTTGGGCATGGCTCTACTCTCTTTATGTAGCGAATAATGCTTCTACATCGCTTCGCTAGCTTCCAAGCAAAAGAACTGCCCTAAACTTTCTTTGTGGCAATTTCTTGCCTAGCCCGTAAATGCGCCGAAGATAAGAGATTCCTCGAAGCAATATGAAACTGCTTGCAAGGGACTGTCCCATAACTACAAAAATAAAAAAACGACAAAGAAAAGGATTGCTTTTCTTTGTCGTTTTTAAGCTAGCTGACGGGAATGGAAGCGGCGACTCCTGCGGGATTTCGGCGCAAGCCCGCGGAAAGCGTCCGCTGGAATGGACGTCAGCCCCTTTTGGGACAGCCCCTTAAAACTTGTATACTATAGTTCAGCAAATAAATCATAAAGGCTCAATCATGGGTGCCGGATTGTTTGCCGGTTTTTGAGAACATTGGTACGATTAAGGAAAAGGATGTGGGTAAAGTGAAAGTTGAACGTGAACAATGGGGAGGCATCCCTTTGCTGCATATAGCGCCCGAGAACGGTTTTAATGCAAAATTGCCCACTGTGGTTTTTTTTCATGGCATCACTAGCGCCAAAGAACATAATTTGCATTATGCCTACCAATTAGCGGAAAAAGGCATCCGTGTTTTATTGCCGGATGCACTGTTGCATGGGGAACGGGCAGAAGCTTTAACGGAAATGCAGCTGATCGTACGGTTTTGGGAAATTGTGCTGACTTCTATAAAAGAGCTCGACTACATAAATGAAACTGCCCATGCAAAACAATTAGTGGCTGGCGAAATCGCCATTGGCGGAACGTCGATGGGCGGCATAACTACGTTAGGTGCATTGACGGCCTATCCATGGATCAAAGCAGCGGCGGTGATGATGGGAGCTGGAAATTACGTCGAGCTGTCGAATGCCCAAATCACGCAATTTGAATCACGTGGCTACAAACTGCCTATTACAATAGAAGAACGTGAGCAATTGCAAAATACATTAGCGCTATACGACAGCACAAAACATCCGCATACCTTTAATCGCCGGCCATTGTTTTTCTGGCACGGCGAACAAGATCCCGTCGTTCCATTTGAACCGACCTTCAACTTGTATACTTCATTACTAGAGGAATACGCCGAAGTGCCGGAACGGCTCCATTTTATGCGCGAAAAAGAATCGGGGCATGCGGTCAGCCGGCAAGGGATGCTGGCAGGAACAGCTTGGCTTGCTAAGCATGTAGTGGAATAGGCAAGTAAATTTCATTTGACCGGAAAGTTTGTTACTATTAAAGGAACAGAAAAAGGAGGGATTCTTATGGATCAAGATATGCGCGATAGCATTATGGGTGCATTAGAACAAGTTATTGACCCTGAGCTTGGCGTTGACATTGTCAACTTAGGCCTCGTATACGATGTAGATATGTCAGAAGAAGGATTTACTGTCGTAACTATGACATTAACTTCAATGGGGTGCCCTATGGGCCCGCAAATCGTCGATATGGTAAAACAGGCATTATACGAATTGCCTGAAGTGTCCGAAGTCGATGTGAAAATCGTTTGGCAGCCAGTATGGGGCAAAGACAATATGTCTCGCTACGCCAAAATGGCGTTGGGAGTCCGATAAACACCTATTGAACAAACCTGTTTGGATTTATTCCAAGCAGGTTTTTTTCGTGCTTCGCAATTGCCATTTTTCAAGAAATCTCCTATAATTGAATTAGTCAATAAAGGTCAAACTCTATGGGGAGTGTTTAGAATGGTTCGAATGAACACAGAAGACCAAAAAACGCCATTAGAGCAATACGGGCGCAATATGATAGAAGAAGCCCAATCGGGGAAAATGGATCCGGTGATTGGACGGGACCAGGAAATCCGCAACGTGATCCGGATTTTATCACGAAAAACAAAAAACAATCCAGTCTTAATCGGTGAACCGGGAGTCGGGAAAACGGCGATTGTGGAAGGGCTTGCCCAGCGCATTGTCCGAAACGATGTGCCGGAAGGCTTAAAAGACCGGGTCATCTATGAACTGGATATGAGTGCGTTGATTGCAGGGGCGAAATACCGAGGTGAATTCGAAGAGCGCCTGAAAAGTGTATTGAAACAAGTCAAAGACAGCGATGGCCAAATTATTTTGTTCATCGATGAAATTCATACCATTGTCGGCGCCGGAAAAACAGAAGGTGCGATGGATGCAGGGAATATGTTGAAACCGATGCTAGCTCGAGGGGAATTGTTCTGCATCGGCGCTACAACACTTGATGAATACCGGCTGCATATTGAAAAAGATCCAGCACTCGAGCGTAGATTCCAGCAAGTCTTAGTACGCGAACCTTCTGTGGAAGACACGGTTTCGATTTTGCGCGGACTAAAAGAGCGCTTTGAACTGCACCACGCGGTTCGCATCCATGACCGGGCGATTGTCGCCGCCGCCGCGATGTCCAACCGCTACATCACAGAGCGGTTTTTGCCGGACAAAGCGATTGATTTAATTGATGAAGCGTGCGCGATGATCCGCACGGAAATCGATTCAATGCCGCAGGAACTGGACGAAGTGACGCGGCGCTTGATGCAGCTGGAAATCGAAGAACAAGCTTTGATGAAAGAAAAAGACACGGCCAGCAAAACACGGCTTGAAACGCTGCGAAAGGAAATAGCTGAATTAAAACAATCGTCTTCGGGCATGAAAAAACAATGGTCCGAGGAAAAAGAGTCGTTAAAGCAGATTCAAGTAAAACGCGAGAAATTGGATCAATATCGGCGCCAACTGGAAGATGCCGAAAACAAATACGATTTAAACGTGGCTGCGGAACTTCGCCATGGCAAGATTCCACAATTGGAGAAAGAATTGGCGGTGTTGGAAACAGCATTGGAAGTGGATGGAGCAGAACGGCTGCTCCGTGAAGAAGTGACTGAAGAAGAAATTGCAGGGATTGTCGCACGGTGGACAGGTATTCCAGTGACCAAATTGGTCGAAGGCGAGCGGGAGAAATTATTGCGCCTCGATGAAACCTTAAAAGAACGGGTTATCGGGCAAGATAAAGCGGTCTCTTTGGTGACCGAAGCCGTATGGCGTGCACGGGCTGGCATAAAAGATGAGCAAAAACCGATTGGTTCGTTCATTTTCCTAGGGCCGACAGGTGTCGGGAAAACCGAACTGGCGAAAGCCTTGGCATCAAATTTATTTGATTCGGAAGATCATTTTATCCGCATTGATATGTCCGAATACATGGAAAAACACAGCGTATCGCGTCTTGTAGGAGCGCCTCCCGGCTATATCGGCTATGAGGAAGGCGGGCAGCTGACTGAAGCGGTCCGGAGAAATCCGTATTCGGTTGTACTGCTTGATGAAATTGAAAAAGCTCATCCGGACGTTGCCAATATTCTGTTGCAGATTTTAGACGATGGCCGCATCACTGATAGCCAAGGGCGGCTTATCAATTTTTCGAATACCGTGGTGATCATGACTTCGAATATCGGTTCTGCTTTTATTGGAGAAGAAAACAACGAACATAATATAGAAGACATTGTCATGGCGGAACTGCGGAAGCACTTCAAACCGGAATTGTTAAACCGGATTGATGATATCGTAATTTTCCATTCACTGAACAATACACATTTCTTCGGCATTGCGAAAAAAATGCTTGCTGATTTAGCAAAACGCATGAAGCAGCAGCAAATCGAACTGGCAGTTGATGACTCGGTTATTGACTATATAATAGAAGCAGGAACCGATCCTGTCTTTGGAGCACGCCCTTTAAAACGCTTTATTCAACGTGAAATCGAAACTAAAATAGCACGAGAACTGATTAAAGGGGATATTGCGCCAAATACAGCCATTCAATTAGCTATGGATGGCCAGCAATTAAAAATCAACAAAAAAGAAGCGTAATCCGATAAACGGATTACGCTTCTTTTTCTTAATGCTTTTCTGGTGCTGGGCTGTCTGGAATGATTGACGAAATGATGAAGATCAATACGGCAACACCCAAAGAAACATAAACACCTAACATAAAATCGTAAGGTACGTTTTGAACAGCGCTCACTACGTAATTAAGCATGGATATTAATAAAAATGACCAAAGAAAGGTTCCAATAAATTGCATCTAGTTTCACCTCAACATAAAATATCTCCATCTATCATAGCATACGCACCTTCTGACAGAAAGGATGATTCATGATTTTACTGATATTTTGTCGGAAGTATGTCAATTGGTTGAAATCCATGCTTAAATGACGTATTATTAATACCAGGTACTAATATATGATGATAAATGAAACGAAATGAAAAGAGGGACCAGCGATGAATGCAGGAATACTCGGTATCGGCAGATGCCTGCCCGAAGATAAATTGACCAACTTCGATTTGGAAAAGCGCATGGATACATCTGACGAATGGATCCGGACGATGACTGGCATTGAACAGCGCCGAATTGCACGAGATGAGCAAGACACTTCGGACATGGCAAGAGAAGCCGCTAAAAAAGCCATTGCTGACGCAGGGATTGATCCAGCAGAGATCGGTTTGATTTTAGTTGCAACCGTGACTGGGGATCAGCCATTTCCATCTATGGCATGTATGATTCAACAAGATATCGGTGCAGTCCGTGCAGCAGCGATGGATGTATCAGCCGCTTGTGCAGGATTTATGTACGGTGTGGTGACTGCAAAACAATTTATCGAATCCGATGTCTATAAATATGTGCTCGTAGTAGGGGTAGAAAAACTTTCGAAAATTACCAACTGGGAAGATCGCAACACTGCTGTTCTTTTTGGTGATGGCGCAGGTGCAGCGGTTATCGGAAAAGTTTCAGAAGGGCGAGGCATCTTATCGTTCGAACTTGGAGCAGATGGCAGCGGCGGAAGCCATTTGTACCAGGAAGGCAAGCATTTGGTCATGAATGGCCGCGAAGTGTTCAAATTCGCTGTCCGTCAAATGGGCGAATCTGCAGAAACGGTAATTGAAAAAGCGGGTCTGACAAAAGAAGACGTCGATTTCCTGATTCCGCATCAAGCGAACATCCGCATCATGGAAGCGTCTAGAGCACGTCTGGATCTTCCGGTTGAAAAAATGTCAAAAACGATTCATAAATACGGCAATACGTCCGCGGCTTCTATTCCTATTTCTTTGGTAGAAGATGTGGAAGAAGGCCGGATTAAAGATGATGATGTTGTAGTCATGGTAGGTTTTGGTGGCGGCTTAACTTGGGGCGCTATAGCTATGAGATGGGGTAAATAATTGGATATGCGAAAGGAAGAAGATAGAATGTCGAATCGTCGTGTAGTCATTACAGGTATGGGTGCAGTAACACCGTTAGGAAATAATATTGAAACCACTTGGGAAGGCATTAAAGCGGGGAAGTCGGGCATTGGGCCATTAACTAGGTTGGATACAGAAAAATACCCAGCAAAAATTGCTGGGGAAGTAAGAGATTTTTCAATTGAAGATTATGTTGAAAAGAAAGAAGCGCGCAAAATGGACCGCTTTACGCATTATGCACTGGCTGCTTCGTTTATGGCGATGAAAGATGCAGGCCTTGAACTGGATGAAAAAACCGCATTGCGTACTGGAGTGTGGATCGGTTCTGGAATCGGCGGAATGGAAACGATTGAAAATCAAATGGATGTACTAAACGATCGCGGGGTTCGCCGCATCAGCCCGTTTTTAATTCCGATGATCATTCCCGATATGGCTTCAGGCCAAGTATCCATTCACTTGGGGGCAAAAGGAATCAACTCATGTTCAGTAACTGCGTGTGCATCCGGAACAAACTCCATCGGGGATGCGTTCAAAGTGATTCAACGTGGAGATGCAGATGCAATGATTACAGGAGGCGCAGAAGCGCCGATTACTCGTCTATCTGTCGCAGGATTTACTGCGAACACCGCTTTAACGACGAACGAAGATATGGCGACTGCTTCTCGTCCTTTTGACAAAAACCGCGATGGATTTGTGATTGCAGAAGGAGCCGGCATTGTCATTCTGGAAGAATACGAACATGCAAAAGCGCGCGGGGCTAAAATTTACGCTGAAGTAGTAGGATATGGCTCAACCGGAGATGCCCACCACATTACAGCACCAGCTCCAGGCGGAGAAGGTGCGGCGCGTGCTATGGCTCAAGCGATTGAAGATGCCGGAATTGAAAAAACAGCAATCGGCTATATTAATGCTCATGGAACGAGCACGCCTTATAACGATTTATACGAAACCATGGCAGTCAAGACGGTATTTGGGGAACATGCATACAAATTGGGTATGAGTTCAACCAAATCTATGACGGGGCATTTGCTTGGAGCAGCTGGCGGCATTGAAGCCATCTTCACAGCTTTAGCATTAAAAGAAGGCATCATGCCTCCGACAACCAATTACGGAACACCCGATGAAGAATGCGATTTGGACTACGTACCAAACGAAGCACGCAAAGCGGACTTGTCCTATGCCATGAGCAACTCATTAGGCTTCGGCGGCCACAATGCTTCACTGGTATTCAAGAAATTTGAAGAATAAATAGAAATCCCCGTGCTGTGAGCAGCACGGGGATTTTTTATTTGCGTTTGCGGCCAAGGCCCATCGCGTTTTCCATTTTTTTCAGCGTCTTGTTTGCCAAAAAGTTGGCTTTTTCAGCACCGCGGTCAAGAATCACATCGAGTTCTTCAGAACCAAGCAGCTCTTGATAGCGCTCTTGAATGGGGGCGAGGTGTTCAGTAACGGCTTTAGCTACAGATGCTTTAAAGTCGCCATAGCCGGCTCCATCGTATTTTGCTTCAAGTGCTTTGATGGTTTCTCCTGTAAGGGCAGCTTCGATCGTTAACAAATTAGAAACGCCAGGCTTGTTCACCGGATCGAATCGGACAATGCCTTCGGAATCAGTTACTGCGCTCTTGATTTTCTTTTCAATGGTTTTTAAATCATCCAATAAAGTGATGATGGCTTTTTTGTTTGGATCGGACTTGCTCATTTTTTTCGCTGGGTCTTGGAGCGACATGATGCGGGCTCCGTTTTTAGGAATTCGGATTTCCGGAATCGTTAAAACATCGTTAAATTTTTTATTGAATCGCTCTGCCAAATCACGTGTCAACTCAATGTGTTGCTTCTGATCGTCGCCGACAGGCACCACATCTGTTTGATAAAGCAAAATATCTGCAGCCATCAATGGGGGATAAGTAAGCAAGCCTGACGATACAGAAGCATTCTTAGCGGATTTGTCTTTGTATTGAGTCATCCGCTCAAGCTCGCCGATTGTGGAAATGCATTGCATCATCCATCCCGCTTGAGCATGGGCTGGCACTTCCGACTGGATAAACAGTGTAACTTTTTCTGGATCAATGCCGACTGCCAAATAAAGGGCAGCAAGCGCTTTGATATTTTTTCTCAGCTCGAGCCGATCTTGCGGCATTGTGATTGCGTGCTGGTCGACAATGCAAAAAATACAATCGAATTCATCTTGAAGATCGGTAAATTGTTTAAATGCGCCGATATAGTTTCCTAAAGTGACTGTACCGGTAGGCTGGACGCCTGAAAAGATTTTTTTCATCCATATTCCTCCTCATAATAAAAAAACACAGCACACATCCCCTGTAAAAAAGGGACGAATGATGTGTTTTTCCGCGGTACCACCCTAGTTGCCAATCTATGGCCACTCTTCTTCGTAACGTGAAGATCACGAAAACGGCTACTAGTCTGTTCACCGTTTTAGCTCAAAAGCCCATTCAATGCAGTTCTCTATCTGTTTTCACCAGCCACAGACTCTCTTATAGAAGAAACCGCATCTACTCTTCTTTCTCATCGCCTTACTATTAGACTTAATTATAATACAGTAAAGATTTTTGATGCAACAGTTATAATTCGTAAATGATGAGGGAAATACCCATAAGGATCAATGTTACAACTCCGATGATCAGCAAAGGTGCGCTTGAAAACGGAAGCAATTCTGACGGTGGGCGAATTTCATCATCTTCCATTGTGGTTTTTGTTTTGAAAATTTTTCGCATGCTCATAGCAAAGATGTCAAAAACTCCATTGCGGATAACAAAAACCCACAATCCGAAAAAGACTAAGATGCCCCCATAAGCAAAAGAAATATTAATATAGGACAATAGCGAAAGATTTTCGGATCTAAAAAATATTGTCAGGAAAATTATTCCTTGAATAATTAAAATGCCAATTATTGTTTTTTTCATTCAGCAAAACCTCAATTCTTCTCTAGTGTAGAAGAATTTTTACAAAAAATCAAAAAAAAATTGGTTTAATTTCGAAAAAAATGGGTTTAACAAATCCCTTTGTACAAGTATTTTGCGTAATGTAAATGTCATACTATTGTTACAATGGCGTAAATGATTCTAAAAAAGTACTGTACAATAAAAAAAGATTATGTATAATTAAAAGTGTACCAAGTTTTCAGAAAATTTAAGGGGGACAATCGAGTGAAGAACAGAAAGTTATTTTGGCTGCTAAGCCTAGTATTGGTTCTTAGCGCATTCCTAGCTGCTTGCGGCGGGGGCGGTTCTGATACATCAACAGAACCAAAAGAAGACACAGAAAAACCAGCTGAAGGGGATGCCGCAACTGGCGAACTTGATGCTACACAAGAATTGAACTTGATGGACAGCGCTGAAATTCCTTCAATGGACTCAGCTATCGCAGAAGACCAAGTGTCATTCATCGTTTTGAACAACGTAAACGAAGGTCTTTACCGTTTAAACAAAGATAATCTTGCTGAGCCAGCTGTTGCTAGTGGAGAGCCTGAAATCAGTGAAGACGGCTTAACGTATACTTTCAAACTTCGTGAAGATGCTAAGTGGTCGGATGGTTCACCTCTTACTGCTAAAGATTTCGTTTTCTCTTGGCAACGTGCTATTGACCCAGCTACTGGATCTCCTTACGGTCCTTACATGATGGCTGGAACAATTAAAAACGCTACTGAAATTTCTGAAGGAAAAATGGACAAAGCTGAACTTGGAGTTAAAGCTGTTGATGACTACACTCTAGAAGTTCAATTAGAGCGTCCAACTCCTTACTTCTTGTCTCTAATGTCATTCGGAACATTCTATCCACAAAGCGAAGCATTCGTAACTGAAAAAGGCGATGCTTATGCTTCAAACTCTGAAAACATCCTTTACAACGGACCGTTCACTTTGACTGAATGGGATGGCACTGGATTATCATGGGTTTACAAAAAGAATCCTGAATACTGGGATGCTGAAACAGTTAAACTTGAAACAATCAACGTTGACGTTGTAAAAGAAACTTCAACTGCTTTGAACCTTTACCAAACTGGTGAAAAAGACCGCACTGGACTTTCAAGCGAATACGCTATGCAGTACGCTGACGATCCAGAATTGATCAAACAATTGAACCCATCTGTGTTCTACTTGAAATTCAACCAAGAACGCGGTGGCAAAGAAACACCACTTGCTAACGTAAACATCCGTAAAGCAATCGCTACATCTTTCAACAAACAAGATTTAACTGATGTAGTATTGGCAAACGGTTCACTTCCTGCAAATGGTCTTGTACCAACTGATTTCACTTTCGATGAAAACAAAGGCGACTTCCGTGATGTTAACGGCGACATGCTTAAATATGATGTAGAAGCTGCTAAAAAATACTGGGAAACTGGTTTGAAAGAACTTGGCGTTACTGAACTTAGCTTAGAACTTCTTGGAGGAGACTCTGAACTTTCTAAGAAAATGGATGAGTACATGAAAGCACAAATGGAAGAAAACCTTGAAGGTTTGTCTATCACGCTTAAAGAAGTACCATTTAACGTACGTCTTGAGCTTGACGAGTCACAAGATTACGACATTCAATTCGCTGGCTGGGGCCCTGACTATCAAGACCCTATGACATTCGTTGACTTGTTCGTAACTGGTTCTTCACACAACTTGATGTCTTACTCTAACGAGAAATTCGATGATCTAGTTGCACAAGCTAAAGGTGAACTTGCTACTGATGCTGCTGGACGTTGGCAAGCAATGGCAGATGCAGAGAAAATCCTTATTGAAGAAGACGCAGCAATCGCGCCTGTATACCAACAAGGTCAAATGTCTCTACAAAAGCCATATGTACATGACATCGCTCAACACCCATTCGGCGGAGATTACAGCTACAAGTGGGCGTACATTTCAGGTAAAGAATAAAAAGCTTGCTTAAAAGCGAATATGAAGGGAGTATATCGCCAATTGGAGCGATATACTCTCTTTTATACTGAGGGAAAATTCACCGAATAGTTTTGGTTTTTAGAAAAAATTACAAAATAAAAAAATTAAAAGAAAACGCTTTTATTTATAGAGAGAAGCTTATAAAATGGATATATTCTTTCAGGAGGTGCAGTAATGTTAAAATATATAGGTAAACGATTGTTTTATATGCTAATAACATTAGCGTTGATCGCTACAGCCACGTTTTTCTTAATGAAGGTCCTGCCTGGTTCCCCTATAGCTTCCGCATCTAAACTATCCCCTGAACAACGGGCAATAGTAGAAGCAAGATATGGCCTAGATGAACCCGTACCAGTTCAGTATTTCAAATACATGGCTAACATGGCGCAAGGTGATCTTGGTGTTTCTTTGAACCAATTCAAAGGGGCAGATGTTACCGATTTGATTATTAGCCGAATCGGGCCATCAGCACAAATTGGTTTCCAAGGCATGCTGTTCGGAACTGTAATCGGTATTCTTTTCGGAATGGTTGCAGCGCTAAGGCAAAATACGTGGATAGATTATACGAGTACCACCGTCGCCATTTTTGGAATATCGATACCATCCTTTGTTTTTGCTTCCATGCTTCAATATTTCTTCGCCATTCAATTGGAATGGTTCCCGGTAGCTCTATGGAAAGACGGATTCATGTCGAGCGTTCTGCCATCTCTTGCACTTGCAATGGGGCCATTGGCAATTGCTGCCCGCTTTATCCGTACTGAAATGATTGAGGTTTTAAGTTCAGATTATATTACGCTTGCAAAAGCAAAAGGCGCGACAGGAACAGAAGTGGCTTTTAAACATGCATTCCGCAACGCCTTGATCCCGCTAATCACAGTTTTAGGGCCAATGGCAGTAGGGCTTCTAACAGGGTCTCTAGTTATTGAACAAATTTTCGCAATCCCGGGAATTGGCGAACAGTTTGTAAAAGCAATTATGGTTAACGACTTTGCAATTATCATGGGAACAACAATGTTCTTCTCAGTCTTCTTGATTGCGGTCATTCTTTTAGTAGATATTCTTTATGGAGTAATCGATCCGCGGATCCGTCTCTCAGGAGGTAATAGTTAATGACTCAAAACTTGGAAAAATTTCCGAAAGGATCATTTGAACGAATTACAATTGATCCCAACCAAGCCGAACGTATTTCTAAACCAAGCGTAAGCTTTTGGCAAGATGCTTGGATGCGCCTTCGAAAAAATAAAGGAGCGGTTTTATCACTAATCCTCTTTTTACTGATTTTGATTATGTCATTTGTTGGGCCAATGATCAGCCCGTTTGAACCAAATCATCAAACCATTACTCACGCAAACTTGCCTCCGAAAATTCCTGCACTAGCTGGATTGGGAATTTTTGATGGACATGGTTCATTGGGCGGCAAAGATGTCGACCTTTACGAACTGAAAAAAGTAGATGTGAATTATTGGTTTGGTACTGACGGCCTTGGCCGCGATATGTTTGGACGTATTTGGGAAGGAACACAAGTTTCTCTTTTCATCGCATTTATGGCAGCTTTGATTGATATGCTGATCGGCGTATTATACGGTGGGATTTCCGGTTATTTTGGCGGCCGGATAGACGACGTTATGCAACGAATTGTTGAGATTTTGATCGGTATTCCAAACTTGGTTATTGTAATCTTGATGATCATGGTAATGGATCCCGGCATCACAGCGATTATTATTGCGATTGCCATTACGGGTTGGATCGGGATGTCCCGAGTTGTCCGTGGGCAAGTCTTAAAATACAAAAACCAAGAATTTGTTCTCGCTTCCCGTACATTAGGGGCAAGCCACTCACGAATTATCAGCAAGCACTTATTGCCGAACGTTTTAGGGATTGTCGTAATCAACACAATGTTTACCATTCCGGGCGCGATCTTTTTTGAAGCTTTCCTTAGCTTTATCGGACTTGGCCTTCAGCCGCCCGACGCGTCGCTTGGAACGCTAATTAATGACGGTTATAAGCTAATTCAGTATCAGCCGCATATTTTGATGTTCCCTGCAGCTTTATTGAGCATCATTATGATTTGTTTCAACTTGATTGGTGACGGTCTGCGCGATGCGCTCGATCCGAAAATGAAAGATTAAGGAGGAAAGCGAAAATGGAAAAGATTTTACAAGTTAAAGATCTTGAGCTTTCCTTTCACACATTTGCTGGTGAAGTGAAAGCAATTCGTGGCGTTAATTTTGATTTGTACAAAGGGGAAACGTTGGCGATTGTTGGAGAGTCTGGTTCTGGCAAGTCCGTAACCACAAAATCGATTATGCGTTTATTGCCTGAAAACTCTGCGGAGTTCAAAAATGGTTCCATTATGTTTGGCGGGAGAGACCTGACAAAATTAAAAGACAAAGAAATGCAGAAAATTCGCGGGAAAGACATCTCTATGATCTTCCAAGATCCGATGACATCGCTCAATCCTACAATGCCGATTGGCAGACAGATTACCGAGCCGCTTTTGAAACATCAAAAAGTGGGCAAGGCAGAAGCGAACCGCATTGCCATTGATTTGTTGAAACTTGTTGGGATGCCAAAACCGGAACTTCGGATGAAGCAATACCCTCACCAATTTTCAGGTGGGCAGCGCCAGCGGATCGTTATTGCAATTTCTTTGGCATGCAATCCCCAAATCTTGATTGCAGATGAGCCGACTACGGCGCTTGACGTTACCATCCAAGCGCAAATTTTGGAATTGATGAAAGATCTTCAGAAAAAGATTGATACATCGATCATATTCATTACGCATGACCTTGGAGTTGTGGCAAACGTCGCGGATCGAGTTGCAGTTATGTACGGAGGCAAGATTGTGGAAGTGGGGACGGTAGATGAAATTTTCTATAACCCTCAGCATCCATATACGTGGGGACTGTTAAGTTCTATGCCTTCTTTAGATGCTGATGATGCTAAGCTATATGCAATACCTGGAACGCCGCCAGATCTTTTGGCTCCGCCAAAAGGGGATGCATTTGCACTTCGCAGTGAATATGCATTGCAAATTGATATGGAACAAAACCCACCATTTTTCAAAGTGAGTGAAACTCATTCTGCTGCTACTTGGTTGCTGCATCCGGACGCGCCACATATCGATCCGCCTGAAGCAATCATCGAACGGATGAAAAAATTCCCTGGAAGCAGATACTATGAAGGAAGTGCGGTATGATGGCAGAAAAATTATTGGAAATCAAAAACTTAAAGCAGCATTTTAACGTTGGAAAACCCAATGAAGTGAAAGCCG
The DNA here is from genome assembly GCF_050864155.1 of Planococcus sp. YIM B11945. Lineage (NCBI taxonomy): Bacteria > Bacillati > Bacillota > Bacilli > Caryophanales > Caryophanaceae > Planococcus > Planococcus sp. YIM B11945. The sequence goes on along the minus strand of NZ_JBOZWR010000003.1, from coordinate 276,972 downwards.
TTGATGATATCTCCTTCGATATTTACCGCGGTGAAACACTTGGATTGGTTGGAGAATCGGGCTGTGGGAAATCGACTACAGGCCGCTCTATTATTCGCTTGTATGATGCTACTTCTGGCGATGTTTTTTACGAAGGCGAAAACGTCCACGGAAAAAAATCCAAGTCAGATTTAAAGAAATTCAATCGAAAGATGCAAATGATTTTCCAAGATCCCTACGCATCTCTTAATCCGCGTATGAAAGTTATGGATATTATTGCAGAAGGCATTGATATCCACGGCCTAGCGAAAAATCCAACTGAACGCAAAAAAATGGTTTTTGATCTTTTAGAGACAGTTGGTTTGAACAAAGAGCACGCCAACCGTTACCCGCATGAATTCTCAGGCGGCCAGCGCCAGCGCTTAGGCATTGCACGTGCACTTGCTGTAGAACCGGATTTCATCATTGCCGATGAACCGATTTCAGCACTTGACGTATCAATTCAAGCCCAGGTCGTTAACTTGCTAAAAGAACTGCAAGAAGAAAAAGGATTGACTTATTTGTTTATTGCCCACGATTTATCAATGGTGAAATACATTTCAGACCGCATTGGCGTAATGTACTTCGGGAAAATGGTGGAGCTTGCTCCTGCTGATGAGTTGTATAAAAACCCGATGCATCCTTATACGCAATCCCTGCTGTCTGCAATTCCATTGCCGGATCCTGACTATGAACGCAACCGTGTCCGGGTCGCTTATGATCCAGCCACGCATAAATACACGGATGGCGACGATGTGCGCATGAGAGAAATCAAGCCTGGCCATTTTGTCCAGTGCTCAGAACGTGAATTCGAAGCATTGAAAGCGACGGTAAAAGCATAAAACGCAAGCGATGCCAGAAATTGGCATCGCTTTTTAATTTCTTTCAATTTATAGAAAAAATGTTAAAATGAAAGAAGATTGATTGAGAGGGTGTAGGACAACATGAAAGGAATTCGATGGGCAACACTTGGTGTTATGTTATTAAGCACGGGAATAGCGGCACCGGCATATGCAGCAGATGATAAAGAAGCTGCTGATTTTACTACGCGTACATATGAAACAAATGAAATCGATTCAAATGTTATAGCTTCATCTGAGTTGTTTAAATACAGTTCGGGACTGACTTTTGAATATCCGGACGCAGTGCGGGGGATTTTTGTCACCGGGCATTCTGCTGGCGGAGACCGCTTTGAGAAATTGGTGGACCTAGTCGACACGACTGATTTGAATGCCATGGTCATTGACTTTAAAGAAGACTTCGGATATTTGACTTTCCGGCCAGAAAAAGATTCAAAGTTGGCAGCACTTGAAATTGGGCAGCCTTACATAAAAAATCCGCGGGCTGTTTTAGAACGCATGGAAGAAAAGCAAATCTATCCGATTGCCCGCGTGGTTGTTTTTAAAGATTCGGCTTTAGCAGAAAAACGGCCCGACTTGTCGTTTGTGGATGGAGAGTCTGTTTGGAAGAATGGACGCGGTGAATCATTCGTTAACCCATTCTTAAAAGAAGTGTGGGATTACAATGTGCAAATCGCAATTGAAGCAGCTAAACTTGGCTTTAAAGAAATTCAATTTGACTATGTCCGATTCCCGGAAGGGTTTGAAAATAAGACGGACACCCTGGATTTTTCAATGGGAGAATATGAAAAGGCAGGGCTTGATCCGGTCCAGGCACGTGTAGAAGCTGTTACTGATTTTGTGGCCTATGCACGCGAACAGCTGAAACCGTATGATGTACAAGTTTCAGTTGACATTTTTGGCTATTCTGCGACGCTTCCAGAAGCGCCTGGAATCGGCCAAAACTTCTCGAAAATTTCCGAAAATGTCGACGTCATTTCGTCCATGATCTACCCAAGCCATTGGACTTCTTATTTCGGTATTGCAAAACCAGATTTGGAACCGTATAAGCTGATTTCGGAATATGCCAAAGTGGAAAACAAAAAACTAGGTGAATTAAAAACCCCACCGGTTTCTCGTCCTTGGCTGCAGGATTTTACAGCTTCCTATTTAGGTGCAGGGAACTACTTAAATTACGGCAAAACGGAAGTGGAGGCGCAAATCAAGGCATTGAATGACAATGGCATTGATGAGTACTTATTGTGGGACGCTGCCAATACCTATTCGACTGGCGTCGATTATACCCCGTAAATTCAATAGATTTTCAAAAGAGCCTTTTCTATGTGGAAGGCTCTTTTGAATGCAACTTTTTTCAAGTAGAAACGTACTAATAATTAAGGAATGAATTTTCAAAAAGAAATTGTAATTGAGAATAAAAAATTCCGGAATAATGTTTAAGTATAAAAGTATACGGGTAAAAAAGTAGTATACTTAAAAGAAGGTAGTTTATTTATAACAATAATGTGACAGTCTCTAACCTTTTTTTTTATTTTTATGTCAATGGTATATTCAAGATAAGTTAAGTATTGTATAATGAATGTAAAGCTTCTAGATTATATTGATTCTAATTTAAGAATAGATTAGTTATTTCCCGAATTCGAAAGGAAGTGTTCACTTATGATGGTAACGTTATTTACTTCTCCAAGCTGTACTTCTTGCCGAAAAGCTAAAGCGTGGTTGGAAGAACACGATATTCCATATACAGAACGCAATATTTTTTCAGAACCGTTAACAATTAGCGAGATTAAAGAAATTTTACGTATGACTGAAGATGGAACTGATGAAATTATTTCAACGCGTTCGAAAATTTTCCAAAAACTGAATGTAGATGTTGAGAGTTTACCACTTCAGCGTTTATATGAACTAATCCAAGAGCATCCAGGGTTGCTTCGCCGTCCAATCATTATGGATGAAAAGCGCTTGCAAGTAGGATATAACGAAGATGAAATCCGTCGTTTCCTTCCTCGCAAAGTACGAGCATACCAGTTGCTCGAAGCGCAGCGATTGGTAAACTGATAATAGCTTTTAAGCTGCCCAACCTTTATGTAACCATAATGGATCGTTGGGCAGCTTTTCTTTATCCACTATTGTTGCATTTTTTAAATAATTACACTAAACTACTAATTACTTGATGTGCAAGTTGTTATCAGGCAGAAACTTTTCCATTGGGACTCAAAGACGATATAATTAACTTAGCAACAAGGCACGGCTTATGAGGTGATCCTCTTAGTCCAATTCGAAAGGAAAGGAGAGGTGTAAAATGGAAATTGAACGCATAAATGACAACACAGTCAAATTTTACATTTCCTATCTAGATGTAGAAGAACGCGGGTTTAGCCGCGATGAAATTTGGTTTAATCGAGATAAGAGCGAAGAACTTTTTTGGGAAATGATGGATGAAGTGAACGAAGAAGCTGATTTTATTATGGAAGGCCCTCTCTGGATTCAAGTTCAAGCGATGGATAAAGGACTTGAAGTCACAGTGACAAGAGCTCAACTAACGAAAGACGGGCAAAAACTTGATATGCCTGATGATATAGATGAACGCCGTAAAATGTTCTCAAGCGATGATTCTGCAGCTCCGGAGTTTGATGAATTTGAACCGGTTTTTGATGAGCCTGACCTCAAAAAATTAGAATACACTTTCGCGTTTTCTGAAGTGGATGAGTTGTTGCCAATCGCACGCCGCTTGATATATGTGCCGATTGAAACAGCGCTTTACCATTTTGAAGGAAAGTATTATTTATATGCAAGTTTCGACGAAGTGTTGCACTCTGACGATGACGTGAAAAACCACATTAGTATATTTACAGAATACTTACATGCAACTCCGGTTACGATTCACCGTCTGGAAGAGTACGGCAAAGAAATTTTCAAAGAAGATGCACTTTCAAATGTGCTTCACTATTTCGGATAATAAATTCTCTTTCTTGAAAACGAGCAAAAAAGACACATTGGGTAAATCCAATGTGTCTTTTTTTGCTTCCATTCATTTTCTATTGCTTAGTTGAAAGAGTTTTCTTACAATTAAAAAAAGGAGAGTGATTGGCATCTTACTAGCTTTAACAAGCGAGAAGCAATTAATCAATTTGGCGAGGCCCTACGAGAGGAAGGAATTGTTGGCGATGAGGAAAGGCAGTTTGTTTTATTGTCCTGGATGCAATGCTCCGGTCAGATTAAAAGTTGGCGAAATTAAGATCCCTCATTTTGCACATGAAACCCGTTCTTTATGTGAAACTTACAGCGAACCAGAATCCACTATGCACCTGCAAGGAAAGTCTCTTCTTCATCAATTCTTCACACGCAAAAACTTCTCAGTTGAACTCGAAAAATACTTGCCGCCTATCCGCCAGCGGGCAGACTTACTCGTAGAAGGCCAGACAGCGGTTGAATTCCAATGCAGCCAACTTCCGGCTGAACACATTCGCAGCCGCACAGAAGGCTATAACAGCCTAGGCATACAAACGATATGGATTAATGGCTTGCAAGAGACTATTAATGAAGGAATTCAGCTGCTCACTTTGCCCGCTTGGAAACAAGAAGTGTTGAAAAAACAGAAAAACCGAACTTATTTAATCGGTTTTCAACCGGAGCAGGACCGTTTTTATTATTGTTCCAATTTACTGTACGTCAGTGGCAATCGGTGGATCGGCAAAGTTAAATCTCTTTCCGCTAGTAAGCAAGTTTTTCCGTTTGCTGTTCCGAAGCGACTGACATTTTCGGAATTCACTACTGCCTATACGTTCTTTTTACAAGCGCGAAAGAAATTCATCAAAGCTCAATTTTATCCCGGAAACAAATTCCGTAATCCATACTGGCGCAGTTGCTACGAATTAAAATTGGATCCAAGCGATTTGCCGTTAGCGATAGGCGTTCCGGTGCCAAACGCACAGGCCATTCCACTTCATGCAGTATTGTGGCAGCTGCAAGTGTTAGAAGCGGCTGACAAGGGCTCTTCGTTTTCTTCTAGGATTCATTTAAAACAATCGCTGGCCCGGTTTGATTGGACTCCTGAAGCAGAGTCTTTAGCCGCTGCTTATGTAGAGATTTATCATTCGCTAAAAAGCGTCAAAGAAAATACCGACGAATTTCTTGAAACATTATATCGTATTTATTGCAAATACTTATGAGAATTGAGAAAATAACAAGTGGTTCGACATGCGAAAGAGTCGCATAAAGGAGGATTTACAATGGCCAATAAAACATTGACAAGAAATGAAGTGCCGGCTGAGTTGACATGGCGCTTAGAAGACATTTTTGCTACAGATGAGGCATGGGAAGCGGAATTCAAAGAAGTTGCTGCCCTTGCTGAAAAGTCCTCGTCTTACCAAGGGACATTAACTCGTGGGGCAGAAGCTCTTTATGCTGTATTGGTTTACCGTGATGAATTGTTTGAACGTGTTCAACGTCTTTATACATATTCGCATATGCGGTATGACCAAGACACAACCAACTCGAAATACCAGGCGATGGATAGCCGCATGAAATCGTTGTATGCCAAGATTTCTGCTGGAATGTCTTATTTGACGCCAGAAATTTTAGCGTTAGACGAAGCTGTGTTAACGGAGTACATCAACAGTCACGAAGGGTTGAATTTGTACCAGCAAGCAATGGAAGAATTGAATGCCATGCGCCCTCATGTGTTGCCGGCTGAACAAGAATCTTTGCTGGCACAAATGGCTGAAGTCGTGGGAGCTTCCTCGGAAACATTCGGCATGCTGAACAATGCCGATTTGGAATTCCCGACGATTGAAGACGAAAACGGCGAACAAGTTCAAATCACCCATGGCAATTACAGCCGCTTCTTGGAAAATAGCGACCGCCGCGTACGCGAAGATGCGTTCAAGGCAGTTTACGCAACGTACGGCAAGTTCCGCAATACGTTTGCGTCTACTTTGTCAGGAAACATTAAGCGTGACAATGTGAGTGCGCGCATTCGCAAATTCGAGTCAGCGCGCCAAGCGGCTTTGGATGATAACCACATTCCGGAGACCGTTTACGATAACTTGATTGAAACGGTCCATAACAATCTGCATTTGCTTCATCGCTATGTGGCGCTCCGCAAAGAAGTGCTGGGCATCGACCAAGTGCATATGTACGATATGTATACGCCGCTTGTGCAAGAAGTGAAGATGGAAATTCCGTATGAAAAGGCGACAGACTTAGTGCTGAAGGGCTTGGAAGCGCTGGGCGATGAATATACCGGGATTGTTGAAAACGGCTTGAACAACCGCTGGGTGGACGTGTATGAGAACAAAGGCAAGCGCAGCGGGGCGTATTCATCGGGCGCATATGGTACAAACCCATATATCTTGATGAACTGGCAGGACAACGTCACTAATTTGTTTACGCTAGCCCATGAATTTGGCCACAGCGTGCATAGCCATTATTCGCGCAGCAATCAGCCGTTTGTCTACAGCAATTATTCGATTTTTGTAGCAGAAGTGGCGTCGACTTGCAATGAAGCGTTGCTAAACGAATACATGGTGAAAACAACTGAAGATGACCAGGAACGCATTTACTTGCTGAATTATTGGCTTGACGGCTTCCGCGGCACGGTATTCCGCCAAACGATGTTTGCCGAATTTGAACACTTGATGCATCAAATGGATCAAAACGGGGAAGCGTTGACAGCTGAGCGCCTTACGGAAGTGTACTATGAGCTCAATAAGAAGTATTTCGGAGAAGAAGTGGCGGTGGATGAGGAAATCGGTTTGGAATGGGCGCGCATTCCTCATTTCTACTATAATTATTACGTTTACCAATACGCCACAGGATTTAGTGCGGCTACAGCCTTGAGCAAGAAAATACTCGAAGAAGGGCAGCCTGCAGTCGACCGCTATATCAATGAATTTTTGAAAGCCGGAAGTTCTGATTACCCGATTGAAGTATTGAAAAAAGCTGGCGTGGACATGACTTCGTCTAAACCTGTAGAAGATGCCTGCAAAGTATTCGAAGAAAAACTGGATGAATTAGAAAAGCTTTTATTGAAAAAATAATTGTAGAGAAGAAAGCCGATTATAATGATTGGCTTTCTTTTTTTGTTTTATTAATATAGTATTATGTGGTGTTACTAAGCTATTCTGTATTAACCAAATGCTGATAAGCATCTTTTGGTGCAGATTTTCTGTTTTCTGAAATAGCGTAAGAGACGGATGAAAATCCGTTGAAAACACTAATGAAACGGAAATCTTCATGAAGGAAACGAGAAAAAAGGGTTATGTCAAATTTGACGGTTTTGTGAAAATCTTTGTGAATTATTGCATTAACAATTATTTCGTGATAAGGTTAGGTTGTGAAATAAATCACATACAAACATACACCCCTTTGTTTGAGCGTGAACATTTCTCCCATCCCCTTTGTGTAATAGGAAAGGCGCCTTCCGGACGTGGAAGGCGCCTTTCGCTTTTTAGAAAAGCGCAAATCACTGTTTATACTTTCTAATCAATCAAAGAAAAAAACCGACCCGCATATAGCGGATCGGTTATTTTGCTTTCCACAACGTATCGTCGGATAAGCAGATGCGCTCCAGTTTTTGTTGGAGCATTTGTTTCTTCAATTCCCGCTCAGCAGTTTGTTCAGAAATGTTATATATAGAGGCAATTTCTCTAGTTGCCATCGTCGAATATTTTGCAAATAGGACTTCTAATGAAGGAGGAGTCTGCCGGTTTAAACTTTCGTTTCCAAGCATTTCCTGTAAAATGGTTTGATAAACATCATATGGATAAAGTCCAGATACTTTAACGCCTTCGTCTTCTATGCATTCATTGAAAAAAACAATGCTCGGCACTTCGCTAACTTCCATTTCACGCGTAATTTGCAAATCGCATTGAAAAGCTTTTGCGGTATGAACTGAATGAAAATCACGTTTAAATTCTTCTTGATCCAATTGGGATTCTTCAGCAATTTCCAAAAGAATGGCATAAGACGAAACATCTTTTGTCTTTAGCAGCAAGTGCTCCTGCAATTTGTGCAAAAAGCGATTGCCTGCCCGTTTCCCTTGAAGTTCTGCAGCTTTGACTGCAACCGAAGCGAGTACAGGGTGAGAAAGATTATTGGTATCTATAATGGACGTTTTGTTGATCGAGTTTAAATTTGAAAGCTTGGTGCTTAACACTACACGCATGGAGAAATAATGGCCGTATTCGATTTGAAGTTTACGGATGATTGCCTGCAATTCCCAACATTCGGAATTGAGCGGGTCCATAAAAATGTATAATTCCAAAGGCTTGAGCGAATTTGCTTTTTCAGTAATCTCTTGCGCATAATCCAATTTACTCACGACAACTCCTCCTCACTATCTTGTTCATTGACCATGTGATGCGCCGTCAGAACAAGGCGATTATAGAAGGTTTCACGAAATTTCCCGGTCAATCCTACTTCATCCATGGCTTCGCTCATGCACTCGAGCCACGCCTGTGCGCGTTCCGGAGTGATAGGAAATGGATGATGCCGGGCTTTTAGCCTGGGATGACCATGTTCTTCCGAATAAATATTGGGTCCACCTAAATATTGAGTCATAAACTGTTTTTGTTTTCTCGCAGTTTCTGTTAAGTCCTTTGGGAAAATAGGCTGCAGCTTTGGATGCTCAGCCACACGAGCATAAAATGCATCGACTAACCGTGACAGTCGTTCCGCACCAATTTCGTCGTACGGAATTATCGGTTTTCCAGTCATCATTGTGTCTCCTTTGCTTTAGCTGTAAATTCATTCTAACAACGAAGAAGAAATTTCTCAAACAAATCGACTGCTAAGAAGTGGACGCGAAATGGAAACAGATGTAAATTATTTGTATAAACTGTTTAGTGGCGCGCAGTAGCGGCTTTCATAAAGCGTGCAATTTTTTTATCGGCAGGGCGAGAAGGGATGTTGTGTTGTTGTAAAAAATTCTCAAACTTTTGTTTTCCTGATGCGGCATCGCTCACTTCATACTCCAATTCGTAATCTTCCACTCCGTTGTACAAAGAGTGATCAAGCACCAGCAATCCGCCTTCATATTCAAACTCGATGCGGTGCGTGATCAACGAACCGATCGGGCGGAGCCGCTTCCACTCAATTCCTTCTGTACTTAATACAGCCAGAACTTCTAAAGCATCAAATGATACAGAATGGCGGATGTTTTGAGCTTCTTGAGCAGTAAGAAAATCAGTTATTTCGTAATTTCCTTCTGCAGCCGGTGTTTTCAATGTGCATTCAAAGCGATCATTTTTCTTTCGGATGCGAAGAGCGAAGCGCTTTTCTTTTAATTGAAAATCCGATGTATCAAAATATTGATTTTCTTGCGTTTGGGCATCGCTTGGACGAAAATTAAAAAACGCCAAGAGTTCTTCGTAATTTTCTTTTGTCAGCATATTTTTGAACTCAATTTCAAGTTCTTTAGACATGTCATCACCTCTTTATTGATTTTATTATCGGATAGATTTCCGCAAACTGCAACGTTTGGCAGAGCTGTGCTAAAATATGACTATTAGGAAGGTTTTTGCGAAATGGAATGTCGAGTTTAGGGATTTCGATTTTATCGCCATTTTGCATAAGAACCAGGATCGCTTTTGTGAAAGGGAGATTGCATTGCGCAAACTTGTTGAAGCAAGAAAAGGAAAAATGACAGAAACCGAAATCCACTTTGTTGTGGATGCTGCCGAGCCGGCAGTCGGCATTGAAGCTTCGGGACGAATGATTGCAGATTCGGAAAACCGGGCATTTGTATATTTGCTCGATAGCGGCACAAAATTTATCTACTTGCAGTTTTCAGAAGCCGTTTGGCCAAGTTTAGCCGAAGCGCTAGAACGTGAAACGGTGCCTTTGCTTATGTATGGGCAGCAAATCTTGCCGCTTGTGCGTTTTCACGAGGAATTGTGGATGTTATTAGAGAACATAAAAGATAATACAAACTATAGCGAGACATTTCGTTTGGCTGTAGAAACAGTTTTTGATGAGGCGCTTGCTTCACGAATGTAAACAGAAGTGAGGGGGACCACTGATGGGCCAATGGGATCGTTTTTTAGCACCGTACCAACAAGCAGTCGATGAATTAAAAATAAAGTTCAAAGGCATGCGCAGGCAATTTGAAACCGAGAATACGAATTCACCAATAGAATTTGTGACTGGCCGCGTAAAACCGTTGGCCAGCATATACGATAAAACGCTCGAAAAAGGCATTCCGTTTGAGCCGTCGGAAAAGCTTGCCCACGAATTGCAAGATATCGCCGGACTCCGAATGATGTGCCAGTTTGTCGGGGACATCAAAACCGTGGTTTCGCTGCTGCGCCAACGCAATGATTTGCGCATAGTGGAAGAAAAAGATTATATTTCCCACGAAAAACAAAGCGGTTACCGCTCTTACCACGTCATTGTCGAGTACCCGGTACAGACAGTTAAAGGAGAACAGTTGATCTTGGCTGAGATCCAAATCCGGACGCTTGCCATGAATTTTTGGGCATCCATTGAGCATTCCCTTAACTATAAATACAAAGGTGTTTTCCCCGAAGAAATCAAGCTTCGGCTGCAGCGCGCAGCGGAAGCCGCATTTCAGCTAGATGAAGAAATGTCGAAAATCCGGGATGAAATCCAAGACGCGCAAGCTTACTTTAGCGAATACAAAGAATCGCCCAGCACGCATTTTCCTGCTGAACGGGAAGGAGAGCGAAAAAAACAATGAAATTTTTTATTATGTCGAGAACCGATGATTTATCAAATGAATTGATGGCCACGGCACGTGCATATCTTGAAGATTTTGAAATGGTCTGGGATGAGGAATCGCCGGACGTCGTGTTATCGATTGGAGGCGACGGCACGCTTTTGCACGCTTTCCATAAATACCGTGACCAATTGGCTTCCGTGGCCTTTGTCGGCATACATACCGGCCATCTTGGATTTTATGCAGATTGGAAGCCTATTGAAATTGAAAAATTGGTATTGTCCATTGCCAAAAAAGATTATGAAGTCATTGAATATCCATTGGTGGAAGTTACCATTCACTATCAACATTCAGACAAGCCGGCGGTTTACCTGGCATTGAATGAATCGACTGTAAAATCGCCGGAAGTAACGCTCGTTATGGATGTTTTTCTGAACGAAAGCCATTTTGAACGTTTCCGGGGAGACGGTTTGTGCATGTCGACGCCATCGGGCAGCACGGCTTACAACAAAGCGCTTGGCGGGGCAATTATCCACCCGTCATTGCAGGCGATGCAATTGACCGAAATGGCCTCCATTAACAACCGGGTGTTCCGGACCGTGGGATCACCACTCGTCTTGCCAGCACATCATCGTTGCGTCCTGCGTCCAGTCAAAGCGCCGGACTTTATGGTGACGATCGATCATGTGCAATTGCTACATAAAGACGTTAAATCGATTGAATACCGAGTCGCTGATGAAAAAGTTCGCTTCGCGCGCTTCCGTGCATTCCCGTTCTGGAAACGCGTGCACGATTCGTTCATTGACAGCGATCTGTGAGGGACGTTAAATGAAACCATTCCAATTATCGTATACCGCAGCTGAACCGATTCTGCTTCGGGAGGCACTTGGCGGCTGGGGCATTTCGAAACGCACGTTGGCGTCTGTGAAATACAGTGGCGGCCAGCTTTTAGTAAATGGCAAAGAAGTAACGGTCCGGCATCTTTTGCAAAAAGATGATGCCGTGACCGTTATTTTTCCGAATGAAGAACTGGGTAAAGGCTTGGTCGCTGAAGCGGGGCATTTAACGATTGTTTATGAAGATGAAGCTTTGTTGATTGTCAATAAGCCTAAAGATCAAAACACCATCCCGTCTCGTGAACACCCATCTGGAAGTTTGGCTAATATTGTGGCGCATTATTTTGAAACCGAAAAGATACCAGCGACGCTCCACATCGCGACAAGGCTTGACCGGGATACGTCTGGCCTCGTATGCATCGCAAAAAACCGCCATATTCATCATATGCTTTCCATGCAGCAGCAGGAAAAAAAGATGAAACGACGGTATCAGGCATTGGTGCATGGCAAGTTGCCGGATTCCCATTTCAGAATTACGGCTCCTATCGGCCGGAAAAGCACAAGCATCATTGAACGGGAAGTTCGGTCGGATGGGCAATTTGCCGAAACGGAAATTCAAGTAGTTAATGAATACAGAAACTTTTCCCATTTGTTGGTGCAGCTCAACACAGGAAGAACACATCAAATCCGTGTGCACCTTTCCCATATCGGCCATCCGCTTTTAGGGGATGACTTGTATGGAGGAAAACGGGACTTGATCGGCCGGCAGGCGTTGCACTGTGCGGAATTGGATTTGATTCACCCGACAACGGGGATGTCTTTGCATTTTTCCTCTCCGCTCAACGAAGACATGGCGGACTTGGTTCAACGGTAGTGATGAAAACGGTCGGAATAATAAGGTTGAGCCGACGGAACGGAGACAACTGTTTTTTCCGGAAATTGAAAAGCGGAAAGCGATCCGCCAAATACACAGCCGGTATCAATATTGACCGTATTGTTGATGATATAAGGTTCCGACGTAGGGGTGTGGCCGTAAACGATTATTTTTTGGCCTTTATAATTTTTGGCCCAGTCGCGGCGGACCGGGCGGCCATTGGCATCAATTTTTCCAGTGGTGTCGCCGTATAGGACAAAAGAGGCAATGCCTTTTGAAATCGGTTTGCCGATCATGTCTTCTTTGATGCCGGCATGAGCCACGACCAACTCTTCGCCGAATTCCAAGTAAAGCGGCAGCTTTTCATAAAATTGCACGTAGCGGGCACGGAATTGCTGCTGCTCTTTTTTGTTCAGCCGGTGAAACTCATTGACCGTTGTTTCGAGACCGTGGGCAAGATGTACTTTATTGCCTTTGAAAAACCGGTATAATTTATTGCAGTGGTTCCCCGGGCAATAATAAAGGCTCCCGCGGTCTTGCATGGAAAACAAGAGATGGAGCACTGCCAGTGAATCCGGGCCGCGGTCCATGGCGTCTCCGACGAAGACCAGCTGGCGGCCTTCTGGGTGGACGTAATGGCTGTTTTCTTTTTCGTAGCCAAGAATAGTAAGAAGTTCGATTAATTCGTTAAAGCACCCATGAATATCTCCGATGATGTCGTATTTCATTCTAATCACCTCATTGGCCAGATTGCCTATTTGCTTAAACCTAGTGTAACGTATAGAATACGATAGTCGAAAGGTAAACACTTGAAAGGAGGGAGCATACATGATGGAAGAAAAAACAGTTCGCGACGAAGAATTGAATGTAGAAATATTGCTGGATTTAATAGAACGCAGGGAGCTGGAAAGCTTCAGAGAAGAATTCTTATCTTATCATCCATACGATCAAGCTGTGTTTTACGAACAAGTTGAACCAGAAATACGCGCGCTGCTGTATCAGTATCTCTCTCCAAAAGAAATGGCTGAAATTTTTGAAGCCGTTGAATTGGACGACGAAGAATACGAAGACCTATTCAAAGAAATGAATTCGCTCTATGCGGCAGACCTTCTCGCCTTGATGTCTTCCGATGATGCAGTGGATGTGTTAAATAATTTAAACAAAGAGCAAGTGGCGAGCTATTTATCGATTATGGACAAAGCAGCCGCCCGCGATATCAAAGATTTGCTGCATTATGAGGAATACACGGCCGGATCTATTATGACAACGGAGTTTGTTGCCATCCCGCAAAATTCTACGGTCCGTTCAGCCATGAACATTCTTCGAAATGCCGCGCCGAACGCGGAAACGATTTACTATGTCTTTGTAATCGATGATGACCGCAAACTAACTGGCATTGTCACGCTGCGTGATTTGATCATAGCTGATGAAGATACGTTGATTGGCACGATCATGAGCGAACGCGTCGTCAGTGTGTCAGTCAGCGAAGACCAGGAAGAAGTGGCTCGCATGATTAAAGACTATGATTTTCTTGCGATGCCGGTTGTAGATTTTCAAAACCATTTGCTTGGAATCATTACCGTCGATGATATTATTGACGTGCTTGACGAAGAAGCATCGGACGATTATTCAAAACTAGCCGGTGTCACTGATATGCAAAACTTTGACAAAGGGCCGTTTACAGCTGCAAAAAAACGGCTGCCATGGCTGATCTTGCTGACATTCCTCGGTATGCTGACCGCAAATTTAATGGGCTTGTTTGAAGCGACGCTTGATCAAGTGGCACTGCTTGCAGTATTTATTCCATTGATTGCCGGCATGGCTGGAAACAGCGGAACACAAGCGCTAGCTGTCGCCGTGCGTGGTATTGCGACAGGGGACATTGAAGAAGAAAGCAAACTCAAGCTATTGATGAGGGAAGCGGGAACGGGTTTGATTACCGGTGTGGTCTGTGGCGTGGTCGTGATTGGGTTGGTGTATTTCTGGAAAGGCGAATTGCTGATCGGCATTTTGGTCGGAACAGCGGTCATGAGTTCCATTTTTGTAGCCACACTTGCCGGCTCATTTATTCCGCTCTTGATCCACCGCATGAAAATCGATCCAGCAGTAGCATCAGGACCGTTTATCACTACGTTGAATGACATCATTTCGATATTAATTTACCTTGGCCTAGCTACAACTTTTTTAAACCAACTTTAGAAAAGTGCGAATTGCACTTTTCTTTTTTATAGGGTAATATTAGTACCAGGTAATAAGTTGAGATAATAATCGGTACAGGAGGAATATAAATGTCGATATCATTAGAAGGAAAAACGTTTGTAGTTATGGGAGTTGCGAACAAACGCAGCATTGCCTGGGGAATTGCCCGTTCTTTGGACCAATCAGGCGCCCGATTGATTTTTACATATGCAGGGGAGCGCTTTGAAAAGTCGGTCCGCGATTTGGTTGCTACATTAGATGGCAACCATGAGTTGATTTTGCCTTGTGACGTTACTAGCGACGAAGATGTCGAGAAATGTTTTAACACAATCAAAGAAGAAGTGGGCACCATCCACGGATTGGCGCATTGCATCGCATTTGCCAAAACGGAAGAGTTGGCCGGCAACTTCTCGGATACATCAAGAGACGGTTTCTTGTTGGCGCAAAATATCAGTTCGTATTCGTTAACTGTCATCTCGAAATATGCGAAACCGCTGATGGAAGAAGGCGGCAGCATTGTAGCGTTAACGTACATTGGCGGCGAGCGCGTAATGCCGAATTACAACGTTATGGGCGTAGCAAAAGCATCGCTTGAAATGTCGGTCCGCTATTTGGCAGCAGATTTGGGCAGAAGCGGAATCCGCGTCAATGCCATTTCATCTGGCCCGATCCGCACGCTTTCTTCAAAAGGCGTCAGCGATTTCAACTCGATCCTTCATGAAATTGAAGAGAAAGCACCGCTTCACCGCAACACAACGCCTGAAGAAGTCGGCGATACAGCCGTATTCTTGTTCAGCGAAATGTCCCGCGGCATTACAGGAGAAACCATCCACGTCGATAGCGGCTACCATATTCTTTAATAATTATAGAAAAAGCAGATCAGCCTATGCGCTGATCTGCTTTTTTAATTGATTTTATTACATTACTTGCTTTTCCATCGATTTGTGGGGAATTCCCGCGTCGTAAAATTCGTCGGACGTGATGACATAACCTAATTTTTCATAAAAAGGAATGGCGTACGATTGGGCATTTAGTTTTAAGCGGAAGTAGCCGTTTGACCGAGCGTATTCTTCCATGGCTTCCATGATGGCAACGCCGACATGCTGTCCGCGGTAGGATGGAAGTACGGCTACGCGTTCTACTTTGCCTACGCCCGGCTCATATTCCCGCATGCGGCCGGCAGCTATTGGCTGTGCAAGTTCGTAGCCGACGAAATGAACCGCTGTCCGGTCGTGTTCATCCAGTTCAATTGTTGCAGGCACGCCTTGTTCTTCAATAAAAACTGTTCTCCGAACCGCCAAGGCTTGTTCTTTTTCCAACGGGGTTTCAGCAATTTTAACTTTCTGCAATTATTGATCATCTCCTGTTAAACGGAACGTTTCGTAAGCAGTCCATGAGCCATCTTCAAGCTGATACAGCAAGTGGATGCGGTCGATGATTTCTTCGTGATTGACGCCGACCATTTTTAACTGGCCAAAAATATCGGCGTGTTCTGAATCCGATAATTTTTGGGAAATAGTAATGTGCGGAACATACGAATATTTTTCTTCCGTATTAAAGAAACCGGTGTTCAATGATTTGTGCAGCTCCAAAATTTCAGGAGTTGGATCCACTTTAAAATAAAGCGTATTCGTTAAAGGAGAAAATGAGCTAACGCGAGAAGCATGCAATTTAAATGGTTTATGGCTTTTAGCAATTTCCGCGATTTTTTCGGAAATCTCTTTAATTTGATCATCTTCTACTTCAAAAGCGTCTTTTAACGTCATATGAGGTGTAATCAATTCGTAATGCGGGTCATAGCGTTTTCGGTAGGAATTGGCTAAGTCTTGCAATTTTTTGGATGGAAATGCGGCAACGCCATATTTCATAGTAAAGCCCCCTTATCGGTTATATTCATATTATGTTTCTATTATAGCAAAGTGTCGAAAGATTGGAAAAGAACTATCACAGGCCGAAGTTTTGAATGAGCGCTCGTTTCAAATCCGGCTGCCAATGTTTCCACGTATGGTCGCCATCAAATTCCTCGTAAAAAAGAGAAAAGCCTTTTTGTTTCATCAAGTGGTTCAGTTGTCGGTTCGGCTCAAGAAAATCAGCTGTGCCTCCGGAAGTCAGCTTGACGGCCGTTTCGCCCGTACCGATGACGTGGTAGACCGTAAAAGAATTCGCCGAATTGAAAGCCGATACTTTTTCAAGCAGTTCATCGCTCACTTTAGGCGACTGCAAAATGACGCGTCCGAAAATATTCGGGTATTTTAAAGCGGCCATAAGTGAAACGGTAGCTGCAAGCGAGTCGCCGATCAAGGCACGCCCCATGCCAACTTGATAGGTTGGGTAGTGTTCGTCCAAATAAGGGACAAGTTCATGGGCCAAGAAACGCAAATACGCTGCGTGCTGCTCGCCGGTTGGTTCGTATTTATTGCTGCGGTCTTTGACGTTCTTGTAAGGTACGCCGACCACAATTAGGTTTTCAATTTCTTTGTTTTCCAGCAGTTCATCCACGACGCGCGGGATGCGGCCGAGCTGGAAATAATCCTTGCCGTCGGATGCAATGACAAGTGTGTATTTATATAACGGCGAATAATTGGCCGGCAGGTAGACTAGAAGCTGCATATCTTCCTGTAGTTCTTGGCTGTAAAGCGTTAAATCCTGTACATTTCCTCGATTCATGGTCGATCCTCCTAATCCGGTTTGTACGAAAATTGTAACATATTCCTGCAGAAGGGTATAATGGGGGAAGAAGGCATTTCAATAGAGAGAGGGGTTTTTCGATGGATGGTGGAAAATTTCGTGTGCATTCGGACGAAGTGACGAAAGCGACGCAAGACGCGCTTGTCAGAAGAGGCGTCACTAATGAGGAAATTGCTAAAATAGTTTTGGAGATGCAGCGTCCCTATAACGAGGGATTGACACTAGAACATTGTATGGAATCCGTAGAAAGCGTGCTGCGCAAACGGGAAATGCAACATGCTATTTTAGTTGGTGTCGAACTCGATGAGCTCGCTGAACAAGGCAAATTATCTCGGCCGCTTCAATCGATTGTCGGGGCCGATGAAGGCTTATTTGGCGTTGATGAAATGATCGGCCTTGGGGCTGTCTTAACTTACGGCAGTATTGCCGTCACCACGTTCGGCCATTTGGATAAAAATAAAATTGGTGTCATCCGCAAGCTAGATACAAAAGCTGGGGGGGCGGTCCATACGTTCCTTGACGATCTGGTAGCAAGTGTTGCAGCTTGTGCATCAGCACGCATTGCCCACCGAACCCGCGATTTGGAAGAGCAAGGCAAGACGTTTGAAGATTTGCCGCCGGAAGAAACAGTGCCGGAATCCCAAATTGAAGGAACGGAAACTTGAAGGCTATTCTAAATTCTTATTCTTAAAAAATGCCGCTCGCATCAACACTTGTGAGCGGCATTTTCCTTTTTTTCCTTACCTATCTTAATCGTTACAATAGCAATTTTATGGTGTAAAAGCAGACAAAAGTATATAGGAAATTCGCTATTCCCCTGAATAGAAAGTCATGATATGATAATTATTGGAATTATCTAATTAATCAGAAAAAAGGGGGAAGAATAATGGCGATAAGAAAAATGAATGCGTGGGCTGTGATTGCATTGGCGGGCTCTTTGATTTTGGCAGGATGTGGAAGTGAACCCGAAACAGAACCAAGCGGCAGCGGAAGTGAAACCGGCGGGGAATCAGCAGCTCCAGAATTTATCAGCCTATTAACGGGGGGAACCACGGGCACGTATTATCCATTAGGCGGAGCGATGGCACAGATCATTACAGACGAAACAGGCATTAAAACGACGGCAGAATCTTCTCAAGCTTCAGCTGCAAATATGACAGCTCTGGCGGATGGAGACGCCCAGATGGCATTTGTTCAAACCGATACGGCCTTTTACGCAGCAGAAGGGTCGAATATGTTTGATGGCGAAGTGATTGATACCGTTTCAGCGGTCGGCGCTTTATATCCCGAAACAATTCAATTGGTTACTACTGAAGGATCTGGCATTACTTCGTATGAGGATCTTGCTGGCAAAAGCGTCTCAGTTGGTGCGCCAGGCTCCGGGACCTATATCAATGCGGAGCAGCTGCTGGAAATCCATGACATGACAATGGAAGACGTGAAAGCCCAAAACCTGGATTTTGCCGAATCTCAGGAAAGTTTGCAAGCGGGGCAGATCGATGCGGCTTTCATCACTGCGGGCACGCCAACGGGAGCAGTGGAAAGTTTAAGTGCTTCTGCTGAAGTGGTCATTGTACCGGTTGAAAAAGACAAAGCGGATGCGCTCATTGAAAAATACCCGTATTACGCGCATGAAACCATTCCAGCGGATACGTACGGAATAGCGGAAGATGTGCCGACAGTTTCGGTGCTTGCGATGCTGGTGGCGCAAAATGATTTGCCGGAAGATGTCGTCTACGATGTAACAAAAGCGATTTTTGAAAACACCGACAAAATTCAGCATGCAAAAGCACAGCTTATCAAAGCTGAAACGGCATTGGAAGGAATCGGAATTCCAGTCCATCCAGGAGCTCAAAAATATTTTGACGAAGTCAATCCATAAAAAATAAGGAGACGATAAAGTTAGAGCTTTATCGTCGTTCTTTCTGTTTGCTGGCGAAGGAGAACCCACTATGGCAAGTTTAATGAAAAAGCGGACTTTTTACTTCTTTTTGGGGCTATTAGCAAGTTTTTTTCTGTTGATGTTCATGCCGCTAAAAGAAAATTACGTGTTTATTAACAATGAAAACAACCAAGTGGCCGCTTATTTGCCGCTAACTGATCTGTCTTTCCAAATCAAATACACCCACACTATTCATTTGTCCGATGTAATCGAAAGCTATCAAGTTCTCCAAGACAATACGCTGATGGCCACTGAATTGGAGTACGAGGACTTTAATATCGGCATGCCTTCAAATGCAGAAAAAGGCGAGCGGTTTGTCGAAAAGGACGGAAAGTATTTCATTAAGAATATGCAGAGGAAGATGCCGGAGTTTCGTTTGTTTATTGGTGATGTAGAATCGGAACTTTCATTGCTGACCAACCACGAAAAATTCGATTTAAAGAAAACGCTTGAACGCGGAACATCGTACACAGTAAAAGTTCAGCGTTTGTCCATTTTTCAGCAGCTGAAAGGAGAGAGTCTGAGTGAGCAAGAAAGTGCCGCCTGAAAAAAAAGAAGAGTTAAAATTGCCGCCTGAAGAGGAGTTTTCCTATATTTCGGAAGAACAGCAAAAAGAGCTGCTGCAAAAGTATGACCCGGAATTCAATACGCGGGATTTAGGCGGAATCGTAAAACACATCGTGTTTTTTGGCTTGCTGGCATTTTCACTATTCCAATTGTATACCGCAATCAACGGGCAATTTACAGCATATATTCAGCGGTCCATCCATTTAGGATTTGCGCTTTCGTTGATTTTTCTGCTGTTTCCAGCTTTCAAGCGAAAAGGCGATCGGGGGAAAGTGCCTTTTTATGATTATATTTTAGCTGGCTTGTCGATCGTCGTCGGCGCATACTGGCCAGTTATGTACAACGATTTAGTGTTCCGGCTCGGCCGGGTCACCGACATGGACTTTTTTGTCGGTATTTTGGCAGTGCTGTTGACACTTGAAGCCACTCGGCGGGCTGTCGGATTGCCGATCACCATCATTTCGTCGGCTTTTTTAGCTTACGCCTTTTTCGGTCCGTATTTCCCGGGGTTTTTAAAACACCGCGGCCAGGACTTGGATTCAGTGGTTCAACTGATGTTTTTTACAACAGATGGAATTCTTGGAACGCCGCTTGCGGTTGCCGCTACGTTCATCTTTGTTTATTTGCTGTTTGGGGCGTTTCTTGTAAAGACCGGAGTCGGCGAGTATTTTAACGACTTGTCCGTGTTGCTTGCGGGCCATTTGATTGGCGGTCCAGCAAAAGTTGCGATTTTTTCCAGTGCTTTGCAAGGCACCATTTCCGGCAGTTCTGTGGCGAACGTGGTGACTTCAGGCGCCTACACCATTCCTATGATGAAGAAATTGGGCTATAACAAAGAATTCGCCGGCGCCGTGGAAGCTACCGCTTCAACTGGCGGGCAGATCATGCCGCCAATTATGGGGGCCGCAGCCTTCTTGATGGTGGAATTTATCGGCGGCATCAGCTATTGGGATATTGCGAAAGCCGCTGCGATTCCCGCTATTTTGTATTTTGCCGGCGTCTGGATCATGACGCATTTTGAAGCGAAACGGGTGGGAATGAAAGGGCTGTCGAAAGAAGAAATGCCAGATCGGAAAGAAGTATTGAGGAAAATCCATTTGCTGATTCCGATCGTCGTCATTGTCGTATTTTTGATGGTCGGCGTTCCGACGATGCATGCTGCCCTTTATGGGATTCTCTCTACTGTGCTTGTCAGTGCCATCGACAAAGAAACACGGCTTAGCTTCATGGATATGGTCCATGCGCTCGTAGACGGGGCAAGAACAGCGCTGGCAGTTGGTGCTGCGACTGCAGCAGCAGGGATCATTGTTGGGGTAGTTGTCAAAACTGGTCTGGGCCTTAGTTTGGCTAATGGATTGATTTCGGCATCAGGGGGCAGCATCCTGTTGACGCTTTTCTTCACCATGCTTGCTTCACTGGTGCTCGGCATGGGATCGCCGACAACGGCCAACTATGTTATTACATCCACTATTGCGGCTCCGGCGATTATTGCCTTGTTGATGATTGACCAGCCCTTCGGTGCGGCTGTCCCTGTTGTGGTTGCCATATCTGCCCATTTGTTCGTGTTTTATTTTGGAATCATCGCCGACATAACTCCGCCAGTCGCTCTCGCGGCATTCGCGGCATCCGGCATATCAGGCGGAGAACCGATACGGACAGGCGTTATTGCAGCAAAACTAGCAGCTGCGGCATTTATCATCCCGTATATGTTCGTCTTGTCGCCAGCGCTGTTGATGATGGATACCTCTTGGCCGGAATTGATCTGGGTCATCGGCACCGCGTTTACTGGAATGATAGGGGTAGGTGCTGGATTAATTGGCTATTGGTATCGAAAACTTAATTGGATAGAACGAGTCATCACTTTTGCTGCCGGCATAGCTTTGATATATCCGGAAGGCATTTATTCGTATATCGGAGCAGTCGTATTTCTCATTCTTTTTGTTCTTCAATGGATGTCGCGCGAAAAGAAAGTGCCGCATACTTCAGAAGCATAATTAGAAAACCCGAAAGAAAGCAGAAGCTTTCTTTCGGGTTTTTTAAGTGGACTGGCACCAAATATTATTAAATTCCCTGTTTGATTTTATATAATGCGTATAAAAATGATATAATTATCAAAAAAATATTATTATTTAAGAGATCTTGCATTTTATACATATCATGTTTTACATAGCTTTTTCGCTTGAATCTCTGGCCATGCCATTGCAAAGAAGGAAGGCGATTAAATAGTTCTGTAAAATTTTTCTGAGAGTTCTTTATGAGGGAAAGAGAGGATAACCAACTGATGAATTACTAGTGAATTTGCATGAAGCAGCGAAATGTTTATCTAATTAGCCAAACACTCTTCTAGCATCATTGCAAAGGAGCAAGAGTCATGAAAAAGAAAATTTTGATCTATGGCGTTGGACCTTTCGGCAGTTTGTTCGCCGAACGTCTTTCGGAAGCAGGGCATTCGGTATTCCTGCTTGATCACGGAGAGCGGCAGCAAGAGCTAAAGACTTATGGTGTGATTACCGAAAATACGGAAACAAGGAAACAAACGGTGACCCGCCTTCCGGTTGTGGAGCGGCTTAATGAAGAGGATATCTATGATTTGGTCATTATACCGATGCGTAAAAATCGGGTTTCTGATATTTTGCCCGTTTTAGCGGCCAATAAAAAAATTCCTACCTTTCTTTTCATGATGAATAACGCAGCGGGGCAGCAGGAATTTATTGAGGCGCTCGGTAAAGAACGGGTAATGGCCGGTTTTCCTCATCCCGGCGGCTTTAAGAACGGGCATGTCATGCACATGATGCCAGTCGAAGAAGCGAAGCCCATGGTATTGCCGATTGGCGAAGCGGATGGAAGCGTTACAGCCAGAACCCGGGAAGTTGCGAAGGTGCTCAGTTCCATGCGTGGGTACCGGGTAGAAATTCGAAAAGATATGGACGATTGGCTGAAAACGCACGTTGCTTTGCTGATTCCAACATTGGCTCCAGCCGTTTACGCATGCAATACCGAATTAGAGCATTTTGCTGTTACCCGGGATGCTCACGTTTTGTTAAAGCGTGCGCTTCATGAATCATTGCAGGCAACTCAAAATGCTGGGATTCCCCTTGCTCCTCCAGGGCTCCGAATCATCGACCGGATTCCAGAGCCGGTTTTTGTTTTGGCACTTGGCAAATTGGCCAAAAGCTCGACATTCGAAAATGTCATGGGCCATTTAAAGACGGCCGCAGATGAAGTCGAACATTTAACAGATGAATTTTATGAAATGATATGGCCTGGCAATACACCGACGCCGACCGTAGATGAGCTGACGGAATACACTTATGGATTCAAAGAGCCTTTGCCGGTCGGATCGAAAAATATCCCGCTTCGATGGGGAGTCGTATACAGTGCAGCAATCGGAGTTGCCGCCTCTGCTGCCTTGATTGCGCTAATAAAAAAACAAAGAGAATACAGTGGCATGGATATCAATTAGCAGCATAAGCCATTTATTCAAAAAACACCGGAAGAAAGCGAGCAGCTTTTTTCCGGTGTTTGGTTTAGGCAAAATAAAAAACCGCCGCCCGAAGGCAACGGTTTGTGGAGCAAACTTTGTTCCTAAAGTTTGCCGTGGGTTTGGCACCCAATGATTCCTACTGGGCTCGAACCAGCGACCTCTACCCTGTCAAGGTAGCGCTCTCCCAGCTGAGCTAAGGAATCTCAATTTCCAGGACAAATATAATCATAATCGCCGCCGGAAAAAAAGTCAATACTATTTTCATAGGAAACAACTGCCAATTTAAACAGGGGACGAACCAGCGACCTCTACCCTGTCAAGGTAGCGCTCTCTTCGTGAGTCAAATGCCTACTCCGATAGAAAAACGCTCCACTCGTTCTGTGCACGGCCGTTTACGACGGACCAGCATTCAATTGCAGTCGCTGTCCCTTCAAAAGGTTCGAATTCCATCGACAAGCGGCCAAACAACGGCCCCCAAAAAGGAGCTGCTATGTTGTCCATGACCGTAGTATGCGGTACCCAATGATCGGGAAGATACAGGGGGTCTTGACCGCTGAATTCTCGGGTCGATAAATTGATGGAGCGATGCAGTTCAGTTAAGCTATGTGTCGAAACAGGCGATAAGAAAAATGTGCCTTTTTGCTTGAAAAATCCAAGCGAATCAAATGATAGCGGCAGTTGCTTGAAGTTTTCTGCCCATGGTTCCACAGCGGCTTTTAGATCAAGCGGCTTCGTTTGCTTGAACGATTGCAAGGTGAGGTGCGGCGGGAAGCTGGTTTCATTTTTCAAACTTGCCACTTTCCCTTGTTTTTGCATTTCTTCAATCTTCTTAGATGACGCGTAATCAAAACGCAGCACGATGACTTGCATGGAAATCCTCCTTTTTACTGGCCAACACTTCTAAATCCGGCATCCCGGGCTTGTTGTTCGGTACAAAACCATTGTTCCGGGTTGGTTTGTTCATATGAACCATCACTCGGCAAGTGATAGATTTTATTGCCGTTTCGGTTGATGTTGCCTTTGATGGTGCATTCGTTTTTGTTTTCTATAGCGTGTTTGGAAGTTCCATAGGCATCTTCGTTAAATCCACGATCGGTCGAGTAATTGTCGAACTCCCAAATGCCAATTTTGGCATCGCGCGCTTGTTGTTCTGTTTGTTCGAATTCATCCAAGTACCGGGTATTTGGCGGATAGACATAGGCAACGCGGGCCAAACCGGCTTCTAGCATTTTTTCTTGCACGCTTTCGCCGTCGACGTAAATGTAAGCGAGCAGCCGGTCGTAGTCATCGAATCGGCCGCCCTCGTCAAATTCAATCGATACGTCGCCGGAATTGATGATGCGCTTGTTTTCAGCGGTCGCTTCTTTTCCAAGCGGCTGCTCGCCGAGCGATGGATGATTGGTTTCCGGTGTATCGATCAGCAAATAGCGGACCGTTTGTTCTTTGCCTTCAAAGTCGATTTTGATGGTATCGCCATCAATAACGGAAACAACATCAACCTCAATCCGGTCGATTGTGCCGCCAGTGTCTGTTGAATCGCTTAACGTACAGCCCGAGAGCATGAACAGGCCAATCAATAGCATAAAGTATTTCATCAAAATTCCTGCTTTCAATGATCATTATATTTTGTCTAGATCAAGCTTGCAAACAAATGTTTGTTTCGGTACGGTTGAAAAAAGGGGGAGGACTATGCAAATTTCACTGCCGTTTTTTTACGATTTCGAACGGGCGCTCAACCGGCTGTCGCTGGACCCGCTGCACGCTGTCGATTTATCGGACAAAAGCGTCAAGGTGCCGATGGCTGAAAAGAATGTGGTTACAGTTAAAGCCGTCGGCACAAGCGAAAATCCGGTTTTTCTGATCGAAGGGGCACAGGAGCATCAAATGGATCATGTGAAAGAATTGTTTCATTTTCACCGGTCTCTTGAACCCGTCCATGAACATTTTCAGCATACTAATCTTGCTGCGCTTTTTGAAGAGCATAAAGGCACGCCGCTCGTCCGTGAGTTTTCGCTGTACGGGGCACTGATGAAAAGCATTATCCATCAACAGTTGAACTTGGCTTTTGCCCATACATTAACAAGCCGCTTTGTCCAAAACTACGGCGAAGAAATTGAAGGGGTTTGGTTTTATCCTGAACCTGCGGTTATTGCCGAACGGACTGTAGAGGAGTTCCGGGAGCTGCAATTCAGCACCCGAAAAGCGGAATACGTCATTGGCTTGTCGAAGGCGATTGCAGAAGGCCGCTTGGCTATCGAGAGCATGGCCGGAAAAGAAGACGATGAAATCGCGGAGGAATTGATTGCTTACCGAGGCGTCGGTCCATGGACCGCCCAGAATTTTTTGCTGTTTGGATTGGGCCGGCCGAATTTGTTTCCACTGGCAGACATCGGGCTTCAAAATGCCTTGAAAATCCAATGGCACCGGGAAGAAAAACCGAAAACGGAAGAAATCATGCGGCATTTGCCGGAATGGTCGCCGTATTTATCGTATGCGTCGCTTTATTTATGGCGCAGTTTGGAATAAAACACATGCAAAAATGCAAAACGCCTTTTTCAATGGTTTTTGAAAAAGGCGTTTTTATGTACTGATGCAACAGCCAATGAATAGTTTTTTCACTTAGGCGTTCGTCTCCATATCAAGCTGCGGTTCGTTGAAATACAAAAAAGTTTCTTGCTCCATGTCATCCAGTCGATTTTTGTTCAATCCAACTTCAAGTTCACCTGAAAAAATCGGTTCCCACCAGTTTGTGTGATCGTTCATGTTGAGTTCCTCCTCGATTTTCAATCTTAATTGTTTGACTATTCTATACCCCCAGAGGTTACACTGTTAAACAGAGAAACAGAATTTAAGCCTTTTGGCCTTAAGAGAAGAGGGATTTTATGATTTCAATCGGCATTATTGGAGCCGGCATTGTAGGAGAACGCATCATTAAACAAATTCAACAAGAAAAAGGCGTGAACATCGTTGCGGTATTTGATGAGCAGCCAGAACGGCTAAAGAAACTCCAAGAGCTTTATGGCGTGCCGATTGTCCATTCTCTTGACGCACTTCTTCATTCGCCGATCGAATGGGTGTATATCGGTACTCCGCCTTCAAGCCATGCTGAACTGGCGAAGCGTGCAGCAAGTGCCGGCCTTCATGTGCTAAGTGAAAAGCCGCTTGCGCACAACACACAAGACGGAGAAGCGATGGTAAAAGCAGCAGTGGATTCACGCGTTCATACCGCGATGCATTTTCCGTTGATGTACAGCCCATCGGTCAGAGAAATGGCGAAACGCATCCGGAACGGCAGTATTGGGAAAATCGTGCGCGTTGAACTGCAGACCTTTTTTCCGGACTGGCCGCGGGCTTGGCAGCAAAACCCATGGATTGCTTCAAGAAGCCAAGGCGGATTTGTAAGGGAAGTGTTTCCCCATTATTTGCAGCTGATCAACCGGCTTTTCGGAAGTTTGGAAATTCAATCCCACCACATTACGTATCCAGAAAACAAAGATCTTTGTGAAACTGGTGTGATTGCCCAAGCGATTGCTGGGGATTCCGGCATTCCGGTATTGCTTACCGGCCTTAGCGGAATTGGCCAAAAGGAATTGCTCGAGTTTACCGTGTATGGCGATGAAGGGGTGCTGACGCTTAAAAACTGGTCGGATTTGTATGTTTCCAAAAAATACGAAGAGCGGGAACTAATCACTGACTTTGTACCGGTCGCGTCTTTGTTTGAAGAAATGAAAAACCAATCTGCTTTATTGGTGCCATTTGAAGAAGGATTGGTTGTTCAACGCTCGATTGATTTTTTATTGGAAGAAAACAAGGAGGAGTACTAGATGAATTTCACGGCAACGGACGTTGAGCGCATAATCGAAGAACAGCACGATTATTTTTATACAGGCGCTACAAAATCGGCGGATTTCCGAATCGAGCAATTGGCGCGCTTAAAGCAAGCCATTAGCGCAAATCAAGACCGGGTGATTGATGCATTGAAAAAAGATTTGGGCAAAAGTGAGTTTGAGGCTTATGCAACGGAAATCGGCTTTGTGCTCGACAGCATCGGCAATATGTCGAAAAACTTAAAGGCGTGGATGGAACCGGAAAAAGTGAAAACACCCATCCATTTCCAGCCGGCGAAAAGCTTTGTCATTCGGGAACCGTTTGGATCAGTGTTGATCATCGGGCCATTCAATTACCCATTCCAATTGGTCATGGAACCGCTCATTGGGGCGATTATCGGCGGAAACTGCGCTGTTGTAAAACCATCGGAAGCAACGCCGAACGTCGCGGCTGTTATCCGGGACATGATTGAAGAAGCGTTTCCGCCTTATTACATCCGTGTCGTTGAAGGCGAGAAAGAAGAAGTGACGGCTTTGATTCATGCGTCGTTTGACTATATCTTTTTCACAGGAAGCGTCAACGTCGGCAAAGTGATCATGAAAGCGGCATCTGAGAAGCTGACGCCGATCACGTTGGAGCTCGGCGGAAAAAGTCCTGCAATTGTCGACCAAACGGCCAATTTGGATTTGGCGGCGAAGCGTATTGCGTGGGGCAAATTGATGAATACCGGCCAGACTTGCGTTGCACCTGACTATGTGTGTGTCCATGAATCTGTCAAAGATGAATTTATGAAAAAACTCAAAAAAACGATCGTCTCTTTTTACGGCAAAGATGCCCAGACGAGCCCGGATTTCGGCCGCATCGTCAACGAACGTCATTTCGACCGCTTAGCTAGCATTGTCCAAAAAGAAGCGGACCATATCGTTTACGGCGGCAAGCTCGACCGGGACGACTTGTACGTAGAACCGGTGATTTTGGACAATGTCGATTGGAACAGCCCTTCAATGGAAGATGAAATATTCGGTCCGATTTTGCCAGTCATTACTTATTCGGATTTTCCGAAACTGCTCGGCCAGATCCGGAAACTGCCAAAGCCGCTGTCCGCTTACCTGTTTTCAGAGAACGAACGCGCCATTCAATTTTTCTTGGACAAATTGCCATTCGGCGGCGGATGCATCAACGACACGGTTTCCCATGTCGGCAGTTCGTATTTGCCGTTTGGCGGCGTCGGCCCATCCGGCGTCAATTCCTATCACGGAAAAGCAAGTTTTGAAACGTTTACACATGGCAAAGCCATCATGAAAAAATCAACGAAGTTTTCAACGAATGTTTTGTATCCACCGTATAAACAAAAAGTGAAACTTGTGCGTACAGTCTTGAAATAAGCGGCCCTCGGGTCGCTTTTTTCTATTTTATAATTATACAAGGCGAACTTAAGAATCATGTTTTCATATACCGCTTCAGCTGCTTTGGGGAGAGCAAAGACAATTGTTCCTTTTCAGCATCGCTACGTTGTTTCGTCGCTGAGATATTGCCCAAAGTTCCATCAAGCCATATCGCAGACTGAAAGTCTATACATTAAGAAAAAGTTGGTATAAACCCCAACCGGTAGGGCCTCTTCGCTTTCTGTGGGCTCAGCTTCAGCCTCCTCGTCACTGCGTTCCTGCGGGGTCTACCGCTTTCGCTGTCCCACAGGAGTCTCGTGGCCGAACCGGCTGGAGCGCAGGTTCCAATATAGGTGCTGGAAAATGAATAATTATTCTTCAAACGACCTAACTATTCTTTATGTCTACAAGCTAAGATATTGCGGACTATCAATAGCCCTTACTATTAAGTTCAACTTGCCTGGATTTGATATGATAGGCAAAAGGAGTGACGGCAATGGCGGAACGGATATTGATCGTAGAAGACGAAAAAAGCATCGCCCGCGTGTTGGAACTGGAACTTACATTTGAAGGATATAAAACCGGCGTGGCTCATACAGGCGCAGAAGGATTGATTTTATTTCGCGAACAAGAATGGGATTTGGTGTTGCTCGATTTGATGCTGCCCGAAATTCACGGGCTCGATGTGTTGAAGCGCATTCGTTCGTCCGATGCCGGAATTCCGGTAATCTTGCTGACAGCGAAAAGCGACGTGAAAGATAAAGTGGCCGGGCTCGACCTTGGAGCGAATGATTACGTGACCAAGCCGTTCGAAATCGAAGAACTGCTGGCACGCATTCGGGCTAATTTGCGCTTATCGACAGGCAATGGCCAGATGGACATCCACCGGTTCGGGAATCTCGAAATGAATGAAAGCACGCGTGCCGTCTCGCGAAACGGGCGGGGCATCGAACTGACACCGCGTGAATTCGACTTGCTGTTGTACTTGCTGCAAAACGCAAAGCAGGTGCTGAGCCGCGAACAAGTGCTGAATGCCGTATGGGGATATGATTATTTTGGCGATACGAATGTCATTGACGTCTATATCCGGTATTTGCGGAAAAAAGTGGACGCTGGCGAATCCGAAACGTATATCCAAACGGTTCGCGGGGTGGGTTATGTATTGAAGGAGCAGGCAAATGAAACTGAGAAATAAAATTCATTTATGGTCCACGCTGCTGATGCTGGTTATTTTAATCGTGTTGATGATTATCATTTATTTCACATTTAGCCGCTTGTCGTTTTCGACGGAAATCCGCCAACTGGAAACGGAAACAGAAGCTTTGGTGACAACGTTCAATACCAATCCGATTGAAGATCCGCAGACGGTATTAAGAGCGTATGTCCCGCCAAGCGGATTGATCAAAGTAATGGATGGCGAGAACGAAGTGATTCCCGTGATCCAAGATGCAACGCTAGAGGAAGAGTTTCCTCTAGAAGTAACCGGACGTTCCGGTACGGTAGAGTCAGAGGAGGAGCGGTTTGCCTTTGTCAAAGCGCCGATCATATGGACAAACGGAGAAGTTGTGGATATCATCGTTGCCCAATCGATGCGGGAAGTAATGGACAATTTGCGGATTCTTCAGCTGGTGCTTGTGGTGGTTACGCTTTTGGCAATGATTCCGATTTTTTTCTCCAATGCGCTGTTAGGGAAAATCGTCACAAAACCGATTACCGAACTGACCGGCACGATGACACGCATTCGAAAAAGCGGCAGTTTTGAGAAATTGCCGATTGAGCATGCGGCGGATGACGAAGCTGGGCAAATGGGGAAAACATTCAATGAAATGATGGACCTTCTCGAAGAAAACTACCGGAAGCAAGAAGAATTTGTCTCCAATGCGTCTCATGAACTGAAAACCCCGCTCACGGTCATTGGCAGCTATGCAAAATTGCTGCAACGCCGAGGACTGAACGATCAACATGTGGCAAAAGAAGGCATTGATGCCATCCAAACCGAAACTGACCGCATGAAAAAACTGATTGAGCAATTGCTGCACATCGCGCGCCGCAGCGAATCCACGTTGGAGATAGCAGAAGCCGACGCCGTGGAAATCGTCAAACAAATCACAACCGTGATGGAAACATCGTACAACCGGGAAATTGAATTCGTTTCTTCAGAGCCGTCTGTTTACATCCAAACGGATATTGCTAAACTAAAGCAGCTTTTGTATATTCTGTTGGACAATGCGGTGAAGTACAGTTCAGCTCCCATCCGAGTAGCGATTCAAAGTGAAGGGGAGCTGATGATTCAAGTGCAGGACCACGGAATTGGAATTCCAAAACAATCGCTGCCACATATATTTGACCGTTTTTACCGGGTGGATGAAGCGCGCAACCGGGATACCGGAGGTTCTGGACTCGGTTTGTCTTTAGCGAAGCAGCTGGCCGATTCGCTTGGCGTGAAATTGGAAGTTGAAAGTGTGGAACAAGCGGGAACGACCGTTACGCTCATTTTCTCATCGGATTTTAATGTTGCGGCAGTACAATCAAATCAGGAGGGATGATGATGCGAAAAGGACTGTTGATGGCAGGAGCCACGGTTTTTTTAGGTGGGGCGATGCTGCTTTTTGTGTTGAATCAGCCAACTGGAGCCGATGAATTAAGCCGAGCGGAAGCGGAAGCGAAAGTGGCGGACATGTATGGCGGAGACATAGCGGAAACGCGTTCTGCAGGCAGCGGTTATGAAATCACGTTCGACCGGGAAGATGGGCGCTACGCTGCAATCATCAATAAAAAAACCGAGCACATCGAATCGGTTAAGCTCCTTGAAAAAATAGAAGTCGCGGAAACAATAACCGAAGAAGAAGCGGCTGCCATTGCTGCGAAAGAAGCAGAAGGCAAGCTGCAAGATGTGGTTTACTCCAAAGAACAAAACGAATTTCAAGTGACGATAGCTGGGGCAGAAAAAGTGACGGCGGTTGTTGTCGCAGCGGATACCGGAGAAGTGCAAAGCATCACGGAAAAAGCCAAGGCCCCTGAAACGGAAGATGGACCGGGACGGATCATTTCCGAAAAAGAAGCAGTGGAAA
The DNA here is from genome assembly GCF_050864155.1 of Planococcus sp. YIM B11945. Classification (NCBI taxonomy): domain Bacteria; kingdom Bacillati; phylum Bacillota; class Bacilli; order Caryophanales; family Caryophanaceae; genus Planococcus; species Planococcus sp. YIM B11945. Next base: position 245,544 of record NZ_JBOZWR010000003.1, on the reverse strand, counting down.
TTGCGAAAAAGACGCTGGACGGCGAAGCCAGTGACGTGGAGTTTGTGGACACAGAGGATGGCGGCTATTATTTGGTCGATATTGAAAAAGACGAAACCGATCAGGAAGTGCGCGTCCAAATCCATGCGGTCCGAGGGGAAACGATGACCGTCGAATGGGACGATTAATCCAGTCCAATCATTCTGAGAAGCTTTTCATGTTTTTCTCATCAATTTCTCATAAAGCCTTAATGGTTCTCACAGAAGCGAAGGCTATAGTAAAGGTATACGAAATGAGGAGGAGAAATAATGATGAAAAAAACCATTTATATCGGGGCAGCTGCAGGAATGTTGGCATTTGGAGGAATCGTCTACGCCAATACGGATTCGGCAGAAACGCAAACTTCCGGGTTGGCAGCGAGCACAGAAAGCAACTTTATCTCGTTTGAAGAAGCAACAGAAAAAGCTTTAAACATTGCAAACGGGACGGTTACAGACATCGAACTAAACGCAAATAGCAAAACACCGAACTTTGAAGTGGATGTTTTCCATGAAGGCTATGAATACGATTTGAAATTCGATGCAGTATCCGGCGAAGTGTTGGAACAGAAGCGTGATAAAGATAACGACAACGATGACGATTCCGAAAACTTGCCGGCTTCAAGTGAATTGATCAGTTCAGATGAAGCCACCAAAGCAGCGCTTGCCGTTGCAAAAGGCACGGTCACTGACATCAGCCTGGAAAACGAAGACGGCGTGGCCACTTACGATATTGAACTAAAAGATGGCCGAACAGAATATGAAGTGGAAGTTAATGCTGTAGATGGCTCCATCATCAAAAACGAAACAGATGACAATGACGACGACGATCAAAACTAAAACAGTAAAGGAGCCTGCGGGTTCCTTTTTTTCGTGTTCGATCAGGTTTCAACTGGAATTTCCATGGAAATGGATAAAAAATGGCTGGCAACTGGCCATACATTCTGCAGAATGCCTTGGCTGTTCTAGTTTTGAACCTGATTTTCTAGAGTTTCTGCTGTCAGAATACGAATGATTTTGATATGATTAAAAGATCAGGGAGGCGTTCGGATATGAATTTTGAGTGGAATAAAAACGAAGCAGTGGATTTATTAAAAGGATTGGTGGAAATTCCAAGTCCTTCCGGTTACACGATGGACATTATGAAAATGATCCAGGAATCATTGGCTAACTGGAATGTTGACCATATCACGACCAATAAAGGCGGTGTCATCGCGACGATTCAAGGCAAGAACCAAAAACAGCACCGGCTTTTGACCGCACATGTGGATACACTTGGCGCCATGGTAAAAGAAATCAAACCGAGCGGGCGGCTGAAACTGTCGTTAGTCGGCGGGTTTACGTTCAATGCGATCGAAGGCGAAAATTGCTTGATTCATACCGCAGAAGGAAAAACCTTTTCAGGGACGATTTTATTGCACCATACAACCGTCCATGTTTACAAAGATGCGGGAACTTCTGAAAGAAACGCTGATACAATGGAAGTCCGCTTGGATGAAAAAGCATTTTCTGCTGATGACGTCCGCGGGCTTGGCATTGAAGTTGGCGATTTTGTTTCATTTTCGCCGAGGTTCACCGCAACGGATTCTGGCTATATCAAATCCCGCCATTTAGACGACAAAGCGAGCACGGCCTTGTTGCTTCAATTGGTGAAGCACCTCAGTTCTTCAAAAGAAGAGCTTCCCTTTACGACGCATTTTTACATATCGAACAATGAAGAAATCGGCTTTGGCGGAAATTCCAACATTCCTGAGCAAACAGTGGAATATATTGCGGTGGATATGGGAGCAATCGGAGACGGCCAAGCATCTGATGAATACACCGTCTCAATTTGCGCGAAAGATTCCAGCGGCCCTTACCATTATGGGTTGACCCGCCAGTTGATCGAATTGGCAAAAGACAATGGCATAGATTACAAAGTGGATATCTATCCGTATTACGGGTCAGACGCTTCAGCTGCCATTCGTGCCGGATTTGATGTTAAACATGCGTTATTCGGACCGGGAATCGAAGCATCGCATTCGTACGAACGCACGCATACCGATTCATTAAAAGCAGCTGCCGCTTTGCTTCGTGCGTATGTATTGTCGCCAATGGAATCTTGATCAGAAAAATAGTTTTTATATGAAGAAAGTATTAAAATAGCGGTTTTTTTGATATGATAAGAAGGTCAAGGAAAACTTCAGAGATTTTTGCATTCATTCGTTTATTTCCTGATTTTAAACTATGATGCCAGTTGGTTTAACTCATTCCACATTCAAAAAATTAAAAACAGGGTCAAGTTATTATTCGGAATTAGAAGGCCAGCACAATGAAAAGCGAACTGGCCGTCCGTTGTCCATGAAGGAGAAGGATTTTATTGAACAAAGCGTATGTTTTAGGTTCAAATTATTATATTGGTTTAAGCATTATTCGGTGTCTTGGAAAGAACAACATTCCAGTGGTGACCGTCGATTATTCGAAAGATGGCGCATATGGGCTTTATTCGAAATACTGTTCGGAAAACCTGATTGGCCCTCATTACCAGAGAGAATCGGCTGAATTGGTGAAATTCCTCATTTCGCGGGCAATTGCTGAAAAGGAAAAACCGTTTCTTTATCCAAGCTCAGATCCTTACGTAGAATTTATCGACAATCATTTTGATGAGCTGAAAGAGCATTTTTTGATTGCCCAAACAAAAAAAGGGCTCAATACGCATTTGATGAACAAAGATTTGCTGCACGATTTGGCAAGCAAGCACGGAGTGGCAGTTCCAGAGACGATGACTCCGGAATTTCCTTTTGATCCGGCGAAAGTGGAAGCGCGCATTGGCTATCCTTGCTTAGTAAAACCTGCGGATTCGCATCTTTTTGTCGCTCATTTCCGTACCAAGCTATTTAGAGTACAAAACCGCGAGGAGTTGGTAGAAGCGGTCCGGAAAAGCAAAGAAGCAGGGCTTGACGTCATCATTCAGCAAATGATTCCGGGCTTTGATGATTGCATGTATACATTTGACGTTTACATGAATCAGCAATCGCAGCCGACGCATTGGATGACATGCAAGAAAATTCGCCAGTATCCCATTAACTACGGCGCTTCAGTTTATACCGAACAAAAACACGTTCCAGAACTGTTTGACATTGGCGCTCCGTTCTTAAGCGCTATTGGCTATACGGGATTTGCGGAAATTGAATTTAAAAAAGATGAACGGACTGGAAAGTTTTACTTGATCGAGATCAATGTGAGAACAACTAACCTGAATGTTCTTTTGGCTAGTTGCGGCTTGAATATGCCGTTAATTGATTACCGTGAGTTAACTGGCAACCCGATGGCTCCGCATACCGTTTCAACTCATACAAAAAAAGCTTTTTGGTATTTGTATGAGGATTTACTTGCGATTAAAGGTTATATCCGTACAGGCCAGCTGAGCGCTTTCAACGTGCTGCGTTCGTTGGGGCGGAAAAAAGCCTATGCGATTTGGGACTTCAAGGATCCAAAACCTTTTTATAAGTTTATGGAGTTAAAAGGTTCTGCCGTTAAACGGAAGCTGACATCAAAAAAAGCATAAAGGAGATTTGAAATGATTAGCTGGTCCCAACTTATTTCATCTATGAAAATACAAAAAAATACAGTTCATGAAGACTTTGCTGTTCGCGGCATTGCTTATGATTCCCGTGACGTTCAAGATGGCTATGTGTTTGTAGCCATCAAAGGATTTGAAACGGACGGCCATAAATACATCACTGAAGCGGTCAACAAAGGGGCAAAAGCGGTTGTAGTAGAAACTTCTGATGCAGCGGACGGCTTTCCTCATGTCGAAGTAGCTAATTCGCGGATCGCTTTGGCTGAGCTTAGCTCCGCTTTCTACAACCATCCGTCTTCGAAAATCAACGTCATTGGCGTAACTGCAACCAATGGAAAAACTTCTACAACCTATATGATTGACCGCATCCTTTCCGAGTATTTTGGCAAAACGGGCCTTGTGGGCACGGTTATTACAAAAATTGGAGATTTGGTTTACCCATCCGAATTGACAACGCCTCAATCAACCGATTTGCAGGAAATTTTTTACCAAATGACTGAAAATGGCATTACGCATGCGACGATGGAAGTTTCATCGTCAGCGCTTGATTTGCACCGCGTTCATGGCATTGAGTTTGATATCGTCAGTTTGAACAACATCAGCAGAGAGCATATTGACTTGCATGACTCGTTCGAACAATACGTCGAAACCAAATCGCGCCTCATTACGGAAGCGAAGCCGAGCCAGTTTGCCATTTTGAATTTGGACGATTCGTACTCATCAGCATTGATTGAAAGAACGGATGCAAAAGTAGTGACGATCAGCACCAAAGACAAAAAAGCTGATTTGTATGTAGAAAATTTAGATTTGTCTACAGGTCAAGCGCAATTTGATGTGGTGATCAATCAAGACAGCACGCATTTAGCAAGCCGCAGATCGACTCCTTCTTTTTCATTGTCTCTTGAAACTTCAGGCATGCATTCTGTTTATAATGCGTTGGTTGCGATTGCAGCAGCGCTGCTTAGTGAAGTGCCAGTCGAGAAAATTCAAAAAGGATTGGAAACTTTCGAAGGAGTGGAACGGCGATTTGAACTCGTTTACGATGAAGACTTTAAAATTATCGATGACCATTTTGCCAACGCCGGCAATATTGATGTGACACTTGGTTCGGTCCAAAAAATGGACTATGACAACCTTGTGTTGGTTTATGCGATCCGGGGCAATCGAGGCAAAACGGTCAATCGCGAAAACGCCGAAAAAATAGCCGAATGGTCGAAGAAAATTGGCTATCAAACAATTATTGCGACAACCAGTTCATCGCATGTGACGGCAAAAGACCGTGTGACGGATGAAGAAATCGATGTCTTTATGCAAGAAATGGCGAATGCCGGCATAAATGTTGACCTTTTTGAAGAATTGGAAGATGCAGTAGCTGAAGGATTGGCACGTGCCCATTCGGAAGACGTTTTGCTTCTAGCAGGATGCCAAGGAATGGATTATGGCTGTGAGCTGACATTAAATGTCTTGCGCCAAAAACTAGCAGGCAACGATTTAGAGAAGTTGGAAAGAAAAGTGGGCAACCGGACTCTTAAACTGCAAAAATAAGAGGCCAAATGAAAAGAAGCCGTCTTCGGCTTCTTTTCATTTGGCGCAAAAAGACAATCCTTGTCTTTTTCTGCTGCCTTCTCTAAGATGAAGAGAGAAGATTAAAGGAGCGTAAATAATGTCAGACCTATTAAAAGATGAAATTAGCAGTAGAAGAACTTTTGCAATTATTTCCCACCCGGATGCCGGGAAAACGACGTTAACTGAAAAATTGCTGTTGTTTGGCGGCGCCATTCGAGACGCTGGAACAGTAAAAGGCAAAAAAACAGGTAAATTTGCGACATCCGACTGGATGGAAATCGAGAAGCAGCGGGGGATTTCCGTTACTTCATCGGTCATGCAATTTGATTATAGCGGCCATCGGGTAAACATTTTGGATACTCCTGGTCACCAAGATTTCAGTGAAGACACATACCGTACGTTAATGGCGGTTGACAGCGCGGTCATGATTATCGATGTGGCAAAAGGAATTGAAGCACAGACAGTCAAGCTGTTCAAAGTTTGCAAAATGCGCGGCATTCCGATTTTCACCTTTATCAATAAAATGGACCGCCAAGGAAAAGAGCCGCTTGAGTTAATGGAAGAACTTGAAGAAGTGCTTGGCATCCAATCGTATGCCATGAACTGGCCAATCGGCATGGGGAAAGAATTTTTAGGAATTTATGACCGTTACAACAAACGAGTAGAACCCTACCGTTCAGAAGGCGAACGGTTCTTGGACATTGACGAAGACGGCCAATTGATCGGCGACCACGATATGAAAAAAACGTCTTATTACACTCAAGCGTTGGAAGACATTGAATTATTGAATGAAGCAGGCAATGACTTTTCGATTGAACGTGTTAAAAAAGGCGAATTGACCCCGGTCTTTTTCGGAAGTGCACTCGCTAACTTTGGCGTAGAAACCTTCTTGGAAACGTATTTGCAATTTGCGCCATCGCCTCAGCCACGGGATACGAAAGAGCAAGAAAAAATTGATCCGGTTGATATGCCTTTTTCCGGATTCATCTTTAAAATCCAAGCAAACATGAATCCGGCGCACCGCGACCGCATCGCGTTTGTCCGCATTGTCTCCGGGAAATTTGAACGGGGCATGAACGTGACCTTGGCGCGCACCGGAAAGTCGTTCAAGCTTTCCCAGACGACGCAGTTCTTAGCGGACGACCGGGAAATGGTAAACGAAGCGGTAGCAGGCGATATTATTGGGCTGCATGATGTGGGGAATTATCAAATCGGGGATACCATCACAACGGGCAAGAAATTCCAATTTGAAGACCTTCCGCAATTCACACCGGAATTGTTTGTGAAAGTGACGGCAAAAAACGTCATGAAACAAAAGCATTTCCACAAAGGGATTCTGCAATTGGTCCAAGAAGGCGCCATTCAATACTACAAAACGCTCCATTTGGAAGAAGTTATTCTTGGCGCTGTTGGACAGCTTCAGTTTGAAGTGTTCGAACACCGCATGAAAAATGAGTACAACGTTGAAGTCCGCATGGAACCGATTGGCTCTAAGATCGCACGCTGGATTGAAAACGAAGCAGATGTCAAAGAATCAATGTCAAGCGGCCGTTCGATGCTTGTGAAAGACCGTTTTGACAATTTGGTGTTCTTATTTGAAAATGAATTCGCTACACGCTGGTTCCAAGATAAAAATCCGGATATCCGGTTGTACAGCTTATTGTAAGAATAGAAAACCTGCTTTCAGCAGGTTTTTTGTTTGCTCAAAAAGCATGTTGCAGGAACGGTTAAATTTGCGGAAAGGGCCGATTTTTTTTATGATTAAAGAACGATGTGAAAAGAGGGTATGAACAAATGAAAATAAGCGATTTTTCGATAAAGAGGCCAGTTTTTACAACTGTTATCATGTTTTTAATCATTATTCTCGGTGCTGTTTCATTTTTCAAAATTCCAGTTACACTCATTCCGGAACTCAATCCTCCGATTGGCGTTGTGGTGACCAATTATCAAGGAGCGAGTCCGACAGAAGTAAGTGAAAAAGTTACAAAACCGCTCGAAGCGAATTTATCGACTGTACCGGGACTGAAGTCGCTTCAATCGACCTCTCAAGAAGGGGCGAATTTTATTTTATTGGAATTTGATTGGTCCACTAAAATTGACGATGTGCAAAACGACATCATGCAGCGCATCGATTTAACTCCTATTCCTGAGGATTCCAGTAAACCACGTTTTCTGAAATTTGACCCAGCCCAATTCCCAGTCATTCAACTATCCTTGCGTGCTCAGGAAGAGGGGACGGATGTCCGTGTGTTGGCGGAAGAATTAGAAACGGAGCTTCTTCAGACAGAAGGAGTGGCAAACGTTAATATTTCAGGTTCGTTAATTGAAGAAATTCAAATTTTGCTGGACCAGGAAAAGTTAGAAGACAAAGGTTTGCAGCAAGCAGATATTGTTCAGCTGATCCAGGCCAATAATGTATCAATGCCAGGTGAGCCGATCGAAACAGATGATGGCCGCCAATTGACAACCCGTATTGTTAGTGCATTGACTACGGTAGAAGATATTGAAAATCTGGTTATCACAGTAAACCCATTAGATGGAAAATCTGTGACCATTGCAGATGTAGCAAAAGTCAACCTTGGAGAAATGGAGCGGAATAGTTCGACTCGTGCCAATGAAGAACCGGCTGTTTTACTTTCCGCTTTGCAGGAGTCAGGCGCCAATACGGCGGATGTGTCCGAAGCCTTCCAAGAAAAGCTGGATGAACTGTTGAAAGAAGACAAATTCGCAGGGGTTAAAGCGGACATCTTGTTTGACCAAGGTGACTATGTCCAGCTTGCTGTAGGAAACATTGGCCAGACACTTCTTTTTGGAGCTATTTTTGCTATGCTCGTGCTTTTTTTCTTCCTGCGCGGAATAAAGAGTCCGATCATAATCGGCATTTCGATTCCTTACTCTGTTATTGTGACGTTCGTTCTAATGTATTTTGCCGACTTTGCGTTAAATATTATGACCCTTGGAGCATTAGCACTTGGAATTGGGATGCTCGTGGACAATGCCATTGTGGTTATTGAAAATATCGAACGCCATTTAGCGCTCGGTAAAACACCGAAGCAAGCCGCGTCAGAAGGTTCAAAAGAAGTATCTGGAGCTATTATCGCTTCAACATTGACGACGATTGCTGTATTTGTTCCGGTTATTTTCATAACAGGATTAATTGGAGAGATTTTCTTTGAATTCGCGCTAACCATTTCATTTAGCCTTTTTGCTTCGCTTGCGGTGGCTTTGACCGTCATTCCGATGTTGGCTGCGCGAATGCTGGATAAGCCGAAAGGCAATATCGAAGCAAGAAAACGTCGTTCGAAAGGGTTGAAGAACTTTGAACGCTCTGTTATTTGGGCATTGCGAAATCGAATGGCCATTCTAATCACTACTCTAGTGGTTTTTGCTGCATCACTATACGGCATTTTCCAAGTAGGGACGGAGTTCTTGCCTGCTACTGATGAAGGTTTTGTCAGTGTTTCAGTCGAATTAGAAAACGGTTCTTCTCGAACTGCTACAGATGAGATAGTCAAATTAATCGAAGAAGAAGTAAAAAAAGAAAAAGATGTCAGCGTTTATGTCAGTTTGATAGGCGCTACACAACAATCGCAATCCCAAGGAACGTCCAGCTCTAATACAGCTGAAATGTATGTGAAATTAGTGCCGTTAGATGAACGCGACCGCTCGATTTTTGAATTTGTCGATGAGGTGCAGCCGCGTGTTTTAGAAAAAATCGGAGACCGTGCAGAAGTTGGTTTTAACCTTCAAACGGCTACCGGTTCCACTCCAAATACGTTGTCATTTACGGTTTCAGACACCGACAAAAATCGCCTTGATGATGCCGTTACAAAAATCAACGATGCATTAACCAAGCTGCCTGATGTCACAGAACTAACCAACAATCGCGACGAAACAATTGATGAAATCCAAATGAATATCAACAAAGAAGCGGCGACCGAGTACGGCTTTGCTCCAGCTCAAATTGCACAGACTGTCAACAACATTACACGGGGAGTGCCGGCTTCTCAAATTATTACTGAAGATGATGAAGTGGTAAGTGCCTTGGTTGAATACGATGAACAATATCGAAACAGTATTGGCAAGCTTGAAACTTTGAAATTACGTACGCCATCGGGCCAGTTTGTTCAACTTCAAGAACTGGCGGAAATTGATATTGAGCAAGGACCGGTAAATATTCAGCGAGTAGATCAGGCAGACAGTGTGTCCTTTAACTTGCAACACCGTTCTGATGAAAACCTAGGCGATATGTCAGACCGGGTAGACGAAGTGCTTGCAGATTTGAATTTGGATAGCGAAACGATGATAACGTTCGGCGGCGACCGGGAGCTGTTCGATAACGCAATCAACGATATGCTGTTGGCTTTGGCGCTTGCAGTTGTTCTGGTTTATATTGTTATGGCAGCACAATTTGAATCGTTCAAATATCCTTTTGTTATTATGTTTACGGTTCCGCTTATGGTGATCGGTGTGGCAATCGGGTTGGTAACTACCCAAACGCCAATCAGCATTACGGCAATAATTGGGATACTTGTGTTGGTGGGAATTGTTGTGAATAACGGAATCGTTCTTGTGGACTACATCAATCAAAGAAAAGCAGCTGGGATGGACTCCTATGAAGCAATTTTGACTGCTGTGCGCGATCGTCTGCGCCCAATCTTAATGACGGCTTTAACAACCATACTTGGTTTAGTTCCACTCGCTCTAGGTCTTGGAGAAGGAACGGAAATTAACCAGCCAATGGGGATAACCGTTATTGGGGGAATGATCAGTTCTACTTTCTTAACGCTATACATTGTTCCGATTATTTACAGCTTATTTGATCGTCAAACGCGTGATTTAAACAAAAAATAATTTCTAACTAAAAGTTGTTTGGCTGATTGCATAATGAGGCCAATCAGCTTTTATTTTTTTAAGAAAATCGTCGAAATATTTAGTATGATGGAAGGATAGGAGGGATTCGATGATAGAAATTGTGATTACTGGATTTCCGGGTTTTATTGCCAGCCAATTAATCCGAAAAATTGCCTTAGAGAATATGGGGATTTCTGCTATTATATTGCCCGCAGAACGTCAAAAAGCTGAGCAGCAAGCTACCTTGATCCAAAAGGAAACGGGATGCCGTCCACTTAAGCTGATTGAAGGGGATATCACGAAAGCCGGTCTTGCAATAAGTTCGGAAGATATTCAGTATATAAAAGAACGTACTATTGTATTTTGGCACCTCGCCGCCATTTACGATTTAGCTGTGCCACGTGAGGCGGCTTGGCTAGTAAATGTAGAAGGAACAAAAAACGTCAATGCCTTTGTCGCGGCTTTGCCCAAAGTAGAGCGCTATATGTACTTCAGCACGGCTTATGTGGCAGGAGCGCGGGAAGGGCAATTGCTGGAAAAGGAATTGATCCGTCCAGAGCGCTTTAAAAATTTTTATGAAGAAACAAAGTTCGAAGCAGAAGTATTGGTGGAGGCATTGAAAAAAACCGTTCCCACTACGATAATCCGTCCGGGCATTGTCCGCGGGCATTCCACAACGGGGCAGACGGTCAAATTTGATGGACCATATTTTTTCCTGAACATGATTGACCGTGTCCGAAAGTTGCCGTTTATACCGTATATTGGCCATTCGACAGCGTATATCAATGTGGTGCCAGTCGACTACATCATTGAAGCTGCAACATATTTGAGTGGGTTGACAGAGGCTGCTGGAGAAACGGTCCATCTTACCGATCCGAATCCACACCCCGTAGAAGAAGTATACCGGGCCATGGTCTTTCAAATGACCGGGAAAACACCGCGAAAGCGGATTCCCCATAAGTTGGCAGCCTGGTCTCTTTCGCTAGCAATGGTCCGGAAATCGCTTGGCGTGGAAGCCGAAACATTGGATTATTTAACGTGGCATGCCTCGTTTGATACGCATAATGCAAAGCGGCTGCTCGAGAAAAGCGGAATCGAATGTGCGGATTTTTTGGAAACCATCCCTGCCATGGTTTCCTTTTATCAACTCCATAAAAAAGACGGAAAGTTTCATGTAGCCATACAGTAAAACTTTTACACTAACTTAATAAGTGATATAATTAGTTTATAATTCAATAGACTTTTGACGTTCAGTCAAAGGGGAGTAGCTTTAGGGAAACCTATTTCATAGTCGTCAAGACGTGGCGTAAGCCATCGGTTATGATAGCGATTTTACATGCTTAGCGAGACCTTTGCCTTTTATTAGGCAGGGGTCTTTTTTGCTGGCAAAATTAGGAGGAGAAAGAATGGATACATCGATTTTATTGGAGTATGCATGGGTTCTGCTGGTACTAGTCGGACTTGAAGGGCTTTTAGCTGCGGATAATGCTGTCGTTATGGCGGTAATGGTCAAGCATTTGCCAAAAGACCGGCAGAAAAAAGCATTGTTTTACGGATTATTCGGAGCGTTCATTTTCCGGTTTACGGCACTCTTTATGATTACGCTCCTTGTTAATATTTGGCAAATACAGGCGATTGGAGCAGCCTATCTTTTATTCATCTGTATAAAGCATTTGATCGATCAGCGAAAAGACAATGATGAAGAAGACCATGCAGTTAAAGAAAAAGAGACCAAAGGGTCTAGTTTCTGGATGACGGTATTAAAAGTCGAACTTGCAGATATCGCTTTTGCCATTGACTCCATGCTTGCAGCTGTAGCTTTGGCCGTGACCTTGCCGCATCTAGGCGATTTTAATATCGGCGGCATCAATGGCGGGCAATTTTTCGTCATGTTAGCGGGTGGATTGATCGGAGTTGTCATTATGCGTTTTGCGGCCCATCAATTTGTGCGGTTATTGGAAACTTATCCTCAGCTTGAAACAGCCGCTTTTGTCGTCGTTGGATGGGTTGGGGTAAAACTTCTTGTCATGACCCTATCCCATGAAAATGTCGGCATTTTACCGCATGACTTCCCACATTCGACTTCTTGGACCATCACCTTCTGGGCAGTCTTGGTCGGCATTGTTGTCATCGGTGCATTGATTGGGTTGAGAGAAAAGAAAAAAGAAGATTTGAATTAACAATCCTCTGTAAAAAGCAGGACACCTCGGAATTTGGAGGTGTCCTGCTTTTTTTGCTGCAACATTCGGCGGTATATGGAAAGAAATCAATTAAAGAAAAAAAGACGGACAAAAAAAACGAGAAGCAAGCGAATACTTATAAAGAATTACGGCGCCCCTTTTCTTATCCAATTTCTGCCGGTACAATCAAGTAATAGTGAGAGATTGAAAAGAGGTGAACGGAATGCTGCTGTCGGCAATAACAGGGTTATTTGGACGAAAAGAGCAGTCTGCTGCAGAGGTGCTGGCGCTGCAAGCACAACAGGGTGACGAAGAAGCGCTGTCGGATCTGCTCAAATCTTATGGCCCGTTCATGAAAAAAACAGCAGCTCAAGTATGCAAGCGGTTTATAGACGATCACGATGATGAATACAGTATCGCGCTTGCCGCCTTTCATGAAGCCATTCAAAGCTATGAAGAAGAGAAAAACGCTTCTTTTTTGGCTTTTGCCCATATGGTTATCCGCAGACGAATCATTGATTTTATTCGCAAAGAAAGCGTGCGAAAAGAATACAGCCACGACTTTAACAGCCGCAGCGATGAGGAAGAAACGGCGAATTGGATTGAAGACAAGAGAGCCTTCGAGCAGTACACCATTCAGCAGCAAACGGAAAAGCGGCGCGAAGAAATCGGCCGCTATGAAAGTCTGTTGATTGAATATGGATTAAGCTATCGCATACTTGCAGACGTTTCCCCGAGCCACGAAGATGCCAGGCGAATGGCTGTCCAAATCGCGCAGCTCGTTGCGGAAACAGAAGATTACAAAGAGTTTTTAATCCATAAAAAAAAATTGCCGATAAAAGAAATTGAACAATTGGTCAACGTATCAAGAAAGACAATCGAACGCAACCGAAAGTATATTATTGCCGTTACACTGTTATTAATCAGTGATCTGCATTACTTAAAAGATTATTTAAAGGAGCGGTTACGCTGATGCATATGCAAAAAGGAATTTGTATAGAAGTAAAAGGCAACCGCTCTATTTTTCTTACCGCAGATGGCGAATTTATCCCAGGCACTGCTGTAAATGAAACAGCGGTGGGGGAAGAAGGCTATTTCCGGCCGCTAGCTTCCGAAAAAACGATTTTTTGGAAACCGATATGGGTGCCGCTTGTGGCAGTGCTTGCTGTTTTAGCTATCGTCTTTTCTATTGTTGCACCATCAGGAGAAGCATATGCATATGTACAATTGCAGATCAATCCAGGCGTGGAAATTGGCGTAAACGAAAAATGCCAAGTCATTTCCATTAGGGAATTAAATCCGGATGGCCATGAAGTGATCGGGAAATTAGAGGGGTGGAAAAACCAGCCGCTGGATACAGTTTTACAGCGGATTATAGACCTTTCCTTAACCGGATCAACAGAAGAAATGACCATTACGACAGTAGCAGGTGAAAATGCCAACTCGTCTCTAGAAAACATGGTAATGGCCATATCAGCAGATGCTTTGAAGAATAATGTCAACGTCCACCTCAAAAAAGCGACAAAAGAACAGTGGCGAAAATCGGTGAAAGAGAATGTTCCGGTCGGTCAATTTATCAAAGAATACGAGTCGATCAATCAAAAAAACGAGTCGCATCCGGAAAAATTAAAAGAAGAACCTCAAGAAGAAAAAACCTTAGAACCTAAAGAAACGAAGAAAGACCTCCCTGCTTCGGAACCGAAAGTAGAAGACCCACCTAGTGAAAAGCCGAACGAGGACAAAGAACCTAAAAAAGCAATGCCAGATGGTGCCGATCAAATCAAGTCAAATCCGCCGGTTCCAAAAGAGAAGCAAGTGATTCCTCCAAGGCAAAACAAGAAACCGCAAATCGTGCCGAACCAAAACAACAAGAAAGCAACTCCTCCCGGACATGAAAAGAAAAAAACAGAGGCACCTGGCAAAGTGAAACAGAAAGAAAAACCGCAACCTCCGGGAAAAGTCAGTAAACCCGAAAAAGCACAGCCGCCCGGAAAAGTAAACAAACCGGAAAAAGCTAAGAGCCCAAGCAAAGAGGAAGAACCCATAAAAGAAAAAGGGCCAAACAAAGAGAAGGAACCAAAAAAAGAAAAACCGAATGGCCCTGAAAAAGATAAAAACCATTCCGATGATGAAAAAGGAAAATCCGATAAATCGAATAAAGAATAGCAAAAAGTGAGTGACGTTCATCTGGTTAGTACTGAAAAAGTGCCTGAAGAGAGAGAATTTTTATATTCTCTTTCTTTTTTGTGATTCTTTTCATAAAATGAGTAAAGAACGAAAGCGGAAAGGAACTATCTCATCATGAATAAAACGTTTCAAAAAATTCGAAACGCAACTCCTGCGCAAGCTATCGTTGCGTATTATTTTGTAGCCATTGCGATTTCCTTTCTGTTGTTAAGGCTGCCCAACGTCCACAAACCCGGTGTCAAATTATCATTCATCGATACTTTATTTACGGCGGTCAGCGCCGTCAGTGTAACAGGGTTGACGGTAGTGAACGTTTCCGAAACGTATTCCGTATATGGGCTCATTGTCATTTTGTTTATTTTACAATTAGGCGGAATCGGCATTATGTCCATCGGCACATTTTTTTGGCTGATTATCGGCAAGCGTATTGGGCTGCGTGAGCGTCAGCTGATCATGGTGGACCATAATCAGTTTAATATGTCCGGCGTTGTCATGCTGATTCGCAACATCATCACCATTTTATTGGTGATAGAAGCGATTGGCGCACTCATCCTGACGCTTTATTTTACTCAGTATTACGACAGTTTTAGCGAAGCTTTGCTGCATGGGATTTTCAGTTCCGTTTCCGCTACAACCAATGGCGGGTTCGATATTACGGGGCAATCAATGGCACCGTATTTCAATGACTATTTTGTGCAAATAATGAACATGCTCTTAATTATTCTTGGGGCCATCGGATTTCCGGTGCTCATTGAATTGAAAGAATTTCTTTCCAACAAAAACAAAAGGTTTCGCTTTTCGTTGTTTACAAAAATTACAACTAGTACATTCGGCCTCTTACTGGCCGTTGGGACGTTGGGGATTTTTCTTCTTGAAGCCGCCAATTCGTTAAAAGGAATGAACTGGCATGAAAAACTTTTTGCATCCATGTTCCATTCTGTTTCCTCACGTTCAGGAGGCATGACTACCTTTGACATCACTACATTTAACGATGCCACGAGTGTCTTCTTAAGTGCATTAATGTTTATCGGAGCTTCTCCAAGTTCAGTAGGAGGCGGAATCCGGACAACGACATTTGCGATTGCCATTCTCTTTTTAATCAACTTCGCAAGAGGAAAAAACACGATCCAGATTTTCAAGCGAGAAATCCAGCTGATTGATGTGTTTCGGTCGTTTGCGGTGATCATTCTAGCAATTTTCATGGTGTTGGTGGCAACGATGGCTTTATTGATCACCGAGCCTCAAGCCACTTTAGTGGAAATTATTTTTGAAATCACGTCAGCATTCGGAACGTGCGGCATGAGCCTTGGCCTTACTGCTGATTTATCAACAGTTGGCAAAGTGATCATTATGATTCTTATGTTTATTGGTCGGGTAGGGCTAATTTCCTTCCTCTTCACAATTGGCGGAAAAACAGATCCAACGAATTTCCATTATCCGAAAGAACGCGTCATCATTGGCTGATCAAGAGTCCCGAGGAGATTTGCCGTGCCATTTTATCGGAATAAGACTATAATAAGAATATTGAAGGTTACCAAGTGGAAATGAGTGGTTGCAATGAATGAAGAAGTAAAACAATCCTTAAAGCTTTTTATTGTCCTGTCCCGAGCTCACAAAGCCATTTCAGAACAAACCAATCAGTTTTTTCAGGAGCACGGCGTAAATCCGACTGAATTTGCTGTTTTGGAACTGCTTTATCATAAAGGCAAACAACCGCTGCAAAAAATAGGCGGAAAAATCTTGCTGGCAAGCGGATCGATTACATATGTAATCGACAAATTGGAGAAACGCGGGTTTATTACACGAGTCAATTGCCCAACCGACCGGCGCGTGACATATGCAGAGATTTCTGAGCTTGGAAAAGAATTTATGGGCTCAATTTTTCCGGAGCATGAAAAGAAATTGCATGAACTGACTGGCGTGTTGTCGAATGAAGAAAAAGAACAAGCGATTGAATTGATGAAAAAACTTGGTCTTTCCATTAAAGACTTGTCTTATTAAAAAAAGGGCTAGCCGTAATTGGCTAGCCCTTTTCTATAGAGAGAAATTAAAGCGGCAAAGGCAAGACGAGAAACAGCAGGACGATCAACACTAAATGGGCAATAATGATAAGCGGCATACTGCGCTTCCATTCATAAAGTGTGCCAAGCACAATGCCCGCGAAGGCGCCGGCAAATCCACCTAGTACAAACTCGCCAAGCGACAAGGCCAGCCCGAACAAACTAGCCGAGAACAAAATTGCAAGAGAAGTGGGCGCGTATTGCTTTAATTGCTGCTGGACAAAACCGCGCCAAAAAATTTCTTCACCCGGCACGATAATAAGCATCAACAACAAGAAATGCCAAATCGAGGTTGGAGAAAAGGCGGAAAAAAATCGGGCAACGTTCTTCTCGTCAGCAATTGGGAAAATGGCCAAAAGTTGAAAACCAATAGCGATAGCCCCGTAGATCAACGCTCCAAATGTTAATCCGAACAAGACAGATTTCCAAGTTGCCATTTCATCAAAAATTTTGCTGAACATAATTGCAAGCGACATCAGCACAAGAATTGCAAAAGTATACATATACCAAAAGACAGCTGTGTTTTCAAATACCCAATTATATAGATAAAAAGCTAAAGGAATAAGCAAAAGGAGCTTATGGCTTTTTAAAAATCGCAACATGAAAAAATCCTCCTAAAAATTAAACCCAAGTTCTTGTATAAAAGAACTTTTTCAACAAGATGGCAGTCTTTTTCCATTGTTGTATAATGGAATTAAACATCTTATAAAAATCCTGCTGCATCACTCATGAGGAGCGATTTTTGTTTTTTAAAGCTGAATTCTATTCATCCTTTTACGATTATAACAGAATAGACAAGTTAAAATGAAGAGAAAGGGGAATAAGGCATGCCAGACTACGAAAAAATGCTGGATCAATTAAGACATGGAGAAATCGCCTTCATTCGGATAGAAAAAGAAGATTTTCTGGAGTTTCGAAAAGTATTGATCAGCCAAAGCGATTTCAAACATTTCCGCGGAGCAGCTTTTCATCATGGATTGACGATTTATACATATACAGAAGAACCATCAAAATAAGAACAGCAGAAAATGGAGGGACTCATGGGAACTTTAACAGACGTGAAAGCTCATTTGAACGAATTGATTGTGGGACGGGAAAAGGAAATTGACTTTATGCTTATTGCGTTATTGCAAGAAGGGCATGTCCTGCTTGAAAGCGTGCCTGGATCCGGGAAAACCTGGATGGCAAAAGCCTTTGCGGGCTCGTTTCAAGGCCTATTCAGACGTTTGCAATTCACACCGGACGTGTTGCCGTCCGATGTCACAGGCATCCGTTTTTTCAATCCAAAAACTCAAGAGTTTGAACTTCGTCCAGGGGCGGTCATGTCGAATTTGCTGTTGGCAGATGAAATCAACCGGGCGACGCCGCGGACCCAGTCCAGCTTGCTAGAAGCGATGGAAGAAAAACAAGCGACGATTGACGGCGAAACGCTGCAGTTGCCGAATCCGTTCATCGTCATTGCCACTCAAAATCCGGTAGAGTCCCAGCAAGGCACATTCCCTTTGCCAGCGGCACAATTGGACCGCTTTTTGTTTCGTTTGGAAATCGGCTATCCGGATTACGAAGAAGAAATGGCCATCATCCGCAATTTCCGAGACAACGTTTCCCATAAAAAAGAAATTCGGGCAATTGCTTCAATCGATGAAGTGCGTGAATGGTCTCGCGATGCAAAAAAAGTCTCCATCCATCCAGACATTGAAACGTATATTTTAGCGCTTGTGCGTGCGACGCGCGAGCATTCAATGATCGAACTCGGTTTAAGTTCCCGGGCTGCCCTTGCTTTGGTCCACGCGGCTCAAGGAAAAGCATTTGTGGATGGCCGGACTTTTGTTACGCCGGATGACGTCAAATACATATTTGAACCGGTAGCAGTCCACCGTGTTTTATTGACAGCTGAAGGCATGCTGGTTCAAGATGCTGCAGCGGTGCTTCGTGAAATTGCGGAATCCATTGCATCGCCGGTAGAGGCATTTTAAATGGAATGGCTGCGGCACGATTACGACATGAAAGGAACGAGAGGGCTTATGGGCTTGCTGTTGGTTTTCTTCGTGATTGCTTTAGCGATTTTGCAATTCGAAGCAGCAGCTGTGCTCGCCTTTATCGGCGTGATAGCGTTATTGCAATGGCTTTACTTTGAAAAAGTCGGAAATCAACTTGTTTTTCACAATTTCAAGAATCGCAAGCGTGTTTTAAACGGCGGAGACAGTTCATGGGATCTGCAGTTTGAAAACAGCGGTTTGCCAATTTGGGGAGGAACGTTGAAAATCACATTTCAAGATTCGGTCTTGCCGAAGGGAAATGAAGCGACCAATTTCACCGAAACCATTGAGCTGGACATTCCGTTTACGATCGGCTGGAAGCAATCAGTGCTGATTAAAGTGCCTTTGACCGGCAAACGGAGAGGCTTGTCGCGCATTTTAAAAATGGAACTGGTTGTTCCGCATCTATTTGCCGAAGGCAGCGCCGTTCTGGAATACAAGCCCATGGTTTTGCATGAACAGCTCGTCTATCCGAGGCTTCAAAAATTTCCGTTCCGTACGGTTCCAACACGACAAAAACCGGGGCATTTCGATTTAAAGCATTCGTTGTTCGACGATGTGTTCCAGCCGATTGGCACGCGGGATTACGTGCCGACCGATCAATTCAATCAAATCCATTGGAAAGCAAGTGCGCGCTTGCAGTCGTATCAAACGAAAGTTTATTCAAAAGTCACCAACGAATCGCTGCTATTTGCACTGGATGTCGCGAGCGGCTATTCGACGATTTACAATTTGGAAGACCGCATTGAAGAACTGGCGGCATACGTGGAACAGTGCTATAAGGAAAACGTGCCTTATGCGATCGCCATCAATATCCGTTCTGCCGGAAAAATGCCTTATTTTTACTTGGCAACGGCATCTGGTCAAATGCAGCGCCAAAAAGCGTTGGAACTGCTGTCGGTGGTGTCTAAAAACCATTCTGCTTTGCCGTTTCGTTCAATGCTGGCTCATATCGATATTCATTTGGAATTGCCTTTTACAACGTATTTATTGACGGATGAAGCGAAAGACATTCAGCGCTTTATCGGAAAATGGAGCCGACAAACCCATTTAAGCATTCTTAAAAGCCGGAACGGAGGGATCAGTGCATGACGTCCCGTTTCGTTTCAGCAGGAAACTATTTGCTTGATGTCTTAGTTCTTTCGTTATTGCTCGTCTTTATTGATGTAGAAACGGTTCTGCCATTTGCCTTTATGTGGATTGTGCTAAGCTTTATTGCTGGAGTCGCTTCATTCGCAGTTTTCATAAAACGTCCTTACGAACCAAAGTGGTCAGTGATTATTGCCGTTATTGTGATGGGTTCGGGTTTGGCTTTCGGAGTGGAAGTGTGGCAAGTAGGCATTTTTGCAGCCTTTACTATTTATCGGCTGCATATGAGGTTTTCAGTATCTGACAGCGATCAGGAATCCGATAAAATTTATTTATTGAAGTTCATGATGGTCTTTATCACTGTTCTTTTTATAAGTTTACTTAATCCATCGGGCGGTAAAACTTCAGTTATTTATGCCATTGCAATTTTTACCGTTTCGTTTTATGTGGCCATCCGTCTTTTGCAGCGCTACATTTCAGCTGCAGAGCAAGGAGCGAAGCTAAAACTGGTGTTCACAAGTTTAGCGGGCATCTTAGGGGGAGCAGCAGCTTCTAGCGCGTTGGTGTATTGGGTAGCGGATGATGCCCGGCATTTGGTTGGATCAGCCCTTGGAGGCATACTGAATATTGTTCTTTGGCCGTTTGCACAGCTCATGGACAAAGTGCTGGTTTTCTTAACTGGCCTTTCCACTGAGCAAGAAAAACAAGAAACGATGGACAAATTGCAAGTGGGAGAAGCGCCTGAGCAAACTGGCGGCTACCAGTCCACCACTCCGGATTTTCCAATTGAGTGGTTTGTGTGGAGTGGGTTGATCGTCGCAGCCGTCTTGCTGGTCATGTGGTTCCGCAAAAGCAAACTGGAAAAAGAAGAGCAGAAAAAACAAAGTCTAGTCGATATTCAACATTTTTCCGCCGCAACTGCCGAAAAGCCGAGCAAAAAAACGGCAATTCGGTATGAAGACGTGGATTTGCATCTTATTCGTGAAACGTTCCGTGACTTTGAGAAGCTTGCAGCCGAGTTGAACCAAGGCCGAAAAGAACACGAAACTGTCCGGGAATGGATTAGGCGGATGAAGTGGTCGGCATCGGACTCTTTTTATAAGACGTACGATTTGGTCCGCTATGGAAACAGCCAAGTTTCCCACTCACAAGCGGCACCCTTTTTAAATGAAATCCAAGAATTAAAAGAAAAATATTTGAAAAAAGATGTTTAAAGTGAATTTGAGAAGGGCATAGTATACTTGAACACAGCAACATTCTCATTTCCCCCTTTTGTGGTCGGTCCGTACAGCGGATCGGCTTCTTTTTTTTGCTTTTTTCAGTTGAGATGGTTCATTTTTTTAAAAAATAGAGAATCCCGTTCGTACATTTTTTGAAGAGAATGCTGCTGGCAACAGATTGTTTTTTGCAGACAAATGCTCAAAAAGCACAACGAAATAAGTTGCCTCATGAGTTCTTTTATTAATTGCAGTGAATTATCAGAAGATTTTTGATAAACTGAAGGTGAGAACATGAAGGAGGATTCCAAATGAAATTAGGATTTATTGGTACAGGAGTAATGGGCAATAGTTTGGTGAAGCATTTGCTAAATAACCATCACGAAGTTGCGATTTACACACGGACGGCAAAAAAAGCGGAAAACTTAGTGGAACTTGGAGCGAAGCTTGTCGAATCGCCCAAGCAAGTGGCGGAGCATGCGGACGTGATCTTTACGATGGTCGGCTATCCAAAAGATGTTGAAGAAGTTTATTTTGGCGAAGCGGGCTTGCTGCAGAACGCAAGAGAAAATGCAGTTCTCATAGATTTGACGACTTCCAAGCCAATGTTGGCACAGCGCATTGCAGAAGCCGCAACGGAAAAAGGGCTTCATGCTCTGGATGCACCGGTTTCAGGCGGAGACATCGGGGCGCAAAAAGGCACATTGTCGATTATGGTCGGCGGAGAAGAGCCGACGTTCATGAGCGTCTTGCCATTGCTGGAGCTGCTCGGCGAAAATATCATCTACCAAGGCCCAGCGGGATCCGGCCAACATACAAAAATGTGCAACCAAATCAACATCGCGTGCAATATGATCGGCGTATGTGAATCGCTAATTTACGCGAAAAGAGCCGGATTGGATCCGGAAACGGTGCTTCGCTCCATTTCTACAGGAGCTGCAGGTTCGTGGTCGCTGTCGAATTTAACACCTCGCATGATAGCAAATGATTTTCAGCCGGGCTTCTACATAAAACACTTTATTAAAGACATGAAAATTGCAGCCGAAGAGGCGGATGCATGGGGTTTGGATTTGCCTGGCCTGCGGTTATCGCTCAGCATGTATGAAAGTTTAGCTGAACAAGGCTTTAACGAAGACGGCACTCAAGCGTTGCTCAAATATTATGAAGCATAACAATAAACGCTAGGGCAAAAAAAGCCGGAAACCTTTTACGGTTTCCAGCTTTTCAATCATCAGTCGAAATAAGATTTTTTTGGTGAATAAAAACGGTCTAGTTGGCGAGGACTGTATGTTTTTGTTGCAGAACGTGTAATGGGTGCTGGTTTTTCTGGAAGCAATCCGGTTAAATCGCTTAAAATGTCCTTCGCCACTTTTAAATTCATGCGGCTTGGGGGATTGCGGTAAGACTCGTCTAAATGGCCTAAATGATCAAGGTGTTCGAAGTCTTCTTTTTTCGGCAGCATGTGAAAATAATAATCGCCGCATTTTACGAGGACAGAAGATTGTTGTTGGCTTTTCCGAGGATTTTTGCTGAAGTGAAGACCGATTTTCTGAGCACGATTTTGAAGAATCATCGTCAAAAGCGCTTCTTTTTTCAACGCATAAAGGTATTGGTTTTCGGGCGCGGTTTTGGCATGCCTATTTACTGTAAAAATTGCCTGCGCAATTTCCGTATCCGATTTCCTGTTGGTCATGAGCTCATTCCTTTCTAGATTAAATTTAGATTTTTCACTCCTTTATCATAGCAAAATTAGCGGGTCCTGTATACAAATCCAAAGGCAGAAAATTGCAATTGCGATTTTTAAAAATTTTTAACCATTACTCAAAGGGGGATTTTACGATGTTTACAGACAAAACAATTATTGTGACTGGCGGATCAAGCGGAATGGGATTACATATGGCCAAAAAATTTGCTTCAGAAGGAGCGAATGTTGTCATTACTGGCCGGGATATGGAAAAACTAAACGATGCGGTCGTTCAAATTCGGGGAGACCGCGGCCAAGTGGAAGTGTTCCAGATGGATGTCAGAGAACCCGAACACGCAAAAGCGATGGTCAAATTTGCGCATGATACGTTCGGCAGCGTGGATGGATTGGTCAATAACGCTGCCGGCAATTTTATTGTCCATGCGGAAAAACTTTCTCCTAACGGCTGGCGCTCTGTTATTGATATAGTCTTGAACGGCACCTTTTTTTGTTCACACGCTGTGGGGAATTATTGGATTGAAAATGGCAAAAAGGGGAATATTGTTAATATGTTGGCCACCTATGCGTGGAATGCAGGAGCAGGCGTTGCCCATTCAGCGGCAGCCAAAGCTGGCGTCATGTCGTTAACGCGCACATTGGCAGTGGAATGGGGCACTCAATACGGAATTCGTGTAAACGGCATTGCCCCAGGGCCGATTGAACGGACAGGCGGAGCCGATAAATTATGGGAATCAGAAAAAGCAGCCAAACGCACTTTAGAGTCGATTCCGCTAGGGCGTCTAGGGAAGCCGGAGGAAGTTGCGGAGCTTGCCGCGTTTATTATGTCGGATAAAGCTTCATATATGAATGGGGAAATCGTAACGTTAGATGGCGGCCAATGGCTCAATAAGTTTCCTTTCTAAGAAAATTTACACAGAGAATCGGTCGTTTCACTTACCATGTTGTGTTATGATGAAATGGAATAAGAGCTAGTTATTTTATCAAGGGCAACAGAAGGAGTAATGCACATGATTTCATTACCGAGCAGAGATTTTCTTGAAACTCGAATTGAAGACTACATCATTTCATCTGAAAAAGTTGCTCATGTTCAATTAGGCAATAGTGCTGAACATGCCTTGCTCGTATTAACCAAAACAGGCTATTCAGCGGTTCCTGTTCTCGATTTGAAATATCGGTTTTGTGGATTAATAAATGCCCAGCGGATAACCGAATCAATTTTAGGGATGAATCATATCGAATATGAGCGTTTACCGGAAATACGAGTGGAAGAAATCATGCAGACTGATCTTCCATTAATTCAAATCACCGACCGCTTCCAGAGAGCTTTAGACTTGTTGATCAACCAAAACTTCTTATGTGTTGTGGATGAAGACAGCATGTTTATGGGAATACTGACCCGGCGCGTCATCTTAAAACAATTGAAAAAACAAATTTACCAAATCAGAAATACTTAATAATGAATGACTGAAGGTCTCGTAAAAGAGGCCTTTTTTCTATCGGTGGAAAGCAGGGATTTTGATGAAAAAAACAAATCGGCCACTGGTCTTGGCTTCAGTCATGCTTGCCATGTTTATTGGTGCCGTGGAAGCTACGATTGTTTCAACCGCGATGCCGAGCATATCCGCGGACCTTGGCGGATTCTCCAAATACAGCTGGGTATTTTCTGCCTATTTGTTAATGAGTACGGTAACGGTTTTGCTTTATGGCAAGCTGTCGGATATTTTTGGCCGCAAACCGATTTTTGCGGCAGGTATTTTATTGTTTTTAATCGGATCGTTATTGTGCGGATTGGCCACTTCAATGGAAGAACTTATTTTGTATCGTTTTCTCCAAGGAATTGGGGCAGGGGCGGTCATGCCGATTGCCACAACAATCGTTGGAGATATTTATTCAGCAGAAGAGCGTGCAAAAATTCAGGGGTATTTGTCGAGCGTCTGGGGCATTTCTGCTGTGACCGGCCCCGCGATTGGTGGAGTGCTGGTAGCGACGATTGGATGGAAATACGTGTTTTGGGTGAACATTCCTTTAGGGATTTTAGCGCTTGCCGGCGTTATGCTGTTTTTGGTGGAGCCTGCAAAACAACAGAAGCCGTCGATCGATTACACAGGCGCCATTTTGTTGACGGCTGCTTTGACGAGTTTCCTTTATTTGCTGGTAGAAGGCGGAGTGGGCTTCGAGTGGATTTCATGGCAGTCGATTGTCTTGGCTATTGGTGCAGCCGCTGTGTTTGGCCTCTTTATCGCCGTTGAAAGAAACGTAAAAGATCCCATTATGCCATTTGGCATCTGGAAAAACAATGCGATTCTCTATGCTAATTTGGTGTCGCTGGCAACAGGCGTAATTGTCATCGGCGTTTCAAGTTATTTGCCTACATATGTGACAGGAGTCATGGAGCAGCCAGCTGCGATTGCCGGGTTTACACTAACGGCAATGTCGATCGGCTGGCCAGTAGCTGCGTTTTTCTCCGGACGTCTGCTCATTAAAATCGGCTATTTCCGCACGTCTCTGGCCGGCTGCGTTTTTCTTGTCATCGGCACAGGTTTGTTTGTCTTTATGCGGCCAGAGTTCGGCCCATGGTGGGCAGCCCTTTCCAGCTTTTTCGTCGGTGTTGGAATGGGACTGACGAGCACGGCATTTATTGTATCGATTCAAGCAGCGGTTTCTTATGAACAACGGGGATCGGCAACGGCTTCGTTTATGTTTATGCGGAATTTAGGCAGCACGATCGGCGTCGCACTTTTAGGAAGCATATTAAACTCGTCGCTTTTGCGCTATTTCCAGGACAACGGACAAAACTTGTCAGTTGATGCCATCAATGGGCTATTGACCGAAGAAAGCCGCTCTTCAATTACAGCGGATGCGCTGCATTTTCTGCAGCAAGGACTGTCCGAATCGTTATTGTTTGTTTACTGCGTCACTGCATTATTCGCAGTCATCAGCTTGGCCTTGATCTTTGGGCTGCCTCGCCAGAAAGGTGTTGAGAGCAATGGCAAATGAAGAAATGATCATCAAAGTATTAGCGGAAGAAGGAAATATGCGAAAAGCCTCCGAACGGCTTTTTCTTTCCCAGCCTGCGCTTTCCCAGCGTCTGCAATCGATTGAAAAAGAATGGGGAGAGCAATTGTTCATCCGTTCCCAAAAAGGGCTGACGCCGACTCCTGCCGGGGAATTGGTGATCACCTATTCCAATGAGGTGCTTCAGCGCAAGGAAGAAGTGTTTGAAGTGCTCCATACGTTAACGTCAAAAGTACATGGGACATTGAAAATTGCCTGTGCAACAATCATTGGCCAAAACTGGCTGCCGAAAGTGCTGAAAGATTTCGTCACTCTGTACCCGGAAGCGAAAATTCAATTGATAACCGGCTGGAGTTCCGAAATCGTCCGTGCTTTATACGAAGGCGAAGCGCATATCGGCATTGTGCGCGGCCATATTGACTGGAAAGGGCCGAAAATTCATTTGTTTAAAGACATCCTTTATTTAGTAGATAAAGAAATCAATTCGCTTGAAGAAGTGATGGAAACGGAGCGGCCGTTTATCCAGTTTAAAAGCGACTCTAATTATTACGAAGAAATCCAACAATGGTGGCAAAAGCATTTTGCCTCAAACCCCAAGCGCCAAATTACCGTAGACCAAATCGAAACGTGCAAACAAATGGCGGTCAACGGCATCGGCTATGCCATTTTGCCATCGATCACACTGAACGGGACGGAAGCGGTTTACACAGTCCCGCTTTCAAGCAACGCTGAAGAACTGGAATTGACGCGGGACACGTGGCTCATCGGCTATGAATCCGCTTTTCAGTTAAGGCAAGTGGAAGCGTTTGTTGATATTGTGAAAAAACATGCCGCTTTATTCAAGTGAAGTAATGAATTATTATGCGAATTCCGATATAATTACAGCATCACTTATAGAAAGAGGTTTATAGAATGAAACAAATGGATGCAAATGAAATTATTTCGTACATACAAAATGCCAAAAAGACAACACCCGTTAAAGTTTATGTAAAAGGCGAAGGCGTGGCCTCGCTGGATTTTGGAGCAAGCGCAAAAGTGTTCGGCGAAGGAAACCACGCAACGGTGTTCGGGGAATGGTCTGAAGTGCAGCCAGTTTTGGAAGCAAACGCTGGAACGATTGATGATTTTGTGGTGGAAAATGACCGCAGAAATTCGGCGATTCCGCTTTTGGATATGAAAAACATCAACAGCCGCATTGAACCAGGCGTAACCATCCGCGAAAATGTGGAAATCGGCAATAACTGCATCATCATGATGGGTGCCGTGATCAACATCGGCGCTGTAATCGGTGATGGCACGATGATCGATATGGGTGTTGTCCTTGGCGGACGTGCAACGGTCGGAAAAAATTGTCATATTGGTGCAGGTGCTGTACTGGCTGGCGTTATCGAACCGGCATCGGCTTTGCCGGTGATTGTGGAAGACGACGTCATGATCGGAGCCAACGCTGTGGTATTAGAAGGCGTCCGCATTGGAAAAGGCGCAGTGGTTGCGGCCGGCGCTGTTGTCATTGAAGACGTTCCGGAAAATTCGGTCGTTGGCGGCACGCCTGCACGGGTCTTAAAATTGATGGATGAAAAAACACGTGCGAAAACCGAAATCAAACACGAATTGCGCCAGCTGTAATTGGTGATTGAAATGGATTTAGTGAAAATCAGAAGAGACTTGCACCAAATTCCGGAAATCGGTTTTCAAGAAACGAAGACGCAGCGTTATTTATTGGAGATCCTCCGGTCATTGCCGCAAGACCGTTTAGAGATTGTGGAATGGCGTACGGGGATCGTGGTTAAAGTTTCAGGAGTGAATCCTAGGAAAACGGTCGCTTGGCGTACGGATATTGACGGACTGCCCATTGCGGAAGAAACCGGATTGCCTTTTCAATCCACCCATCCGGGATTCATGCACGCTTGCGGCCACGACATCCACATGTCAATAGCTCTCGGCCTTTTGGAAAAATTAATCGAAGAACCGATTGATGACGACGCCGTGATTTTGTTTCAGCCGGCCGAAGAAGGGCCGGGCGGCGCTTTGCCGTTTCGAGAATGGCTGAAAAGCGACAAGCCCGAATGGCTTCCAGATGTGATTTGCGCGCTGCACATTGCGCCGGAACTTTCAGTTGGAACAGTGGCGACAAAGCCTGGGCTGTTGTTTGCCAATACGTCAGAACTGTTTATTGATCTGCACGGCAAAGGCGGGCACGCGGCCTACCCGCACTTAACCGAAGATATGGCCATAGCTGCAGCATCGCTGCTCATACAACTTCAGACAATTGTCAGCCGGAATATCAATCCGATGGACAGTGCAGTCGTGACAGTCGGGAAAATGACGGCTGGGACTGTGCAAAACATTATTGCCGAAAATGCGCGTCTCGAAGGAACAATCCGGACGCTGAACCATGAATCCATGGCACAGGTCAAAAAACGCATTGAAGCTATTTGCCGGGCTGTTGAAGAAGCAAATCATTGCCGCATTACAATCGATTACGGCTCCGGATATTTGGAAGTGAACAACAACGCCGAACTTGCTGAAGGGTTTTTGGAATTTGCTGAAGCGTTCGATGGCATCCATGCCATTCGCAGCGAAGCCGCCATGACGGGAGAAGATTTTGGCTATTTCACAGAAGAAATTCCAGGGCTGATGTTTTGGGCTGGAGTCGGTTCCGAATTTAGCTTGCATCATGCCAAGCTTCAACCGGACGAAAGCATCTTAACTTTTATGCCGGAATTTATCCACCGCTATTTTAAACGTTTATAATAAAAGCAGGCAGCCAAAAGCTGTCTGCT
The DNA here is from genome assembly GCF_050864155.1 of Planococcus sp. YIM B11945. NCBI lineage: Bacteria > Bacillati > Bacillota > Bacilli > Caryophanales > Caryophanaceae > Planococcus > Planococcus sp. YIM B11945. The sequence continues at coordinate 217,270 of NZ_JBOZWR010000003.1, read as the reverse complement.
TTTTTTTCTGTGAAGAAGGAACTAATTGCTCGGCGCAACGTACTAATTTATAGAGAGAAGAAATGGGGGATTTTTATGCTTAAACGCTTGTTGGCTCTTCTTGCAAGCGCGATGATCATCGGATTGTTTTTTCTGCCAAGCGTTTCCTTGGCAGCTCCGAACGTTACCATTGATTCAACGGCGGGACTTCAAAACAAGGTCAAGTACGATAAAGGCTTGCCGCTTCAATTCACTTTAACGAATAACGGTTCTGAATTCTCAGGAGATCTCGTGGTCAGTTATTCGGAAAGCTATAATTTGGGTGCGGGTTTATCCATACCGATTGACCTAGCTTCTGGCGAGACAAAGACAATACAAGTAGCTTCTTCCGGTTTGACGGACATGTCTTATACTGGAGCGCCATCCAATCAAAGCGTATTTTTATACGAAGGCGGATGGGAAGACGGGAAATCGATAAAATTCAACGGATCTAAAACGCTGAAGCCTGGCTTTTTTTCCCCTTCCACATTATTTATTGGCAGCTTGACTTCCAATTCCGACCGGCTGCAGCAATTAAAACAAGTGATGCCAAGCAATAGTGAAGGAACTGAAATTTTCCATTTGAACCAGATGAGCCAATTCGTGCTTCCGGATGAAGCGTTGGCGTGGGAGATGATCGACTATTTAGTCATTGATGAATACGCTTACAGTGATTTGCCGGAACCGGTTCAACAAGCGGTATTGCAGTGGGTTCAGCAAGGCGGACGTGTGATTGTCGGTTCTTCAGGAAATATGGCTGCAGAACTGGGCAACTTAAGCGAATTTTTGCCTTTGGAGCTCGGAAATGAAAAGGAACAGACGGTTCCAAATTTGGAACGAAAAATTCCAGCGTTTGAAGCAACGGCAAAAGACGGGGCATCTTTGCTGCTTGAAAACAATGGGCAAGTATTGGCAGCGAGCCAAACAATTGGTTCGGGATTGTTGATTCAAACGAGTTTTTCTCTGGGCGATGAAGCGGTCTCTTCCCAAAAAGGCTACGTGAACATGATGAGTTCTCTTTTTGCCGTCAAAGCCAACTCTTATGCAAACATGGGCGGCGAGTCGCTGCTGGACCGGATGACGTACGAGGTCGGAGACGTCAACGAATTATTTGAAAGCTTTGCAGTTTCGAAAAATCTAATCATCGGCATCATCATTCTTTATATTATTTTAATCATTCCCGTCCTTTATTTTGTTTTAAAGAAAAAAGACAAACGGGAATACGCATGGTTCATTATTCCGGCAATTGCACTTTTGACATCATTAGGCTTGTTTGCATTCGGAGCAAAAGACCGCATCGGCAATGCCCAAATTCAGCAAACCGGTTTTTTTGAAGCGGATGAAGATGGCGGATTGAACGGCTATTACATCAATTCGCTGTTGTCCAACCGAGGCGGCAATTACCAGTTTGCAGCACCTGCTTCTACGACGATGTCTTATCGAATGAAAAATGGCATGACCACAGAACAGCCTTACCAAGCGGCAATGATGGAAAGGCAAGCTGCCAAAAACCAACTGACGCTTAGGGATATGCGCTATTGGTCAGTTTCGTCTGTAACCGGGCAGTCGTACATTGAAAACACTGGAAATTTTGATATTCAATTAAAAGTTGAAAACCGCAAAATCGCTGGAACGATTCAAAACAATTTCCCGTTCGCACTAGAAGATGTTGCAGTTTGGACGGGTTCGCGGATGATTTCGTTAGGGGAAATCAGTCCGGGCGAAAAAATTAATGTGAATGAAACCGTTACTGCGGATATCTTAACGCCTGCAACGCAAGTTGGGCAAAGCTTCGCTTATCAGCCAATTCAAGATGCAAAAGCATTAAATGCTGCAAGACGGCAATCGCTTTTATCCATTTCGTATGGAGAACTTGAAAAAGGCGGGGAATCGCCTTATGTAGTGGGCTATACAGAAGATGCCATCGTGCCGATTACACTTGAAAACCAGCGGGCGTCTGTTTCTTCTGTGCATTTAATCGCTCAAAGCTTCCAGCCAGAAACGACATTAAACGGCAGCATTACGTTAAATGCGGACATGTTTAATGTGGAAGTCACCGGATCGAATCCATCTGCGTATATTGACCAAATGCCAGAAGATCCCTATCTTTATTATTTAGATGACGGGGACTATACAATAACGTACCAACTTGCAAATGCAATTGATGTGAAAAAATCGACATGGGAAGAACTGAATGTTCTTATCAATCAAACCAATGCGCCGTTTTCCATTTACAACGTGAAAACGAAAAAATACGAAGAAATTTCAGCAACGAGCTCATCTTTCAAAGAAGAATCTGGAAATTACATTTCTGCCGACGGCGTTATTACGTTAACGTTCAAAATGAATGCCGGGGCAATGGGCATGTCTGAAATCACTTTGCCGAAACTGAAGTTGAAGGGTAGTGTGTCTTCATGATTGAAACGGTAGGTTTGACCAAAAAGTACGGTTCTTTTTATGCGCTGCAGGATTTGAATTTAACAGTTGAGGCAGGAACGGTATTCGGCTTTGTCGGGGCTAACGGTGCTGGAAAATCGACCACGTTTTCGATTTTGGCGACGCTTCTTCAACCGACGGCCGGAGACGCTTTTGTCAATGGTTTGAGCGTCACAAACAATGCTCATGAAGTCCGAAAGCAAATCGGCTATATGCCGGACTTTTTTGGGGTATATGATCAGTTAAAGGCGGATGAATACCTGGACTTTTACGGAGCCAGTTACGGCATCAAACCGAAAGAGCGGGAAGTGCTCATTCCAAAGCTTTTAGAACTTGTCAATTTAGAGCATAAACGCTATGAATACGTGGACTTATTGTCACGGGGCATGAAACAGCGCCTTTGCCTGGCGAGGGCTTTGATCCACGATCCGAACATCCTGATTTTGGACGAGCCTGCTTCAGGCCTGGATCCGCGTGCGCGAGTGGAAATGCGGGATATTTTAAAAGAATTAAAATCAATGGGCAAGACGATTTTGATTTCCTCTCATATTTTGCCAGAACTTGCCGAAATGTGCGACACCATTGGAGTCATCGATTCAGGGAAATTGATTGCCCAAGGATCGGTTGCGGACATTCAAGCCCAGCTTCAAAGCGAAAAAGTGATGCGCGTCAAAATTGCGGGAGAAACTGCTGCAGCTCTTGCCTTTTTTGAAAACGATCCGTTTGTATCGAAGCTGCTAGAAGTGCCAGAAAAAAGTCTGATCCAATTTCTGTACAGAGGTTCAGAAGAAGACCAAATCAAGTTATTGCAAAAAGCGATAGCGTTCAACTTGCCAATCGTTTCATTTTCGGAAGAAGAAACGGATTTGGAAGACGTCTTCATGGCAATTACGAAAGGAGTGGACACGGTATGAGAACACTCCTTGAAAACCCGGTATTGGTAAAAGAACTGAAACTGCGCTTCCGCAGTTTGAAAAGTTTTACCGGCATCTTGTTTTATTTGATAGCCATGAGCATTTTTGTTTTCGGCTTCATCTTTTTAACGACGAGTTTCAGCGGAAATGCGTATTTCCGTCCAGATGAAAGCTTTATGCTGTTTAGCATGATGACTTATATTCAATTGGGGCTGATCGTTTTTATCACGCCGTCCCTAACTGCTGGGACCATCAGCACGGAACGGGAAAAGCAGACGCTGAATATCTTGCTGACGACGTCCCAAACATCGTTCCAGATTATTTTCGGCAAGATGACTTCGTCGATTGCGTTTTTGCTGCTAATGATCGTTTCAGGCTTGCCGATTTACAGCTTGGTGTTTCTGTACGGCGGGGTATCGCCGAGCCAACTTCTGACGATCTTTATGTTTTACATGCTGACGCTGCTGACGATTGGCAGTCTCGGGGTCATGTTTTCAACGTTGATCCGAAAAACGATTGTCGCGATTATTGTGACTTACAGCGCAATGATTTTCCTTGTAGCGGTCACAGGATTTTTCTTAATGATTTCGATGTCGATTTCGCAAATGGGGAGCGCAGCTGCCAGTCTTTCGCCTTTTGCTCATTTCTGGGCAAGCATCAATCCGGCGGTCGTCATGTTTACGCTGCTGCAGCCCGCATTTGATGAAGAAATCCAGTTGATGACATTAGTGCCTTTTCCGTTATGGGCCGGTTATGTGGTGTTTTATGCCCTGCTTACGGCCGGCGCGCTTTTCGTTGCGGTAAAACGCTTGCGCGTGAATATGAATAAATACAAATAAGGAGGGGAAATTCATGAATAGCCGCGATATATTGCGTTATGTCAATAAAACCAACAGGCTGATCAAACTGGTGCATGCCAGCAGTTCTTTCCAATTTGCCTTATTTCTCGGACTGGCGGCAACAGTTTTTGTACTGATTGTGTCGCGGCTGTTCATCCTTCCTTATTATGAATTTTATGCATATGGCGCTGGATTTCTGCTGGGGGCTGCCTTATTAGCATGGGAATTAAGCCGCTTGCCGAAACGCGAGCAGGCGGTCCGGGAACTAGACCGCTTTACGCCGCATAACCAACTGCTGACGGTTTGGCAGACGAAGGAAGAAAATCCCTTAACAAAAGAACTGATTAAGAAAACAGAAGAAAATGTACCATACAGTTATCAACTGTTAAAAAAAGAATCGAAAAATTGGCTGCAACCCCGTTGGCTAGCTGGTTCAGTGATTTGTGCAGCAGCGTTGTTGTTTTTGCTGCTGTTTCCAGGAACACTCCAGCATCAAGCGAAAGATATCGAAAAAGACCAGGAATTAATTGAGGAAATTGCTAAGAAAGCGGAAGCTGTGAAAAAACAGGCGAAAACCGAGCAAGTGAAAAAGGAAATGGAAGAATTGCAGGAAGCCGTCAAAGAAACCAAAACGGCAGAAGAAGCTTTGCGCGAACTGGTGAAAAAACAAAAAGAGCTGAACAAGCAGCAGGCGGAAGCAGGAGAAGCGGAAGCGCAAAAAGAATTGGGCAGTGCAGCCGAGCAGCTGGCGAAACAATCAGGCAAGACGCAGACCGCTTTAAGCAATATGGGCAAACCGGTGCCGTTCCCGCTTCAGCAAACAATTGCTAACAGCTCGTCTCCAAATTCAAAAACCGGTTCAAACGCTTCTGGCACCTCAGGAGCTCCAAGCGAAAGCGCGAATGGCCAAGCTTCAGGTGAAGGATCGGAATCTGAAAGCTCAGGAGAAGGAGAAGGGCAGAGCCAAGGCGAACAAGGACAAGGTAAAGGCCAAAGTCAGGGCGAAGGCCAGGGACAAGGCAAGGGCCAAGGACAAGGCCAAGGCCAAGGACAAGGTCAAGGACAAGGACAAGGAGCTGGAACGGGCCAAGGCAACCGGGAGTTATTGACGGTTCCAACACGTCTTGGAGGGTCTGGGCAAACCGAAGTTGATGGCGGAGAACTTGGAGAAGGCGAAGCAGCGGAAGAACAGGAAGGAGCGGTGCCGGCAGAACGGGGAACCGCCCGCCCTTATTCGGAAGTTGTTGGGACTTATTCGGATGCTTATTTTTCCAGCGCTGGCCGCATGCAGTTGCCGCCTGATTTGCAGAAAGTCGTAGAGCAGTATTTTACATCGATTGAATCTGAGGAATAGAAAGCAGGGAGATTATGACAGTGACACCAGACCAATTTACAAAAATGAGCAAGCGGCTGCAGGAAGTGCAAACCGAAATTGGCCGTTTTATCGTCGGCCAAGAAGAAGCGATCGAGTTTTCACTGTACGCAATCTTAGCTGACGGGCATGCGCTTCTTGAAGGCTTGCCCGGGCTCGGCAAAACGATGCTGATTCGGACGATTTCGGACGTTCTTGATTTGTCGTTTTCCCGCATTCAATTTACGCCCGATTTGATGCCATCTGACATTACCGGCACGAGCTTGATTGAACGGGATGCTGACGGCAAGCAGCAGTTTTCGTTTAGGGAAGGGCCGATTTTTCATCAAATGGTGCTGGCCGATGAAATCAACCGCGCCACTCCGAAAACGCAAAGTGCGCTGCTTGAAGCGATGGGCGAAAAAACCGTGACCATTCTTGGCGACACCAAACAAATGGCTCGGCCATTTTTTGTTTTGGCGACTCAAAACCCAATCGAAATGGAAGGGACGTACCCGTTGCCGGAAGCACAAATGGACCGTTTTTTATGCAAAATTCTTGTCATCTACCCTAACCGCAGTGAGCTGGCAGAAATCAGCAGGCGGACGACCGGATCTGAAACCATTCAACTTGAGAAGAAAATGGGTGCAGAAGCGCTCGTAGCAGCTCAACAATTGGTGAAATCAGTCATGATTGCGGAAGACATTTTAATGGTTGCCGTGGACATTATCCAAAACACCAGCCCGCAAGATTCGTCCATCCAACAAATCCAGCAATATGTCCAGTACGGCAGTGGACCGCGCGGCTTGCAAAGCTTGATCCGGCTGGCAAAAGCCCGTGCATTGCTGGAAGGCAGGTTCCATGTGTCGATCGGCGATTTGAAGCATGTGGCCAAACCGGTATTGCGGCACCGCATGCTGTTGAATTACGAAGGAGAAGCAGAGGGCCAAAACACGGATGCGTTGATAGATTTGGTGTTGAGTGAAGCCGGAAAAGGCGTATTGAAATGACCCAGCTTCAGTTGCCGGGAGATTGGATCAGCCGCCTCAGCCGTTTTTCCATCGGAACAAAAGCGAAAATCCGCGGCCATCATAAAGGATCCCACCGGTCAATGCGCTTTGGCGCTTCGCTGGATTTTTCGGATTTTCGGGAATATCACCCGGGAGATGATGTCCGGCACATTGACTGGAATGTTTTTGCCCGAACAGACCGCGTCTACATAAAACGATTTTTAGATGAACAGGAAATGCGTGTTCATTTGTTGATCGACAATTCGAAATCCATGAAAAACAAATGGCTTTTCGCAAAACAATTGGCGTTTTCCCTTGGAATCGTGGTGTTGTCTAGCGATGACCGGTTAACGGTTTCAGCTGGGCAAAAAGAAGTCGTGCCGTTTCGGAAAAAAGGAAAATCCGCTCGGAAGCTATTTGAGCATTTTGTTTCGGTTTTGCCGGAACCCGAAAATCGTTCATTTGCTAAATCGGCCAGTTTCTATGCGGCGAAAGACTCAACGGTGTTGTTTGTTTTATCCGACGGTTTAGAGCCGCTGGATGAATGGCAGCAGTTTTTCAAGCAAGCGCCGCGTTATGCGCATGACATTCGTTTTCTTCATCTTTCAACAGAGGAAGAACGAACACCCAATTTTTCTGGGGACGTCCGTTTTATCGACGATGAAACCGATGAAGACATCAACGTAACCATGACGCAAAATGCCTATTCCAGTTACATGGAAAGACGGGAATTGCACAATAAAGGACTAGAAGCGTTATGCCGAAAACACGGGGTGCAGTATCTTTCCATTCATATGGAAGAAGGCATACAGCATGTGCTGTTTCAGCAAATGGCGAGAAAAAAATGGATTGAATAAGGGGGAAGCGGCATGAGTTTTTCAGGATGGGGCTTAATATGGACTGCAATCATGCCGCTAGCCGTCATTTGGTATTATTTTTTCCGCAAAAAATACAAAGACCAGCGCGTATCATCAACGTTGTTTTGGCGGGAAATGATGAAAGAAATGCAAGCATCGCCGTATTTGAAAAAACTTCAGCATCATTTATTGTTTTATTTGCAATTGGCGGCTTTGCTGCTTTGCGTATTTGCCTTGCTTGGGCCGAAAGTCGATTCGGAAACGCTGGAAGGCAATGAGTTTATCTTTGTCGCCGATCTGTCCGCTACGATGTTGGCGGGTTCACCGTCGCATTTTGAACAGCAGCAGCAATTAATGAAAACTTTGGCTTCACAAGCGGGCGGCAAACCGGTGACGGTGGTCACGACCGGTGCCCGTCCGGAAGTAGCCTTGCGAAAAGAGCGCGATCTGGAAACCATTGAGCAAGTGATTGACGGTTTGGCCATTTCCTATGAAAAAGCGGAAATTGAAAAAACCTTGCTGTTTGCGGACACGCTTGTCGACAACAAATCGACGGTGATCCATGTGTTCACGGATGCGCTGGACCGGTCGCTTCTTGCTAATAAAACCGGTGCAGTCTATGAAGTCCATGGCTTTGAAGAGCCGATGCAAAATGTCTCCATCCGCCAGTTTGGGTTGGCAGAGACGGATAAAGGGCTGCGGGCGATCGTCCAAGTGGCCAATGAAAGTTCTGAACCGGCTACGGGAAAACTAGTGGTAACGGGCGGCGAAACGGAAAAAACAGCCGACATCCAATTGGCGGCAGGAGAAGAACTGTTGGTGCCCTTTGAAGAGCTGGCCGATGAAAAGTTGTGGCAAGCGCAGCTTCAAGTGGAAGATGAATACGCGGCCGACAATGAAATGGCAGCTTTTGTCCAGCAGACGGTAAATGCCGTCACCATTGACTCTGCTCTTCACGAACTGGTTGCAAATGGCTTCCGGTCGTTGAATATGGATGTGCGTTTAATGGAGTCGGGCCAACTGGCTCAAATCTCAGGCATGCCGATTGTAACAAACCAAACTGAATTGTTGGCGGGGGCAGAGCCGATTTTATTGATTGGCCGAAACGATGAAGCACCGCATGAAGTTTCTGGAGAAATTGCAACAGTGCCGCATGCCCTTTTTGCTTACGCCAATTTGGAAGAAGTGTTTGTTTCAGAAGTTTATCCGCCGTTTGAAGGGTATGAAACGGTGGCGTCCATCGGAGAAGAACCATTGATCCAAGTGGCGCCTGATGGAGACATTGTCGTATTAGTGGACATTCAGTCAACCGATTGGCCGCTGAACCCATCGTTCCCTTTGTTTTTATGGAGTGCAGCTGGCGAACTCGGCAGCACAGAAGCGTTTCTCGGCTTTTTCCAGCCGAACGAGCAGCGCTCCGTCGCTCTCGCTTCTGAAAGCGGAGAATGGGAAGTTTTTCGAAACGGTGAATACTTGTCTTCGTATTTGGAAGGCCAAGGAGCATTTACTGCACCGACCGAGCCGGGAGTTTACGATGTGGTAGGAGATGGTGCATCAATGACGCTGATCGTGCAGCTCAGCAACGAAGAAAAAACCTTATCAACCGGCTCGTCGTATAAATTAGGGCAAGCAGAAACGTCGGAAGAGACAGTCCAATTTTCACTTGTTCCATGGCTCGTCTTATTCGTTCTGGTTCTGGTTATCGCAGAATGGGAGGTGTACCGCCGTGGAATTGCGCGTAGATGAACCGCTATGGCTTTGGCTGTTAGTGCCGGTCCTTATTTATTTCGCTTGGACGATCCCTAAAAAACTCTCAGGCTCCAAGCAATTCCGTTGGGTCGCTATTCTGCGAATCTTCGTGGTTTTACTATTGGTCCTGGCAATGGCCAATCCGTTGCTTTACCGTGCAGATGCAGAAGAACAAGTCATTTTTCTGGTTGACCGGTCGGCTTCAATGGAAGGAATGGAAACGGAGATTGCGGCCGTTGTGGAAACCGCAATGGCCGCGAAAAAAAATCATCAATTGGCAGGCGTTTATACGTTTGCGGAAGATTTTCAAACCTTAGTGCCGCTGTCTGCTAAACAAGAGCCGCTGCCGCAAGACGTTGCTGCAAATAAAAACACACATACCAATATTGCACAGGCGCTGGAGCTCGCAGCCAATAGCGGAAATACCGATTTGGCTACACGGCTCGTCTTATTGACAGATGGAAATGAAACCCAGTCGTCTGTCTTAGAAAGTCTCGACCGCTTGGATTCCGAACGCATTCAAGTGGATGTGTACCCGGTCGAACAAGACAAGAGAACCGATGCCTCGATCAGCCGGTTTGAAACGCCGGCGCAGGCCTTTTTAGGCGAAGCACAAGCTTTTACTGTCGCTATTGACTCGGATGAAGGCGTTAAAGGGCAATTGATTTTCTCTTCTAATGATGAGGAATTCGACCGGAAAGAAATTGCGTTGTCGGCAGGACAGAATTTATTCGCCTATTCCTATCCGGCAGAAGCGAAAGGCTTGGCGAAATACGAAGTGAAGCTGGAAATTGAAGACGATGCCTATTTAGAAAACAATGCTTTGATCAGCATCACGGAAGTGGAAGGGACGCCGGAAGTTTTGGTAGTCCACGGCAATGATCCGAGTCCGATTCCCGGTTTATTAGACCAAGAAAACATTCAAATTACAGAAATGAAAGCTGAAGAGCTGCCCCACAACCTTTCGTCTATCTTGCCGTACGATTCGATTGTTTTTGACAACGTTTCCGGAACTTCGATCGGCGGCCAGCAAATGGCTGTCATCGAACAAGCAGTCAAACAGTTCGGCACCGGTTTCATGATGGTCGGAGGCGACCAAAGCTACGGGTTGGGCGGCTATTTTAAATCACCGATCGAACGGATTTTGCCAGTTGAAATGGAAGTTAAAGGCAAGCACGAATTGCCATCTCTTGGCTTGGTCATCGTCATGGACCGGTCGGGCAGTATGGCGGGTTCCAAATTGGAGTTGGCAAAAGAAGCTGCTGCACGGTCCGTGGAGCTTTTGAGAAAAGAAGACACTGTCGGAGTGATTGCGTTTGACGACCGTCCGTGGGAAATCGTACCGACCGAAAAACTGAATGACCCGAAAGATGCCGTGGACAAAATTTTGTCCGTTGCACCAGGCGGGGGAACGGAGATTTATCGGTCGCTTGAAGAAGCGTACTTGCAGCTGGAGGATTTAGAACTGCAGCGCAAACACATCATTTTGCTGACGGACGGCCAAGCTGCAACATCTAGCGACTATACGGCATTAATTGAGAATGGCAAAGAAAACAATGTAACGCTATCAACTGTGTCAATCGGACAAGATGCCGATAAAAACTTGTTGAAAACCCTAGCGGAAACCGGCAGCGGACGCTATTACGATGTAACCGATGAAACGACGATTCCGGCCATCTTATCGAGGGAGACGATGATGATGTCCCGGACGTACATTGTGGATAAACCGTTTTATCCTATTGTATATGACAGCCCGTGGAGTCCGCTGTTTGCCGAAGGCGTGCCTGAAATGAACACGTATATCGCGACAACTGCAAAAAGCACAGCTTCTGTTGAATTGGAAAGCGAAGAAGGCGATCCTGTGCTTGCGAGCTGGAATTATGGGCTCGGCAAAACAATTGCCTACACGTCCGGCAGCGGAGCATGGAGCGGCGGGTTCCAAAGTTGGGGAGAATGGCCGGCGTTTTGGAACCGAAATGTAGCCGAATTGCTGCCATCATTTGAAGAAATTCCATTTTCGGTAACGAAAAAAGAACAAGGGGTTTATACGGTAGAAGACCCCTCTCAAGCTTCGGCAATATTGAACGTGTCGGTTGTAAATGAACAAGGGGAAGAAGTGCCGCTCCAAACCGAATTGGTCGCTCCCGGGAAAGTGGACGTTATGCTTGATGCATCTCCCGGTTTGGTCTTTTTCAGTGTCTCCAATGAAACCGGAGCCGCTTATAAGACCGGGCTGACGATTCCTTACGGCGATGAATACCGGACACTTGGAGCAAACCGGCAGTTGTTGTCAACGATAGCTGAAAGAACGGACGGGGAAGTGCTGGAGACGCTGGATCTGTCATTCCGGGACATTCCCTATGAAAGCGGCACAAGGCAGCCGATCCAGCGCTACGTGCTGCTGGCGGCGATGATTCTTTTCTTCCTTGATATCACGCTTCGCCGCTTCGGCTTAAAACTGCCGATAAGAAAAAAACGCCAAGCTCCAAAAGAAGAGCTGGCACCGGAAACCGTATCCCAATTAATAAAAGCGAAAAAGAGAAGTTAATCTCTTTTTCGCTTTTTGTCGTTTATTATATTAAGTCCGGCTAAGTTGAAGCAATTGTTGTTTTTTCGCTGACCATGTAAAAGCAAGGAAGAAGCAGCCGAGCAAGATGACCGTTCCTGCGATGTATGGAAAGCTGATGTTGATATCAAACAAGATGCCTGCTAATGCTGGCCCAATCATATTGCCTAAACTCATATATGCGTTGTTCATGCCTGCAGCAAATCCTTGTTGATCGCCTGCAAGTTTGGAGATCAAGGTATTGATGGCTGGCCGAAGCAAGGCGGCTGAGGTAAAGAAGACAGCGGCGACGAGTAAAATGGTCCAGTACGTACTGACGAAAAGAACGGCAATCATCGTAATCGCCAAAATCATCAAATTGACCAAGATGACTTTCATTTCTCCATAGCGTTTAAACAAGCGATCGATGATGAACGTCTGGACTATTACGCCGGCAAAACCGCCCACGGTCATCAACACCGCAATGTCGGTTGGCGTGTAATTGTATTTATGGTCCACATACAGCGAAATAGTGGACTGGAAGTTGGCTAGGCCAAACGCAAATATCAACATGACAAGCAGCATGACAAAATACGGTGTGGCGGTAGAGCGCTTCATTTGCTGGAAGATGTTTTCACGTTTGTCCATGGCATTTGTAATGGTTGGTATGATATTCGGCAAAACAAAAAATGAAATAAGTGCTGCAATCAATGCAACGGAGGCGGCGACATAAAAAGGGAATTGTAGGCTGATGCCTGCTAAAAAGCCACCAATTCCTGGTCCTATGGTAAAGCCGAGCGACATGGAGGCGCCAAGCAAGCCCATTCCGCGGCCGCGTTCTTCATACGTGGTAATATCTGCGACAAATGCCATCATCGGTGGAATCAAAAAGGCAGATCCGAGTCCGCTGAAAAAACGGGCCAAATACAAAATCCACAGTTCGCTCGCCAATCCGAAGACGAGCTGCGACAATCCGAAAACGACCAATCCGAAAATGATGAGGTTTTTCCGTCCGTACTTATCCGACAACTGGCCCGACAGCGGTGAAAATAAAAACTGCGCCAAGGCGAAAGTGGCAATCAGCGTTCCAAGGGCTTGGCCAGCAACGCCAAACGTTTCCAGGTACGCGGGCATAATGGGAATGATCAAGCCAATTCCGCTCATTGCAATAAACATATTGAACATCAGCACATAAAGTGCAAAATTATTTGATTTAGCTGCCATCGGCAATCCTTCTTTCCCTATTGTTTCGTGTCTCTAAACTTTAGCATATCCAATCTCAAAACTATACCCGAAAACACATTAAAAAAACAAGCAGGAAAGCCTGCTTGTTAATTTTTCATATCCATTTTAAATTCCAGGAATAATTCGTTGTAAATCCCGAGCATTTCCGGGCCTAAGTTCTTGTAAACTTCCAAGCGCTCCCGCAATTCTTCATTTGGGTAAAAGCGTTCATCTCCGGTGAGTTCCGGGTCCATCAATTTAATAGCTGCTTGGTTGGGCGTGGAATAGCCGACATATTCAGCATTTTGCGCCGCCGCTTCTGCACCCAGCATGAAGTTGATGAACGCATGGGCGCCTTCTACATTTCCGGCTGTTTTTGGAATGATCATGTTATCGAACCAAAGATTCGAACCTTCTTCAGGTATGGAATAATCGATGTTTTCATTGACGTACATCATATCCGCTGCTTGCCCGGACCACGTCAAGGCAATGGCTGCTTCTTCGCGGCGCATCATTTCAACAATTTCATCGCCAATAACCGCTTTGACATTAGGACCGAGAGTTTTTAATTTATCGGTTGCTTGCCGCAGTTCGGCCATGTCGGTCGAATTCAGGGAATAGCCTAAGCTGTTCAAGCCCATGCCGATCGTTTCACGGGCGCTGTCGACCATGATGACTTCTTCTTTTAAGCTTGGGTCCCACAGGTCGTTCCAGCTTTCGAACGTTTGCCCGTCAAGCAATGTCGGGTTGAATGCGATGCCGACCGTTCCCCAAAAATAAGGGATGGAAAATTCGTTGCCGGGATCAAATGGCAAATCAAGGAAATACGGATCGATGTTTTTGAGATTTGGTATTTTCTCGTGGTCCATTGGAATGAGCAAGTCGTTTTCCTTCATTTTTTCAATGGCGTATTCGGAAGGCATCGCTACATCGTAAGAAGTTCCGCCTTGCTCGATTTTTGTCATCATCGCTTCATTCGAATCGAATGTTTCGTAAACGACTTTGATGTTGGTTTCTTCTTCAAATTGGCTAATCAATTCGGGATCGATGTATTCGCCCCAGTTATAGACGGTAATCGTCCCGCCGCCAGACGTTGTTGCCGAACTTTTTTCCAGCACTGATACGGCGTAAAACAACAATGCCGTAACAACTAAAATGGCTATACTCGCACGCACGATATCTTTCATAGGTCAGTTCCTCCTGTTTCAACAGGCGGGCGCGGGGTCCGCTGGTTGAAGAAGTAATAGCCGACAACCAAGCCGAGCGTCACGACGAAGATCAAAGCAGACAACGCATTGATGGTAAGCGTGATTCCTGCCCGTGCCATCGAGTAAATTTCCACGGACAAGGTGGAGAAGCCGTTTCCTGTAACAAAAAACGTGACCGCAAAATCGTCCAAGGAATACGTCAGCGCCAAGAAAAAGCCGGCGAAAATTCCCGGTTTGATATACGGGATAATGACGCGCGTTAGAATATCGCGTTTGGTGGCGCCTAAATCGGCAGCAGCGTCAATCAATGAGCTGCTCATTTCCTGCAATTTCGGCAAAACCATGATCACGACAATCGGAATGCTGAACGCAATATGCGAAATCAACACAGAAGCAAAGCCCAGTTTTACCCCGATCATCGTAAACAAAATCAAGAACGAAGCGCCGATGATAACATCCGGGCTGACGATCAAAATGGTATTGAGCGACAGGACCGCATTGCGCGTATTGCGGTTGCGGAGAAAGACAATGCCGATGGCACCGAGCACACCAATCGCTGTTGCAATCAATGACGACAGCAATGCCACAATGACCGTGTTCAGCAAGATGATGATCAGTCGCGTATCGCCAAATACTGCTGCGTAATGTTCCAGCGTGAATCCTTCAAAGCTCGACATCGTGCCGCCGCTGTTGAACGAGTAGAAAATCAAGTAAAAAATAGGAGCGTATAAAATGATAAAGACAAGCGCCAAATAGGCTTTTGCTGCTTTACTTAATTTTCCCATTGCCGGCGCCTCCTTTATCTTGCTGTCCTGTCAGCATCATGACGATGATCATAAATAAAATTAAGAATACGGCAATCGTCGAACCCATGCCCCAGTTTTGGGTAACCAAAAACTGCTGCTCAATCGCGGTTCCAAGCGTGATGACTTTATTCCCTGTAATTAGACGCGTAATGACAAACAGCGAGAGGGCAGGGATAAAGACCGCTTGAATGCCGGATTTGACGCCGTTTAGCGTCAACGGGAAAATGACGCGCCGGAACGTTACCCAAGCTGATGCCCCGAGGTCGCGCGATGCATCGATCAAACCGGGGTTCATTTTGTCCAAACTATTGAAAATCGGCAAAATCATAAACGGGATGAAAATATAAACTGCCACAAAGATGAAGCTGGCATCTGTGAACAAAATTTGCTGTTTGCCGATTCCGATTGCTTCCAGAAACTTATTGGCAGGGCCGTAAAGGCCGAATATCCCAATGAACGCATAAGCTTTCAACAGCAAATTGATCCAAGAGGGAATGATGATCAATAATAGCCAAAGCTGTTTGTGCTTCGTTTTGGTCAGCCAGTAAGCGGTCGGATAAGCAACCAGAATACAGACCAACGTGATCAAAAACGCGTACCAAAACGAAGAAATTGTCATTCGCAAATACACCGAAGAAAAGAAATTTTGGTAGTTGGAAAACGTGAAATTTCCGCTGATGTCAAAAAACGAGTAATAAACAACAAGTGCAATGGGCGCAATGACAAACAACGCAATCCAAAGATAATACGGAATCATGTAAAGCGGGCGGGATGCGTTATTTTTCATAGCTTCCAGCTCCGTATGATTCTAACCTGGCATCAAAGGCTTCTTCCGATTCATTCAAGCGCATAACATGAATGGCTTCCGGATCAAAATCCAAGCCGATTTTCTTGCCGACTTCCGCCTTTTTCGTAGAATGGACGAGCCATTCGTTGCCCACTTCATCAAGCGTCGAAATTTCAAAATGAACGCCTCTGAACAATTGCGTGTCCACCGTAACGGCCATTTTGCCTTGGGTGACATCGGTGATTTCCAAATCTTCCGGACGAATGACAATTTCCACATGTTCGTTTGGATTCAAGCCTTTATCGACGCATTCAAATTCCTGATTGGCAAAACGGACGCGGTAATCCGCGATCATTTCGCCGGCCACAATATTCGATTCGCCAATAAAATCGGCTACAAAGCGGTTGATCGGCTCGTCGTAAATGTCCATCGGCGTTCCGCTTTGCTGGATTTCGCCGGCATTCATAACGAAAATTTCATCCGACATCGCCAGCGCTTCTTCTTGGTCGTGGGTAACAAAAACGAAAGTTTTCCCAAGTCGCTGCTGAAGTTCGCGCAATTCGTATTGCATTTCAGTACGCAACTTCAAATCGAGTGCAGACAGCGGCTCATCAAGCAAAATTACTTCCGGGTCGTTGACGATGGCGCGGGCAATTGCCACACGCTGGCGTTGGCCGCCAGACATTTCATTAATTTCCCGGTTTTCATAGCCTTTCAAATTGACGAACTCCAACGCTTCTTTTACGCGGCGTTCAACTTCCGCTTTTTTCATTTTCTTGATGCGCAATCCAAAGGCGATGTTTTCAAACACATTCAAGTGGGGGAACAGCGCGTAGTCTTGGAACACCGTATTGACTTGGCGTTCGTTTGCCGGTACATTGTTCATTTTTTTGCCTTCGATGTAAATATCGCCGCTGGTCGGGGAGTGGAATCCTGCAATTAGACGCAAGATGGTCGTTTTGCCGCAACCGGACGGGCCAAGCAAAGTATAAAATTTCCCTTTTTCCAGTTCAAAACTGACGTTGTTTAATACATTGCCAGCTCCTTCATAAGTTTGTGTTACGTTATCAAATCGGATAATTGATTGTTGAGACATACGAACCCTCCTGCATTATAAGTAAGAATGAGTAGCTACGATCAGTAATTCAGATGTTCCATGGTGTTCATTGCTTATTCGATGGTGATCGGAAGCTGAATAGTACAGGGAATCTCCAATGTTGGCGATATAATCATTTTCTCCTAATGTCAGCCTAATCTTGCCTTCTAACACGTAAATGAACGTTTCCGCTAAAGAAGGTTCAAAAAGTTTGAACTGTCCTTTTTCCTGCAGCGTCAAATATACCGGTTCCATTTCTTTTTCGTTCGAAGTAGGAATGAGCCAGTCAATTTCGTAGCCGGCTTCTGCATCGGTATGGACAGTGTGATCCTCAGCCGAATAGACGATTTTTTCTTCTTCATCATCGTCAAAAAAATCTTTTGGCGTCGTGCCAAGAACTTCTAGCAATGAAAACAAAGTTTCAATAGACGGGGAATTCATGTCCCTTTCCAGTTGAGAAATAAAGCCTTTGCTCAAATCCGTGCGTTCACCCAATTCTTCTTGGGTCAATCCATTTTTTAAACGGAGCCTTTTGATTTTTGTTCCAATTTGCATCGGCCATCTCCTCGATTCGTTTAGTAATAATAAACTTCGAGAAAAAGAAGTTTAGTTAAAATAGACTTTTAGTTTACTATAAACATCTTTTATTATACAAAAATAAAATCGTATTACAAGTAAAAAAAATATCTTTCATCTCAGCTTCTTATCAATTGCTTTTTAGGGGGATGAGTCCTTATTATAGAGAAATGGTAAAAAAGTTTTAGGTACTTTACAAAAGCCAAATTGGATTGGTGTTATACTAGAGGTACAGACAAAAGCTCAACCTATACTCTGGGAGTGGATTACATGAACGGAAAAATGAATTTTTTTCTTGACCCTAAAAATCGCGTGGTCAAAAAAAATTCCATTATGAATTATAAACAAGATCAACAAGGTCTTTACTTGGTCGCAAACAAAAAGTTCATTAATTGGATGGAAGTCCATACGTATTGCCATAGCTGCCTGTCAGCTTTAACATTCGACGATGAATTTGATGCAAGCTATTGTGCTGTATGCAACGAATGGCGTGAAGAACCTTGCAGTGATGACAGCTGTGAATATTGCGAAAAACGGCCGAAGAAGCCATTAGATCCCCGCCGGTGAGCGGGGTTTTCTTTTTGTCGATAAACTGTCGGCGAAAGAGTAAAATACAAGTGAGAGCATAATGATTTGGGGGATAAAGATGAAAAAGGAATTTGTAGTAATCGGTTTAGGGCGGTTTGGTGGAAGCATTGTTCGGGAGCTGATTGAACAAGATGCAGATGTTATGGCAATTGATAAAGACTCGGAACGCGTCGACGAGTACGCCTCTATTGCGACGCAAGCGATTGTTGCTGATACGACCGATGAAGCGGTTCTTAAATCACTTGGCATTCGGAATTTTGAACACGTCATTGTTGCAATCGGTGAAAACATTCAGGCCAGCATTTTAACGACGCTTATGTTGAAAGACATTGGCGTAAAAGAAATTACCGTCAAAGCTCAAAATGATTACCACGCGAAAGTGCTGAGCAAAATCGGCGCTGACCACGTTGTGCATCCGGAACGGGACATGGGCATCCGGATTGCCCACAATATGTTGTCGAACAATGTACTGGATTACTTGGAATTGTCGGACGAACATTCCATCATGGAAATCCGCGCCAATGAAAAATTAGCCGGCTATACGCTCATTGAGCTGGACATCCGCGCCAAATACGGCATCAACATTGTCGCCATTAAGCGCGACGGCGACATTCTCGTATCTCCGCAGGCGGATATGAAAATTGCGTTTGGGGATGTGTTGATCATCATCGGCTCAGACGTGGACATTAACCGGTTTGAAAAGAAAGTGCTGAACTAAACGATCAAACGAAAATGAAAAGGGCAATCCCAGAAGTCAGCAGCAAAGACTTACCGGATCTGTCCTTTTTTGTGGAAATAAAGAAGGGAGAGGGGGCATGGCTGTGTTTTCCAACGACCAATTAAAAGAGCTGATCGAAGGCAAAACAATCGGGGATGCGTTTCCCTACAACACAAAAAATGAACAAGAAATTGAAGCGCACATCCGGCGGCTGGTTTTTCGCATCAAGCGTATTCCTCATTTGCAATGCGAAGCCGAGTGGGATCATTTTGGGAGCGGCTATGCCTCGTTTGTGGAATTGTTCTGCTGGCGGAAAGAGGACGTTGCTGTCCGCAAAGTAAACACCGATCGATGGGAAGAAGAAAGACAAGGAATTATCATTGATGTTTGCCGTCTTGCCCTTGCAGCCATCATGGGAGAAGATGTCAGGTACAAGGTGTTCCGGGACGGCGAAGAAATCGGCGGTGCATATGGCTCGTTGCTCGACGCGCCTAACCGGCTGCGCGTCAGCGAACACCTGCAGCCTGCAGCAGAACAAATCAAACTTGCATTAAACGAATTCCATTTGGAATTATTAGAGGCAGCAGCCATCAACAGGCTCCTGCCATTTCAAGCAAAGATCCCCACACTGTACCGCAATCCAAAAGATTATTTGACTATGGATGCCTTGTTTTATTGGGAAGATTGAAAGTGGAATTGCCATGAATGCCAGAAAATAATTTGATACAAAAAAGCCTCCGCATAGAAAATCTATGCGGAGGCTTTTGCAATTACACTTCCATAATGATCGGCAAGACCATTGGGCGGCGTTTTGTTTTTTCGTATAAGTACGGCCCCAGTACATCCGAGATATCGCTTTTCAGCTCAGACCATTCGGTGTTTTTGCCGTTGATTTTTTTGTTCAAGTGGCGGTTAAGCATTTGCTGGGCTTCGTAAATCATGGTGCCGGATTCGCGCATATAGACGAATCCGCGGGAAATGATATCCGGTCCTGAGACCATTTTGTTTTTCTCCATATCGACGCTGACCACAACAATGACCAAGCCTTCTTCAGATAAAACACGGCGGTCGCGAAGTACGATGTTGCCGATATCGCCAATGCCGCTTCCATCAATGTAGACATCTCCAGAAGGCACACGGCCTGCAACGGATGCTTCGTCTTGCCCTAAAGCAAGAACTTCGCCATTTTCCATGATAAACGTGTTTTCTTCTGGCACGTCGCAATCAATCGCAAGCTGCGAATGCATTTTTAACATCCGGAACTCGCCGTGGATTGGCATAAAGAACTTCGGTTTGATCAAACGAAGCATCAATTTCTGTTCTTCTTGAGACCCGTGTCCAGACGTATGGATGTTGTTAAGTGAGCCGTGAATAACATCAGCTCCGGCACGGAACAATAAATTGATCGTCCGGTTTACGCTGCTCGTATTGCCCGGAATCGGGGAAGATGAGAAGACCACTGTGTCATTTGGTTGGATTTGGATTTGGCGGTGCGTGCCGTTGGCGATCCGTGAAAGAGCTGCCATCGGTTCACCTTGAGATCCTGTGCACAGAATCAGCACTTCATTTGCCGGCAAACGGTTCAAAGTTTGCGTATCGACAAAAGCGTCTTCCGGTGCATTAATGTAGCCCAGTTCGCGGCCAATCGTAATGGCGTTGTCCATGCTGCGACCAAATACAGCGATTTTGCGTCCTTGCGCCACAGCTTCATCTGTTACTTGCTGCAAGCGGTAAATGTTAGAAGCGAATGTTGCAAAAATCAAGCGGCCGTCTACTTTTCTCATAATGTCGCGAATCGTTTCTCCAACTTTTCGTTCGGACATTGTGAAGTTGGGCACTTCCGCGTTGGTGCTGTCGGACAGCAAGCACAATACGCCTTCGCTGCCGATTTGAGCCATTTTCAATAAGTTGGCAGGTTCGCCGACCGGTGTAAAGTCGAATTTGAAGTCTCCAGTATGCACAATATTACCAGGGGGCGTTTTAACAACTACACCGAATGCATCTGGAATACTGTGTGTGGTTCGGAAAAAGCTGACTGCTGTTTTACGGAATTTGATGACATCGTCTTCTTCGATTTCAGTCATTTTCGTTTGGCGCAATAAGCCGTGTTCTTCTAATTTTTTGCGGAGCAATCCAAGGGCTAATTTTCCGCCGTATACTGGAATGTTGATTTTTTTCAATAAATACGGGATGCCGCCAATATGGTCTTCGTGGCCATGAGTGATAAATAGCCCTTTAATTTTGTCGACATTTTTAACTAAATACGTGTAATCCGGAATAACATAATCGATTCCGAGCAGATCGTCTTCCGGAAATTTGATGCCGGCGTCAATTAAGATGATTTCATCTTGGAATTGCACGCCATAGGTATTTTTGCCGATTTCGCCCAGTCCGCCGAGTGCGAATACAGCTGTTTGGTCATTTTTTACAAATTTCATATTTAGTTGATGCTCTCAACTTCATAATTTTGGCTCGCTTGTTCATATTCTAAATGGCTGCCTTCAAGCAGCTGAACAAGCTCGATGTTGTAATTGCGGTCCTTCAAGTGTTGACGCACTTCGCGCTCGGTAGAAGCTTCAACATAAAGGCTTTTTGTATTTTCGCGAACTGGTACCTCAAAACGGTTTTCTTGGTAATAAACTTTAAAAATCATAATATGCTCTCCTTTTTCCACGTTCAAATTAATTCACTTTCTTTATATTATCATGTCATTGTTTTAAAATAAAGAATAGCCCTTCTTATTTATCTAGAAGGGCTAAAAGGGTCACGCTATTTTCTTTTTGTTCATGATGCCATTGAGCTGTCTAAGAAGCTTTCTTTTTAAACGCTTCAACATGGCTAACCACTCCTTACGAAGATTATACTGTATATTCAGAAAAATGTAAAGAATGCACGATTTTTAATAAAAAAGTAGAATGGAGAATGCAAAATGGGAAAATTACTGCTGCTCGATATTGACGGCACACTGCTTGGATCCGATAAACGGCTGCCGGCTTCTGCGAAAGAAGCGCTTCAACAGGCAAAAGAAAACGGCCACGATCTGGCCATCGCAACAGGGCGCGGACCATTTATGATCAATAAATTAAAAAAGGAGTTAGGCATTGAATCGTTTATAACGTTTAATGGCCAATACGTGGTCCACAATAACAAAGCGATACATACCGAAGCGTTGGATCCGCAGAAACTTTCCGCTTTGGTGGAATACGCGGAACTTCGGGATCATCCACTGGTGTTCATGACCGAAGAAAAAATGGTTTCGTCAATCGACTATCATCCGGATATCGATGAAAGCATCAAAACCTTGAAATTTCCTCATCCCGAAATGATCAAAGATTTTCATTTGAATCATCAGATTTACCAGGCGTTGGTTTTTTGTGAAGAAAAAGAAGAGCCGCAATATTGGGAAGCTTTTCCGGATATGAATTTTGTCCGTTGGCACCGCGTATCATGCGATGTTTTGCCAAAAGGCGGGACAAAAGCGAGCGGAATTGACCATTTGATCCGGGCAACAGGCCACTCGATCGAAGACACGATTGCGTTTGGCGACGGATTGAATGATTTGCAGATGATGGCAAAAGCCGGATTCAGCGTAGCAATGGAGAACGGCCACGAAGAAACAAAAAAGAATGCTTCTTATGTAACAGACCATGTGGATAGAGATGGCTTAGCAAAAGCGTTCCGCCATTTGAAGTTGATATAAACGTTTAAAGTTAAAGTGAAGAAAGCTATTATTAAGCCGCTTCGGTCGCTTTGGGAAGTGCAAAGGCGATTTTGTCTCTGCATCGCTTCGCTAGCTTCGAGACATGAAAGGGCGCTGCTCTTGCGCAAGCAATCTATAAATAATATGTTGAACCTTTTTAGAAAAGATAATGAAGCAATAAAAAAACTCCGGGATTATTCTCCCGGAGCGCGATCGACTGCGATGGCATTTTCTATTTCAGCAAATGGATTTTGCGAATTGATGTGGTCAAAGAACATCACCCCGTTCAAATGGTCAAGTTCATGCTGGAATGCGATGGCCGGCAATCCTTTCAAACGTTTTTTATATTCCTTGCCCTCTATATCAAAAGCTTTCACCGTTACGCGTGCATAGCGGGGGACATAGCCCGGAATAGCCCGATCAACCGATAAACAGCCCTCGCCAGCTGACAAATAAGCTTTTTCAACCGAATGGCTGATGATTTTTGGGTTGATGGCGATCAAGCTAAGATCTTCTCCTGAATTTTTGTCGAAATGCAAAGCGAAAATGCGTTTTGGCGCGTTGACTTGGGGGGCGGCAATTCCGACTCCAGGACGCAATCCGTATTTTTCAATCATTGCTTCATCTTGGCTGTTGATGACATATTCCATCAATTCTTCAGCAAGTTTCCGATCTTCTTCGGAAAGCGGAAAAGAAACTTCTTCAGAACGCAATCGAAGCGTAGGATGGCCTTCGCGAATAATATCTTTCATTAGTATCAAGTTTGTTCATCCTTTCATTGGTCGTGCATTGTATTTTAGTATAACGCAATGGAATCATCGGAGAAAGAAAAATGCCGGGATTCCAGTTGTGTTTTTTGGGGTGACAGACTATAGTTAATTCATGTAATAAGGAGGGTTTTGAGTGAAAAGAACTATGGCAGCCGCCGTTTTTTCAGGCGTGTTCCTTTTAAGCGCGTGTTCGGGCCCAACAACGGGAGAGCAGTTAGACACCGTGCTAAAAGAGACGTTTGATGCAGAAAAAGATTATCGTGATACACAAAGTGAAATGGAAAAGCTAGAAAAAAACGAACAGCAGCTGTTTGAATCGATCATGGCTTTGACGCAAGAACAGCAAGAAGAAGTAAAAACCCAAGCAGAAGAAGCGATAACGTCAGCTGATGAGCGACTGGCGCTTCTTGAAACTGAAAAAAAATCAATGAGTTCGGCTGAAGAAGAGTTCAAAGAAATTGACACCGTCATGGAATCAGCAAAGGAAGAAGATGTGAAAACGGACTTGACCGCGCTGAAGACCAAAATGCAAGAACGCTTCGACGCCCATTCGGATTTTACGGCTGCTTACGAACAGTTGACCAATTTACAAAAAGAACTTTATGAAATGTTGCTTGACGAAGAAGCCGAGATGCAAGTGCTACAAGAAAAAACGGTGGAAGTCAACGAGCAAAATGCAAAGGTACAAGAAGCTGTTACAGTATTTAACGAAAAAACCGAACAGTTTAATGAATTGAAAAACAGCACAATTGAAAATTTCACAGAGAAGAAGTAAAGCGGCCTGCAAGCCGCTTTTTTCTGTGCTATAAAAGAGAATGATAAATGAGTCTGTAGTATAATACAGGGAAGAATATTGACTGATACAGATTTTATTTACAAAAATTTTCTTTCTATTGTAATTGCTTGGTAATATTGGGTTGTCAATGATTGACCGGAAAAATCAACTAACGTATACTGAGAAAGAATATGCAATTGTATTACTAAATGAATAGAATAATTTTAATACAGATAAAAAAGGAGAGTTGCTTTTATGGCTGAGAAAAAATCACAGCAATTCGATCCGTTGGAAACGCTTCACGCGATCGAAGAAAAGTTTGAAATGGTTCAAATTTTAAACGAAGAAGGCGAAATTGTAAACGAAGAGGCTGACCCGAAATTATCGGATGAAGATCTTCAAGAATTAATGACCCGTATGGTCTATACTCGGATCCTTGATCAGCGTTCGATTTCATTGAACCGCCAAGGGCGCCTTGGGTTCTATGCACCGACGGCAGGACAAGAAGCATCTCAATTGGCTTCTCATTTTGCGCTTGAAAAAGAAGATTTCATCTTGCCTGGATACCGCGATGTGCCGCAATTGATTTGGCACGGATGGCCGTTGCACCAAGCATTCTTGTTCTCCCGTGGACATTTCATGGGCAACCAGATGCCTGAAGGCTTGAATATTTTGCCTCCGCAAATCATTATTGGCGCACAATACATCCAAGCTGCAGGAGTTGCGCTTGGCATGCAAAAACGCGATAAAAAATCTGTTGCTATTACTTACACTGGAGATGGCGGTTCTTCACAAGGAGATTTCTACGAAGGCATCAACTTTGCAGGATCTTTCCGTGCACCGGCAATTTTCATCGTACAAAACAACCAGTACGCAATTTCAACGCCGCGTGAATTACAGACTTCTGCAAAAACCATTGCCCAAAAAGCAGTAGCTGCAGGAATCCCGGGAATATTGGTTGACGGCATGGATCCGCTTGCAGTATATGCAGCAACACGGGACGCTCGTGAACGCGCAGTTAACGGTGGAGGGCCGACATTGATCGAGACTCTTTGCTATCGCTACGGCCCGCACACAATGGCTGGAGATGACCCAACTCGCTACCGTACATCTGATATCGACAGCGAATGGGAAAAGAAAGATCCATTGGTTCGTTTCCGCAAATATCTGGAAGCAAAAGGCTTGTGGAACGAAGAAAAAGAAAATGCAGTAATTGAACGTGCTAAAGATGAAATCAAAGCGGCGATCAAAAAAGCCGATAGCGCACCAAAACAAACGGTGACGAATATGCTGGAAATCATGTACGAAGAAGTTCCGTTTAACGTGCAAGAACAGCTGGATATCTACAAAGCGAAGGAGTCGAAGTAAGCAATGGCACAAATGACAATGGTTCAAGCAATTACCGACGCTCTAAGATCAGAATTGCAAAACGATGAAAACGTTCTTGTTTTTGGAGAAGATGTCGGAAACAACGGCGGAGTTTTCCGTGCAACTGAAGGGCTGCAAAAAGAATTTGGCGAAAACCGCGTATTTGATACGCCGCTAGCAGAATCTGGCATTGGCGGCCTTGCCATCGGTTTGGCTTTGCAAGGTTTCCGTCCCGTACCTGAAATTCAATTTTTCGGCTTTGTATATGAAGTGATGGATTCTATTAACGGCCAAATGGCCCGCATGCGTTTCCGCAGCGGCGGCAGCTTGAATGCTCCTGTAACGATCCGTTCTCCTTTTGGCGGCGGAGTTCATACACCGGAAATGCACGCGGATTCATTAGAAAGTTTGATGACGTCTCAACCCGGTTTGAAAGTGGTTGTTCCATCAACTCCTTACGATGCCAAAGGGTTATTGATTTCTTCTATCCGCGACAACGACCCAGTTATCTTCCTTGAGCACTTGAAACTTTACCGTTCAGGACGCCAAGAAGTTCCAGAAGAATCATATACGATTCCTCTAGGCAAAGCGGATGTAAAACGCGAAGGAACAAATCTTACAATTGTTACTTACGGCGCGATGGTGCAAGAAAGCTTAAAGGCTGCAGAAGAGCTTGAAACTGAAGGCTATTCAGTTGAAGTCATCGATCTTCGCACAATCCAGCCATTGGATATTGAAACCATCATTGCTTCAGTAGAAAAAACAGGCCGTGCAATGGTCGTTCAAGAAGCACAAAAACAAGGCGGAATTGCAGCGAACGTCGTGGCTGAAATCACGGACCGTGCAATTTTGAGCTTGGAAGCGCCAGTACTGCGTGTAACAGCGCCAGACTCTATCTTCCCGTTCTCCCAAGCTGAACAAGTTTGGCTTCCGAATTCGAAGGATATAGTAGAAACAGCGAAAAAAGTGCTTACGTTCTAATAGTTGCGTCAAAGAAAGGGTGAAACTAATGGCTTTTGAATTTCGTTTGCCGGATATCGGAGAAGGTATCCATGAAGGTGAAATCGTAAAATGGTTCGTAAACGTTGGAGACACAATCGAAGAAGATGACATTCTTTTCGAAGTGCAAAACGACAAATCGGTGGTTGAAATGCCATCTCCTGTAACAGGGAAAATTTTGGAGATTTTAGTTGAAGAAGGAACAGTTGCGGTAGTGGGCGATATTTTGGTCCGCATCGAAGCTGAAGGTTCGGAAGACATCCAGTTCAAAGGAAGCCACGGCGGCCAAGAAGGCAATGTGCAGCAAGTAGAAGAAAAAACAGAAGAGCTGGTTCAGGCTAGCACAGGAGAATCGAGCCAAAAAATCGACAAAGCTCCTGTTAAAGAAGAACAGCCGGAAGTTGGCAACACGGGCGCTGGCGCACAGCCGCAAGTCCAAGCGGAAACAGATTCGAATGCCCGCGTTATCGCAATGCCTTCAGTCCGTAAATTTGCGCGCGACCAAAACGTCGACATCAAGCAAGTTTCGGGATCAGGCAATAACGGCCGCGTATTAAAAGAAGATGTTGAAGCATTCATGAACGGTGCCCAACAGCCTGCCGAGCAAGCTCCAGCTGAAGAAGTGAAAACAGAAGCTCCAGTTGCTGCCGAGCAACAAGAAGCGCCAAAAGCGGCTTCGCCGGCACCGGTACTTGAAGGCGAGTTTCCAGAAACACGTGAAAAAATGTCTGGAATCCGCAAAGCAATCGCTAAAGCAATGGTTCATTCCAAGCATACCGCTCCTCACGTAACGCTGATGGACGAAGTAGATGTGACTGAACTTGTAGCGCACCGCAAAAAGTTCAAAGACATTGCGGCTGAAAAACAAATCAAGCTGACTTACTTGCCTTACGTAGTGAAAGCGCTAGTTAGCACATTGCGTGAATTCCCGGCGCTTAATACATCGTTTGACGATGAAACAAGCGAAGTGGTTCAAAAACATTATTACAATATCGGCATCGCGGCAGATACAGACCGCGGATTATTGGTTCCAGTCGTCAAAAATGCTGACCGCAAATCTGTCTTCTCAGTTTCTGCTGAAATCAATGAACTTGCAGAAAAAGCACGTTCAGGCAAGTTATCTCCGAGTGAAATGAAAGGCGCGTCTTGCTCGATTACCAATATTGGGTCTGCTGGAGGCCAATGGTTCACGCCAGTTATCAACCATCCGGAAGTTGCGATTCTTGGAATCGGACGGATCGCTGAGAAGCCTGTAATTAAAAATGGTGAAATTGTAGCGGCTCCTGTGTTAGCATTATCATTGAGCTTCGATCACCGCATGATCGATGGAGCAACTGCCCAGCATGCATTGAATCACATTAAACGCTTGTTGAGCGAACCAGAATTATTATTAATGGAGGCGTAAACTTATGGTAGTAGGAGATTTTCCGATCGAAACAGATACGCTCGTCATCGGCTCAGGTCCTGGCGGATATGTAGCAGCAATCCGTGCGGCGCAAACTGGCCAAAAAGTAACAATCGTTGAAAAAGAATACATCGGAGGCGTCTGCCTGAATGTTGGATGTATCCCATCAAAAGCATTGATCTCAGTAGGCCACCGTTTTGAAGAAGCGAAGCATTCAGAAGATATGGGTGTAGTAGCTAACGAAGTTTCATTAAACTTTGAAAAAGCGCAGGCTTTCAAAGATGGCGTAGTCAAAAAATTGACTGGCGGTGTTGAGTCGCTTTTAAAAGGAAATAAAGTAGAAATCGTACGTGGAGAAGCTTATTTCGTTGATGATACATCAATCCGTGTGATCACTGAAAATGCTGCTCAAACTTACAAATTCAAAAACGCGATCATTGCTACTGGGTCACGCCCAGTTGAAATTCCAACGTTCAAATTCTCTAAACGCGTCATTAATTCAACAGGTGCATTGGCTCTTCAAGAAGTGCCAGGAAAACTTGTGGTAATCGGCGGCGGGTATATCGGAACTGAACTTGGAACAGCTTATGCCAACATGGGTTCTGAAGTAACGATCCTTGAAGGCGCTCCAGATATCCTTGCTGGATTTGAAAAACAAATGACGTCAATCGTTAAAAAAGGCTTGAAGAAAAAAGGCGTTGAAGTTATCACTAAAGCGTCTGCAAAAGGCGTACAAGAAACTGAAACTGGCGTTACCGTCACATACGAAGCAGGCGGAGAAGAAAAAACAATCGATGCCGACTACGTATTGGTTACTGTTGGACGCCGTCCGAACACAGATGAAATGGGACTTGAAGAAGTCGGCATTAAATTCGGCGAACGCGGCTTAATCGAAGTTGACAAGCAGTGCCGCACGAATATCCCGAACATCTTTGCAATCGGGGATGTGGTTGCCGGCCTTCAATTGGCTCATAAAGCATCTTACGAAGGAAAAGTTGCTGCAGAAGTTATTGCTGGTGAATCATCAGTAGTGGATTACTTGGCAATTCCAGCGGTTTGCTTCACAGATCCGGAACTTGCAAGCGTCGGTTTGACCGAAGAGCAGGCTAAAGCAGAAGGATTCGAAGCAAGTGCTGCGAAATTCCCATTCGGCGTCAACGGCCGTGCGCTTTCATTGAATGCAACCGAAGGTTTCGTGAAATTGGTTTCACGCAAAAGCGATGGCTTGCTTCTTGGAGCTCAAATCGTTGGAGCTGGCGCATCAGACATGATCGCTGAACTTGGTCTTGCAATCGAAGCAGGAATGACTGTGGAAGATATCGCAATGACAATCCACGCTCACCCAACATTGGCTGAAGTTACAATGGAAGCTGCTGAAGTAGCGCTTGGAGCACCAATTCACATTTTAAAATAATAACGAGTGCCGCAATTCGCGGTTTCTTTCAAAACAGCCTTGCCTGGCAAAACCAGGTTAGGCTGTTTTATTATTCTACAAATATCACCTGGTTTTTCCATACAGTTTATTTTATTGTATAATTTTTGAATAATAATGAAATTTTATGGTAAAATGATGGGCGAAAGGGCTACAGGTGATAACGATATGATATTGAAAAAAAGCTTAATTATCGCAGCCGGTCTGGCCTTGTTGACTGCGTGCAGCAATGAAGCCCAACCAGCAAAAGAAGAACCGGCCAAAGAAGAGGCAACCGTCGTTAAAGAAACGCCGGCTGAAACAGAAGAAGCGGCTGAAGCTCCGGAAGAACCAGCAGAAGTGGAAGAAAAAGCTGAAGAACCTCAGTACACATTAAACACGGCCAATTGGGGAGTCGAACCGATTGCGGATGCACCGGCTGAAGCGGTGTTGATTACCATTGACGATGCACCTGATAAACATGCACTTGAGATGGCGGCCAAATTAAAAGAACTGAATGTGCCAGCTATCTTTTTTGTGAATGGGCATTTTTTAGACACCGCTGAAGAAAAGGAGCGGTTAAAAACCATTCACGAAATGGGCTTTGC
The DNA here is from genome assembly GCF_050864155.1 of Planococcus sp. YIM B11945. Classification (NCBI taxonomy): domain Bacteria; kingdom Bacillati; phylum Bacillota; class Bacilli; order Caryophanales; family Caryophanaceae; genus Planococcus; species Planococcus sp. YIM B11945. The sequence goes on along the minus strand of NZ_JBOZWR010000003.1, from coordinate 187,512 downwards.
AATCGGCAACCACACTCAAACCCATGCGAATTTGCAAGGCATCAGTGAAGAGCAGCAAGAAGAAGAAATTTTGGCGGTCAGCAAAACGATCGAAGAAATAATCGGCGAAAAACCGAAATTCTTCCGCGCACCGAACGGCTCGAATACCGATTTCAGCAGAGCGTTAGTTGAAAAAGAAGGCATGCTGCTGATGAATTGGACGTACGGTTACGATTGGGAGAAGCAATATATGAATACCGCCGCGATCACTGATATTATGGTGAATACGGAATTTTTGCGAAATGGCGCAAACTTGTTGATGCATGACCGGGAATGGACTGCAGAGGCGCTTCCGGGCATTATAGAAGGCCTGAGCAAGAAAGGTTTTACATTTGTTGACCCGCTGGAAATCGAAGGTGTGGAATAAAAAAACGGTCCTGCAGCATGTTTTGCTGCAGGACCGTTAGCATTTTATCGGATGGCATGTTGTTCTTTAATGACTCGCAGCATTTTCAATGTATCGTCTTCAGGACCTTGGACTGGCAGGCCCGCGTCAATATTCATCTGAATGTAATTCAAGTTTTCTTGCGTGATGATTTCGCCGGGGATAAAAATCGGGATGCCGGGCGGATATACCATGATAAATTCAGCAGAAATTCGGCCAACAGCCTGATCGATTGAAATGATTTCAGTCGTCGCATAAAAAGCGTCGCGCGGCGACATGGCTAACCTTGGAATATCTGGAATTAACACAGTCGGCTCCACAATGGCTGCCTCAGAGTCGAATTGCTCGCTCATTCGCTGCAATGCATTAATTAGGAGGTTCAGTTCTTTCCGGGAATCACCAATTGTCACCAAGCACAAAATGTTGTACAAATCAGAGAGTTCCACTTCAATATTGGCTTTTTCTCGCAGCCATTCTTCTGCTTGATGTCCGGTGATGCCCAAGTCTTTGACGCTGATCAATAATTTGGTCGGATCCAAATCAAACGTTGCTGAAGTTTTCAACAGCTCTTTGCCGACGCAGCGCAAATGAGGAATTTTGTTGATGCGTTTGCGGGCATCTTGTGCAAGCCGGATCGTTTGGTCAATTAAATCAAAGCCATGAATCGCCAATTGCCGGCGTGCCGTATCAAGAGATGCTAGAATTGGATATGAAGTCGACGTTGTAGTAAGCATGGACAAAGTCGATTGTACCCGCTTCGGAGAAACCAATCCTTCGCGTACATTCAATACCGAACTTTGAGTCATCGAGCCGCCCAGTTTATGGACCGATGTTGCTGCCATATCAGCACCAGCCGACATAGCGGATACCGGCAAGGAATCGTGAAAATGGATGTGGACGCCATGCGCTTCGTCTACTAGTACTGGGATGTTCCGGCCATGCGCGATGTCTACAATGCGCTTCAAATCTGCTGCCACGCCGAAATACGTTGGGTTGATGACAAGAACCGCTTTAGCATCTGGGTATTCAACGAGCGCTTTTTCCACCGCTTCTGCAGAAATGCCATGGGAAATACCCAGGTCTGGATCCACTTCGGGATGGATGAAAATTGGAATAGCTCCGGCAAAAACAATTGCTGACATAATGGATTTATGAACATTTCGCGGCACCAAAATTTTATCGTTCGGGCCGACAACACTCAAAATCATGGTCATGATCGCGCCGCTTGTGCCTTGAACCGAGAAAAATGTATAATCAGCGCCAAAAGCTTGCGCTGCAAGTTCTTGTGCTTCTTTAATTGCGCCTTTCGGTGAATGAAGATCATCCAAAGGGGCAATGTTTATTAAATCGATAGACAAAATATTGTCGCCGACAAATTCCCGGAAAGCGGGATCGACGCCTTGGCCTTTTTTGTGGCCGGGAATATGAAATTGAATCGGGTGCCGGTTTCGGTGCTTTAACAAAGCATCGAATAACGGAGTTTCTAGTTGAGACAATGAGCACACCTCGCTTTATAAAAAATGAAAACAAAATGAATTATAGCACGATGCTACTCGCTATACTATAAAAATAAAAGGATTTTGTGAAACTGGGACGAATAGTTGAATGGATGAGAAAAGGAGAGGATAGAATGTTATTCAAAACAAGAGTCACTGATCTTTTAGGCATTCGTTACCCTATTGTTCAAGGGGGGCTTGCGTATTTGGCATATGCGGAGCTTGCAGCCGCTGTATCCAATGCTGGAGGGCTGGGGCAAATCACAGCTATGAGCTTGGCAACACCAGAACAGCTGCGGGATGAAATACGGAAAGTGCGGGAATTGACAGACCAGCCATTTGGCGTTAATTTTGCTATTGGGGAAAGAGGCCGCCCGTTCGCACATATGCTGGAAGTGGCGATCGAAGAAACTGTGCCGGTGGTGTCCATGACCGGCGGAAATCCAACACCCATTTTCGAACAATTAAAAGGCACGCCGATAAAAAAATTGGTTTTGGTTGCCGCAAGAAGGCAGGCAGAAAAGGCGGAACAATTGGGAGCAGATGCCGTCATGGTTGTCGGGCAAGAAGGCGGCGGCCACCTGGGACGTGACGACGTGGGCACAATGGTGCTGATCCCACAAGTCGTGGATGCGGTATCTATACCAGTCATTGCATCGGGCGGCATTGGCGATGGCCGTGGGTGGATGGCTGCCCACGCGCTTGGAGCTGAAGGAATTGAAATGGGCACGCGTTTTATCGCCACTAAAGAATGTGTCCATGCGTCGGATCTTTACAAAAAAGCGCTGATCGACAGTTCTGAAAGTGAAACGGTGGTTATTAAACGCAGCATCGGCGCTCCTGCACGAACGCTTTCAAATGGATGGACAGAAAAAATTCTTGAAATTGAGCGAGTTAGCCCTACTTACGAAGCGCTGCGCGATTTTATTAGTGGAGAAGCCAATAAAAAATTTATCTACGATGGCAATACTGAGGAAGGCTTTGGCTGGGCCGGCCAAATAACTGGATTGATCAAAGATGTGCCGAGCGTTCAAGAACTGATGGACCGTATGGTCAATGAAGCGATTGAAATCCGGAAAAAATGGGCAATTACACAATGAAAAGAGGGAACTTTAAATGGAATATTCTTATCCATTTTCGTTAGAATGGTCAACTGATGAAATTATTGATGTGGTGACTTTTTTTGAAGGCATCGAAATGGCCTATGAAAAAGGCATTGAACGAGAAAATCTATTTGCTCGGTACCGCAGATTCAAAGAAATCGTACCGGCCATGTCAGAGGAAAAAACCTATTTCCGCGAATTCGAAGAAGAAAGCGGCTATGCAAGTTTTCCAGTGATTAAGGAAATGAAAGCAAAAAGTAACGGCGACATCATTAAACTAGAGAAAAAATAAGACAAAGAGCTGTCCCATAACTAAAAAAGATAAAACCGGCAAAGAAAAGGAGTTCTTTTCTTTGCCGGTTTTTTAGCTAGCTGACGGGAATGGAAGCGGCGAAAACCATGTGCTCCTGTCTCTGCATCGCTTCGCTGCTTCGTCGCAAAGAATCGACCGAACTCCCTTCGGTCGATTCTTTCCTGCGGGAGCAGTGATGGAGCAAAGCGACAGTGCGACAGTGCCGAAATTCACTCGGGCGTTTCGCCCGAGTTAGTTCGCGCGAGCCCGCGGAAAGCGTCCGCTGGAATGGACGTCAGCCCCTTTTGGGACAGCCCCTTTTATTAATTTCGAGCCAGCACGTTATAGATCGGCAGCAATTCTTCAAAGGTTTGTTCAACCAACTCTTCAAATTCTTGTTCGTCCATTGTGACTGCCTGATCTCGCGGAAGGTGGCGGCCAATAACAAATTCGCCTTTTTTAACATCGCGGAGTCTTACAACCAATTTCTCGATTTCTTCTATCGGCAGCAATTCCAGCGAAGTGGCTTCCGGTTTCATGTGGTCGCCAGCGATGACAAAATCCTCGGGCAATGAACTCACCAGATTAGTCTGCAGCAGCCTCTCAGCCATTTGGCTTTTTCCGGGCGCTTCATAAATAACGGCCAAAATGATAAACACATGGCTTTCCCAAAGGCCGATTTGGAAGTGGGGCACCGCTTTATAGCCTCTTTTATAAGGAGCAAACGCCACCCAGCTATCGTTTGGCGGGTTGATGGTTCTCCGTAAATGCTTCGCCACATGCGGGAAAAATTCATCTCCGGTTTTGCTTGAGAAGAACGAAGAATACTCTTTTCCTAAAGCTTCAAATTTTGGCCTCACGTATTTGATGAGTGCTTCCATGCGCTCCTGCAAGCCAGGAGTTTCAAAAACCTCGAAATCTTGTTCTTTCCAAAAAGTCGTCAACTAAATTTCCTCCTTAATTTCACAATACAGGTTTCATTTTACCGGAGTTTGGGAAGAAAGAGTATAAATACACTTTTTTCATCAGCCACTGGAAAACCGTTTCTTATTCGTCTAATGAAATTTCAGAATTATGAAAAATAGAACGGAAAGGGGTGCTCAATATGAAACAAATGATTCAGATCATTCGTAAAGCAGACGTTGAGAAAGAATACATCAACGTGCTTAAATTAGAACTTGACTATGAACTTGCTTCTTTATTTGATGCGATGAAAGAAAAAGAAAGCCGCCAAATAGATAAAAGCAAAAAACGGCTTCATGAGATTCATGCTGAACTGGAGGCACTTCATGCGTTCTAATAGATACTTTATTTATAAAACATAAAGGCACCTACTGGCAAAAGACAGTATGTGCCTTTTTCGATATAATGGAAAGAAAGGGAGGTGCGCATATGGAATTGCATGCAATGGACTTGTACATAAAATCACTGATCAAAGAAGCGGGGCATCGCATCAGAAATTCATTTTCAACGGATTTGGTCATTGAAACAAAATCCGACGCGAATGATTTAGTAACTAATATGGATAAAGAAGTCGAGAAATTTTTTATTGAGCGCATCCGTCAAGATTTTCCAGGACACCGTGTTTTTGGAGAAGAAGGATTTGGAGACGTAATTAAGGATTTGAATGGGGTAGTGTGGCTGTTGGATCCAATAGACGGCACGATGAATTTTGTTCATCAGAAAAGCAATTTTGCCATTTCACTTGGAGTTTACGAAGACGGAATCGGCAAGCTTGGATACATATACGATGTTATGAACGATCGGCTATATCATGCAACTAAAGGGCAAGGCGCATATTGCAATGATGAAAAGCTTGCACCGTTGAGCGAAACTTCCGTGGCGACTTCAATTATTGGCATAAACGCAACATGGGCAGCTCCGAACAAATACATTGACCATGAAAAAATTATCCGTTTGCTGCGGGAAGTTCGAGGCACACGGTCGTATGGATCGGCAGCATTGGAACTTGCTTATGTGGCTTCCGGAAAAATTGACGCCTATGTCTCTATGAGGCTGTCACCCTGGGATATTGCAGGTGGCATGGTGATTGCGCAAGAAGTTGGTGCAATTGCGACAAATTTTATAGGGGAAGCGGCAAATTTACTCGTTCAAGACACCTTTGTGGCAGCTAACCCTTCTATTCATAAAACATTGTTAGCCGACTATATTCATCTGAAATAGGAAAACCCGTTGTTTTTCCGAAATTTGCGCCAGCAGCAAAAGGTCCATTCTTTTAACTAACGGTTAAGGCATTTCTTTTAAAAAAGAAATGCTTTTTTGGTTGCATCGGTTTCAATGATTTATTGACCAACTTTAGTATAGTTGGATGCAGCAGTGATGTTATTAAATAAGGATAGAAATAGAGAAATGAACGGCTTTGGACTTTCGGAAAGGCTGTTGAATGAGCCCAAAATAAAAAAAGCGCAAATGATTGCGCCTTTTTTGCTTCCCAATGAAGACTAATAACTTGCTGTCTGATGCAAGTTCCTTTTATAATAAGCCTGCTTCACGCATTTCTTTTTTCTTTTTAAAGCCCAATCCCATAATTGCGCACAAAGCCAAAATTGCAATGAGAATACCAGGTATGCTGCGAAGAGCGATTGCTGCCCCAATTCCTGCCATTGATAACAGTGCCGCAAGCGAATACAATACGAAGATCCATTTGATGTTTTTCAATCTTTTTTCCTCCTGCTGCATAATGCTGAAATAAAATCTTAGGGTTTTTTCCCTATATGTGCTATACTAGCACAGTTATAGACATGAAAAAAGAATATTGGAGTGAAAGTATGACTAACTTACGTAACGATTTAAGAAACATTGCTATTATTGCCCACGTTGACCATGGTAAAACAACTTTAGTGGATCAGCTGCTTCAGCAATCAGGTATTTTCCGTTCAAATGAACACGTAGAAGAACGCGCAATGGACTCGAATGACATTGAAAGAGAACGTGGAATTACGATTCTTGCGAAAAACACTGCGATTCAATATAAAGACGCAAAAATTAACATTTTGGATACTCCTGGACATGCCGATTTCGGTGGGGAAGTAGAACGCATCATGAAAATGGTTGATGGCGTTTTGCTAGTTGTCGACGCTTATGAAGGCTGTATGCCACAAACACGTTTTGTTTTGAAAAAAGCTTTGGAACAAAACTTGAAACCAATCGTAGTTGTAAACAAAATTGACCGCGATTTCGCACGCCCTGATGAAGTGGTTGACGAAGTCATCGAATTGTTTATCGAACTTGAAGCGAATGATGATCAATTGGAATTCCCGGTAATTTTTGCCTCAGGCATGAATGGAACTGCCAGCCTTTCATCTGATCCAGCCGACCAAGAAGAAAACATGCAGGTTATTTATGATGCGATCATGGAGCATGTACCAGCGCCTATCGATAACAGAGATGAGCCACTTCAATTCCAAGTAGCACTACTTGATTACAGTGACTACGTTGGACGTATCGGGATTGGCCGTGTATTCCGTGGAACGATTGAAGTAGGACAATCCGTTTCTTTGATGAAATTGGACGGTTCTGTTAAGAATTTCCGGGTTACAAAAATGCACGGATTTATGGGCCTTAAACGAGTTGAGATTGAAAAAGCTGAAGCTGGCGATTTGATTGCCATCTCTGGTATGGAAGATATCAACGTTGGGGAAACGGTTTGCCCATCAGACCACCCAGATGCTTTGCCGATTCTTCGAATTGACGAACCGACATTGCAAATGACGTTCTTAGTAAACAACAGCCCATTTGCCGGCAAAGAAGGAAAATGGATTACTTCTAGAAAAATCCAAGAACGTTTGGATGCGCAACTTCAAACTGACGTATCTCTTCGTGTAGATCCGACAGATTCACCAGATGCATGGGTAGTTTCTGGACGCGGGGAATTGCATTTGTCAATTTTGATTGAGAATATGCGCCGTGAAGGTTTCGAAATTCAAGTATCTAAACCGGAAGTTATCGTGAAAATGGTTGATGGTGTACGCTGTGAGCCAGTTGAACGTGTTCAAGTTGATGTTCCAGAAGAGTACACTGGCGCAATCATCGAGTCTCTTGGTGAGCGCAAAGGCGAAATGCTTGATATGGTCAACAACGGAAGCGGACAAGTTCGTTTGGTATTCAACGTGCCAGCACGAGGCTTGATCGGTTATACTACTGAATTCTTGACTCAAACACGTGGATACGGAATCATCAACCACACGTTCGACAGCTACCAGCCGGTTGCTTCAGGACGCGTTGGCGGACGCCGTCAAGGTGTATTGGTATCTATGGAGCGCGGTAAAGTTTCAACTTACGGCTTAATGGGCATCGAAGACCGTGGAACAGCATTCGTAGAAGTTGGCGCTGAAATTTATGAAGGCATGATTGTCGGCGAACATAACCGCGACAGCGACCTAACAGTTAACATAGTTAAGATCAAAGCTGCGACAAACATCCGTTCAGCAAACAAAGACCAAACAACTACAATGAAAAAAGCGCGTTTGATGAGCCTTGAAGAAGCACTTGAATATTTGGCTGATGATGAGTATTGTGAAATTACTCCACAAACCATCCGCCTACGCAAAAAAATCTTAGACAAAGCAGAACGTGAGCGCATGGCTAAGAAAAAGAAAGTTGCCATCGAAGAATAATAAGGAATGGAAGGATGTATAACCTATGGACGACCAAGCTTTTGTCTATGATAGGATGTATCCGTTAGCCCGGTTTTTATACGAAACAATGCCCAACTTCAGTACAGCAGGTTATGTGCTTTTTGCAGTCATCTTCTTGCTGTCGGCATTTGTTTATAAACTAGGGTTTGCCAAGAAATTGCCGTTACGTCAAAATGCAGTTATCGCTTTGTTTCTTCTGATCGGAGGATTAGGGCTGACATTTTTAGCTCTTTTCCTGCCGGTAGTTGAAGGCTTATGCATTGCTGCGATCATTTTGATTTTGTATAAAATCCGCCTATGGCGCGAAAAACGCGAAAACGCTGTTTCTCAATGAGAAACAGCGTTTTTGTTTGGAGAAAAATAGCCTCCTCATTGTCAATATTTTAGCCATTAAAATTGTAAATCGAATTAAAGAAATCGAGTTTTTGTACACCGCTTCGGACGCTTTGGGCATGGCTCCCGCCATGAGCCGAGAAGACCACTTGTCTCATTGCTCCGCCTAGCCCGTGGACGCGCCTAAGCTAAGAAATTTCTTACTACCAGAAGAGATGACCGGCATGCTGGATGCTGGCTATATTAGAGCTAACAGGCTAGAAGATATGGAGCAAAACAGCGAAGACGCCTGCGAGATAGCGAAGTGCCGAAATCCACTCGGGCGACTAGCCCGAGTTAGTTCGGCGCGAGCCCGCGGCAAGCGCAGCTGTTTTGCGGAATATCAGTAACCCAGGAAATTTAGTTCAACTTATATAAAAGGTTTATAAAGCAATACTGAAAAAAACGCGCACCTCATTGCGAGGGCGCGTTTTTTCGTTCAAACGTTTTGTAAAGAATCGGCAAAGCCAAAGCATAAGTCAAGTGGGCAAAAATCCAGTATAGAATGGCTTCCAAATTGGTTGCACTTGGAACTTGGTCTGTCACGGCAAGCAATGCCAACGGAAAATACAAGAGATACAGCGGCACACACATCAGCAAACTCACCATGACCAAAAAGCCAAAAGGATAAGCTCGACGCTTGGCCAAATAGACAAAAATAATGCCAAGTATCAGCGAAACAAACAAATGAAACGAAAAAGCCATTGGCTCAGACCAATCGATGGCGCCAATCACTGGCAAAAAATCCACATTTAATAACAATGTATAGATTTTTACTCCTGTCACCGATTGAATCCATCTCAGCAATAATCCAAGCAAAAGTCCGCTCCAAAATCCAATCCATATGCCTTTGATCACCTTCATTAGAAGTCATCCTCAATCTGGCGGGAGCTTCTATAAAAACGGAATGCCCCAGTGGCAAGCCGTTCCTTAGTGCGTTCTGTAATACGTTCATGGCATTTATCGCACATATGTGTGTGGATCGGCCGGTTGCGCAAGCGTTTCGCTTGGAGCGTATCATCATTAAGTTCTTCGATTGTGTCACAAATTACACATTGAACCCGCATCATTTATCGCTCCTATTCTACTCGAATGGCTGTAACATCCGTAATCGGATTTGCTTGGTTAGAGCCATCCGGCAGCAAGATGTGGACAGGGCCGTCTTCTTTTAATGGCTTTCCTTCTTGGCTGAATTTGAAAATCAACTCTTTTGCTTGTTCAAGCGGAAACGCATGCTCGCCATGAGCTGTTTCCACTACTACAGTAGAAGCCTGATCGCTCGGTTCTGCATTTTCTAAAAACGGTTTAAAAACCATGCCGAATGTGCCGACCATCATCTTGTTTTTTTCTTTCCGATTATAGGTCTTCTCAGAGTTTAACGTCGGAGGGACAGTGGCGCCTTCCATGATTTCTCTCGACCAATGTTCGCCCATGCCGCGCTTGTATTCTTCCAGTTCGTCGCGTTGAACTTTTTCTTCTGTAAAATACGTATCTAAGTCGATTTTGCGGTCATCAAAAATCCAAACAGTTGGATCTAACGTGATTTTAAATTTTACTTCACCTTTAAACGGTATAATAAATTCCATTACGAACCCTCCATCAAATAATCCATCTTTTATAAGTATACCTTTTTGTGTCAAATTCCCAAAGGGATTAATTCCAGAGAAGATATTGGCTTGCAATTTTATGTGTTAACATATACACTTTAAACAAGTCACTTTGGCATGAAATCTCATTAAATGGGGGAGTCCTCATGGAACATACAGAAGAACAAACATATCAGCTAAGGGCTTTAGAACTCCTCAGAGCAGATGCAGAAAAAATCGAGAAACTGATTAAAGTTCAGATGGACAATTTAACATTGCCCTCTTGTCCGCTATATGAAGAAGTGCTCGATACCCAAATGTTCGGCTTATCCCGAGAAATTGATTTTGCTGTGAAATTGGGCTTGATCGAACGGGAAAGCGGAAAAAATTTAATAGATACGCTGGAGAAAAAGCTTTCTATTCTTCTTGAAGCGTATACGAATAAATGACTCAAAACTCAAACGAACTTTGTTTGAGTTTTTTTACTAATCCTATCTATTAAAAGAGGTTAAATTTAATGAAACAGTACATCAAAAGATACGCAAAACATTTTGATTATCCGTTGTTTTTTACATATATCGCTTTGGCGCTATTCGGTTTAGTCATGATCTACAGTGCAAGTATGGCATGGTCTGTAAACTATTACGGCTGGGAGCCGGATCACTTTTACAAACAGCAAATGATCAATTTGCTGTTAGCGTTCCCGGTGTTTTTAGTAGCGGCAATTTTTCCATATAAACATTTCCAACGCATTGGCTTCTTGAAACTTATCGTAGCGGTTATTTTCATAGGCTTGATTTTGGTCCACTTTATCGGCTATGCCGGGGGAGGCGCGAAAAGTTGGATCAACCTTGGATTTGCCAGCATTCAGCCTTCGGAAATTGCTAAAGTTGGGATCATTCTTTATCTGGCTGGGGTATTTGCTAATAAAAACAAAAAAGGCAGCATCAATAATTTTAACCAATCCATTGCTCCGCCAGTCGTCGTTTTAACAGGCGTCCTGTTTTTCGTGTTTTTAGAGCCGGATTTGGGTTCCATGCTCATCATTGGAGCGGTCGGTCTTTGCGTCATGTTGGCCAGCGGCATACGCTTTAAATTGTATTTGAAATTGGCCTCTATCGTAATTGCCGGGGCGGCGTTGTTTATTTTACCGGTCGTGTTGTTTGCCCAAGATGTAATTTTTACTGAAAAACGCCTTGGCCGTTTGGAAGCTTTTTTCAATCCATTTTCCGATGAACTTGGCTTCGGCATGCAAATCGTCAACGGTTATTTGGCCATTGGTTCTGGCGGGTTAAGCGGGCTAGGCCTTGGACAATCGATTCAAAAACTTGGCTACCTTCCTGAACCGCATACCGATTTTATCATGTCGGTAATCGCTGAAGAGCTAGGAATATTTGGAGTTTTGTTCGTTTTAGGCGGATTGTGCTTTATCGTTTTGCGCGGTTTAACCATTGCCATGACGGCTAAAGATCCACTTGCCCGTATGCTTGCAGCAGGCGTGGCAAGCATGGTTGGCATTCAAACCTTTGTAAACTTAGGCGGCTTAACTGGCCTTATACCGCTCACTGGGGTAACACTTCCTTTTATCAGCTATGGCGGAACATCCGTAATTTTGTTATCTTTAGCTATGGGAGTGTTGATGAATGTTTCAATGTTCCATAAAGTTGAAAAAATGAAAAAGTAAAGGGTGTGCTGCGGAGTGAAGACGATCACTAAAATCTTAGTAGCAAATCGCGGAGAAATCGCAATTCGGATTTTTCGCGCTTGTACAGAACTGAATCTTCGGACAGTTGCGATTTATTCGCAAGAAGACAGTGGATCTTATCATCGGTATAAATCAGATGAATCCTATTTAGTTGGAAAAGGAAAAAAGCCCATCGATGCATATCTGGATATTGAAGATATTATCCGCATCGCCAAAGACACAGCAGTTGATGCAATTCATCCGGGCTACGGCTTTTTATCCGAAAATGTCCACTTTGCCCGCCGCTGCGAAGAAGAAGGAATCATTTTTATCGGTCCGACATCGCGCCATTTGGACATGTTCGGCGATAAAGTGAAAGCGCGTACACAAGCTATACAAGCCGGCATTCCCGTTATTCCAGGGACAGACGGGCCGGTTCAGTCGCTGGAAGAAGTGGAAGCATTTTGTGAAGCTGTAGGCTTTCCGGTTATGGTCAAGGCTTCTCTTGGAGGCGGCGGGCGCGGCATGCGCATCGTTAAATCTAAAGAAGAACTTGCTTCTTCGTACGAACGCGCAAAATCCGAAGCAAAAGCCGCTTTCGGTTCTGATGAAATGTATGTTGAGAAATTCGTTGAAAAGCCAAAGCACATTGAAGTTCAAATTTTAGGGGATGCGGCCGGCAATATCATTCACCTTTATGAACGCGATTGTTCGATTCAACGCCGCCACCAAAAAGTAGTGGAGATTGCACCATCCAACTCCATCAGCAACGAGCTGCGCAATGAAATTTGCGACGCTGCCGTTAAGTTGATGAAAAATATTGATTACATAAACGCTGGCACCGTGGAATTTTTAGTAGCCAACGATGAGTTTTATTTTATAGAAGTAAACCCGCGCATCCAAGTGGAACACACCATTACAGAAATGGTCACAGGAATCGATATTGTCCATGCGCAAATCAACATTGCAAGAGGGCACACGCTTCACAGCGAAGAAATCAACATTCCGCAGCAAGGGGATATTCCGTTGTTTGGCTTCGCCATTCAATCCCGAGTAACGACAGAAGATCCGTTAAACGACTTCATGCCTGATGCAGGGAAAATGATGGTATATCGTTCAGGCGGGGGCTTCGGCGTTCGTCTGGATGCCGGCAATGGCTTCCAGGGCGCTGTCATTACGCCATTCTACGATTCTTTGCTCGTGAAATGCTCGACTTGGGGCGTCACATTCAAAGAAGCAGCTGCGAAAATGGACCGCAACTTGCAGGAGTTCCGTATTCGCGGCATCAAAACCAATATCCCGTTTTTGGAAAATGTCGTAAAGCATCCAAACTTCATCAAAGGTGAATTTGATACAAGCTTTATCGATTCAACACCTGAACTGTTCATTTTCCCGGTGCGGAAAGACCGCGGCACTAAGCTGCTGAGTTATATCGGCAACGTTACGGTAAACGGCTTCCCAGGAATTGAAAAGAAAAAGAAACCAATCCACGCATCTCCGCGCAAACCGGAAATCGATTTGTCGGCTCCCGCTCCAAGCGGCACGAAGCAAATTTTGGATGAACGCGGCGCGGAAGGGTTAGCCAAATGGATCCACGAACAAAAAGATGTATTATTGACAGATACGACGTTCCGGGATGCCCACCAATCGTTGTTGGCAACGCGTCTGCGGTCGTACGATATGTTCGAAATCGCAAAAGAAACTGCCCGCATCCAGAAAGACTTGTTCTCACTGGAAATGTGGGGCGGTGCAACATTTGACGTTTCCTACAGGTTCTTGAAAGAAGATCCGTGGCACCGGTTGATCAAGCTGCGCAAAGAAATACCGAACGTTTTGTTCCAGATGCTGTTCCGAGGCGCCAATGCCGTTGGCTATAAAAATTACCCCGATAACGTCATCCGGGAATTCGTACGAAAATCAGCGGATGCGGGAATTGACGTATTCCGGATTTTCGATAGCTTAAACTGGATCAAAGGAATGGAAGTGGCGATTGATGAAGTCCGCCAGTCCGGCAAAGTAGCGGAAGCGGCCATTTGCTATGCGGGGGACATTTTAGATCCAAGCCGCGACAAATACACCGTCGACTACTATAAAAAAATGGCCAAAGAACTGGAAGCCTCAGGCGCCCATATACTGGCGATCAAAGATATGGCCGGCTTGCTTAAACCGGAAGCGGCGTACCGGCTAATTTCCGAATTAAAAGCTACGATTTCCTTGCCGATTCATTTGCATACGCATGATACTAGCGGAAACGGCATTTATTTGTACTCGAAAGCCATTGAAGCGGGCGTCGACATCGTCGATACTGCTCTCGGTTCGATGTCCGGGCTGACGTCGCAGCCAAGTGCAAACTCGCTGTATTATGCGATGAGCGGCGGGGAACGGGAAGTAAGAGCTGATATTCAACCCATGGAAAAACTGTCTCATTATTGGGAAGATGTCCGCAAATATTACAGCGATTTTGAAAGCGGCATGAACAGCCCGCATTCTGAAATTTACGTCCACGAAATGCCGGGCGGCCAATACAGCAACCTGCAGCAGCAAGCAAAAGCGGTAGGGCTTGGCATGCGCTGGGAAGAAGTAAAAGCGATGTATTCCCGCGTCAACTTGCTATTCGGAGACGTCGTAAAAGTGACGCCATCCTCGAAAGTGGTCGGAGACATGGCATTATTTATGGTCCAAAATGATTTAGACGAAAACACAGTATTGACTCGCGGGGAAACGATTGATTTCCCGGAATCGGTCATTGAGTTTTTTGAAGGCTATATTGGACAGCCATATGGCGGATTCCCTAAAGATTTGCAGAAAGTCGTATTAAAAGAACGCAAGCCTATTACAGTCCGTCCAGGCGAATTGCTGGAACCTGCAGATTTTGATGAAATTAAAAAATACCTTTTCGATAAATTGGAGCGTCCTGTTACAAGCCAGGAAATTTTGGCATACGCGCTTTATCCGAAAGTGTTTGACGAATACACAGCCACAACTACGACATTCGGCGACGTTTCGGTTTTGGATACGCTGACATTTCTTTATGGCATGCGCTTAGGCGAGGAGATCGAAGTGGAAATCGAAAAAGGCAAGACCTTGATGATCAAAATGGTATCCATCGGAGAACCGCAAAAAGACGGCAAGCGGACCATTTATTTTGAATTGAATGGCCAGTCGCGAGAAGTAAATATTCAGGATATGACAGTAGAATTGGACAGCTCAGCAAAAGTGAAAGCGGACACTACAAATGAATCCCACATTGCAGCCACCATGCCGGGAACGGTATTGAAGGTTGTTACAGAAAAAGGCGCCAAAGTAAAACGCGGCGACCACTTGCTGGTAACCGAAGCGATGAAAATGGAGACAACCGTTCAAGCGCCATTCGATGGCACCATCAAAGAAATTTACGTAGGGGCAAGCGAAGGCATCTCTACAGGAGACTTGCTCATTGAAATGGATCGGAATTAAATAAAAAAGCAGATGCCGAATGGGCATCTGCTTTTTTATTTTGAACTATTCGACATGCTTCTCGAAACGAGCAGCACCATATAGCACAACAATCCGAATAATAATGAAATCAGCAATGAATGAAGAAGAGCGATTGCCAGATTTAATTTCGTCAACACGACAAGCATGCCTGTCGTTGCCTGCAAAAGGACTAAGACGAAAGCTGTCAGCCAGCCACGGAAGATGACCCGCTGGTCCCGGTACTGTTTATATGCATGCCACAAAATATATCCTAGCCATAACACAATCAGCCCCGCTGCTGTACGGTGGCCCATTTGAACCCATTCGTACATATTATTCGGAAGCGCGAATTGATCATTTCGGCACAGCGGCCAATCCGCACAAATCAACCCCGATTCTGTGTGGCGCACTAGTGCACCGGTGTACACAACAATGTAGGAATACAATGCGACGCCGATTGTGTGGAATTTCAGCTTATTGCCAATTTGCACGCGTTCTGCGTCAAATTTGCGGTCCACTTCAAAAATTAATAAGGTTAATAACAAGACGGAGGCAAATGAAATCAAGGAAATCCCAAAGTGAAGAGCAAGGATAAAATCGCCTTGGCCCCATTTTACTTGTGCCGCTCCAATTAACGCTTGAAGGACCAAAAAGAAAATAGCCATAACGGCTAAAAATTTTGTTTCACGGATGTGTCCGTATTTTCTCCATGCCCATACGGCCAAAACAACGATTAAAATGCCCACGGTACCGGTAACGAGCCGGTGGGAGAATTCGATCAACACTTCGGCCGTAATTTCATCGGGTATTAATTGCCCGTTGCACCCCGGCCAGTGCCGCCCGCAGCCCATGCCACTGTCTGTTTTTGTAACCAATGCTCCGCCAAGAAGGATTAAGAGCATACCGATGGTCGCTGCTACTGCAAACCATTTTATATATTTACTTTGCTGCAAGTATGCCACCTACTTTTTTCTATATGAAACTTTTCTATACGTCTGTAACCTGCATACTAGATGATAGCGAAAGTTACCTTAAAACACAACGGAAAATCCGGAATACCCGAAACTTTCAAGATTTAGACATAATCCGCAAGCGCTTCACAAACTGTTCAAAAACAATTATTTTTCTATCTTAAAATAATGTGCTCGCTCATGTATGATAGGAAGAGCGTATTTCTGAGTTAAATAACAGAAAATCATGGCTTTTATCCCTAAATTGCAGTTAGCGGTAGAAAAATAACTGGAATTTAGATATAGTTATGGTTAGCGGAATATGCTTACAACTATGAAAGGAGGGGATAATATGTCAAACGGCCGGACATTGTCTGCGGAAGTTCATCAGACGCCGGAAACAACGACATTCCTACAAGATTTTTTAGCGCTAATTAAAATTGGAATCGTAAATTCAAATTTAATAACCGTTTTTACAGGATTGTGGTTAGCATTTCAGTTTTCCGGCAGGCATTTTCTGCAGGAGTTGGACATACTAGTCTATACGATTGTTGGTTCAGCTTTGATTATCGCAGGGTCTGCAGCGATGAATAACTACATTGACACAGATATCGATCCGTTGATGGCGAGCAAAAAGTCGCGACCGACTGTGACTGGGAGATTTAAGCCATCTGCTGTATTGGCACTTGCTATTTCTTTCATTGTTTTAGGCGAACTATTTTTGTTCTCTGCATCTGTATCAGCCGGCTTCTTTGGAATTGCAGGGATTTTGGCTTATGTCGTCCTCTATTCCATGTGGTCGAAACGAAGACATGTCAGCAATACGATTGTAGGGAGCATCTCAGGAGCAATTCCACCGCTTATCGGCTGGGCCGCAGTTGAGCCGGCACTTGGACTTGGGGCTTGGGCATTGTTCTTGATTATGTTCGTATGGCAGCCGCCGCATTTCTATGCGCTTGCAATGAAGCGCACAGAAGAATACCGTGCTGCGGGAATTCCTATGCTTCCGGTGGTGAAAGGTTTCCATCGGACGAAAAAATCTATGCTTGCATGGGTTATTATGCTGTTCCCTCTGCCATTCCTGTTAATGGATCTCGGAATAGGCTTTATCATTCTTGCTACGCTTTTAAATCTTGGTTGGCTGGTTTTAGCTATCCGCGGATTTAAAGTGAAGGATGATTTAAAATGGGCGAAGACCATGTTCATTTATTCTTTGAACTATATGACCATTCTTTTTGTTTCAATGATCATATTTGCAGTCTTTGTGTAACTTCCATTAATGCAGAACAAAATTTTTTACATGAGAGGGGTATGAAAAGCTATGATAAACGGGCTTAAAAAGTGGCGTCTTTTAACATTGATGGCCGCCTTGGTCTTCTTTCTTGCTGGTTGTGGGCGAGAAGAGATTTCAACATTAATACCGGCCGGTGGAGTAGCTCAAGATCAGTTTAACTTACTGATTTTATCTTCTGTGGTCATGTTGTTTGTTATAATTGTTGTAACAATCATTTATGTCTTGGCTATCATGAAATTCCGCCGTTCGAAACTTGGGGATGAAATGATTCCTGAACAAGTAGAAGGAAGCGCGAAACTTGAATTTTTATGGACAGCGGTTCCTATTGTCCTTATTATTATCATTGCGATTCCTACTGTTTACCAAACATTTGATTTGGCAGACACACGTACAATGGACGTGCAAGCTGAAGATGGCAGCATGACCAACTTGACGGTCAACGTAACAGCGAAGCTTTACTGGTGGGAATTTGAATACCCAGAACAAGGAATCGTAACTGCGCAGGAATTGGTCGTTCCGACTAACCAACGCGTTTACTTTAATGTCGTTTCTGCTGATGTTAAACACTCTTTCTGGATTCCTTCAATTGGCGGAAAAATTGACGCCAACCCTGAAAACACCAACACGTTCTATTTAACATTTGACCAAGAATCTTCTGAATTGGAAGATGGCGTTTTCTACGGAAAATGTGCTGAGCTTTGTGGACCATCGCACGCATTGATGGACTTCAAAGTGAAAACAATGAATGAAGAAGACTTCGATGCATGGGTAACAGCTATGCAAGAAGAAGAACCAGCTCCAGCTGAAGGCGATCTCGCTCAACAAGGCGAAGAACTATTCGGCGGTGACGGATTAGGTTGTATCGCATGCCACGCTGTTTCTGGTGTAGGTAAAGGCAACACAATGCAAGGACCAAACGTAGCTGCTTTCGGTGACCGCAACCGCGTAGCAGGTATTTTGGAACACGACGAAGAAAACTTGAAAAACTGGATCGCTGATCCACAAAAATTCAAGCCAGGCAATTTAATGCCAGATCCCAAAACGCTTAACGACGGAAAAGAATTGTCCGAGCAAGAGCTTGATGCACTTGCAGCGTATTTGATGGGCTTGAAAGTTGAAGAGTAAAAGAAGAACGCTTAAAAAAGGGAGGTATACATCGTGAGTTCTATTGCTCAAAAACGTGGCTTCGGTGCTACTGTATGGGATTACATAACTTCTGTAGACCATAAAAAAATCGCAATTCTGTATCTCCTGTCAGGTGGATTTTTCTTCCTAGTCGGCGGGATAGAAGCGATGATGATCCGGATCCAGTTAATGAAAGCCGGAAATGATTTTCTCAGTGCCGGAACATATAACGAAGTATTGACGATGCATGGTACAACAATGATTTTCTTGGCAGCCATGCCGCTATTACTTGGATTCATGAACGCTATTATGCCTTTGCAAATCGGCGCGCGTGACGTAGCTTTCCCATTCTTGAATTCACTTGGGTTTTGGCTATTCTTCTTTGGTGGGATCTTCCTTAACCTTTCTTGGTTCCTTGGAGGAGCTCCAGATGCAGGCTGGACAAACTATGCATCATTAGCCTTAGCGTCGGAATCCCACGGTATTGATTTTTATGCACTTGGTTTGACAATTTCTGGATTCGGTACATTGATTTCTGGGATTAACTTCCTGGTAACAATCATCAATATGCGCGCTCCAGGGATGACGTATATGAGAATGCCGCTATTTACATGGACAACTTTTGTTGCTTCGGCACTGATTTTATTGGCATTCCCGCCGCTTACAATTGCGATTTTCTTCATGGTTTTTGACCGTATGTTCGGTTCGCATTTCTTTGATGTACAATTTGGCGGAAACACAATTATCTGGGAGCATTTGTTCTGGATTTTTGGTCACCCAGAAGTTTACATCTTGATTTTGCCGGCTTTCGGTATCTTCTCTGAAATCTTTGCGATTTTCTCCCGCAAACGCCTATTCGGTTACACGGCATTGGTATTTGCGACAATCTTGATTGGTTTCTACGGCTTCATGGTTTGGGCTCACCACATGTTTACAGTTGGTCTTGGGCCAACAGCAAACGCGATTTTTGCTCTTGCAACTATGATTATCGCGGTGCCAACTGGGGTTAAAATCTTTAACTGGCTGCTTACGATTTGGGGAGGAAGCATCAGCTTCTCTACTCCGATGATGTACGCGATCGGATTTATTCCATCGTTTGTAGCAGGTGGGGTAACAGGGGTTATGCAAGCGATTGCGCCTCTAGATTATCAATTGCACGATTCTTACTTTATCGTTGCGCATTTCCATTACGTAATCGTTGGTGGGGTAGTACTGGCAATTCTTGCAGCGACTCATCTTTACTGGCCGAAAATGTTTGGAACTATGCTGAGCGAAAAATTAGGGAAAGTTACGTTCTGGTTATTCTTTATCGGATTCCATTTAACTTTCTTTATCCAGCATTTCTTAGGCCTTATGGGGATGCCTCGCCGCGTGTATACGTTCGGCGCTAACCAAGGATGGGACTTGTTCAACGCAATCAGTTCAGTAGGAGCTTTGTTCATGGCAGTAGGCGTTATCGTCTTGCTAGTGAACGTGATCTTGACTTCTGTGAAAAATGAGCGTGTCGGCAATGACCCTTGGGGAGACGGACGTACGCTTGAGTGGGCAATTCCTTCACCGCCGCCATTCTATAACTTTGCTCAAACTCCATTAGTTCGTGGTCTTGATACGTACTGGATCGAAAAAATGGAAGGCAATAAAGAAGGTATGATTTACGCAGAACCGCTTGGCGATATTCACATGCCGAACAACTCGTTTATTCCTGTTGTCATGTCATTTGGTTTGTTCGTGGCATCATTTGGAGCTCTTTACCATCCAGATGGCCACGCTTGGACAATTCCGGTTATCGTATTAGGCTTGTTAATTACTTTTGGATCAATGCTGCTTCGTTCAGTAAAAGACGATCTTGGATTCCATATCCATAAAGAAGATTTGATTAAGGATCAAGAAGGGGTGAGAACCGATGGATCTAAATAAAAAATACACCCCTCAATCTTGGCCGGATCATCCTGAAACAGCTACTATGGAAGGGAAAAATAAGTTTGTCGGGTTCTGGCTGCTTCTTGCAGCTGAGACAGTGACATTTGCTTCTCTCTTTGCCACTTATCTTGCATTAAAAGATAAAGGGCCAAGCGGGATGGACCATACAGCTGCCGACCTTTTTGAACTGCCTTTAGTATTTGCCATGACGATGATTCTATTAACTTCATCGTTAACTAGTGTTTATGCAATGTACCATATGAAAAACCATAACTTTAAAGCGATGCAGGCTTGGCTTGCAATTACAGTTTTGCTGGGTGCTTCTTTCCTCGGCTTAGAAATTTATGAATTTTATCACTATGTCCATGAAGGCTTCGGCTACACGCACAGTGCATTTAGTTCAGCATTCTATACACTTGTAGGAACGCACGGAGCTCACGTATTATTCGGCTTAAGCTGGTTTATCGCTTTGATGCTCCGCAACGCAAAACGTGGATTGAACACGTACAATGCGCCTAAGTTTTTCTTAGTTTCGTTATACTGGCATTTTATTGACGTAGTATGGGTATTTATCTTTACTGTAGTCTATTTGATGGGAGTGATCGGATAATGGCACATGATGTTCAAGATTATGTTAGATCACAAACAGAATATGAGTACGTAAAACGCAAAAGAGCACAAGAAATGCGTAGCATGCTCACTTCGTTTGCAATTATGATCTTCTTGACATTGATTGCATTTACGACAGTGGCAGCCGGTTTTTCTCCATACTTGATCGTGCCGATTATTCTCTTATTGGCGGCGATTCAAGTGGTGCTTCAGCTCTACCACTTTATGCACTTAAGCAATAAAGGAAGCGGACTGGTTGCATTCTTCATGTTTAGTGGAATGTTTGTTGCTTTCATCACACTTCTTACTTTTACTACGATCATTTGGTGGTAAAAGCCAAACGAAAACCCTTTGCTTTTTATAGCAAAGGGTTTTTTATTTGTGCGAAATTCGATTTGAGTCCACACTTTTCTTTGTCTAGCTCCAGCGCCTAGTCCCTCGGGGTCTTAAGTCAGCCCACTACGGAAATCTGGATTTCCTGCGTGATCTGTCTTAAGCCTGTCGGGACTGGACAGGCGCTTCCGCTTTTCTTTGGCAATTGTCATACTTCGTTCATTGATATACCTGGGTTCCCACTATATAATGGGGGTACCTAAGGAAAAGGAGGTACGTAGACATGCCAATAAGTATCTTCGGATTCCAGGCGTTGTGGAGTCCCGTTTATTTTGGAGTTCTCGTTCTTATAACGATTTTATATTTTTTGGTCTTAACGAAATGGCGAGGGAAGTTTAAAGACAGCGAACCGTTGAAGAAAAAGGAAGCGGCTCTTTTTGTTTCGGGGATGGTGCTGTTGTATGCAGTAAAAGGCGCACCGACCGATTTGCTTGGCCACATTCTGTTTAGTTTCCATATGGCGCAAATGGCAATTCTTCTTTTGCTGATTCCGCCGATGTTCATCATGGGAATTCCAGCATGGGCGTGGAGAGCGTTCATAAATCTGCCGGTAGTCAAACCATTATTCAACTTTTTCAGCAGACCGATGCTGGCAATTATTTTGTTCACAATGGTTTTCTCGTTCTACCACATCCCGCTGATTTTTGACTTTGTGAAACAAGGAGTCTTGATTCATGGCGTGGTCAACATTATCCTGTTTGTATCGGCCATATTTTATTGGTGGCCAGTCGTTAATAATTTGGAAGGCATGTATAAATTCCATGGCTTAAAAAAATTGGGTTATCTTTTTGGCTTGAGTGTGTCGTTAACACCGGCATGTGCGTTGATCATTTTTGGCGCAAATCCATTTTATGCAACGTATACGCAAGGGGAAGCTTGGCTGCAAGCGATGGCTTTGTGCGTACCGTCGGGAACTCTTTCTCAACTCGGGTTGTCTGGCCCAGAAATGTTTTCAAGCATGACGCCGCTAGAAGACCAGCGGACAGGCGGCATCGTCATGAAAGTATTGCAAGAACTTGTCTTCACACTCTTTTTATGGCTGGTCTTTTACGAATGGCTGCGCAATGAAAATGACAATGCAGACGAAATTACAGCAAAAGCTTTGCGCGACCGTGAATCGATGGCTTACCACAGACACAATGCGTAATGAATTTAAAGGGGATTTAAGCAGATGAATTTGCCACTATTACCGACCATTAGTACATTTTTTATCGTTTTAAGCGCTGTGTTTGTGGCCATTGGCTGGAATTTGATCCGCCGCCGCAAGATTGACGCGCATAAGAAAGCCATGCTTGCGGCAGGAGCCTCGGCATTGACGTTCTTTATCATCTATGCCTCCCGCACTGTTTTTATTGGCAATACGGCTTTTGGAGGCCCTGATGATATTAAAATCTTCTATACGGTCTTTTTGATTTTCCACATTATTTTAGCAACTGTAGGCGGTATATTAGGCGGCGTCAATATTTGGCTAGGCCTGACAAACCGTCTTGAAAAGCACCGGAAATTGGGGCCGCCTGCAAGCGTTATTTGGTTCTTCACCGCAATTACTGGTGTCATGGTCTATTCGCTGCTTTACGTAATTTACGAAGGCGGAGAAACCACGTCGGTATTCAAAGCCATTTTAGGTGGTTGAGTAAAAACGGGAATATTGAAAGCATTTGTAAAGTGTAGACATAATTCATTTATGAATTGTGTCTCTTTTTCTGGCTGCAGTTTACGCGCTTCAAAAACGGCCTTTCATGAATTCTCCTGAACATTAACGAATTTAATAAAAAAGGAGAGAGCATATGGAAACTTTCATCACGTATTCACCAATTCTCATCGTATTCTTTTTAGCTGCTCTCGCTGCTTTATTCATCGGGTTAATACTAAGGCAATTAAACAAATCCGAAAGTAAGAGTGTGGATAAAAAAAGAACTGAAGAAGTTGAAGATGCCCACAAAAGAAGTACAAATAGTGATAATGAAAATAAAAAAACATGAAAAAACCCGCAGTTCACAATGAACTGCGGGTTTTTATTATGCCTTTACTTCGAAAGATTGAACTTCCGCTTTAATCGTTTTTAAAATTTCAGCACAAGTTTTGATTAAGTGCTCTGGGAAATGCTCGTCTTCGCCATATTCTACACCGAATGGATAGTAGTATTTGCCAAGAGCAGGCTTCATCACTTTAAGAAGAGCATCATTTGAATCAATATCGCCTTCTACTGCATAAGCGAAGATGCGCAAATAATATGTACCTTCCCGAATAATGAATTTACGGTCGAAAGTTACTCGTTCGTAATCCCATTGGCCTTCTTTTGTTAAACCGTGCTTGGTCATGATGTGATCTAGTAATGTAAAGTCTACACGTATGTCTTCAAGTCCTGTATTCTCAAAATACATAGGATCTCCTCCTCTATACAAAGCTGACTAAATGCTCCTTTAATAATAGATCAAAATTACAGTTGTTGCAATGACAAGATTGTGTCAGAATACAGACGGCTGGTATAATTAAGCATAGAACTCATTTAAGGAGCTGTTCCATTGAAGGACTTGTTGCGCATTTTGTTTGTTCTATCAATTATTCTTCTCGTATTCTTTTATTTTGATAGTCCAATCAATGAGAATGAAACATTAGAAGCACCAAGAACAAAAGATCCGCTGCCGGCACATGATATTGTGGAAACCCCGCTTGATGTGCAGCGGCCAACAGAAGGGATTTCCACGTACATTGGCAATTCTTCCGACAGTTGGCTGAGGGATTATGGGAAGCCAGACAGAGTTGAACCCTCTGCTTTTGGCTACGAGTGGTGGGTTTATAACAGTTCTTATTCTAAATACGTCATGGCAGGCGTTAAAGACAATAAAATCGTACAAGCGTATACCGCAGGAACTGCTACTGACGCCGCGCCTTATGAAATCGGCCAGTCCTTGGATGATATATACCGTTTCACTATTTTTGAAAATGAAGTTACGGTTAAATACGATTCAAGCATTTATACGTTTAGCATGCGTGCAGAAGATTTAAACAAACAAGTGCTTGTTAGTTTCGAAGGGGTCTATGCCCAATTGTATTTGGACGAAGAAGAACGAAAACTAGAAGCGGTGCGTTTTATGGATGCAGAGACGCTTGTTCGGCATCGCCCTTATGACATGATGTATTCCGGTGAATTGCTGCCGATGGAGACGCCTTCTTCGAGCCTCCAGCAATCCATTGACGAAGCCAATGCGAAGCAAGTGGTGGACTTGACGAATGTTTACCGGCTCCACCATCAAAAAACCCCTTTAACGGTAAATTCAGCTATTGCTTCTATTGCTGAAATGCATAGCCAAAATATTGCAAAGCAAGACTTTACGGCGGAAGAATTGGAAATCAAAGATTTGAAAGATCGGCTGTCAGAAGCGAATATTTTATTCAAAGAAGCAGCGGAAAACACGGCCACCCAATATTTTGACGCGGCCGAAACCGTACACGCATGGATCAATTCTTCCGACCACCGGGATACGCTTTTGTCCAGTGAGTTTAATCAAATCGGCGTAGGTGTGTTCGGCAAGTATTATACGCAGGACTTTGTCTATCAAGAACCGGCAAACGCCCAAAATCCGTAACCCTTATTCCGGCTTAGGGACAATGAAAAATGAACCGGTGGCGGTGGCGATGTGTTTGCCGTTTTGTTGAAGGATGTTTCCTTCAACAACGATGGTATGTTTGCCTTGCCGAATGATTTTCGCGTCAGCGCTTAATACGTCTTCATCGGCAACCGTTAAATAGTGAATGGTCAAGTTGGTCGTCACAGCCCCAAAACCGGCCGGACATTTGCTGTTGGCCAACGTCCCCATTGCAGTATCAAGCAGCACAGCCAAAATGCCGCCATGCGGAATGTCGATATTATTGTGGATAAATGGAGTATTTGGCAATGAGACGGTGCACGAATCTCCATCGATGCTTCTGATCATGTTTAAGCCGGCGCTTAAATAGGTCGTGAATTCTCCGTTCTGCTTTTTCTCGAAATTTCTGATAAAATCGCCGAGAATTTTCAAATCTTCAGGTGTCCCGTTATCGATGATGCGCTGGAATTGTTCGGTTAAGTGGTTCATGGGGCCAATCCTTTCAAATTGTATTAAAAATTTTTGTTTTCTGCTATGATAATACCGTAAAGGAGGAGATCATCATGATTATGACCTATGACTGGTCTTTAATAGCAGACTCTGCTGATGAACTGAGTGAAATGATAATCGAATCGGAGCAAGCAAAGCTTTACCAGGAAGCTTATCGCGCCGTATATAATAATAAAGATTTGGCTAAAAAGATTTACGATTTCGCCAAACTAAAAGAACAATATGAAGAAGTGCAGCGGTTCGGGAAATACCACCCCGAGTACAGCCGGGTCATGAAGCAGATTCGCGTCGACAAAAGGCAATTGGATTTGAATGAGCAGATCGCTTCGTTGCGCCTTGCGGAAAACGAATTGCAGGATTTGATTGACCAAGTTAGTTTTATCATTGGGCGATCCGTTTCCGAAGCCGTAAAAATTCCATCAACCAATCCGTTTTTCTCTTCCGATTCCTCGTGCGGCGGAAGCTGCGGAACCGGTGGAGGCTGTTCATGTTCAGCGTAATATAGAAAAGCGAAAGCGCCTGTTTAGCTCTGACCGGCATAAGACAGACCGGCTGTTTAATAAAAAGCCATAAAAAAATGTGCAAGGAAATCCTTGCACATTTTTTTATTTGCCTTCAGCTTCCGCAATAATGCCGACAGCTAAATCAGGCTGGTCCGTGATGATTCCTTTCGCACCGGAAGCAAGAAGTTTTTCCATCGCAAGAGGCTCGTTGATTGTCCAGTAATGGACCGGAACATTCAAATTGTTTAAAAATGAAATGAACCGTGGTGAATCTAACCGAAACACAGAAGAGCGAATGGGGATTTGAAAAACATCTGCACGGGGATTGTATAAATGCCCCAATTGGCTATTATAAGCGGCATAAGCTTTTTTAATTTCATTCTCTCCAGCGCCAAGCGCCACACGGTTTTGTGCGTATAAGTTAAAGCGGTCGATTTGTTCGTCGTAAAAGCTGGTCACAACGACGCGGTCTTCTGCGCCGAGCGATTCGATCAAGCGCCATAACTTAGAAGGAATGAGGCTGCCTTCGTAAGTTTCAGGCGAATCTTTTATATCGATATTGACGTACATATGCGGGAAAGCTTCGAGAAGTTCTTTTAACAAAACCACACGTTCGCCCATTCCGCGATAAGAATAGCGGCCATCGGCATCCACAAAATGATAGCCAAGGTCAAATGTCCGCAGTTTGGCAAGAGACATTTCTGCGACTCTGCCGGCGCCGTCTGTTGTCCGGTCGATAAATTCATCATGGAATACAAGAATTTCTTCATCGTTTGTCAACCGTATATCAATTTCAAAACCGTGCACGCCCAATTCCGCAGATTTAGAGAAAGCGGCCATCGTGTTTTCCGGAGCTATTGCAGATCCGCCCCGGTGTGCTAGAACGATTGGAAAGTCATAGCTTAAAACTTTTTTTTCGGGCCTGATTTGCGGGTTTGAAAGGGCTTTTGATCCTGCCCAAGCAGCTGCGCTGACCGCAACCGCCGCCAACCCAATTTTTGTTTTTTTGCCCATCTTAGAAAGTACCCCCTTGAAATAGAACTAAAGACATTATAGCGAATATCGGCAGATTTTGTCATTTTTAAATAGTGCCACTTTTAGGCGGCATTGCACTAAGACCTTTTACAGCCAGCGCAAAAGACCCCGCCTGGCCAGGCTTACCAGGTTGCGGCATTTTTCTCTCCTATGGTATTCTAGAAGCTAAGAAAAGAGGGATAGTTATGCGTGACCGACAAGGCTTAATCGTCTATGTGCATCATTTAAAGCAAGCAAAATCGCTGCGCAAATATGGACATGTGCATTTTATTTCAAGGAAATTGAAATATGTCGTGCTGTATATGGATCAAGATGTGATTGAAAGCACAAAAGAAAAACTAATTAAACTGCCATATGTAAAACAAATTCTTGAATCACAGCGTCCGTTTTTGAAAACAGAATACGAAAACGCCAAACCGGACAAAGCGAAGGAATACGATTATAAAATTGGTTTGTGATTATTGCATAGGCGGGATAAAGTGATTAAGCCGTAAAATCGCAATCAAATGGCTAAAGTAAAATTGTTTTTCCACATAGATGGAAGAATGTTTAACATCCATTTTCTGCGGGGTATGGCCCAAAGTTTGAATGGCTTTTTCAAAAATCTCCAGCCGTTTTGAATTTAAGGGAATGCCTTCCCGGCATATGTAAATGGGCATGAAATTGCCTTCTGTGGCCGGCTTAAAAGCAGCTGCTACAGAAAGCACCGGCTTGCCGCTCGGATCTTTCGATTCAAAAATAAAGCCGTGCATAAACCGATTTGAATTTGAGTTGATTAATTCTTGGAGTTCGTATATGTCTCCATATCCTTCTCCTAGTTCAATAAAACGCTGTATCATGTTGTGGTACACGTCCTTTCCATTCTTTATTTTATCATTACAGGGAATGGAATTCCTAAGAAAATAGCTAATAAGAGGCGATTAAATTGCGGGTTGTAGCAGGAACAGTAAAAGGGCTGCCATTAAAGGCGGTTCCGGGCACGTCTACAAGGCCCACGACAGACAAAGTAAAAGAATCCATTTTTAATATGATCGGCCCATTTTTTGATGGCGGCAATGCGCTGGATTTGTTTGCCGGAAGCGGCGGATTGGGAATTGAAGCGCTGAGCAGGGGCATCGACCGGGTGATTTTCACGGATAAGGACCGGAAAGCGGTTGAAACTATCCGTTTTAATTTGGAAAAGACGCGGTTGAAAGAGCGGGCGGAAGTGTATTGCACCGACGCCGACCGAGCGCTGAAAGCCATGAAGAAAAAAGACATCAAAGCGCGGCTCTTGTTTTTGGACCCGCCCTATCATTTGGAAAAGTCCTACGAACTGATGGACAAAGCGGCAGAGCTTGGCATCATGACGACGGATTCGATTGTCGTCTGTGAACATGCCAGCGAAGTCGAATTAAAAGACCACACCAAATATTTCGATCGATTCAAAAAAGAGCTGTACGGAAGCACCATTATTTCAATTTACCGCTATCGTGAGGAAGAGGGAGCAGAATTTGAATAAAATCGCTGTAGTGCCAGGAAGTTTTGATCCAATAACGATGGGCCATTTGGATATCATCAAACGGGCATCTGCCGTTTTCGATGAAGTCAAAGTCGTGGTCATGAACAATTCGTCCAAAAATCCACTTTTCAACGTAGATGAGCGGGTAGCGCTGATTCGGGAAGTGACGGGTTCGATTTCCAATGTGGAAGTGGATTCGTTTTCCGGCTTGCTGATCGATTATTCGGTCGAAGTCAAAGCCAATGCCATTATTCGCGGTTTGCGCGCGGTTTCGGATTTTGAATACGAGATGCAAATTACATCGATGAACCGGTTTTTAAACGAAAATATTGAAACTTTGTTTATGGTTTCCAACAACCATTATTCGTTTTTAAGTTCCAGCATTGTCAAAGAAGTGGCAAAGTACCAAGGCAACATCACCGGGCTGGTGCCAGAAGCGGTAGAACGAGCACTAAAGTTGAAATTCCAATAAGTCACGGATTCGTGGCTTTTTGTTATTGGGCTGAAAATGAAAAGAGGAGAAGTGCATGAAAAACAAAAAATTGGTCTCATTGCTTGTGGTGGCGGCCCTGGCCGTTTTTTTGTCTACTTACCGGCTAGACCTTTATATAACCAAGCCGGGAGGCGCCTATGAACTTGCGCCTTTGGTTCAAGTAGAAGGCGGAGATGAAGACGATGAGGGAAGCTTAAGCCTGATGACGGTATCCATGCTGACTGCCACCCCAACGTTGTATGTGTATGCAAAATTTCAGGATGGCTATAAAATATTGCCGCCTGAACAAGTGCGCAGCCCCCATGAAAGCGATGAAGAATACAATATCCGCCAACTCAAATTAATGTCGGATTCGCAAATAAATGCCTTGCAGACGGCTTTTGAAAAAGCGGGAAAACCTTATGAAATCAGCAATGCCGGCGTTTTTGTCATGAATGTATTAGAAGGCGGGGCGGCAGACGGAATTCTTTCGCCGGGAGACCGCATTATCTCCATTGACGGCAAAAAATTCACAACGATGGATGAATTTGTGGGTTATTTGACTGGCCAAAAAGACGGGCAACAAGTCGAACTCGTATTTGAACGAAACGACAGGGATATTACTGAAACTGCCAAATTAGCACCGCTTCCAACAGAGCCGGAACGCATCGGCCTTGGCATTTCATTTGTAGAAGACAAAAAGATCAGCACTACGCCCGAAGTGGAAATTGATTCTGAAAAAATCGGCGGCCCTTCAGCCGGATTGATGTTTACGCTTGAAATTCTCAATCAGCTGCTTGATGAAGACATCACGAAAGGCTATGATGTTGCAGGAACAGGCACCATGGAGAATGGCGGGAAAGTGGGCAGAATCGGCGGCATTGACCAAAAAGTCATCGCGGCTGACAATGACGGCGTCGAAATTTTCTTTGCACCGGACGATGAAGCTGCACACGGAGCCGAAAGCAATTACGCACTGGCCAAAAAGACGGCAGAAAAAATAGGCACGGACATGAAAGTCGTGCCTGTGAAAACGGTAGATGATGCACTTGCTTATTTGGAGGAGCTGGATCCGAAATAAAGGGGCGGCGTGGTGAATTCTTTTTTCATCCCGCTTATTCCCAAACCAAGCATGTATATTGTGCTCGCATGAATATCGAGTTTTCCCATCGCATCAGCCAAGTCGGCAGCGCGGCTGATAAGGGGAAGGCCGATATTCTTTTTTTGTTGGTTTAAATAATGGCGACCTGCTTCGGTCATGCCGAGAAGCCGCAAATAAGATGGTGATTCAAACGAACGGAGCTGCTCCCAAGTGAAGCCGGTCAAAATATGGGTCATCATTCGCTGAATGCGGGTCCGCGTAAAACGCTTTGATTTTACATGGCCAATAAACCCTTCAAGCGTTTTATGGATTTTGGCCGCTTCAAAGATTAAATTCTCAATGCCTTCCGTCACTTCGGCAAATGCTTTTAAACCATCGGACCGTTCCCGCAAAATCGTAAAGCGCAAGAGCGGGTAAAAAGTTTCCCAGCTGCCGAAAGTTCCTGCGTCCGAATGAAAGCGAGTTAAGGCTTCAATGGAAGAGGTGGGCATAAAAGCCGCTAAGTCCTCGATGGAACCTTCTTCAAAAAAAGCTTTTCGGATGCCTGTCGCACTCGCGATGGTCACGCCTTCTTCAACTGGATCATGGTAGTTGGCCCCAATGCGCTGAATCGTCAACGGCTGAATGGCAGCCCCTCTTTTTTTTGCCGCTTCTATGTAATGAAAACCCAAAATGTTATTAGGCTGCGTCAAGTTGGCATACTCCTGTTTATTGCCTGTAAGAGCTGTATAAGCAAGGTTTAACGCCTTTGGATAGCTAATGCCTGTCTGAACCGCTTCGTGAATCATTTGCTCGTAAACGGCCCGCTGATCGTTTAGAAGCTCATGCGAGTTCAAAAATGGCTGGATGTGGCCTTGTTCACTGCCAAAACAGAACGATTCGCAGCCGATGGCATCTAAAAGCGCAATGCCGCCTTTTGCAAAATCGGCTGCTTGGGCAGTGGCATAGACATAAGGCAATTCAACTACCACATCAACGCCATTGGCCAACGCCATTTCTGTCCGCGTCCACTTGTCGGCAAATGCCGGTTCTCCCCGCTGCAAAAACTGGCCGCTCATGGCGGCGACGACAATATCGGCGCCGGAAGTTTCCCGGGCTTTGGCAGCGTGGTGCAAATGGCCGTTATGGAATGGGTTGTATTCGACGATAATGCCCGTTGCTTTCAATTAAACCACTCCTTTGTTAAACTTATGTTTAGTATATAGTTGCCGGGAATCGTCTGACAAGATTTTATCTTGACATCTTTTTCTGGACATTATATAATCAACTTTGTTGTCTTGAGGTGAATACTTATGAAAATGGCGATTCAACAGCTTCAAAAGCATCGCAAAGACGGAATGCCAATTGATGAATTCGTCCAGTTGGATGCAGTGAAAAAACGGAATAGCGATATTCGGGATGTTTCACCTATGCACGTCACAGGACATTGTACGATTGGTTCGCAACAAATTACGTGCAGCCTTCGACTCGAAGGCAAGTTGATCTTGCCTTGCGCACGAACTTGGGAAGACGTTGATTTTCCTATTGACATTGAATCGGTTGAAATCTTTTCTTGGTCTGAAAAAGACAGAGGAAGCAAAGACGATAATGTTCATTTTGTAGAAGCTGAAACAATTGATTTACAGCCAATACTTGAAGAACTAATTTTGTTGGAAATCCCGATACAAGTTTTCAAGGATGACGCCGATCAAGCCGTTATTAAAGGCGGCGAAGACTGGTCGTATTCAACTGATGAGCAAGTGGAAGCCGAGAAAGAAGCAGCACCGCCAAAACCGGATCCAAGACTTGCTGATTTAGCCAAGTATTTTGATCAGTCAGATGAATAGAATTATTGTAAGGAGGTGTCACCAATGGCTGTACCAGCTAGAAGAACGTCCAAAACCGTTAAAAGAAAACGCCGTACACATTTCAAATTGTCAGTGCCGGGCATGGTAGCTTGCCCAAGCTGTGGCGAATCGAAATTGGCTCACCACGTCTGCAAAGCATGTGGATCATACAAAGGGAAAGAAGTAGTAAGCAAGTAAAACAGTATTTGCTTCTAAAAGGCTATTGAGAGGCCATGGCTCTCGATAGCCTTTTTCTCTATCTATAAGGAGTGGTTGGATGTCCTATAAACTCGAAATCTCCGAAAAAATCATGACGTTTACGATCAATCGGCCTGATATTCGCAACGCCATCAACGATGAAGTGATGGAAGGGCTCGAAGAATTGATCTCGCAAGCCAAGGCGAGCGACATTCACCTGGTGGTCATCACAGCAGCCGGCAGCCAGGCCTTTTGTTCGGGCGGCGACTTATCGGTGTTTCACGAATTGAAGACAGAAGCTCAGGCTTATCCGATGTTAAGAAGAATGGGCGATGTCTTATATGGCATCAAGACCTTGCCTGTGCCCGTTATTGGCATCATTAACGGTGCAGCGGTGGGCGGAGGCTGTGAAATAGCCACAGCATGTGATTACCGGCTTGTCCAAGCGCATGCAAAATGCGGATTTATTCAAGGAACGCTCGCCATCACGAGTGGATGGGGCGGCGGCACGTATTTGTTCGAAACGCTGCAGCATGACCGCGCACTCCGAATGCTGACCGAAGCACGCGTTTATTCGGCAGAGGAACTCAAAGAAAACGGCTGGGCGACCGAAGTGGTGCGTTCAGAAGAAGACATACATACTTTTATCACGTCTATGCAAAAAGTTAGGCCGGAAGTGCACATGGCCTACAAATCCATGGCGATCCGCAAATGGCGAGAAACTGATCTAAAAGGCCGGGTTGAAGCCGAGATCAAACGCTGTTCGGAGTTATGGGCAGAAGATGCTCATCACGAAGCAGTAGATGGGTTTTTGAATAAAGGAAAGAAAAGCGAATAAAAGGCATTAGCGAAATCCCATGGACATTCGGTCCGTGGGATTTTTTTGTGTTTTCAATTTACTTTTCGTGCTGAATGGTGTTTCATTAAAGGAATAAGGCAAATAGATTAGTATAATAAATAATGTAGTTCGAACTATTCAGATGGGAAATGGGGAATTAGGTTGAAGAAAAAGGTTAATGCACTGGCGAAAAAAGCGGCAGTTGCAGGTCTTGTTACGGCAATAGCGATAAGCGGTGGAGCAGGAAGCGCGGTCGCCAACAGCACAGCAATTCATCCATTAGAGAAAATCCATCCTGTAAAGCAATGCACTAAATACCCGGAAAAAGTAATGAGAGTTATTCGCATTAGTTTAGGCGCTGATGCGAAATCAACGAAAGTGGATGCGGTGATACAAGACATGCCGAAAGCGCAAGTGATGGACCGCTATTTGTCGTCATTTGGCAAAAAGCTTAATGGAAGCGAAGTGCGCCAAGCAGTGGAAGAAATCTTTGAGATCGATCTCAATTTTATTTCGAAAAAAAATTATGGCAGCAAGTTGGCCATTTACCCAACCTCCATTATGGAAAGCTTGCGTCTTTCATTCAAAGAAAAGCCTGCTTCGACAAAACAAGACGCCCGCATCATGAAGCTTTCGAAAAACGAAGTAATGGACCGATATATAAAACAACATCATTATCGTTTAACGGGGACAGAAAGCCGTGTGTTGATCAATCAAATATTCGGCGTAAACTTAGATGGAATTTCCACTCTAGAGCATTCGCAGCTAGCCATCAGTTCGAAAGGACAATGGATTTTAAAAAGCGATACGGATTTATTTATTTTAGAATCCAGTTTGGATGATGTAGGTGTGTCCGTATACGCCACCAACTATTTTGAAAAAGTGACAGGAAGCAGCAAGTTGCCCGAGTCCTTAATAAGCAAACTAACGAACATGGGTTTTACTTATAACGAAAAAACCAAGCTTCTTAATTACAAGAATCCAACTAATGAATCAGTCCCGGACGCATTTAAGGGGCAAGTTTTAGGAATAATCGTCGGCACAATAAACGCGGAATATAAAAAATAACAACAACCTCAGGGCATCAAGTGACAAGCTTGATGCTTTTTATTTTTTAATAGGGAATTTATTTTATCGTATGAAAGCATTTCTTCGTGTAAAAGGAGGAGCTCGAGTAAACCGCGAGCAGCGCAAGTAATTCCACACGAGCTCCTACTAAAGAAAGAAAAAAATTTAGCCAATAGTTGAAATCGCTTACAAAATTCGTATATGCTAGAGGAGGGAGAAAAACAGGGGGGTACTTCATAGATGAAAAAAATCCTGATTGCAAACCGCGGCGAAATTGCACGGCGCATTATCCGTACATGCAGCCGCCTTGGAATTGAAACCGTTGCCATCCACTCAGAGGCTGATGGGGATCTGCCTTATACACGTGAAGCAACGGAAGCAGTATTGATCGGGCCAAATCCGGTCGTCCAATCTTATTTACAAATGGATAAAATTATTGAAGAAGCAAAAAAACGCAATGCCGAGGCGATTCATCCCGGTTACGGGCTGTTGTCCGAAAACGCTGAATTTGCCCGCAAAGTGGAACAAGCAGGACTCGTTTTTATCGGTCCGCAAAGCGACATCATTGAAAAAATGGGCGATAAAATTGAATCGCGCAAAACAATGATCGAAGCCGGCGTCCCGGTTGTTCCTGGGACAGAAGAAGGCACAAAAACACTTGAAGAAGCATTAGAAGCAGCGGAAGGGATCGGGTATCCCGTCATGTTGAAAGCGAGCAGCGGCGGCGGTGGAATCGGAATGGTCCGCTGTGAAAATGAGCAAGCGCTCAGTCAACAGTTTGTGTCTGTTAAAAACCGGGCGAAAGCCTATTTTGGCGATGATGTCGTGTTTTTGGAGAAATACATTGCGGATGCACGGCATATCGAAGTTCAAATATTTGGAGACCACCAAGGCAACATCATTCATTTATATGAACGAAATTGTTCGGTGCAGCGGCGCAACCAAAAAGTCATAGAAGAATCGCCGTCTCCGCATTTGCCGCAAGATGCGCGTGAGCGTTTGTGCGACGCTGCGATCCAAGCAGCAAAAGCGGTCAATTACACGAATGCCGGAACCGTAGAATTCATCGTCGATCAAAACAACGATTTTTACTTTTTAGAAATGAACACGCGGCTTCAAGTCGAGCACCCGGTAACGGAACAAGTGACCGGCTTGGATTTGGTGGAATGGCAGCTGAAAGTGGCTGCTGGCGAATCGCTGCCTGCGCAAGAAAGCATCGAGTCGAAAGGACATGCGATTGAGTACCGCATTTACGCGGAAGACCCAAAAACGTTCTTCCCGTCGCCCGGCAAGCTTGAGAAAATTGAATGGGGCAAAGATGCACGCATCGAAAGCGGCTACGAAGAAGGAAATGTGGTCACGCCTTTTTACGATCCGATGATTTCAAAAGTTATCATTACGGGAAGCGATCGCATCGAAGCGCTGACAAAATCACAGAATTTTTTCAATCATGCTACAATAATAGGCGTAAAAACGAACATTCCACTGTTCAAGGAATTTGTGGAATCGCAAGAATTTGTATCCGGCGACTACGCAACTGCGGTATTGCCGGCATGGATGGATAAAACAAAGGAGGAAAAAAGAGTATGAAAGAACTTAAAGCATCAATGGCAGGAACGGTATTAAACGTATTAGTGGCAGAAGGCGATGTCGTGACAGCTGGACAAGCTGTCATTACGATCGAATCGATGAAAATGGAAATCCCGGTTGAAGCGGAAGTCGGCGGAACTGTCGATAAAATCCATGTGGAAGTCGGCGGTTTTGTGAACGAAGAAGAAACATTGCTGACGCTTGGGGAATAATCACGCAGTGAATGCAAAGGGGATATCAACATGACGAAAACGACTGAAACGACCGGCTATAATGAGCGCCTGGAACAAAAATTGGCGACGATTTTTGCCGGCGGCCATCCAAAATACCACGAAAAAATGAAAGAAAGCAATAAATTATTTGTTCGTGACCGTTTGAGATTGTTGTTTGATGATGAAAACTACGTAGAAGACGGCCGTTTTGCCAATGTTGAAGCTGGAGACCTTCCGGCGGATGGTGTAATAACAGCTATTGGCAAAGTCAATGGCCAGACCGTTTGCGTAATGGCCAACGACTCGACGGTAAAAGCCGGGTCTTGGGGCTCACGCACGGTTGAAAAAATCATCCGCATCCAAGAAACGGCCGAAAAAATGCAAGTGCCGATGCTGTATCTGGTCGATTCAGCTGGCGCCCGGATTACCGATCAGTTGGATATGTTCCCGAACCGCAGAGGCGCGGGACGGATTTTCCACAATCAAGTAAGAATGTCCGGAATGGTTCCGCAAGTTTGTTTGCTATTTGGCCCTTCTGCAGCAGGCGGCGCATACATACCGGCGTTTTGCGATATCGTCATCATGGTTGAAGGCAATGCTTCGATGTATTTGGGTTCTCCTCGCATGGCGGAAAAAGTTATCGGTGAAAAAGTGACGCTTGAAGAAATGGGCGGCGCCCGCATGCACTGTACTGTCAGCGGCGTCGGCGATGTCTTGGTGTCGACAGAAGAAGAAGCGATTTCTGAAGCTCGCCGCTACTTGACGAACTTCCCAGCTAATTTTGCAGCTAAACCGGAAAGAATTGCTGGCAAAGCAGCAAAAGCGGGACGTACGCTTGAAGCCATCATTCCGGAAAATCAAAACGCGCCATTCGATATGTACGAATTGATTGACCAATTGGTTGATGAAGGCAGCTTTTTTGATATCAAAAAATTATTTGCCGGCGAATTGATCACAGGAATCGCCCGGATCGACGGCCAAGTGGTCGGAATTCTGGCAAACCAACCGAAAGTAAAGGGCGGTGTATTGTTTGGGGATTCCGCCGACAAAGGCGCGAAGTTCATCAACTTATGCGACGCGTTCTCGATTCCGTTATTGTTCCTTGCTGACGTTCCGGGCTTTATGATTGGAACGAAAGTGGAACGCGCGGGCATTATCCGCCACGGTGCGAAATTTATCGCAGCAATGAGTTCTGCTACAGTGCCGAAAATTTCCGTCATCGTGCGAAAAGCATACGGTGCAGGACTTTATGCTATGGCTGGCCCAGCTTTTGAGCCGGACGTATGCATCGCGCTCCCAACGGCTCAAATCGCCGTTATGGGACCGGAAGCGGCAGTCAATGCCGTGTATTCCAATAAAATCGAAGCGATCGAAGATCCAAAAGAGCGCTTGAAATATGTTCAGGAAAAACATCAAGAATACAAAGAAGAAATCGATATTTACAAATTGGCTTCTGAAATGATCATTGATGAAATCGTAGCACCCCACGAACTCCGAAGCGTGTTGGCCCAACGCCTGGAATTTTACGAAACAAAAGATTTGCCGATGCCATATCGTAAACATGCCGTTAATCCGGTATAATTGTTTGTAGTAAAAGAAGTCTGCCTTTAAAGGGCAGGCTTCTTTTTTAAGAAACAGTTTAGCGGTGATAGTAAAGGAGTGGTTTTATGAAGTTTGCGGTTATAGGAGCGGGAGCCGTTGGTTTGTTGACCGCTTGTTTGTTAAACGAAGCAGGCCATGACGTGCAAGTAATTGCGCGGAGACAAGAACAAGCAGAAGCAATCAATGGACAAGGCATTTTAAAAGACAAGAAGGTGTTTTACGTGCCGGCGTCTGTCGGCTTGGAAACGATTCCTCCGGAGGCTTACGTAATCATAGCCGTCAAGTTCGATGCAATAGAAAGCTTGCTGCCTGTTTTGCAAAAACACGCGTTGGACAATCCGCTCGTCTTTTTGCAAAACGGCATGTTGCATCTTCAAGCGGTAAAAAAGCTGCCCCAAGCAAACATTGCAGCTGGCAGCGTAGAACACGGCGCTTTGAAGATCAACGACCGCGAAATTCGGCATACCGGAAATGGCATGTATAAATTGGCGTTGTTAAAAGGCGATCCTGAAATGTTTCTGCCGTTGACAAATATTAACGGCTTGAGCGCAGAGTGGCACAAAGATGCCGATCAGCTTTTATTCCGCAAAGTGCTGCTTAATTGTTTGATCAACCCGTTAACTGCATTAACCGGCTTGAAAAACGGGGGATTGCTGACGAATCTGCATGCCTACGAAATGTTGACGAACTTGTACACCGAGCTGTACAAAGCGTTCCCGGAAATCGAAACGCTGTTGCC
Organism: Planococcus sp. YIM B11945; assembly: GCF_050864155.1. NCBI lineage: Bacteria > Bacillati > Bacillota > Bacilli > Caryophanales > Caryophanaceae > Planococcus > Planococcus sp. YIM B11945. Next base: position 149,364 of record NZ_JBOZWR010000003.1, on the reverse strand, counting down.
GTTTGAACAAGTAACGGCTCTTTGTGCATCCACTGCCCAAAATACATCGTCGATGCTCGCGGATAAACTCGCTGGCCGTAAAATGGAATTAGACACGATTATTTTATACACACTCAAACGCTCACCGATAGAACTGCCGGTGCTGCGGACCCTTTATCAGTTATTAAAATCAAGCGAGGTTTAAGTCATGATCATTCTTCAGACCATCGGCACCGTTTTTATTTTTGCACCGTTTATCGCTTTTGTTTTAGTTTTTCTCGTGGCGCGGAAACTGCTCGGCCGGAAAGCGTTTGAATTGGCCGCAGACCTGACCACTTTATTGCTGTTTTTTTCGGTCCCGATCTTGATTCATACCCTATGGAACGTTGAAACAGGGGCCATTGTTTGTTTTATTGCCCTGCTGCTTGCCATTGTATTTTTGATTATGGAATGGAAACGGTCAAAAGAGTTGTTGATCCTAGGGTTTTTCCGCAAAATGTGGCGGATGTATTTTTTGCTTTTATCATTTTCCACTGTCAGCATTTGGATGGTGGGGCTTGTCTACACGGTCAGTCGTTTTTTAATGTCCAGTTATTGATTCCGTCAAACCTTTTTGCCTAGACCAACTCGCCATGGCAGATGGCATAATAGCCGAAAGGTGAAAAACGCAGTCGTATTTCTATTTGAGCTTAATGTTTTTTCAAGTTTGCCCTTCTCTGCTATAGTAAAAGTGAATGTAAAGGGAAAAGGGGATTTTTTTTCATGAGGCTAGAAGAACAATATGCGATTCCACCAAGCAAGTTGATGCAACACTACATAAATGGCGAGCATACGATTCGCCGTTATTTTACACATGAACCGTCTATGGAAGCGTTGGCGGAGCGGCTGGAAACGCTTCGCAACCACGGAGCAGACAGAGAAAAACTTGCCGGCATTTTGCGGAATTACATGGGTGCCCGCGAAATTTCTCCAGCAGCGGAAGCTCATTTGGCTGACTTGGAAAATGGAGCGCCAGTTGTGGTGACCGGCCAACAAGCCGGCCTTTTGACCGGGCCTCTTTATACGGTTCATAAGGCGATTTCTGTCATTGTTTTAGCGAGACAAGCGTCCGAACAGCTGGGAACAAAAGTGGTCCCTATTTTTTGGATTGCAGGAGAAGACCACGATTTAGCGGAAATCAGCCATATGTACCGGGAAGTCAATCACCGCATAGATAAATTGAATTTTCCTCATACTGAATATGGCAAACACTCTGCTTCGACGGCCATTTTAAATAAAGAAAAAATGCATGGCTATTTGAATGAGTATTTCCGCAGTTTGCCGGAAACGGAACATTCCAAAAAGCTTCACGAACTAGCCTTTGGTTTTTTGGAAGAATCGCAAACATATACGGATTATTTTGCGGCGTTTCTCAATTACTTTTTTAAAGAAGAAGGCCTTTTGTATATCGATGCCGCGGATTCCAAGCTTCGGCAATACGAATCCTCTTACTTTGTGAAAATGATCGAACGTTCCGAAGCGATTGCGGAAAAAGTGTACACAGCTGAACAAGCGCTTGTGACGGATGGCTACAGTGCCGTAATAGGGGCAGAAGCCCAAGCGGCGAACTTGTTTGTCACCGTAAATGGTGAACGGATTTTGCTGCAGCGCGAAGACGATCTGTTTGTTGGCAACAACGGAGCTGTGTCGTTTTCTTTTGATGAATTGATGGAAGTTGCAAAAACTGCCCCTGAACGGTTGAGCAATAACGTTGTGACGCGGCCGCTTATGCAAGAACTGGTTTTTCCGGTTTTGACATTTGTCGGTGGCCCCGGAGAAATTGCTTACTGGGCCGCGTTGAAAGGCGCGTTCACTGTTATGGGAATGGAAATGCCGGTGATTATGCCTCGCCTAAGCATGACGCTCGTCAATCGGCAAGTTCAAAGTTTGCTTGAAAAATACAAACTTACTTTTGGCGATGTTGTGAACGGCCGTGAAATTGCGGTGCTGCGGAATGAGCTCTTGGAATCTGTGCGTGAACAGGAAGCCGAGTCGCTCGTTGACCAGCTGCAAAAAACGCTGCAAAAAGAGTACCAAAAAATTGATGAACAGTTTTCGAAAGTAAGCAAAGGACTGGCCCCTCTCGTGGAGAAGAACCTGCAGATCCACTTGAAGCAATTGAGTTTTTTAAAGCATAAACTTCAAGATGAAGTGCTGCTGCAAAACAGCACCCAGTTTAACCATTACGCATTAATTGAAAACGAACTTTTGCCAAACTACGGTTTCCAAGAGCGAATATTTACGCCTTTCCCTTACATGAACGAGTACGGAATCGACTTAGTGAAGGATCTTTTGCAACTGCCGATTCAATATGACAAAAATCACAAAATCATCTATTTTTAACCATTAAAGTCTGCCTCGGCAGGCTTTTTTTGTCTCAAGAAGATATTATGAGATAAAATTCTGTAACATTCATGAAATATTTCAAAAACAAGTGGTGGGAAGTGGGGGATTGTGGTACATTAATTACATTAAGTGGGGTGAAGGGAATGTTCATGGGAGAATATCAACATAGTGTTGATGCTAAAGGTCGATTAATTATACCGGCAAAATTCCGTGAACTACTTGGCGATAACTTTGTTATCACCCGAGGCCTGGATCAATGCTTATTTGGCTACACAATGGATGAATGGACGAAGATCGAAGAAAAGCTGAAAGAGCTTCCGGTCACTAAGAAAGACGCACGTGCATTTACACGGTTCTTTTTCTCGGGCGCCACAGAAGTGGAGCTTGATAAACAAGGGCGCGTCAACATTCCATCAACATTGCTTTCATATGCGCAACTTGAAAAAGAATGCATCGTCCTAGGAGTATCCAATCGTTTTGAAATATGGGCAAAAGATTCATGGGAAAAATATTTTGCTGATTCCGAGGATTCATTTAATGACATTGCAGAGAATTTGGTAGACTTTGATTTTTAAAAAATTGAACGGGGGGAATGGATTGTTCAACCACACCACGGTTTTACTCCAAGAAACTGTCGATGGACTGAACATTCGTCCTGATGGCATTTATGTGGACTGCACGCTAGGCGGAGCAGGGCATAGTGAATATTTGGTACAGCAGCTTTCGGATGAAGGCCATCTTTTTTGTTTTGACCAAGACGCAACAGCGCTTGCGCATGCGAAAGAGAAACTGCAAAAGTACGTACATAAAATCACCTTTATCCACGCAAACTTTAAGTATTTAAAAGAAGAACTTGCTGCGCGGGGAATTGAAAAAGTGGACGGCATCTTGTACGACCTGGGAGTTTCTTCTCCTCAACTGGATACCCCGGAAAGAGGATTCAGCTACCACAACGATGCGCCTCTCGATATGAGGATGGATCAATCAGCCGACTTAAGTGCTTATCATATTGTCAATGAATGGGCTTTTGAAGACCTCGTTAGAATTTTTTACCGTTACGGAGAAGAAAAATTTTCTAAGCAGATTGCCCGGAAAATTGAAGCAGCTAGAGAAAAACAGCCAATCGAAACGACAGGTCAATTAGTTGAGTGCATCAAAGATGGAATTCCTGCATTCGCAAGACGGACAGGCGGACATCCAGCTAAACGGGTGTTTCAGGCAATCCGCATTGCAGTAAACGATGAATTAGGCGCAGCTGAAACTTCTTTGCAAGATGCCATTGAATTGTTGGCAGCAGGAGGACGCATCAGTGTGATCACGTTTCATTCGCTAGAAGACCGGCTTTGCAAGACGATATTTAAAGAAGCCTCTTCGCTGCCGGATTTGCCGCCGAATATGCCGATGATTCCAGAAGGCATGGAACCAATTTTAAAATTAATCACGCGTAAACCAATTCTTCCTTCTGAAGAAGAATTAGAACAAAACAATCGCTCGCGATCAGCTAAGTTGCGCATCGCGGAAAAAATCAAAAAGTAAGGACGTGTACAAATGGCGTTGAATGCAGTAAAAGAAACTTACATACAACAGCCGGCCGTTCCTCATATTCCGGATCGGCAGCCGGTTATAAAAAAACGTGTAATAACGAAAGGTGAAAAAGTATTGTATTTATCTTTCCTAGCCGTTTTTGTATTGTGTGCAATTTTGATTCTTCAAAACCAAGCCGCTATACAAGCATCGACTCAAGATATTCAAACGATTGAACAAAAAATCGATGAAAAAGCGAAGCAAAATTCTGATCTTGCTGTACAAGTGAGTGAACTTTCTAAATATGAGCGCATTATGGCAATAGCGAAAGAAGCTGGCCTAAAATTAGATGGGCGTAATATAAAGGTAGTGTCACCGCAATGAAAAAAAAGTTTCGATTTCAATGGGGAGCCTTTCTGCTGTTTTTAGTTTTTGCAGGGCTCTTTTTCCTTTTGTTGGCTAGAATTGTGACAATTCAAGTAACAGGGCAAGTCGAAGGCCAGGAACTTGCAGCGAAAGCAGCGGCTAAATACAGCCAAGAAGAAGTGCTGAAAGCGGAAAGAGGAAAAATCCTCGACCGCAACGGCGATACAATTGCCGAAGATACGTTGACTTATAAGATCGTAGCAGTGCTTGATGAATCCGCTACCCAAAAAGCGAGCGATCCTCGCCATGTAGTGGACATTGACCAAACTGCGGCGCTCTTGTCGGAGCATTTAGGAGCGCCAAAAGAAAAAATCATGGGGATTTTGGAAAACGGCGTTAAAAAGGATTTATACCAAGTGGAATTCGGGTCAGCTGGACGGGAAATAAGCCATACGAAAATGAAAGAAATGGAAAAAGAAGACCTCCCAGGTATTTTGTTTGTCCGTGATTTAAAGCGACTTTATCCAAATGGCGCTTTTGCTTCGCATTTAATCGGATTTGCTATGAAAGAAGAGCTTGATGATGGGCAAATGGTAACAAAAGGGAAAATGGGTCTTGAAGCGATTCATGATGAGGTGTTAACTGGAAAGAACGGCAAAATGGAGTTTAACACCGATAAATGGGGCTATTTGCTGCCAAATAGCGAGTCGGCTGTAACGCCGGCTGTTGATGGCTCAAACGTCCATTTGACGCTGGATAAGACTTTGCAAAACTTTTTGGAAGAAGCGATGACTAGTGTGCAAAAAAAATATTCGCCTAAGCGAATGATTGCGGTCATTGCCGATCCGAAAACAGGGGAAATATTGGGGATGTCTCAACGGCCGACATTCGATCCGAATACACGAGTTGGCCTTTCTGACAACTGGTTGAACGAAAGCATCGAATTGACGATAGAACCAGGGTCTCCAATGAAAATGTTTACGGTGGCATCCGCCATCGAAGAAGGAAAATGGGATCCGAATGCTTATTACCAATCGGGAAGATATCAATTCGGCCCTGATTCCATCGGCGACCATAACGGCGGACGAGGATGGGGCTCCATTACATTTTTGGAAGGAATTCAACGCTCCTCTAACGTATCCATGGCTTATTTATTGGAACGCATTGGGCCTGAGAATTTCCTGAAGTATATCGATGCATTCGGATTCGGAAAAAAAACAGGCATCGATTTGCCGAACGAAGCTTCTGGTAAAATTTTAAGTGACTATAAAAGCAACATTGTGACTCTGACTTATGGTCAAGGTTCGACTGTGACTCCAATTCAAATGATTCAAGCCGCATCAGCGATTGCTAATGACGGCATCATGATGAAGCCATACGTCATCGACCAAATTAAAAACCCGGACACCGGCGAAGTGACGGTGCAAAGCAAACCGGAGCAGGCGGGACAACCGATTTCTGCAGCAACTGCGAAGCAAGTGCGTGAAATCCTGGCTTCGACGGTAACGTCGGAACACGGAACGGCTCAAGGTTTTGCGCTTCAAGATTATACTGTTGCTGGCAAAACCGGAACAGCACAAATTCCAGGGGCGGACGGCCGCTATATGACCGGTAAAAACAATTATTTGTTTTCTTTTTTAGGCATGGCGCCGGCAGAAGATCCGAAACTGCTTGTTTACATCGGCATCCAGCAGCCGCAATTGCCTGCGGATGAGATCGGTTCAGTGCCGGTTTCAAGAATTTTTACTTCCGTTATGGAAAATGGCTTGAAGTACATGAACATCAAGCCGGCAGGAACAAAAACGTCCACTTTAATAAAGTTGGAAAATTACGAAGGCCAATCTTCTAAGGAACTTGCGGCGGCTATGGCGAAAAAAGGTGTAAATACTGTCATTACAGGTACTTCTGGACAAATAATGGATCAATACCCGGCAGCAGGAGAAACAGTTTTAGAAGGCGGCACCGTGATTTTAAAAACTGCCGGGCAAAGCGTCCTGCCTGATTTTACGGGCTGGTCGAAACGGCAGCTCTTAGCTTATCAATCGCTGAGCGGACTTTCTTTGGAAATCGCCGGACAAGGATTTGCGGTCAGCCAAAGTTTGTCCAAAGGATCAAAAGTGGCTGGAAACGAACCGGTCGTAGTTCAGCTTCAGACACCGGAAGATTCATATAAAAACAAAATGGCGGACGGTCCAGAAGGCATACCGGAAGAAGGCGCAGATTCCACTGAAGGAACGGCTGAGACAACAACAGAAGAACCGATTCAAGAAGAAACTATTCAAGAAGAAAATAGCCAAGAAGAAGTAGAAAACGAAGCAATCGAAGAAGAAATCACAGAAGAAGAAATAATAGAGGACACCTCAGGTTGATCTCGTGTTAAAAGGAGCTTTTTTATGAACGTGGATATGTTGCTAGGTTTGGGACTTGCTTTAGTGTTGACTGTAATTTTAATGCCGCTTTTCATTCCTTTGTTGAAAAGAATGAAATTCGGCCAAAGCATTCGTGAAGAAGGGCCGCAGTCCCATATGAAAAAAACAGGCACCCCGACGATGGGCGGCCTCGTGTTTTTAATCTCAATTATCGCAACAACAATCATTGTTGCAATGATCGCTGACTTGCTGACATCGGAAGTTTGGGTACTTCTTCTTGTTTTGCTCGGATTTGGATTGATCGGATTTTTGGATGATTTCATCAAAGTGGTGTTAAAAAGAAACTTAGGATTAACATCGCTTCAAAAATTGGTGGCGCAAATCGTCATCTCCGTCATTTCCTTTTTCTTGCTCAGCGGTGTGGATTTTGACACAGCTTTAATCATTCCGTTCACGTCAATTTCAATTGAATTGTCCGGTTTGTATGTGCTGTTCATCATTTTTTGGCTCGTTGGCTTTTCCAATGCCGTTAATTTAACGGACGGATTGGATGGGTTGGTTGCGGGTACTGCTTCCATAGCGTTTATCGCATTTGGCGTACTTGCGCTTCATCAGGACGAAATGGGCATTGCGCTGTTTACGTTCTCCGTTGCCGGCGCATTGCTAGGATTTTTGGTTTTCAACAAATACCCGGCAAAAGTTTTTATGGGAGACACGGGTTCTTTAGCTCTTGGCGGTGCTCTCGCCATGGTGTCGATTTTGCTGAAGCAGGAATTTTTGCTGCTCGTAATCGGCATTGTGTTCGTAATCGAAACCTTATCCGTTATTTTGCAAGTAGGAAGTTTTAAATTAAGAAAGAAACGCATTTTCAAAATGAGCCCGATTCATCATCACTTTGAATTGGTCGGGTGGTCTGAGTGGAAAGTCGTTACTGTATTTTGGCTTGTTGGCCTTGTGGCTGCATTGATAGTGGTTTTGTTGGAGGTAATGTAAATGAAAGAATTAAAGCATGTTTATCAGAAAAAAATACTTGTGCTCGGATTAGCAAAAAGCGGGTTTACAGCTGCGCGATTGCTGCATAAATTAGGCGCTTTTGTAACGGTCAATGATTCGAAGCCATTCGAAGAAAATCCGGAAGCGCAAGAATTATTAAACATGGGTGTGACGGTCATTTGCGGCCGCCATCCAGAAGATCTGTTAGATGAAGGCTTTGAAATCGTTGTAAAAAATCCGGGAATCCCTTATACGAACGTCATTATTCGTTCGGCGGTAGAAAAAGGAATCCCGGTTTGGACCGAAATTGAGCTTGCTTATTTGATTAGTGAAGCACCATTCATCGGAATCACTGGATCAAATGGCAAAACAACGACAACAACGCTTTTGTTCCATATGCTGAACCAAGATGAAAAAAATCCGTTAATAGCCGGGAATATCGGAACCGTGGCGAGCGGTGTAGCGGAAAAGGCGACTTCAGAAAACGTTATCGTGACTGAACTTTCTTCTTTTCAATTGAAAGGAACCGTTTCGTTCCGGCCGCGAATTGCGATCATTACCAATTTATACGAAGCGCATATTGATTACCATGGCACAGTTGAAGATTACAGAGAATCAAAAATGAAAATTGTGCAAAATCAAACCGAAGACGATTATTTCATTTATAACGCCGATCAGCCTTCGCTTGTTGAATATGCTAAAACGTGCAAAGCACAGCTAGTTCCGTTTACGCTAAAGGGCAGAACTGTACATAGCATCAGTGCAGATGGCGAATTCATTTATTGGCAAGGAGAACCCATCATTGAACGATCCAAAATCATGCTGGGCGGCCAGCATAATTTGGAAAACATTTTGGCAGCTACTGCAGCCGCCTTGTTGTGGGGAGGCACGGTGGAAACTATTTCCCGCGTGCTGACGTCCTTTACTGGGGTAAAACATCGTTCCCAGTTTATCGTCAACTGGAAAGGCCGCAAGTTCTATAACGATTCAAAAGCGACAAATGCATTGGCGACGAAAAGCGCTCTTGAAGCGTTCCCAGGAAGCATCGTCTTATTGGCGGGCGGACTGGAACGCAACCATTCGCTTGAAGAACTTCGCCCTTATATGGACCGTGTGAAAGCACTCGTTGCTTTCGGTGAAACCGCTGACCGTTTTGCCGGTTTTGCAGAAGAATGCGGTGTATCAAATATTGCCAAAGTCAACACGATGCACGAAGCGGTAAAACAAGCGATCAGCCATTCAGCAAGCGGTGATACCATTTTGCTGTCGCCTGCCTGTGCAAGCTGGGACCAATACGATAGTTTTGAAATTCGGGGAGATGCTTTCATCGATGCAGTCAAGCACTTGACGGAAGCGAATGATTAAAAGATAAGGAGCAGCAATTATGGACAAAGTGATTGATATCGAAGAACGTATACCGACGCTTCGTGAGCGGCGGAAAAAAAGAACCAATCGCAAGTTCGTGGCTCTGCTTTTCATTTTTCTCGTATTACTTGCTATTCTTCTCTATACTCAAACGAAATACAGCAAAATTCAAGACATCAACATCACCGGTGCTGGAATGTATGACGTCCAGGACTATCAGGATGCGAGCGGACTTGAGCCCGGCCAATCCATGTGGTCGTTCGATGAAGAAAAAGTCGAAAAGAAATTGGCCAGTTTGGAATGGGTGGAACAGGCTTCTGTTGAAAAGAAGTGGTTGACGGGTGTGGAAATTAAAATCGATGAATACAAAAAAATCGGTTATTTGGACCAAAACAACAATTACCAACTGATCCTATCAAATGGTTTTGCAGTAGAAAAACCAGTTGCAGCAATTAATGGACCGATTTTCACCAATTTTGAAGATGAAAAAACGAGAGAAAAACTGGTTTCCCAGTTAACAAAAGTGGATTCAGAAGTGTTTAATTTGATTTCACAAGTGATTTTGTCTTCAGAAGAAACCAATACGTCTTATGTCACGTTGTATATGAACGATGGAAACGAAGTGCGAGGCGTTTTGAGCACTCTCTCAGAAAAGCTGAATTACTATCCATCGGTTATTGCGCAATTGAAAAACGATCAAAAAGGCGTAATTGATATGGAAGTAGGAATTTTCTTCCGTTCGTTTGCTGATGTGTACGGTCCGCCGAAGAAAGGTGACGAAGATGAAGAATCCTAAACGGCATAACCGTTCGAAATTCAGTAAATCCATCATCTTCTCACTTGTTTTCCTAGTTTTAGGTTTTATGATGGCCTACTCTTATAGCTTGTCCAACTCAAAAGAAAGTTCCGGCGATTTTACCGGTGGCGCTTTTTTTGAGCAGGAAGAGCGGTATCGAAAAGAATTGATCGACCAGCAAGAACGCAATAAAACACTGCGCGGAGAAATAGAGGAAAAGCAAGAAGCTGTTCAAGAATTTGAGCAATCGTTTTCAGATGGCGAAAGCAAAAATTCCGATTATGCACAAGAAGCGGAAGAGCTTCGGCGAGTGTTGGGGCTGTTGCCGGTTGAAGGCAAAGGTTTGGCAGTGACCCTTCAAGACGGAGAGTACGATCCAGAATCGGTGAATCCTAATGATTACATCGTCCATGAAAGCCACATATTCCAAGTTATTAATGAATTGTATATATCGGGCGCTGAAGCCATTTCAATAAATGGACAGCGTATTCATGGAAATTCGAACATTGTCTGTACAGGTCCGGTTATAACGGTTGACGGCGTACAGCATCCCGCACCGTTTACGATTGCCGCTATTGGAAAAACAGATGTGTTGGCTGCATCCATCCAGCTAAGCGGCGGGGTAATGGATCAGCTGGTAAACGATAATGTGGTGGTAACGCTTGATGAAGGCCAAGTCATCTCAATGCCTGCATTTTTGACAGAATCATGATTGAGGGGGGAGTTGCATGAGAAAGAAAATCTTTTCCCGGTTCTCGATTATATTATTTGTCATCGGATTGATGATGGCCGTCCAATATAATACGTTAAATGAACCGGATTCGCGGGATACCCGTGATGTATGGGATGTAAGACAAGAACTTTCGCAGGAAAAGCAGCTCCACTCTGAGTTATTATCGGAGATTGGCACGCTGGATGATACGCTGCGGAAGTACGAAGATGCATCGAGCGAAAGCCCGGAGCAAGCAATGAAAGAAACAGTAGAAGATTTGAGAGGGCTGGCCGGATTGACGGAAATCAGCGGCCCGGGAATTGAAGTGACGATTGAACCGTCGCCCGAAGCTGTAGCATTCGGAAGGAATATTGAAGGCATATCACCGGACTTGTTGATCCGCTTCGTCAACAGCATCAACACGTTCAATAATTTGGACATGTCGATCGATGGCAAGCGGGTAGTCAACACAACCGCAATAAGAGACATCAATGGCCAAACAACCGTAAATGCAAAAACGGTTCAGACGCCGCCTTTCAAAGTCAAAATCGTTTCAGCGACAATGGAAGAAACCGAAAAAATCTATAATTTCATTTTGTCATCGCCGTTAATGGATGATTTTTACATTGATGATTTGTCGGTGACGGTTTCAGAACCGCAAGAAAATATAACGGTCGAAGCGTACGACGGCGAAATTGAAAGCCGGTATTTGAAAGAAGCAGAGGGGGAATAACGATGTGGCTGTCTATTCTAGGATTAATATTAGGGATTTCACTCGGCCTTCTGACGGACATGCAAATACCTCCAGAATATGCCAACTACTTATCGATTGCCGTATTGGCATCGCTCGATACACTGTTCGGCGGCATACGGGCCCATTTACAGCAAGTTTATGACGACGGCGTGTTTGTTTCAGGATTTTTCTTTAATATAGTGCTAGCGGCCGGCCTTGCTTTTCTTGGCGTCCATTTAGGCATCGATTTGTATTTAGCCGCGATTTTCGCTTTTGGCGTCCGGTTGTTCCAAAATATTGCCGTGATTCGCAGGATTTTATTAACGAAATGGGCAGACAGGAAAGAAACCCGGGAATCGCTTAACTAAATTGAAGGAAAATTTATAAAGTTACACCATTATACTTAGACAAGGTGTAGAATTTACAATAGAATGTAAGTAATTGCAGTTTAATTAAGGAGGTGCTTCGGATTGAGTCAATCAGAATTATACGTAAGTTTAGATATCGGTTCGTCATCCGTTAAAGTTTTAATCGGAGAAATGGCTAACAAGTCGTTGCATGTCATCGGCGTCGGAAATGTTAAATCCAATGGAATCAAAAAAGGTGCGATTGTTGATATAGATGCGACGGTGCAGTCTATCAAAAAAGCTGTCGACCAAGCAGAACGAATGATCGGCAAATCGATTCAAGAAGTAGTATTAGGCATCCCCGCCAACAAAATCATGCTTCAGCCTGTAAAAGGGGTTGTTGCGGTGAACAGCGAAAACCGGGAAATTACAGATGAAGATTTGGACCGCGTCATTGAAGCAGCACAAGTCATGTCAATTCCTCCAGAACGTGAAGTCGTGAACTTGATTCCCGAACAATACATTGTCGACCATTTGGATGAAATCAAAGATCCACGGGGTATGATTGGGATTCGCCTTGAAATGGATGGTACAATGGTGACAACATCTAAAACGATGTTGCATAATGTGCTAAGATGCGTCGAAAAAGCGGGGCTTCAAATACGTGAAATTTACGTACAGCCTTTAGCGGCCGGATTTTATGCATTAACTGAAGATGAAAAAAATCACGGCACGGCTTGCATCGACATGGGCGGCGGTTCTACTTCGATTTCCGTTTTCCAAAACGGGCATTTAACTGCGTCATCGGTGATTCCGGTTGGCGGCGACCATGTTACAAAAGATTTGTCCATCGTCCTTAAAACTCCAACAGACCAAGCAGAGCGGATTAAAGTGGAATATGGGCATGCGTTTTATGACAATGCATCCGAAGATGAAATGTTTGAAGTTCCAGTCATCGGTTCAGACACCAGAGAGCAATACAGCCAGAAATACATATCTGAAATAATCGGAGTTCGCCTGGAAGAACTTTTCGAATTGATTTTAGATGAGCTTTACCGGCTTGGTGTCCAAGACCTCCCAGGAGGCGTCGTTTTGACAGGTGGAATGGCTAAGTTAGAAGGATTGTCTGAGCTTGCCCGCAACATCTTACAGACTCGTGTCCGTTTGTTCACGCCAGAATTCATCGGCGTGCGCGAACCTCAGTACACGACTGCAGTCGGCCTTATTCAATATGCTTATATGGAAGATGTGTTCTACGGAAGCATTGGAAGCGGAGCAGCGTTGGCCGATTCGGCGAAAATTGAACAAGAACCGCAGCAGAAAGTTCAAAAACAGCCGAAGCAGCCAAAACAAAATGGTGAAGGTGTCGTAACCAAAGCGAAGAAAATGTTTGATAGATTCTTTGAATAAAATGAACGTTGCAGCTTGCTTTCAAAAGTAATGCAATTTTAGGAGGAAAAAGAATGTTGGAATTTGATACTTCAGTTGACTCACTGGCAGTAATTAAAGTTATTGGCGTAGGTGGCGGCGGTAACAACGCAGTAAACCGCATGATTGAACACGGTGTCCAAGGCGTAGAATTTATCGCCGTAAATACGGATGCTCAAGCATTAAATTTGTCGAAAGCAGAAATCCGCCTTCAAATCGGGGGCAAATTGACTCGCGGCCTTGGCGCAGGAGCAAATCCTGAAGTCGGGAAAAAAGCGGCAGAAGAAAGCAAAGAACAAATTGAAGAAGCGCTGCGCGGAGCAGATATGGTGTTTGTAACTGCCGGCATGGGCGGCGGTACAGGTACAGGTGCAGCTCCAGTTATTGCAGCCATCGCAAAAGATTTAGGCGCATTGACTGTTGGGGTTGTTACTCGTCCATTCACGTTTGAAGGACGCAAACGCTCTACTCAAGCAATTGGCGGGATTGGCACAATGAAAGAATCCGTCGACACGTTGATTGTAATTCCGAATGACCGATTGCTAGAAATCGTTGATAAAAGCACGCCGATGCTTGAAGCATTCCGTGAAGCAGATAATGTTTTGCGCCAAGGGGTTCAAGGGATTTCAGATTTGATCGCAGTTCCTGGATTGATCAACTTGGACTTTGCTGACGTGAAAACAATCATGTCCAATAAAGGTTCAGCTTTAATGGGAATCGGTGTTTCTTCAGGTGAAAACCGCGCTTCAGAAGCAGCGAAAAAAGCGGTCTCAAGCCCGTTGCTTGAAGTTTCTGTAGACGGCGCGAAAGGCGTTTTAATGAACATTACAGGCGGATCCAACTTAAGCTTGTATGAAGTGCAAGAAGCAGCAGATATTGTTGCGTCCGCTTCAGATGAAGAAGTAAATATGATTTTCGGTTCGGTTATCAACGATAACTTGAAAGACGAAATCGTGGTAACGGTTATCGCAACAGGGTTTAACGAAGAACAAATTCAGCCGAGAACACCGCGTGGATCTGGATTAAACTCAAGCCGAGTGCAATCGATTCAGCAGCAGTCTCCGCCATCTCTTCGTGAAGCACGCCGTGAAGAACAGCGCCGCGAAGAGCAAGTTCCTTCTTACCAACAAGAACCACAACAGCCGGTTCGCCAAGAAAAACAACAGGATGATGCTTTAGACATCCCGACGTTCCTTCGCAACCGCAGAAGACGCTAATCCAAAAGCTGCCATAATGGCAGCTTTTTTTATGGAGAAAACTTATATGGGTTTTTAATCTATATAAGTTGAACTAAAGAAGTATCCTTTTATACCTCGCTAGGATCGTTTTGGTAGGGCAAAGAAGATTGTCTCTGCATCGCTCCGCTAGCTTCTAGACAAGAAAGAGCGCTGCTCCTGTTCAAGCTCGTCGGGGCTGTCCCAAAAGAGGCTGACGTCCATTCCAGCGGACGCTTTCCGCGGGCTCGTGCCGAACTAACTCGGGCGAAACGCCCGAGTGGATTTCGGCACTGTCGCTCTGTCGCTTTGCTCCATCACTGCTCCCGCAGGAAAGAATCGACCGAAGGGAGTTCGGTCGATTCTTTGCGACGAAGCAGCGAAGCGATGCAGGAGCACATGGTTTTCGCCGCTTCCACTTCCGTCAGCTAGCTAAAAAACCGGCAAAGAAAAAGCACTCCTTTTCTTTGCCGGTTTTATCTTTTTTAGTTATGGGACAGCCCAAGCTGTTTTGCGGAATATCAGACACCTATTAATAATTAACTTCACCTTATATATCAACTCTTTTACGCGATTTGTAAAAAAATCGCCGTTTTCTTGGTGGAGAAAGCGTTGAGACTAGGGGGACAATTGATATATTAAGCTTTACTTGATACAATAAGTTGAACATCTAGAGAAAAGTAGTGAATGCATTGAAACCCATAAAACCAGTTTATGAAAAAATGAAAAATGAAATAGAAAACATACGGCACGGCATTGAAATTATTGCGGTGACCAAGCAAGTCGGCATTGAGCGGACTGAAGAAGCCATCGCGGCCGGCATCCATCATCTTGGTGAAAATCGCCCAGAAGGATTGGCTGCAAAATACGAAGCGATTACTGATAAAGCTATTTGGCATTTTATTGGAACTTTGCAAACGCGGAAAGTAAAAGAAGTGATCAACCAAATTGATTTTTTGCATTCGCTGGATCGAATGAGTTTGGCAAAAGAAATTCAAAAACGGGCAGAGCGTCCCGTTAATTGCTTTGTCCAAGTGAATGTATCAAAAGAAGAATCCAAAAGTGGAGTTGCATCGGAGGAAGCGTTGGAATTTATCGAAGCTCTTAGTGAGTTTGATAAAATCCAGGTGGTGGGCTTAATGACGATGGCACCGAATACGACAGATGAAACGGCCATTCGCCAAACTTTCAAAGGATTGAAATCCCTTCAGGTCGAAGTTGCAGCAAAAAACTGGAACCATGCCCCCTGCACCGAATGTTCAATGGGCATGTCAAATGATTATTTGATTGCTGCACAAGAAGGTGCAACATTTGTACGGATAGGCACAGCATTAGTAGGAACGGAAAGCGAGGCACAGCAATGAGCATAAAAAATAAATTCAAAAACTTCTTTTACTTGGAAGAATATGAAGATGAGCAGCCACAGCAGCCGCAGCAGCAAGCTCCCGCGCCACGGTACGAAAAACCGAATACGGTACAAGAAATAAGAAAAACGCCTAAAGAACGCCGCCAAGCCCCTGTGGAAACAGCTGCTGTTCCCAATTTGGTGAGTTTGCAAAGTGCCGCAAAATCCTCTAAAGTTCACTTGGCTGAACCAAGAGTTTATGCGGAAGCCCAAGATATAGCTGAACATTTAAAAAGCAAACGTGCGGTTGTGGTAAACCTTCAACGAATTGATAAGGACCAAGGGCTGCGCATTATTGATTTTTTAAGTGGAACGGTTTACGCATTAGGCGGAGACATTCAACGCATTGGAACTGACATCTTCCTTTGCGTGCCGGATACTGTAGAAGTGGATGGCGCCATTTCGGATTTTTATTACGATGATCAACATTAGAAGAGGTGGAAAAAAACTAAATGGATGATATATTACGATTGATTTTAGTGGCTATCAATATTTATTCGTATCTTATAATCGCTAGCATTTTAATGAGTTGGCTTCCCAATGCAAAAGAGTCGGGCATTGGCCAAATGCTTTCAAAAGTTACCGATCCGTATTTAGACATTTTCAGAAAAATTATTCCGCCTTTAGGAATGATCGATTTTTCTCCAATTATTGCCATTTTAGCTTTACGCCTTGCGAGCAATGGCCTGATTGTATTGTTTAACTATTTCGTCTGATAACCTCACATCACGTGGGGTTTTTTGCTTTAACTAATTAAAACATTAAAGGAGGCAGCCAAATGGAGTCCTTGCTTCAGCATTTTAGAAAAGACGAACAGCAATTTATCGAACAAGTTTCAGGATGGATCGTGGACGTTGAAGATCGCTATTCACCAAAGTTGACTGATTTTCTTGATCCTCGCGAACGTTTTATCGTTCAATCGGTATTGGGTTCAAGCGATATTCTGATGGCGGCTTCCGGAACATTCGAGGGAGCGGAAAGGCAGCGTGTTTTGTTGTATCCGTCATACTACGAACCGCAGTCCGAAGATTTTCAAATTACATTGTTTGAACTGAAATATCCAGTACGGTTTGTCACCTTAAAGCATCCTGATATTTTAGGTTCGTTAATGTCAGTCGGCCTTGGACGAGGGAAATTCGGGGATATCCGCATCGAAGGAGAACGCATCCAGTTTGCTGTTGCGGATGAAGTCAGCCAGTACTTGCAGACGAATTTCACTGCAGCAGCAAAAGTCAAAGTCCAATTAAAAGAGGTGGAAGACCCTTCCAATCTTTTGACAACCACAGAAGAATGGGTGGAAGAATCGTTTACGGTCAGTTCCATGCGGCTCGATACGGTCATCAGCTCTGTCTATAACATTTCCCGGCAAAAAGCGGCGGCTCTTGTCCACGGCGGCAAAGTGAAAGTCAACTGGACGGTTATGGAGCATCCGTCGTTTGAACTTCATGAATCGGATATGATTTCTTCAAGAGGCTTCGGGCGCGTCAAAGTCGGAGAAATCGAAGGGCGGACGAAAAAAGACAAAATCCGTCTGCAAATCGGCCGTTTGGACACGAGCAAATAAGCGATTTTGATAAAATGTAAAATTATACTGAAATTTAAGCTGTTCATCTGTATAATGTAGAGAAACGACGATATGTTAAGGAGAGGTGCACGGTAATGCCATTATCCCCGCTGGATATACATAACAAAGAATTTGGCCGCGCGTTTCGCGGATACCAGGAAGACGAAGTAAACGAATTCCTGGACCAAATCATCAAAGATTATGAATTGCTTCTGAAAGAAAAGAAAGAGCTTGAAGAACGTTTGAAGCAGACCGACGAGCGCGTTGGACACTTTACAACGATTGAAACGACGCTGCAAAAGTCGATCATCGTTGCCCAAGAAGCTGCCGAAGAAGTTCGCCGCAATGCCCAGAAAGAAGCAAAATTGATCGTACGTGAAGCTGAGAAAAATGGCGACCGCATTGTCAACGAATCGCTGACTAAAGCGCGGCGTATTGCAATGGAAATCGAAGAATTGAAGAAACAATCCAAAGTGTTCCGCAACCGTTTCAAAATGATCGTCGAAGCCCAGCTGGACTTGATCGACACAGACGATTGGGACACATTGATGGAATACGACGTGGACACTACCAATTTGGACAAGCTGGAAGACGAGAAAAGAGACTAACCTTCTTGACTCAGGAACTTTCAACTTCTATAATTACTAAATACTAAGAATAGTTCAGCCCTGCGCCGAGCTATCCATATACAAAGCGTTGACAGAGACAGTACTCCTTATAATTCGACAAAGCGAGCCGGGGACAGTGAGAGCCTGGTGAAGAATGTAGAGAGGAAAATCACTCTTGAGCTGGATTGGGGAAACGAAGTACCCAATTCCGTCTACACCACGATACGGTGGATCGAGTGGCAGCGTTAAGCTGCAACAAGGGTGGTACCGCGAGTTCAAGCTTCTCGTCCCTTTACCAGGGATGGGGGGCTTTTTATTATGCCTTTAGGAGGAAAAAACGATGGAATACAAAGACACGTTATTAATGCCGAAAACAGATTTTCCAATGCGCGGCAATTTGCCGAACCGGGAACCGGAAATGCAAAAGAAATGGGAAGAAATGGACATTTATTCAAAGGTGCTGGACCGCACAAAAGGCCGCCCTCATTTCATCCTTCACGACGGACCGCCTTATGCCAATGGCGATCTTCATATGGGCCATGCATTAAATAAAGTACTAAAAGACATGATTGTCCGTTCGCGTTCGATGATGGGCTTCCATGCTCCTTACGTTCCAGGCTGGGACACGCATGGTTTGCCGATTGAACAAGCGTTGACCAATAAAGGCGTCAACCGCAAAGAAATGTCGCTTGCCGAATTCCGCAAGCTTTGTGCGGAATATGCTTATGAACAAATCGATAACCAACGCGCGCAATTCAAGCGCATTGGGGTTCGCGGCGATTGGGAAAATCCATATATCACGTTGAAATCTGCATACGAAGCACGCCAAATCCAAGTATTCGGAAGCATGGCGCATAAAGGCTATATCTATAAAGGGTTAAAGCCGGTTTATTGGTCCCCTTCAAGCGAATCTTCATTGGCTGAAGCGGAAATCGAATACCAGGACAAAAAATCTCCTTCTATCTATGTTTCATTTAAAGTAGTTGACGGCAAAGGCGTGTTGGCTGAAGGCACGAAAATCGTCATCTGGACAACAACGCCTTGGACCATTCCGGCAAACCTTGGAATTACAGCCCATGAAGAATTAACTTATGTAGAAGTTTCCGTAAACGGTTCGCTATTTGTGGTCGCTCAAGCGCTGCTTGAAGATGTCGCAAAAGAATTGGAATGGGCAGATTATGAAGTTGTCCGCGAATTGAAAGGCGCGGCATTCGAACACATTTTAACACAGCATCCTTTATATGACCGTACGTCGCTCGTTATGCTCGGTGAACACGTTACAACTGATTCCGGTACCGGATTTGTTCATACGGCGCCAGGCCACGGGGAAGATGACTTTTTAGTCGGCAAGAAATACGGTTTAGACGTTCTTTGTCCGGTTGATGAACGCGGCGTAATGACAGCAGAAGCACCTGGATTTGAAGGGCTGTTTTATGATAAAGCCAATAAATCGATCACGGAAGCACTGGACGCTGCAGGAGCTCTTGAGCATTTGGCGTTTATCACGCACTCGTATCCGCATGACTGGCGGACGAAAAAACCGGTTATTTACCGGGCAACGGCTCAATGGTTTGTTTCCATCGAAGCATTCCGCGACCAAATCTTGAAAGCGATCAATGAAACGACATTCACGCCAGCATGGGGAGAAACACGCTTGTTCAATATGCTGCGCGACCGTGGCGATTGGAATATTTCTCGTCAACGCGTTTGGGGTGTTCCAATTCCGGTCTTTTATGCAGAAAATGGCGATCCGATTATTACGGACGAAACCATTGCTCACATTTCCGATTTGTTCCGTGAAAACGGTTCAAACGTCTGGTTTGAGCGCACAGCTGCTGAATTGCTGCCGCCTGGCTTTACGCATCCGAGCAGCCCGAACGGCATTTTCACAAAAGAAACAGACATCATGGATGTTTGGTTTGATTCTGGATCTTCTCACCAAGGCGTGCTTGACGAGCGGGAAGATTTGTCGTACCCGGCTGATTTGTACTTAGAAGGATCGGATCAATACCGCGGCTGGTTCAACTCATCGTTGATCACGAGTGTTGCAATCAACGGCATTGCGCCTTATAAAGGCATCTTAAGCCACGGCTTTACGCTTGATGGCAACGGCCGCAAAATGAGCAAGTCGCTCGGCAACGTCATCGTGCCAGCTAAAGTAATGAACCAAATGGGAGCGGATATCCTGCGATTATGGGTAGCTTCTGTGGATTACACAGCAGACGTCCGCGTTTCAGATGATAACTTCAAGCAAGTATCGGAAGTATACCGCAAAATCCGCAACACGCTGAAATTCCTTCACGGAAACTTGGCTGACTTTGATGAAAAAGAACATCGTGTAGCATTTGAAGATATGCGCGAAATGGATCAATACATGGCCATGAAGCTGCAAAAAATGATCGAAGCGGTTCGCAAAGGCTATGAAACATATGAATTTTCTTCCATCTACCATGCGTTGAACGGTTTCTGTGCAAACGATTTGAGCTCGTTCTATTTGGATGTAGCGAAAGATGTCGTTTATATCGAAGCGGTAGATCATCCGCATCGCCGTGCAATGCAGACAGTCATGTTCGATTCATTGATGGCCATCTTGAAATTGGCTGCGCCGATCATACCGCATACAGCTGATGAAATGTGGGGCTATTTGAACTTCGTAACGGAAGAAAGTGTACAGTTGACTGACTTCCCAGAAGTGCAAACTAATATAGCATTCGATGACCTTGACCAGAAATGGACACAGTTCATGACAATCCGCGATGACGTGTTAAAAGCGTTGGAAGAAGCTCGGGCTGCGAAAACAATCGGCAAATCGTTAGAAGCAAAAGTCACGGTTTACGGCAGTGAAGAAGTGAAAACCTTGCTTGCTTCAGTTGACGATAACGTTGGGCAGTTGTTCATCGTTTCCCAATACGAATTCGGCGGCGCGAAAGAATCGGCTCCGGAACAAGCACTTGAATTAAATCAAGTTGCAGTCCTTGTGGAAAAAGCGGAAGGCGAAAAATGCGAACGCTGCTGGACGATTTCACAAGAAATCGGCCAGAACGAAACGCACCCGACACTTTGCCCACGATGTGCATCTGTAGTCGAAACACAATTCGCTTAAAATTTCTAGCCCCCGAAAAACCGATAGTCCGGTTTTTCGGGGGTTTTCTTTTTGATTGAAGGTGAATTTATATCCTATTAAACTAGCTATACAAGTTGAATTTAATTACTAATAGAGATGGCTGTTTTGCTCCATATCTTAGATAACACTGCAGAAACGGATAGAGCTTTCTGTTCTCAATAAGCTTGCCTAGCGCCGGCGCGTCCAGGGGCTAGGCGGAGCAATGAGACGAGTGTCTTCTCGGCTCATTGTGGGAGCCAAAGAGGGACCCAAAGGATTTGGGGACCTCTTTTGCGACGAGCTTGTGCAGGAGCAATCGTCTTTGCCTTACCCAAAGCGACCGAAGCGGTTTGTAGAAAGTAAACTCTTATAAAAGCGAAGCAACTCGCAACGGCGCTTACGCTTTCAACTCTTCTGTGGTAAAATAGACTGACTGATGAATTGACGGAGGAAACGCATGTTTATTTATTATGGAATTGCTGCGCTGATCATTGCTTTAGATCAGTGGACAAAGTGGTTGGTTTTGAAAAATATGGAATTGGGTGAACGCATCATTTTGGCGGATCCGTATCTTGCTTGGCTGTCGCACCGTAACCGGGGCGCTGCTTGGGGAATGCTTGAAGGGCAGATGTGGCTGTTTGCAATTATCACAATTGCTGTAATTGGAGCCATTCTGTATTATTTCCATAAGCATGCAAAAGGCAAGCCGTTGTTCCAATTAAGCTTGATGGTGCTGCTTGGCGGTGCGGTCGGGAATTTCATTGACCGGATGTTGCGTGGGGAAGTAGTGGATTTTGTGGATGTGCTGATCCCAGTCATCAACTACGAGTTCCCGATTTTCAACGTCGCTGATGCCGCTTTGACGGTGGGTGTCGTTCTCATGATCATATTTATCATAATTGACGAAAAACAAGAAAAGAAAAAGGTGTCTTAATGGAAGAACTAACAATAGAAATTACCGAAGAAATGGCCGGCGAACGCGTCGATAAAGCTGTTTCTTCAATCGACGAAGACTGGTCGCGCTCCCAGATCCAAAATTGGGTAAAAGAAGGCGCTGTAAAAGTAAATGGAGAAACGGTTAAACCAAACTACAAAGTGCGGTTGGACGATGTCATCATTGTAACGCCGCCATTGCTTGAAGAACTTGATGTAGTTGCAGAAGATTTGTTTTTGGATATCGTTTATGAAGATCAAGACGTATTGGTCGTCAACAAACCAAAAGGGATGGTTGTCCATCCAGCTCCTGGCCATTCTACTGGCACGCTTGTCAACGGCTTGATGTACCACTGCAAAGATCTTTCAGGGATCAATGGCGTGGTGCGTCCAGGGATTGTCCACCGGATTGATAAAGATACGTCCGGGCTTTTGATGGTAGCGAAAAATGATGCTGCTCATACATCGCTTGTAGACCAATTGGTGAAAAAGACTGTAACGAGAAAATATGTAGCGTTGGTCCATGGCCATATTCCGCATGACAAAGGGACAATTGATGCGCCGATTGCACGAGATGCAAAAGAGCGCCAAAATATGGCCATTGTCGATAAAGGCAAACATGCCGTGACGCATTTCCGGGTTTTAGAGCGCTTTGGTAATTTCACACTTGTTGAATGCCGTCTTGAAACTGGCCGCACTCATCAAATCCGTGTTCACATGAAGTATATCGGCTTCCCGCTAGTAGGAGATCCGAAGTACGGACCGAAGAAAACAATGGATATTGGCGGGCAAGCTCTGCATGCAGAAGTGATTGGTTTTAACCACCCGAGAACAGGTGAATACATGGAGTTTTCAGCTGAGCCGCCGCAAGAATATGCGGATCTTTTGGAGTCGCTTCGAAAGAAAGATTGACAAACGGCGAAAGCTATCGCTATACTAAACCTAACGAATCGAATACATCTTCACCTTTAATACAGTCCAGAGAGGCTGAGAAGGTATTTACGCAAAGCCGGAAGTCTGTCTTCCGTGTCTAATTTACTGCGAATATAACCTCTTGCCCTCCGGCAAGAGGTTTTTTATTTTGAGAAGGAGTGGAACCCATGGTAGAAAAAGCAGATATTTTGGATGACAAGGCAGTCGCACGGGCAATTACCCGGATCGCCCATGAAATCATCGAACGCAATAAAGGAATTGACGAGTGCATTTTGGTCGGCATTAAAACGAGAGGCGCATTTATCGCAAAACGCCTTGCTGAACGAATTGAAAAAATCGAAGGCAAGCCGATCATGACCGGGGAACTCGACATCACGCTTTACCGGGACGATTTAAGTGTCAAAACGAAAAACCAGGAACCGCTCGTGCAGCAAGTAGACATTGCCCATAACATCTCCAACAGAAAAGTGGTCTTGGTTGATGATGTGCTTTACACAGGCCGAACCGTCCGGGCAGCAATGGACGCCGTTATGGACCTTGGCCGGCCAGCGCAAATTCAATTGGCGGTCTTGATCGACCGGGGGCATCGGGAACTGCCGATACGCGCCGATTACGTCGGAAAAAATATTCCGACTTCAAGCGACGAACGCATCGTTGTCCAAATGCTAGAAAGCGACGGCAAAGACCGAGTCGCAATCCACGAATAGAGAGAATGGGGAGATCAGAAAGTGAATGAAGCCGTTTTAGATGTACAAGACAAACCAAAAGCCGTGCAATGGATCTCGCTGAGTTTGCAGCATATGTTTGCGATGTTCGGCGCGACCATCTTAGTTCCTCAATTAGTAGGATTAAGCCCGGCAATCGCACTGCTTACAAGCGGCATAGCAACGATCATCTTCATTTTAATTACCCAATTTAAAGTGCCGGCTTATCTCGGCTCCTCGTTTGCATTTATTGTACCGATAACCATCGCTACCGAAACGGGAGGCATCGGATCAGCCATGATCGGCGCCATGTTCGTTTCGTTCGTGTACGCCATCGTCTCTCTCATCATTTGGAAAACAGGCTACCAATGGCTCATGCGATTGTTGCCGCCAATTGTCGTTGGACCAGTCATCATCGTCATCGGGCTGGCGCTGTCTGGTACTGCGGTCGATATGGCCATGAACATCACGGTAAACGAAGTAAAACAATACAGCTTGATTCATTTTTCAGCTGCACTTGTCACCTTGCTTACGGCCATCATTTGCACAATCTATTTTAAAAACATCATCTCTTTGATGCCGGTGTTGATCGGGATTTTAGTCGGCTACGCTTATTCAGCAGCTGTTGGCATCATTAATTTTACTCCCATACGCGAAGCGAAATGGATTGCTTCACCCGACTTCTTAATTCCGGGCGTCGACTATTCGTTCCAAGTTACCCCGACTTTGCTGTTCGTTATGGTGCCGATTGCCATCGTCACGATTTCGGAACACATCGGCCACCAGCTGGTGCTTGGTAAAGTCGTCAACCGCAACTACATAAAAGATCCGGGGCTGCACCGTTCGATACTTGGGGACGGCATCGGAACTTTCATTTCCTCTCTTGTCGGAGGGCCGCCAAAAACGACATATGGTGAAAATATCGGCGTTTTGGCCATCACACGAGTTTACAGCATTTACGTCATCATCGGCGCTGCCATATTCGCCATCATCTTCTCGTTTGCCGGCAAATTAATGGCAGCGATTGCGACAATTCCAACAGCTGTACTCGGCGGAATTTCAATCTTGCTTTTCGGAATCATCGCATCTTCCGGACTTCGGATGCTTGTAGACAACAACATCAACTTTGGCGACAAACGCAATTTGGTCATTGCCTCTGTCATCTTGGTCATCGGAATCGGCGGCGCAAAAATCGAATTCAGTGAGACGTTCCAAGTGGGCGGCATGGCCCTCGCAGCAATCGTCGGCGTCGTGCTGAACTTAGTCCTGCCTGGACGCAATAAAGAAGAGTTAGACGACGGAACTAAATAATACACCTTTTAATGAATTGTCCAGAGAGGCATGGAAAGGGTTTGAATAAGGGTGCAGTATGCCCTTATTCCTTCACACCTTCCAGCACTCGGAAGGTGTTTTTTTACGGAAAGGATGGGATGAAGTTGCCGAATTTGCTATCGATGAACGACTTGGATAATCAAACAATCTTGCACTTGTTAAATCGTGCAAAGGCGTTTCAGGAAAGTGAAAAAGAAGAGTTGACGGGCACGGTCGTCAATTTGTTTTTTGAACCGAGCACTCGGACGAAAATGAGCTTTGAAATGGCGGAGCATAAAATGGGGCTGGCGGTGTTGCCGTTCGACACTTCATTTTCTAGTGTGTTAAAAGGGGAAACTTTGTATGACACGGTGCGGACGCTTGAAGCGATCGGAGTGGACGCGGTGGTCATTCGGCACGAAGACGAAGCGTATTACAAAGAGCTGGAAAACTGTGGGCTGGCCGTCATCAACGGCGGCGACGGTTCGGGGCAGCACCCGACACAAAGCTTACTGGATTTATTCACCATAGAGCAAGAGTTTGGGACGTTCGAAGGCATTAGGGTCACAATTGTTGGAGACATTGCCCATAGCCGGGTGGCGAAGTCAAATGCCGCTGCGCTGGAAAAATTGGGAGCGGTCGTTTCGTTTGTCTGCCCCGAAGAATGGAGCGGGGAATTCAAATCTTCAAGCAATATTGATGAATTTATTGAAGAAACGGATGTTTTGATGCTGCTGCGGGTGCAGCATGAACGGCACGCGGTATCGGCGCTGTTTTCGAAAGACGCCTACCACGAAACGTTTGGGTTGACAGAAGCACGCGAGCGGCGAATGAAAGATTCCGCAATCATTATGCACCCGGCGCCGATCAACCGCGGTGTGGAAATCGCTGACAGCTTAGTGGAATGCGAACGGTCACGGATTTTCAAACAAATGGCTAACGGCGTTCATGTCCGCATGGCCGTACTCGAATATGCATTGAAAGGGAGAGATTGAGAATGAGTTTATTCATCAAAAATGTCAACATGCTTCAAAACGGAGAATTGGCTCCTACTAACATACGGGTTGCAAACGGGCAAATCGAAGAAATTGGCAACCAACTCTCTCCGAATGGAGAACAAGAAATTGACGGCAAAGGCCGGATGATCGCACCGGGGTTTGTGGATGTTCACGTGCATTTGCGTGAACCGGGCGGCGAGCAAAAAGAAACGATTGAAAGTGGGACGAAATCGGCGGCAAAAGGCGGCTACACGACAATCTGCGCCATGCCAAACACGCGTCCGGTGCCGGATACGAAAGAAAATCTGCAGCATGTCAACTCGTTAATCGAAAAAAATGCGCTCGTCCGGGTTTTGCCGTACGCTTCCATCACGATACGGGAAGCAGGAAAAGAACGAACAAATTTGAAGGAGCTGAAAGAAAACGGCGCGTTTGCGTTTACTGATGACGGCGTCGGCATTCAACAGGCAGGCATGATGTACGAAACGATGCGAGATGCAGCAAAAATCGGCATGGCGGTCATCGCGCATTGCGAAGACAATACGCTAATTTATGACGGCGTCATGCATGAAGGCAAACGAAGCGCAGAACTTGGGCTGAAAGGCATTCCTTCCATTGCAGAATCGGTGCACATTGCACGCGATATATTGTTGGCAGAAGCTGCCGGTGCGCATTACCATGTGTGCCACGTCAGCACAAAAGAATCGGTCCGGGTGATACGTGATGCTAAACGAGCAGGCGTACGAGTCACTGCAGAAGTATGTCCACACCATTTGCTCTTATGCGACGAAGATATTCCAGGAGACGATGCTAATTATAAGATGAATCCACCGCTGCGTGCGAAAGAAGATGTTGCGGCGCTGCACGAAGGATTGCTTGACGGCACAATTGATTTTATCGTTACCGATCACGCGCCGCATACGCTGGAAGAAAAAACTAACGGCATGGCGAAAGCGCCGTTTGGCATCGTCGGTTTTGAAACTGCGTTTCCGCTTTTGTACACACATTTTGTTGAAACCGGAACATGGACGCTCGAGCAATTGATTGGCTGGATGGCGCAAAAGCCATGCGAAACGTTCGGGTTGCCTTACGGAAAGCTGGAAACAGGGCAAACAGCGGATTTGGTGCTGCTGGATTTGGACAAAGAACAGGAAATCAATGTTGACAACTTTTTATCAAAAGGAAAAAACACACCGTTCGGCGGCTGGAACTGCAAAGGCTGGCCGGTCATGACGATTTTTGGTGGACAAATTGTATGGCAGGAGGAGACGAATTAATGAAACGTTATTTGATCTTAGAAGACGGAACGGTATTTGAGGGAATGGCATTTGGCAGCGACGATGCATCAGTGGGTGAAATCGTCTTTAATACAAGCATGACGGGCTATCAGGAAATCTTATCGGATCAATCCTACTGCGGACAAATAATCACCATGACATATCCGTTAATCGGCAACTACGGCATCAATAGCGATGACTTTGAATCTATTACACCGGCTGCGAAAGGATTGGTAGTGCGTGAACTGGCTGAGTTCCCTTCCAACTTCAGAAGCAATTCGACACTGGATGAATTGTTCAAAGCAAAAAACATTCCGGGAATTGCAGAAATTGATACGCGCAAGTTGACACGCTTGATCCGTTCCAAAGGGGCCATCAAAGGCATTTTGACGGCAGCTGGGGAAGATGTGGACGTTGAAGAAATCGTCCAGGAATTACAAAGCATTCATTTGCCGAAAGACCAAGTAGCGCAAGTATCGACAGCGCGCCCATATCCAAGTCCAGGACGCGGGAAACGCGTCATCTTGATCGATTACGGCATGAAGCATGGCATTTTGCGCGAATTAAACAACCGCGATTGCGACGTCATTGTGGTTCCGTATAACACAACGTCACAGGAAATTTTAGCTTGGGGTCCAGATGGCGTAATGTTGTCGAACGGTCCTGGAGACCCGAAAGATGTAGAAGAATGTGTCGAAGTGGTCCGTGAACTGTTAGGGAAAGTGCCGGTGTTCGGCATTTGCCTTGGGCACCAATTGTTTGCACGCGCATGTGGAGCAGATACGTACAAATTGAAATTCGGCCATCGCGGCGGCAATCACCCGGTTACAGACTTGACGACGGGACGTGTAGAAATTACTTCGCAAAACCACGGCTACTCGGTCGATGAAAAGACGCTTGAAGGAACACGTTTAGCGGTAACCCATACGGCATTAAATGATAGCACGATCGAAGGGCTGACCCATTTAGACTACCCGGCTTTCACGGTCCAATACCATCCGGAATCCTCACCAGGACCCGAAGATTCGAACTATTTGTTTGACCGTTTTATTGACATGATGAGCGCAACTCGAAAGGAGCAGCAATATGCCTAAAAGACAAGATATTCAAACCATACTCGTGATCGGATCAGGGCCGATCGTTATCGGACAAGCTGCCGAATTTGATTATGCAGGGACGCAAGCGTGCCTAGCGTTAAAAGAAGAAGGCTACCGTGTTGTGTTAATCAACTCAAACCCGGCGACGATCATGACGGATACAGAAATCGCCGATAAAGTGTACATCGAACCGATCACGCTGGAATTTGTCAGCCGCATTCTCCGTAAAGAACGGCCGGATGCGCTGCTGCCGACGCTTGGTGGGCAGACAGGTCTCAATATGGCAATCGAACTGCACGAATCAGGAATCTTAGATGAATTGGATATCGAAATTCTTGGCACAAAATTGGAGGCAATCCACAAAGCGGAAGACCGCGATTTGTTCCGGACGTTGATGAACGAACTAGGAGAACCGGTGCCCGATTCAGACATCATCCACAATATGGACGAAGCAAAAGCATTTGTAGCGCGAATTGGCTATCCGGTCATCGTCCGCCCGGCATTTACACTTGGGGGAACCGGCGGAGGCATTTGCCATAATGACGACGACTTGTTGGAAACTGTCACGAGCGGGTTGAAATACAGCCCGGTGACGCAGTGCCTTCTTGAAAAATCGATTGCTGGCTTTAAGGAAATCGAATACGAAGTGATGCGCGATGCCAACGACACGGCAATCGTTGTCTGCAATATGGAAAACATCGATCCAGTCGGCATCCATACGGGCGATTCGATTGTTGTGGCGCCTAGCCAAACAATGTCTGACCGCGAGTATCAGATGTTGCGCAATGTCTCATTAAAAATCATTCGAGCGTTGAAAATCGAAGGCGGCTGCAACGTGCAGTTGGCACTTGATCCGAACAGTTTCCAATACTACATCATTGAAGTCAATCCGAGAGTCAGCCGTTCATCCGCTCTTGCTTCAAAAGCGACGGGCTATCCGATTGCAAAGCTAGCGGCAAAAATTGCGGTGGGGCTGACACTCGACGAAATGATCAATCCGGTAACTGGACGAACGTACGCTGCGTTCGAACCAGCGCTTGACTATGTAGTCGCGAAAATTCCACGCTGGCCGTTCGATAAATTCGAGTCGGCAAAACGAAATTTGGGGACGCAAATGAAAGCGACCGGCGAAGTAATGGCGATGGGCCGCAGTTTTGAAGAAGCAATATTGAAAGCCGTGCGCTCACTCGAAACTGGCCAATACCATTTGGATTTGAAACATGGAGAATCGATGAGCGACGAATGGATTGAAAAACGGATCCGCCGTGCAGGGGATGAGCGGTTGTTCTTCATCGGGGAAGCGCTGCGCCGCGGCGTTACGATTGAAACGATCCACGACTGGAGCCAAATCGATTTATTCTTCTTGATGAAGTTCCAAAACATCGTATCGTATGAAATGGATTTACAGGCGAACCCATACGACTTCGCAACAGCTAAAAAAGCAAAGCGCATGGGCTTTGCCGACCGGACCATTGCAAAACTGTGGAACACGACAGAACAAGAAGTCTACAACTGGCGCAAAGAACAAAAACTGATACCCGTCTACAAAATGGTCGATACGTGCGCCGCTGAATTCGAATCTGAAACGCCTTATTTCTACGGCACGTATGAAGATGAAAATGAATCGGTCAAGACAGAAAAAGAAAGTGTCATCGTACTGGGATCCGGTCCGATCCGCATCGGCCAAGGCGTTGAATTCGATTACGCAACGGTGCATTCGGTATGGGCAATCAAAGAAGCAGGATATGAAGCAATCATTATCAACAATAACCCGGAGACAGTTTCAACAGATTTCTCAATCTCCGATAAATTGTATTTTGAACCGCTGACGATTGAAGACGTTATGCATATTGTGGACTTGGAGCAGCCAAAAGGGGTTGTCGTCCAGTTCGGCGGACAAACAGCGATCAACTTGGCAGACAAGCTGGAGCAAAACGGAGTGAAAATACTTGGCACATCGTTAGAAGACATTGACCGCGCGGAAAACCGCAATAAATTTGAAGCGGCTTTGCATGAAATCGGCATTCCGCAGCCGCTTGGAAAAACAGCGGTAAATGCGGAAGAAGCGGTAACCATTGCAAACGAAATCGGCTATCCGGTATTGGTTCGACCGTCGTATGTCTTAGGTGGCCGCGCGATGGAAATTGTCTACAACGAAAAAGACTTGAACTACTATATGGAGCACGCAGTGGAAGCGAGCCCGGAACACCCGGTATTGGTCGACCGCTACTTAACCGGGATTGAGCTCGAAGTGGATGCAATCTGCGACGGTGAAAACGTCTTAATTCCTGGCATCATGGAACATATCGAGCGGGCAGGGGTGCATTCAGGAGATTCCATCGCAGTTTATCCGACGCAAAACATTTCACAAGAGCAGCTCGATCAATTAGTCGATTATACGACGCGCCTAGCAAAAGGCTTGAATATCATTGGCTTGTTGAACATTCAATACGTCATTTCAAAAGGTGAGATTTTCGTTATCGAAGTCAACCCAAGGTCAAGCCGGACGGTGCCGTTTATGAGCAAAATCACGAATATTCCAATGGCCAATATTGCCACAAAAGCGATTCTTGGAAAAAGCATCATTGACCAAGGCTATACGCCTGGGCTTGCGCCGCTGTCAAAAGGCGTCTATGTCAAAGTGCCGGTGTTCTCGTTTGCGAAACTGAGAAGAGTGGACATCACGCTTGGGCCAGAAATGAAATCAACCGGCGAAGTGATGGGCAAAGACATCACACTTGAAAAAGCGCTGTATAAAGGCTTGGCAGCTGCCGGTATGGAAGTAAAAGACCACGGCTGTGTGCTCATGACCATTTCCGACAAAGACAAAGAAGAAGCAATTGGCTTAGCGAAGCGTTTTAAATCAATCGGCTATCACATCATGGCGACTGAAGGCACAGCAAACATCTTTGAAAAAGCAGGCGTCCGAGTAACCACTATCGGGAAAATTGGAGCAGAAGGCAAAACATTGCTCGATGTAATTCAAAATGGGGAAGCGCAAATCATCATTAATACGTTGACCAAAGGCAAACAACCAGAACGAGACGGCTTCCGAATCCGCCGGGAATCGGTCGAAAACGGCATTCCGTGCATGACCTCTCTAGATACAGCTGAAGCGATGCTGCGCGTCATCGAATCGATGACGTTCTCCGCTGAAGAAATGGGCGCTGGCCTATGATCAAACAAGAGCGTATGCAAGTCATCAACCAGAGAAAAATCGCCCATCATATTTTTGAACTGACCGTTCAAGGGGAACTAACAGCTGAAATGGCATCTCCGGGGCAATTCGTCCACGTGCGGGTAGCGGACAGCTTTGAGCCGCTCTTGCGCCGTCCCATTTCGGTCGCCGCTATCCATCCAGAGCTTAAGCAATTTACGATGATTTATCGGGCAGAAGGCAGAGGCACGACGCTTCTTGCCGAGAAAAAAGCAGGCGACGGGCTGGATGTTTTAGGCCCGCTCGGCAAAGGCTTTCCGGTTGAAGAGGCTGAGAAAAAAGCCTATTTGATCGGCGGAGGAATCGGGGTGCCGCCGCTTTATGAACTGGCAAAACAGCTAAATGAAAAAGGCATTGAAACGGTCCATATTTTAGGGTTTGAAAGCAAGCAAGCAGTATTCTATGAAGAAAAATTCAAAGAGCTCGGCGACACGCATATTGCTACCGTCGACGGTTCTCACGGCACTCAAGGCTTTGTTACCCATATTTTAAATGAATTGCCGAAGGACTTTGACACCTACTATTCTTGCGGGCCGACGCCGATGCTCGAAGCCGTTCAATGGGCGTACCCTGAGAAAAAAGGATTCCTCTCTTATGAACAGCGGATGGGCTGCGGCATCGGCGCCTGTTTTGCCTGCGTCTGCCGCACGACAAAAAGTGAAACGGATTACATCAAAGTTTGTTCGGATGGCCCGGTATTTCCAGCAGGAGTAGTGATTGCATGACAAATTTAACGGTAACTCTTCCAGGATTGAAATTAAAAAACCCGATCATGCCGGCATCCGGCTGCTTCGGGTTCGGCAAAGAATATGCCCAGCTGTATGATTTGTCACAGCTTGGCGCCATCATGATCAAAGCGGCGACGGTCGAAATGCGGCTGGGCAATCCGACGCCGCGCGTAGCAGAAACAGCTTCTGGCATGCTGAACGCCATCGGGCTGCAAAACCCAGGTCTTGAAAAAGTGGCGGGATCGGAACTTCCGTGGCTTGAACAGTTTGATGTGCCAATCATTGCCAATGTGGCGGGGACGACTACTGAGGACTATGTCGAAGTGGCGCGGGAAATCTCCAAGTCGCCGAACGTCCATGCGCTGGAAATCAACATTTCGTGCCCGAACGTAAAACAAGGCGGCATTACTTTCGGGACAGATCCAAATATTGCAAGAGAGTTGACGAGCGCCGTAAAAGACGTGTCATCCGTACCGGTATACATTAAACTGTCGCCAAACGTCACCGATATTGTGTCGATCGCCAAAGCGGTGGAGGAAGGCGGAGCGGATGGGCTGACGATGATCAACACGCTTCTTGGCATGCGGCTTGATCAAAAAACAGGGCGTCCCATCATCGCCAACATTACCGGCGGATTGTCCGGCCCTGCCATCAAGCCGGTCGCCCTGCGCATGGTGTATGAAGTCCGCAAGCAAACCGACTTGCCGATTATTGGCATGGGCGGGGTTGCGACAGTGGAAGATGCGATTGACTTTATGTCAGCCGGCGCCAATGCAGTAGCGGTTGGAACCGCCAATTTCGTCAATCCGTTCGTATGTCCGGAAATTATCGGCCAGCTGCCTGAAAAGCTCCACAACCTTGGACTTGATTCGGTAGAAGAACTTGTCGGAAGGAGCCACCGTCTGTGAATAAACCGATTATTGCACTGGATTTTGCATCAAGAAACGAAGTGGAAGCCTTCCTCGCTAATTTTAATGAACCGCTATTCGTCAAAATTGGCATGGAGCTTTATTATCAAGAAGGGCCGGAATTAGTCCGATACATTAAATCGTTGGGCCATGCCGTTTTCTTGGACTTAAAGCTTCACGACATTCCAAATACAGTGGAGTCGGCGATGCGCGGGCTTGCAAAGCTTGGCGTTGATATGGTTAATGTCCATGCGGCGGGCGGCTTGGAAATGATGAAAGCCGCCAAACGCGGACTTGGGAATAATGGAACGAAATTGATCGCCGTAACCCAATTGACGTCGACAAGCGAAGAAGCGATGCACAGCGACCAGCTGATTGCGGCGAGCCTGGAAGAATCGGTGTTGCATTACGCAAAGCGCGCGCATGTTGCGGGCCTTGACGGTGTGGTTTGTTCCGTACATGAGGCAAGAGCAATTGGAGAAGCATGCGGTGAAGAATTTTTGCGCGTCACACCGGGAATCCGGCCGGCAAATGTCAGTGCCGATGACCAAAAGCGCGTGGCGACGCCGAAAGAAGCTCGGAAGAACGGGTCAACCCACATTGTTGTTGGTAGAGCAATTACGAAAGCGACTGACCCGGCTGTAAGTTATGGACAAATTAATAATGAATGGAGCGATGCGGTATGAGAAGAGAAATTGCGCGTCAATTATTGAGCATCGGGGCAGTGGAACTTCGCCCGCAACAACCGTTTACGTGGGCGTCAGGCGTAAAGTCGCCGATTTATTGCGATAATCGCTTGACAATGTCGTACCCAAACGTGCGAAAAGAAATCGCCAAAGGCTTATCCGAATTGATCCACCAGCATTATCCGGAATGTGAAGCGGTGGCAGGCACAGCGACAGCCGGCATTCCACACGCTGCATGGGTCAGCGATTTGCTGGACTTGCCAATGGTTTATGTGCGATCAAAAGCGAAAGAACACGGGCAGGGCAATATGATTGAAGGTAAAGTGGTGGCGGGGCAAAAAGTGGTCGTCGTGGAAGACTTAATTTCAAAAGGCGGATCGGTGCTGCAAGCGGCAGTGGCGCTTCAAGAAGCCGGATTTGACGTACTGGGCATTGCGGCCATTTTTACCTACGATTTGCCGCAGTCGATTGATGCCATCACAGGCGCTGGCTTTACGTTCCACACGCTGACGGACTTCCCATCGCTTGTCGAAGAAGCGATTCAAACGAACGCGATCCGGCAAGAAGATTTGCCGATGCTCGCCGACTGGCATGAAAACTTGAAAGCTGGCACATTAAAAAGCTGACCTGCGGGTTGGCTTTTTCTTTTGATCGAAATATGAAAATTAACTACAGAAGCAGCAATAAAACCAGCAAGAGCACTCGTCACTAAAGACGGGTGCTCTCCTTGTTAGTCAACCATATTCACTTTCAACCAGCCTCTAACGCTGTTGATGAACCAAATGGCGTCTGCAGTTTTCAAATCAATTTTGCTCAAAACCTTTTCTTCGATTTTCTTTTCATCGAGAAGAACTTGCCGGTACGTTCCGGGCAATAAACCGCAAGTGATGGGCGGAGTGAAAAACTTGCCGTCCGTTTCCAATACCAAGTTGCCGAAGGTGAATTCGGTCAATTGTTCTTTTTCATTCCAGAGCAAAACCGAAAAAGCATCAGGGAAGTTTGATTGGTGTTCTTCGTACACGCGCCGATTGGTCGTTTTATGGAATAAAAACGGATCGCGGCTATTGACGAGTGAAGCGGCAAGAACACATGTTACGGGTTCTGCGATTTTTGAAACGGCTTGTGCGTCAATCGCCACAGCTCCAGTTTTACTGAGCAATACCCGCACTTTAAAGCTTCCTTCTGAATTCGTTATTGCAGTGTTCGAAAGCTGCTGTTCCAGCGCTTGCTGATCCAACGAAAAGTTGAAATAATGTGCGGAATCGGCAATGCGAGCCAAATGATAGCGAAGCAAGGGATAGGTTCCGTTCTCCAGCTTCAGAGATTCCAGTAGTTCAAACTCCGGCCGCCGTTCGGACAAGACACGGGCTTTCGTCAGCAGTTCCTGGTACTCGCCTTCAGAAGTGGAATCCCACGTAACCCCTCCGCCGACGCCGTATAAAGCCGTTTCTTTTTCCTTATCGATGATGACGGTCCGGATCGGCACGTTAAAGACGGCATTTTTTTGCGGTGTGATATAGCCGATGGCGCCGCAATATACTTCGCGGGGAGTTTGTTCCAAGTCAGCAATGTACTTCATGGTGCTGATTTTTGGGGCGCCGGTAATGGAGCCGCACGGAAACAGCGCTTGAAACCAATTAAAGACCGTTGCCAATTTTTCGATTCGGGCTTCGATGGTCGACGTCAATTGATGGACAGTCGGATAGGCTTCAGCTTCAAATAGGCGAGGCACGGTGACGGTTCCGGATTTGGCGAGCCGCCCGATGTCATTTCGCAGCAAGTCAACAATCATCAAGTTTTCCGCCCGTTCTTTTTCGGATGCCAGCAATCTCTCTAAATTGGCCTGGTCTTCATCTAAGAACCTGCCGCGGGGCGCTGTGCCTTTCATGGGTTTAGCGGTGATTTTCCCGCCATCGACCCGGAAAAACAATTCAGGGCTAGCGGAAAGAATTCGGGTATTTCCCAAGTTCATATAAGCGCTATAGCCGGCTTGCTGATTCCTCGTCAGCTGGCGATAGAACGCCCGGTCATCTCCTTGGAAGCGGGCATGGAGGCGCTCGGTGTAATTGATCTGGTATGTATCGCCTTCTTCGATGGCTTGCTTGATTTGTTTGATGCCTGATTTATAGTGGCTGGTAGACGAGGCCATTTGCCAATCGGACACCGCATACTCGCCGCTTGATTCAAATTCTTCAGCAAGAGGAGCAGGTTCTTTGAAGATGCCGAACCAAACAAGCGGCAGTTTGGGATTTTGTTGGACAGCCATATTTGAGTTGAAAGCAGGAGCCGCTTCGTAAGACACATAGCCCGCGGCGTAGAATCCGGCTTGAAGCGCTTTTTCCACATCCGCCATCAGCCTTGGAATCGCTTCTAGCCGGTCGGTTTGCAAGATGTTGACCGGATTGGCAAATACGAGCGGCTGGATCACTCCGTCTTCGTCCGGGAATTCAACTAGCAGGTAAGGGTTTTCCATTTGTTTTGCCTCCAAGAGAATTCTTTTTCCATTCAACTGCCTGAACATACGCATTTTGCAGCATGGCAAAACCGTCTGCCGTCAAAATCGATTCCGGATGGAATTGGATGCCGGCGACGGGCAGTGTTTTATGGCGCACGGCCATAATGGCACCGTCTTCAGAACGGGCAGTGACCGTTAAAACAGATGGTATGCTTTCTTCATCAGCGACAAGCGAATGATAGCGGACAACCGAAGTCGGATTTGGGATTCCGTTAAATAGGCCCGACTGGTCGTGGCTCACCAACGAAAGCTTGCCATGGACGGGCTGGAGGCCTTTGATGACGCTGCCGCCAAAATGTTCGATGATGGTCTGGTGGCCAAGACAAACGCCCAATACAGGAATGCGGTCGCTCAACTCCTGCAAGATTTCCGAAGGGCGGGGTTTGCCAGGGCCTGGGGACAAAACCACTAAGTCGGGTAATAAGTTTTCCAGTTCGGCTATAGAAATGTCGCCGTCTTGAAAAACCGAAACGGCAGGATCGATTTGCAGGAAATATTGAACCAAATTGTATGTAAACGAATCGTGGTTATCGATTAAGATAATCATGTGTAACTCCTCTTCAAAAGGCATATTTGCTAGCATCATTATACTATAGAAGCTGCATTTATTTTCGAAGAAATCATTTCCGCTTTAGTTTTCACGGGTTCTTCGTATTTGTTTTTATAACTCTTCAAATTTTGCGCTGGAAATCAAACAAGGAACTTTTCATTTTGCGGCGAATTTAGTTAATAAGAGCAGTTGGGTGTACGGCAAAAAGGAAAGGATGAGTGCAATGGCTTTCAGCCAACAGGAATTGGATAGCTGGGTGCAGGAATATCCGCTATTAAAAAAAGTGGTCGATTTAGAGCCGGTGGTCTGGCTGAATCTGAAGCTTAAAAAAAGCGGAGACTTCCCAGCTCTGCCGGTTTCCATAAAAGA
This sequence comes from Planococcus sp. YIM B11945, assembly GCF_050864155.1. Taxonomy (NCBI): domain Bacteria; kingdom Bacillati; phylum Bacillota; class Bacilli; order Caryophanales; family Caryophanaceae; genus Planococcus; species Planococcus sp. YIM B11945. The sequence continues at coordinate 112,247 of NZ_JBOZWR010000003.1, read as the reverse complement.
CATGGAACAAGCGGAACGGTTGTGGCAGCGGTTCGCCCCTTATTTGGCAAAGGAATTTCCGGATGCTGCCCTAACAAAAGGGGTTGTTGAATCGCCGCTGCGTCCCATACCAGCTATGAAATCAATGCTGAATGAACTGTATCAAAAAGAAATTTCAGGAGAGCTGTATTTGAAATGCGACAACGATTTGCCGATAGCTGGATCGGTCAAGGCGCGAGGCGGGGTATATGAAGTGTTGGCACACGCTGAGCAAATGGCAATAAAGGCGGGGTTAATCTCAAAAGAAGATAATTACGAAGTTTTCGCAAGCGATAAAATGAAGCGGTTTTTCAGCGATTATTCCATCGGCGTCGGTTCTACTGGAAACTTGGGTCTCAGCATCGGCATCATCGGGGCGAAGTTAGGGTTCAATGTATCGGTGTACATGTCAGCAGATGCTAAACCGTGGAAAAAAGAGTTGCTGCGGGCAAAAGGCGCCATCGTTCATGAATTTGCCGGTGATTTTGGCGAAGCGATTACTAATGGCCGTGAACAAACGAAGCAAAACCCCAACGCTTATTTTATTGACGACGAAAAGTCTCGGCATTTATTCCTTGGCTATAGCGTCGCTGCCTTCCGTCTGAAAAAGCAGCTCCAAGAACAAAACGTTGTGGTCGATCGAGACCATCCGCTTTTTGTTTATTTGCCTTGCGGGGTTGGGGGGGCGCCAGGCGGAATTGCGTTCGGCTTGAAACAACTGTATGGGGACTATGTCCATTGCTTTTTTGCAGAACCGACGCATTCACCGGCTGTATTGGTCGGCTTAATGACAGGCGAAAAAGATAAAGTTGCTGTCCAGGATTTTGGCATTGATAATTGCACAGAAGGCGACGGGCTGGCGGTCGGGCGTCCATCAAGCTTTGCATCGGGCATCAGCGAACAGCTTGTCAGCGGCATCTATACGCTAGAAGATGAGGAGCTGTTCCAGCTGCTCATGCTTTTAGCAGACAGCGAAGGCATATACGTGGAGCCATCCGCTACTGCAGGATTGGCTGGACCGCATAAAGTTGGATCTTCATCGTATGCCCCTGCATCAGTTCACGCGACGCACATCGTCTGGGCAACCGGCGGGGCATTGGTTCCGAAAGAAGATATGGAAGGCTTTTATCAAAAAGGAATGCGTCTTTTAGAAAAAGAAAGTCGTCAAACATAGGAGGCAACGAAATGGATGTATCGTGGGGATTGATCATCGGCGGGGGACTGCTGGTGATGGCTTCGCTTGTTTATTCCTCATTAAACGAGCGGCTGCGGGCAATGGAAGCGCGGATCCAAACCTTAAATGAAAAAATCAATCGGTTGTCGGTCCCGGACAATGAGCGAGACCGGGAAATCATTGAGGAATTGCGCCGGCTGAAAAACGGTGGCCAAGCGATCAAAGCGGTCAAAGAAGCCCGAAAAGCGTTCGGTTTTACGCTGCTGGAAGCCAAACAGTATGTCGATAATTTATAGGTGAAGACGTCCGAATTTCTTTTAATTCAAGCAGGACTCTGTGTGTGTTGAACGAATACCAATAGAGCAAGAAATAAAAGAATAGAAAGGAAGGATAAGATGGCTTTGCAAGCGAAAGAAATCTACGTCAATTTGCCCGTTAAAGACTTGAACAAATCAGTGGAGTTTTTTACGAAATTGGGGTTTGATTTTCATCCAGACATGACCGATGAAAATGCCACGTGCATGATTGTCGGGGAGAATATGTTCGTCATGCTTCTCACTGAAACCTTCTTTCAAACATTCACTAAAAAACAATTGACGGACGCAACAAAAAACACAGAAACGATTATTGCCCTTTCAGCAGACAGTCGCCAAGGCGTCAACGATATCGTCAACAAAGCTTTTGAAGCAGGAGGAAAAGCTTCTAATGATCCGATGGACGATGAATACATGTATGCGTGGAGTTTCCAAGACCTCGATGGGCACCTTTGGGAAGTCGTAGCCATGCCGGAACAAAGCGATTTGGATAAGAGCAGCGCGGAATAAGAAAACGCATCCGGAAAAACCGGATGCGTTTTCTTTTGGGAGTAAAAAGTAAGAAGAATTCAATTTTTGGGAACTTTTCACAGTTTGGTCCGTATACAATAAGGATACTTAATCTGGAGGTGCTCGATTTGGAAAAAGCGGCAATGCAGCTGATCGATTTGAAAAAGTCGATCGGCAATAAACAGCTGATCAAAGGGCTGAATTTTGAAATCAATAAAGGCGAAGTTTTCGGTTTTCTTGGCCCGAACGGAGCGGGGAAAACAACGACGATTCGCATGATGGTCGGTTTGATGGATATCACTGCGGGTGATGTGCTGATCGAAGGGAAAAGCATTAAAACCGATTTCAAAGAAGCGATTCGGCATGTCGGAGCCATCGTAGAAAACCCTGAAATGTATCCGTTCTTAAGCGGGTGGAAAAACTTGGAGCATTACGCCCGAATGAATCACGGCATCACCAAAGAACGCATCAACGAAGTGGTGGCGCTCGTCGGCTTGGAAAAAGCCATTCATGAAAAAGCCGGCAAGTATTCATTAGGAATGCGCCAGCGCCTTGGAATCGCCCAAGCATTATTGCACAAACCGTCCATCTTGATTTTGGATGAACCGACAAACGGCCTGGACCCATCCGGCATCCGGGAAATGCGTACATACATAAGAAGATTGGCAGAACAAGACAACGTGGCGGTTATTGTTTCAAGCCATTTATTAAGCGAAATTGAATTGATGTGCGACCGCATCGGCATTATCAAAAACGGTGAATTGATTGCCATCGAATCCGTCAAAGAAGTGAAAAAAGACAATGCGCTGAGCGAATTGTATATTGAAGCAGAACCGTTGGAAACGGCTCGCCTGATTTTGGAAACCCAGCAGGAACGGCCGGTCGCCATCGAGAAAAAAGAACTGTTTCTTGCGGCGACGCGGGAAGAAATTCCAAGAATCTTGAAAAGCTTGATGGAAAGCGACATTCAAATTTACGGTGTCCGTGTGCAGCAATCAACACTGGAAGACAAATTCTTTGATTTGATTGGAGAGAACACAATTGAATAATTTTCTGAACTTGCTTAAAAACGAGCAAATCAAATTATACGCCAAAAAATCAACGTGGATCATGATCGCTTTTCTTGCCGTAATCGCTTTAGGTGGAGGATTGATCAATAAATTCATGGACACCGGCATCAGCATGAACGACTATGGTGAAAACTGGAAGACCGAGCTGCAAGAAGAAAACGTCAGCTTGACCAAAGAAATGGAAAAAGACGAATTCGCCGAATTCACGAATTTGTCGCTGATTGAGAAAAACAATTATTACTTGGAAAATAACATCAAACCCAAGCCTTATGACGGCTGGCAATATGTGTTGGAAAATGCCGCTTTTACGTCCGTCATTTCATTGTTTACAATCATCGTAGCAGCGGGCATCGTATCGAATGAATTTAAATGGGGGACCATCAAACTGTTGTTGATCCGCCCGATTTCACGCTCGGTCATTTTATTGTCCAAGTTTGTGTCGGTGTTACTATTTGCTTTGACGCTTTTGGCATCGCTGCTGATCTTTTCGTGGATTGTCGGAGCGTTGTTCTTCGGCTTGAACGGCTTGTCGCCGACGTTTGTCATGGAACAGTTAAACGGCGGATTTGTGGAAACAGGCGTTATCGGAGAAATTGTCCAAGACTACGGCTTGAGCATGGTGACACTTTTGATGATGGCTTCATTTGCGTTTATGATATCAACGATTTTCAGAAGCAGCGGCATGGCCATCGGGCTAGCCATCTTCCTGATGATGGCCGGCAACACATTGGTCGCATTTGTTTCCCAGTACGAGTGGGCGAAATTCATCTTGTTTGCCAACACCAACCTTGTCCAATATGCTGAGGGCAACACGCCGGTCGTCGAAGGCATGACCTTGACGTTTTCGATTATCGTATTAATTGTCTATTTGGCGATTTTTGTCGCAGCTTCCTGGACCGCTTTCACCAAACGGGACGTTGCGGGGCATTAAGATAGCTTGAAGAGATTTTTAAGGGAAATAAAGCAGCCTAGCTCATTATGAGTTAGGCTGTTTCTTATTTTTGGAGGAACTCGAAAGTAAGGGAAACAAAACTGCAATTCGAAATAAATGAACGTAATATAGAATTGTTTTGATTTAACTGAATTGATGAAGAAAATATCCAAAAGCGTTAAAGAATCAATCGGAATTTAAGCAAATTCTTTTTAGGCAGAGATGTTTTTTATTATTTTCTATGGCTTTGAATTTTTTCTCTTTTAAGTTTCGTTTTTACAATAGTAAACGTAATTTCCTCACATTTATTTTGTTTGCACATGACTTATTTCAGTAGTTGTTTATTAATGGGATTTGACCATGGTTAGTGAAAGAAAGCGGTTCTAGATCATTCACCAAGCAGAAAAACTGTATGGAATTTTCTGAAAAAAGGAGTAAAATAAAGTAATCGGAACAGAGGCAGTTAAGATATATCTCGAAGGCAACTAGTAAGACAAGGATAGAGGAAGCCCAGGCGAGACAGCCAGAAGCCGGGCAGGTAACAGGTTTGGTGTCAATTTAATTATATTTTCAAACGTTCAGCGGATGTTCTTTCTTTTTCAGAAAGGAGATTATCTCATGAGAAATGGCCGATCAAGCCGGACCAAAATTGAGCAGCACATTTCGTCCATTCTTAGTGAACATTTCAATAATACCTCTGCTTTTGTAAAAGTTGCAGTTGAGCCGCCTTTCATCCTCGTCCACCTATCCAATTTTCTCTTGCCGACAGAAGAAATCCTCCTAAAGCGCAATGAAATGAAACGTCTGTTGGAGACGAGGGATTTGCTAATGGAAGGACTGAAAACCGACTTGAAAACCGATTTGGGGGAGATCACCGGTCACGCCATCCTTGAAATCTATGCCGATTGGAACCTAAAGAAGGAAACCGGGATGCTCATTGCCGTGATGGATGGACATGAGGCGAGTGCAACCTACAAATGGCCAGAGGATAAAAGCAAACAGGCACTGCGGAAGCAAGTCATCCAGCTCAGCAAAAAGACAGAAAAAGAACCGGATGAGATGGAAATTTACCGCGTGGATGACAATGCGATTTTAATTGAACGCACCGGCACCATGGTTGAGATTGAAACACAATTGATCAAAAATGGAGCCACCAAAGAATTGCGGCTGGCAAAGCGCCCGCTCGATCACCAATTGCTGGCCTCCCTCAATGCAGAAGCTGTTTTGGACCAGGAAATCAGTGAATTGTTCGTCGACTGGGATTTCAAGAGAGACAAATCCTATATCGTTTTAGTGTTGAAAGCCTGGATGGAATAGTCCATCTTCAGGCTTGCTTGTATATGAAAAAAGGGCTTAAACCAGGTTCTTTCTTCGAATGAAGGAGGTTTATGCATGACAAACGAACAAACTAAGCAAGCGGAAATCGGCGGCTATGTGTCCATGCTCCTGCGTAACCATTTTGGTAAAGGCCCGACTTCGGTATATGTAATAATCCGGCCGCCTTTCCTGGCTGTCCATCTTCGCGGATTCCTGGCTCCAATAGAAAAAATGCTGCTGAAGCGCAATGAACGAAACCGTATCTTAAAGACGAGGGATTTGTTGATGCTGGATCTGCGGGAGGAAATTATGGAGGAATTAAAAAAAATAGCGGGCTTAGATATAAAAGAGCTCTATGCCGATTGGGACCTGGAAAAAGAGACAGGTTTGCTTATCGGAGGCTTGAACGCTATAGGTCAAGAAGAGACGAATGAGTGGCCAGAAGGAGTGGATAAAGAAGAATTTACAGCACGTATAAAAACAGCAAGTGGGAATGTACAGAAAATTCCGGAGTGCATCGAAACTTATTGGCTAAACGACCGAACGGTTCTGGTCAGGCGCTCGGGAATTCTGGTGGCACTCGAAAAGGAATTGATCAAAAATGGCTTGGAAGAAGAACTGCGGCTGGCCAAGCGGCCGCTGGAAAATAAAAGCCTGCAGGCAGTCCAACTTGAAGCAGTATTAAAAAGAAGAACGGCAGAAACCTTCTTGGCCTGGAATTTTGAAACGGATTTAGGCTACACGGTTTTCATTCTTGAACCTCATAAATAAGCCGCCAGGAATTAGAAGAACCGACGAAGAATGCTGGGAATTCCCTCTATTTGCTGTTATGAAGAACTTGATCAATCGACGTGCAATATTCAACCTGCAGCTTTTCATTGGAGGTCGCTTCTAATATGTAGGTATCTTTTAGGCACTTCTCAGCCTTCGGAGAATTCCAGGACGAGCTCAAGGATTTTTACCCGGTTCTCAAGGATAAAATCCAAAAAAACTCCTGAGTAATCAGGAGTTAATGGATAAATTGTGGGAAGTTATAAACGCCACAATGTAGTGGGCTGTTTCCTCAATGGAATCGTTTTGAATAATTTCTTGTGTCTGTGAATTGGTTATTTCAAATGTCTGTGTACCGGGAAGACACCGAATAGATAAGCTGTAGCCTTCTTCAGTCGTGAAGACCTGATCGATCTTCGTTGTATTGTATTCGCACATCGTTTTAAGAAAAACCTTGACGTTATTAAAGTTCATAGGAAAATCCCCTTTCCAACTTTGTAAAGTAGCTATGAAACATCTGGAAGGATTGGAAGTTGGGGCATTCACGATTAAAATCCTTCTCTTCTAACTGAAGAATAGACGCAGGAGAATCCGTAAATTCTCTTTTCTTAATAAGTATAGATGAAAATCCGCCGGCATCCCCTGCAAACACTCGGCGATGAACCCGGTTTTTCAACTGGTCAACAAAATAAATCATTCATTTTCACTCCTTTTCTTAATTTAAGATAAAAACGAAAAAAAGCCGAAAAACATCCATAAGGATGCTTTTCGGCTTTGTTAGCAGCGCTACTGTCTGAAACAGATTACCAGGAATCAAATTTTATTGTAGTTCCTATAGTCTTCTTAGTAAAAGTGCTTTTTTGTAAGTTCTCATTCTAAAATGGAAACGCTACTGTTTTCCAACTAAACTTATTATAAATGATTTCCTGGTTAGAGAAAAGAAAAGAAGTTGGTTTTTTTGAAGGAAAATAGATAAAAAGGGAAAATATACTCATTTTTTAGGCAATATGCTCTTAGCTGATTTACACTAGAGCCCACCAGTAAATGGTAATCAAAAATTGAAAAAAGAGGAAATAGGCAAAGGAAGGCTAAAATAATACCTTGGCACTTCATCGGAATTTTGCTCCTTTAGAAACGCTAATTGAATGTCATTTTCATTTCCTTCGGCATTCACGTTTATATTCAATTTATGAACCAGAGCAATAATCGTTGTGGAAAATGCCTTGCCGTTTAAAGCTTATCTACTCTCCCTTTTAATCTATATTAAGTGGACTTATACGAACGCTTTGCATAGGAACAGTCAGAAAAATGAGCTTAGTGTTGTAGTCCCGCATTTAGCTGAAGGTACCGCCGCTGATGCTATTTATACTTTCATGAACTATGACAAGGTGTTTTTGGCAGGAAGTAATTTGCCGAGCTTCCATTGAATAATTCTGAAGCTGATCAGCTGATAAATTTTGCACTCAAGGAGGTAAGGCTATGGAAAAGAACAAATTACTAAGAATGGATAATGTGAGCATCGTGGTAGAATCCCTTGATGACGCAATTTCTTTCTTCGAGGAGATTGGCTTGAATCTTGAAGGGAGGGCGACTGTCGAAGGGGAATGGGCGGGCCGCGTAACCGGATTGGATTCTCAGTCCGTAGAGATTGCTATGATGGTTACCCCAGATGGCCACAGCCGAATAGAACTTTCTCGCTTCCTCACCCCGCCTGTTATATCAGATCACCGGGCTGCTCCAGTCAATGCCCTCGGTTATCTGCGCGTCATGTTCACCGTTGAAGACATTGATGAAGTGGTAGCCCGGCTCATAAAGCATGGTGCTCAGCTCGTTGGCGAAGTGGTTCAGTACGAGGACTCGTATCGTCTTTGCTACATCCGCGGAACCGAAGGGCTTCTCATCGGTTTGGCAGAACAACTCGACAGCCATTAAGCAAGCGGCATTTTATTTTGATCCTCCTATAAAGCAATCGCTTCCTTGATCTTTACCGCTACCAGTTTCCAAGCTTTTTCGGCCATATTATTTGGGCCGTTATGTGTAAAAGCATGAGAAACGCCTTCGAACAGCTCAACATGGACTTTGATGCCAGCAGCTTTTAGTTTTTCGGCATAGACTTCGCCTTCCGGTCTGAATGCGTCATGTTCGGCCAAGAGAATAAGGGCAGGGGCGAAGCCCTTTTTAATATCCGCACAGACAGGGGAAGCGAGCGGGTTGGAAGCTTGCGTTAGGTCGGGCAAATAACACATATTCAAAAAGTGCGCAGCTTGAGGAAATTTAGCACGCAGCCATTTCGGTTCGGGTTTATCCGCGTGCGGCGTGACAAAATCCAGCATCGGGCAAGACAATACTTGGAGCAGGGGCTGATCGTCCCGTTTTTCGTCAAGGTAAAGACAGAGCGCCGCTGCGAGATTCGCGCCTGAACTTTGACCGCCCACCATGATCCGGTTTGGGTCGATTTTCAACTCAAGGGCTCGGTTCTTCATCCATTGAAGAATTTCGTAACTTTGTTCAATCGGTTTCGGAAACGGAAATTCCGGAGCTTTTGCATAACCGACATTCAACACCACGCAGCCTGTCTCATTCGCCAGGAAACGGCAGTACGGATCATCCAGCTCTTTGTCATTCATAATGAATGCGCCTCCGTGGAAATTGACGTACACAGGAAGGCTTTCCTCTTCGGCACCTATTGGGTAGTAGAAAGACAGGTAAGTGGGCTGGACACTTGTGTCTACCAGAAAATCTTGTTTCATTTTTACAGGCTGAGGAGAAATTGTCGGCGATTTAATTGACGGATCAGGAAGGAGACGCAGCAGCTTTGCGCCGATAAGAGTTAGCATAAGGACCTCGCTTTTTTAAACCCATTTTATCCCCAGGGGAGTGCAATAGTCAATCGCAGCAGCTCTAAACTGGGCATGTGTGGAAACGGAATGATGAGGGTATTAGTGAAAAAGATGCGAATCGACACTGCTACTGAAAATTGCTCTTAAAAAACGGGAAGGTGCTGGTAAAATTGGCTGAAGCTAAAAAAGTGTTAATCATCGGGGGAGGGCTCGGCGGCATATCCGCTGCCATTTCCCTTGCGCAACGCGGCTATAAAGTTTCCTTATTCGAAAAAAACAAGCACATCGGCGGGAAATTGAACCGGCTTGATCAGGACGGATTTGGTTTTGACCTCGGCCCGTCCATTTTGACGATGCCGAAAATTTTCGAGAAATTGTTTGCGGACAGTGGAAAGCGGATGGCGGATTACGTTCCGATCATCCGGCTGGACCATCAATGGCGGTCCTTTTTTCCGGATGGCAACAGGATTGACTTGTATGAAAACTTGACTGAAATGGAAGCGAAGAATCCGACGTTGAGCAAGCGGGATATGCGCGAGTATGAAAACCTCCTGAAGTACTCCAAAAAGCTGTACAATATCACCGAGAAAGGCTACTTTAACGAGGGGCTGGACAGCGCAGAAGAAATCGCAAAATTCCACGGAGCGATTGAGTCATTCAAAAACTTCGATCTTTTTTCGACCGTACATAGTGCCATCGACAAACGGATCAGCAACAAGCAATTCAAGGATATGCTTTCCTACTTTATTAAATATGTCGGTTCGTCCCCTTACGACGCACCGGCCGTTTTGAATATGATGATCTACATGCAGCATGACCAAGGCGCATGGTATGTGCCGGGCGGCATGAACCGGCTCGCGGATGCGCTGGTGCAGCTAGCTCAAGAAGTCGGCGCCCATATTTATACGGGAGTGGGGGTAGAGCGCCTTTACAAAGAAAAAGGCAAGATCACCGGGGCGTTATTAGAAGACGGGGCAAAAGTGGCCGCGGATTATTACATTTCCAATATGGAAGTCATTCCGTTTTATGAGGAGCTGCTGGATGAAAAGCCGCATTACGTGAAAAAGTTGAAGAAGAAATTTGAACCCGCCAGTTCGGGGCTGGTGATGCATCTGGGCGTTAAAAAAACTTATCCGCAGCTCAGCCACCATAATTTTTTCTTTGCAGAAAATCCAAAAAAACAGATGAACGCAATTTTCCATGAGCACAAGCTGCCGGATGATCCGGTCATTTATTTGGTGAATGTCAATAAAACCGATCCAACGCAAGCGCCGCCGGGGCACGAAAACATCAAAGTACTTCCGCACATCCCGTACATCCAGGACAAGCCATTCACGGAGCAGGAATATGAGCGCTTTGCGGAGAAAGTGTTGATCAAATTGGAACGGATGGGCCTTGAAGGCTTGCGGGAAAACATCGTAACGCAGGATATTTGGACGCCTGAAGATATTCGGCGGGTCTACGGATCAGACCGCGGCGCGATTTATGGAACGCTGTCGGACCGCAGCGTAAATAAAGGATTCAAGCACCCGAAACAAAGCGACCGCTACGACAATTTGTATTTTGTCGGAGGAACGGTGAACCCGGGCGGCGGGATGCCGATGGTCACGTTGAGCGGCCAGCAGGTAGGAAAGAAAATCGTAGAACGGGATATGGGCAACTGATGGGAAAGTTCCGTCGAAAATGCCGTAATAGCTTCATGCAGAATTTTTAATGAAAGATGGATAAGGAATGAGAGTTTCCATACCCCTCGTATCACTCTGTTTGTTGGATCATCATCCTCGATGCGGGGGCATGGACTTTTTTTCATCTGTCTTTTTCCGCTGCCTGCCTTAAGATTCCTCTGGCGTTTTTCCTGGAAGACAGGGCTTGGTTCCGCTTGTTCTCATTGGGAAAGTCGGGGGAGATTTGACAGTGGGTGTTCCGCATAAAACAATGGAAAGGCTTGCTGCTCGACGGGACGATGATTTTAAAATATTCAACGTGCCGCTTATTATTGTCCAGCATTGTAATCGCGGGCGCATCAACGCCATTATTCAACTGAAAGGAGGAGACAGGCGTGAAAAAGAAAGTGGTTGTAATCGGTGCAGGGGTGGCGGGGCTGGCAAGCGCAATCAGGCTTCAAAACGCCGGATACCAAGTCGCACTATACGAAAAACTAGCAACTCCCGGCGGGAAAATGAACCGCATCGAAATCGGCGGCTTTAAATTTGATTTGGGGCCGAGCATTGTCATGATGCCGGACGTGTACCAGGAAATCTTCGAGCTGTGCGGCCGCAATCCCGATGACTATATCCCGATGGAAAAACTCGATCCGATGTACCGTGCTTATTTCAGCGACAAGCCCGAAGCGCCTATGGATATGTCTTCCGACCTTCTGAAGCTAACCAAAACGATTGAAGCGATCAGCCCTACGGATACCGGTGGATTTTTTCGTTATCTTCATGAGGCCCATAAAATCTATGCGTTCGCACGGCATGATATTTTGCAGAAGCCGTTCCGCAGGCACCGGGATTTCTACAGCAGTTCTATGATGAATAAAGGCAGGGGTTCGAAAATAAAAGTGCTGGACACCGCTGACCAGTTTATCGGCCGCTATATCAAAAACGAACGTTTAAAGCAGATTATCAGTTTTCAAACGCTGTACATAGGCATTTCCCCGTATAAGAGCCCCTCGTTTTATACGATGATCCCGATGCTCCAGTTTCTCTATGGCGTCTGGTTTATCAAAGGCGGGATGTATACGATGGCGTCCTCAATGGAAAAGCTCTTCAAGGAGCTTGGAGGCGAAGTCTACTATAATAAAGATGTAGAGGAAATTTGCATTGAAGAGGGGAAAGCCACCGGCATCCGTGTCGGCGGCGAGAAGATTTCGGCAGAGTTCGTGATGTGCAATGCGGATTTTCCGTATGCCATGAAAAATCTGGTAAAAGAACCGGCCGCCAAAGGCAAATTTACCGATAAAAAAATCGACAAAATGAAATATACCTGTTCTTGTTTTTTATTGTATTTGGGAATGGACCGAAAATATACAGAAGTCGAACATGTCCATAACTTCATTTTCAATGAAAAACTCGATAAAAACCTGGCTGATATTTTCTCGGGGAAAAAACTGACGGAGGCTTCGTTCTATGTTTACCTCGCTTCGAAAATGGATCCGACGCTGGCGCCCGAAGGAAAAGACGGCTTGTATATTTTGATGCCCGTTTCAAATGCTGCGGAAGCGGATTACGAATGGAACGACGAAACCATCGCGTATTACCGAAACTACATTTTGAACGCCTTGAAAAAGATTCCGGGGTTTGAGCGGGTGGAAAATGAAATCGTTGCCGAAACGTGCATAACGCCGCTGGATTTCGAGACGAAGTTCAATGCTTATAAAGGAGCTGCATTCGGTCTGCAGCCGACTTTGTTTCAAAGCAATCACCTGCGGCCGCAAAGCAAAGCCACGCATTGTGCGAATTTGTATTTTACCGGAAGCAGCACACATCCGGGAGCAGGGGTCCCAATCGTCTTATTATCCGCAAAAATTGCCGCGCAGGAACTGATCGATGACGATCAAGGAGCCATTGCGGCGCAGGATCATTAAATGGAAAGCTGCCAAATCCAGTTAAGGAGGTATGTTAATGCCCGCTTCAAACATTATTAATCTCGCAATCGGTGCGCTTGCTGTCGGGGTCGGCTTTCTCATGTTCACGTCGCTGCCAAGGCCAGAGCCGCGTGAACGGTCAAAGCCAAAGCCAGAGCCGCGAGAGGAGCCTGCTGAGGAGCTGCCGTTTCTGTCCGTCATCATTCCTGCCAGAAATGAAAGTGCCCGGATTGCGCCGTTACTGAAATCGTTAAACGAACAAAATTACCGGTCCTTTGAAGTGTTGGTTGTTGACGACGACTCGTCCGACAACACCGTTGCAATCGCGAAAGGTTTGGGCGCAACGGTTCTTCAGAAAAAAGAGGAACGGCAAGGCGCCGGAAAGTCGGCGGCCTGCTGGTACGGCGCCAATCAGGCAAAAGGGGAGTGGCTTTTGTTCTTGGATGCGGATACTTCTTTCACGGACGCGGATGGCCTCCAGAATCTGCTCCTGTCTTATAAAGACAAAGGCGCAAAGGGAATTCTCGCTTTGCAGCCGTTCCATACGGTCCGAAGGCTCTATGAAAACTTGTCGGCCATATTCAACGTCATCGTAGTTGTCGGAATGAACAACTTCACCGTTTGGGGCGACCGTTTCCAAACGGCCGGCTCGTTCGGCCCGTGCATCCTTAGCAATAAAGACGATTATTTTTTAACCGGCGGGCATAAAAAAATCGAAGGCGCCTTGATGGATGACCTTGCGTTAGGCGAGGCATTTCTCGACCAAAATCTTCCTGTCCACTGCCTCGGCGGAAAAGAAATCATTTCGTTCCGGATGTATCCGGAAGGCCTCCAAAGCTTGATTGAAGGCTGGTGCAAAAGCTTTGCTATCGGTTCAAAATCCACCCATCCGCTCGTCATGCTGATGACAATCGTATGGATTTCCGGCAGCCTCACCAGTGCGGTTGCCTTGATTTCCGCCATTGCCTCAGCAGACACGGCTGCGATTTTCATAAGCGGCCTCTTGTATGCGGTTTTTGCGGTTCAGACCGGATTGTTCGCTCGAAGAACGGGGGATTTCCCAAGGATCATTTTCTTGTTTTATCCTGTTCTGTTTTTATTCTTTACCGGAATCTTTTTATATTCCTTGTTCCGGGTGAATATCCTGCACACGGTAACTTGGAAAGGGCGGAAAATCGACGTCTAGACAATAGAAAATGAATGTTTTTTGCAGCCTGGAGGCGTTCTTCTGGGCTGTTTTTATGGTCTAATAAAAGGGCTGAACGGCAAGCACAGGTTCTGTTTTCTTCCCATGTATGCTTCCATTTAGATTTTTTTCGAAAAGTAACTTTCAAGAAAAGGTAGTTATAAAGATAAAAGACTTTCTTCTATAAGTTATACTAGTAGAAAATAGTGTTAATATATGAGAATATACGATACATGTCCTAATTGAAAAGCGATTGCGTATCGAAAATGCGAACGAGGAAATTAAAGCTGGCATGACCAATTTTTCACTTTAAGGGAGATTAAAAAATGACATTGAAACACTACAGCAAACGATATGACGTAATCATGAACGGGAATCTTCCTTCAAGGCGAAAAGAGTTAATGTTAGCCGGCCTGAAAGCTGATATGGAATCAAATCTTAATATCCCGATGTTCAGTAATCCTGAATGGGAACAGGAAAATAGCGAAGTTATGGCACTTTACCGGAAAGTTACAGCGAATAAAAACATTTAACATAGCGAAGAGACAGCGATGCTTTAAATCCATTTTCTTTTCCGTTAATTTCTGCTTAAAATGTAAGAAACCCAGCAGCCCGTGTTCTAAGGCTGCTGGGTTTCTTTAAATCCCATGAAAAATGGACTTGAAATTGTTCACTTATTCCTGGAAGCGGCAAACGATTACAAATAATCCGCGTACCGCTTTTCCAAATAATTTTGCAGTATGGTCATCACGGAACAAATGGCCCAGTAAATAAGCGCGACCAAAATGAGCAAGGTCAACAAATCATATTCACGCGCGCCGACAATGCGTGCTTTCTGGAACACTTCCGGCACCGTGATCATCGCGGCCAGCGAAGACGCTTTGATTAAATCAAGGAAAACGTTCGACAAAGGCGGCACAGCGATTCGGACAGACTGCGGCAAAATGATGCGCATCATTGTCTGCCAATACGTCATGCCGAGCGCGCGCGACGTTTCCCATTGCCCTTTATCGACAGAGGCAAGGGAAGAGCGGAAAACTTCCGCAATATAGGCGGCGCAATTGATCGTAAATCCGATAAGCGCCGCTTGCAGCGCTGTAAATTCGATGCCGATGACCGGCAGCGCAAAATACAGCAAAAACAAAATCACCAAGATCGGCACACCGCGCATAAACGAAATATACAAACGCGCCGGCCATTCGAGCAAAAGGAATGGCGATGTGCGGGCAAGCGAGATGAAAAAACCGATGACCAGCGCAAGCGCCATACTGACAATCGAAATGAGCAGCGTGTACCAAATGCCTTCAAGCACATAAGGAAGGGATTCTATAGCGAGTTCAGGGTCGAAAAGCAAACCCCATTCAATGTCATTCATCCAATACCCTCCAGTTTTTCTTAATCAATGTCCGACTTTTTGGAAACGTCCGCTCCGCCGAAAAATTCGGCGGAAATTTCCGTAATGGTTCCATCCTCAAGCATTTCTTCGATGACCCGGTTCACATTGTCAGCCAATTCTTTATTGTCTTTGTTCATCACCAAGCCGACTTCCGATGGACTGTATTTAATATCGGGGTGGATCGTGATGTTCATTTCAGGAAACGCAGCGACGCCGAACGTAGACAAATAATAATCGTTCAAAATTACATCGGTCCGGCCGATGGACACATCCCGCAAATATTCTTCGTTCGTTGCGTTGTCATACGTCACTTCTTCCGCACCGTACTCTCGAGCGATTTCCATGTAAATCGACGTGGAAGCCCCGGCAGCTTTTTTGCCTTTCAAGTCTTCCAGCGTTTTAATGCCGGACAAATCGTCTTTTCGGACAACCGCTGTCCCGTACGAATATTTAATCGGCGTGGAAAAAATGAAATTGTCCAAGCGGTCTTCAGTAATTTCAATGTCGTTGGCTGCAATATCAATTTGTCCCGTGTTGACGCTTGTCAGCATTTCGTCAAAACCCAGTTCCTTGAATTCGATGTCGAGGTCCAAACGTTTGCCAAGTTCGCGCACGACTTCCACTTCAAAACCGGTTAGTTCATCCGTTTTGGCATCATGGAACGAAGTGGCGAGCAGCGTGCCGGAGGTGGCTACTGTCATGGATCCTTGTTCTTGAATTTCATCCCATGCCGTTTTTTGTTCTTCAGCTGTTTCCGTTGAACCGCCATTTCCGCAAGCGCTCAACAGCAGCAGGGAGAAGGCGCCGGCAGCGATATGCGACTTTCGTGATGTGAAATAATTCTTCATTAAATAAACCTCCTATTAGTAAGTCCTCTAAAAAGATAGCATGTCCAGCACGCAAGGGCAATTGTACTATGCACAAAAATAAAATCTGCGAATGTGTTAAAATAAGACAATAGAAAATGAGCGGAGGGATTTCTGATGATAAAGGAAAACTCGGTCATTTATCAGTATCGCTACACAAACCGCCAATCGGCAAACGTCCAAATTTGGCTGGCCGTTCCGCCTTCTACAAAAGGGCAAAAAGTAAAGCAAATAAAGACATTGACGGCTCCTTTGAACAAGTCAAAACTCTACAGGCAAGAGCTGTGGTTTTATGACTTGGAGCCTGGCGAATCCGGGGGCTTCGAAGCATCGCTCGATTTAGCTGCTTCCAAATTGCCGGAACAGAAACCTGTCCATGAACTAGAAGAAAGTGAACGCCAATTTTACTTGCGCTCGGCCATCATGAGCCCGGCAACTGAAGAATTGGCAGCTGAAGCAAGAACGATTATCGGGGAAGCGCATGAGGATTTGGATATCGCAAAGCGCTTGTTTGAATATTTCCTTCAAACGTTTTCCTATAAATACCCGCCGAAAAAAAGAGGCGCTCTCTTTTTCCGCGAAGCTAAAAAAGGGGATTGCGGTGAATTTTCTTTTCTTTATACCTCCTATATGCGGTCTCTCGGCATTCCTTGCCGCACCGTTGTAGGGGCATTTGCGAAGAAGTTTCGGCCGCATGCCTGGAATGAAGTGTGGATCGAAGGGAGAGGGTGGATTCAAGTAGACACCAGCATGCCAGCGTCTTTGAAAAAACCGATATCCTACTTAACGTTGCCGCTGCAGCTCGGGGAAAGTACAAACAAAGGCGACTATTTTGGAAACTTTGACGGCAACCGGGTTATTTTTTGCTTGGATGCCGATTGGCCGCTTTTTCCTGACTATCACGATGTATTGCGGGAGCAGCCAAAAGAGCTGTTCGTCTTTGGCAAAGAAATCGAATACGGTTTTCAAAGCTTGGAGGGAACTGCACCTTATATGCAGCCGATCTACAGCCGGTTCACAAAAGACATCGAGCCGGGTGGAATGACGGATTTGCTCGGCAGGTGGAACATTAAAGAAACAGACAAAACCAGAAAATTCTTATCAGGGATTAAACAATATATGTATTATGTCTTCTTTGTTGCCATGTTTGCTTCCGCAATTGGCGCGCTGACAAATGCAGGATTTTTGGAACGATTGCCCTTAATAGAAATTGGCTACGGAGCAGCGATGCTCGGTTTGCTGGCGGCCATTTTGCGGAAAGAAGCGAACTGGGCCGTTTACTTGGTCACGGCCGCCACAGTCGCAATCGTCATCCAGCTGTTTTTGAATTGAAAACAGCATCTACAAAGAAAAGCCGGAAAGCATACCCGCTTCCCGGCTTTTTTGAGTTTATTTTTTTAATTTAATGACCAAATCTTCATCCGGTGTCACATAGACGGTTTTTTGCTCGAAATAAATGACAAATCCGGGCTTCGCGCCGTTTGGTTTTTTTACTTGGCGTGCTTCGGTGTAATCAACCGGCACGGAAGAAGATTCGCGCGCTTTGCTAAAGTATGCCGCAATGGTTGCTGCTTCAAGCAAAGTTGTTTCATCCGGATTGGTGTCATGGATGATGACGTGGGATCCCGGAATGTCTTTCGTGTGCAGCCATGTGTCCGATTTAGCGGCCACTTTGAAAGTGACGTAATCATTTTGCTTGTTGTTTTTGCCGACCGATATCGGCGTCCCCGTGGAAGAAACGTACGCTTCGACCGACGGTTTGGTCGGCTTTTTCTTTTTCTTCGATTTTTGCGCTTTCATGAAGCCTTGTTCGGCCAGCTCTTCGCGGATTTCTTCGATATCGGAAATTCCCGCTTGCTGGACTTGCTGCATGAGCGTTTCGAAATAATCGATGTCCTCGATTGTTTTTTCGATTTGCTCTTGCGTTTTCACAAGCGCTGTTTTCGCTTTCTGGTAACGGGAATAGTATTTTTGAGAGTTGTCAATCGGCGTTTTCCGCGGATCGAGCGTGATGGTGACTTTTTCATCGTTATAGTAATTGTCCACTTCGATTTCCTTCATGCCTTTGGTGATGCGGTGAAGGTTGGCCATGATCAATTCGCCGTTCAATTGCAGCTGGTCGCGTTTTTCGGCTTGGTCTTGCTCTTTTTGTAACTTTTTCTGCTTGGTTTTCAGTTTCGAAATTTCATTTTGTAGCCAGCGTTCCAAATCGCCTGCTTGCTGCTTGACGCGGTCGCGTTCCGCTTTGGCATAGTACATGCGGTCGAGCAGCTCGCCGAGTGACGGGAATTTCAAAGGCTCGCTGGCGATATGGTTCAAAGGCGTCGCAGAAAAATAGCTTTTCCCTTCGTGTTCCACGTAATAGCCAACAGGCTGTGGAGACAGGAAGTCATCTAAAAAGTCTTGCGCCGCTGTTTTGCCATCCGTCGCTGCATGAAGGCGGTACTGAATTTCACGCGCGTTGAGCGGCGAGAAGCCAGCAAATGTGCCGACGATTTCTTTTTCGTCTTTGCCAATCAGTTCGCCAGCCGCAGCGAAAGGATCTTTTTTCTCTTGAGAAGGCGGGAACACATAAGGCTGCCCGGGCAAGATCGTCCGGAACGAATTGACGCTTGGGGGCAAATGCTTCAAGCTGTCGAGAATCATGACGCGTTCAGCATCGACCAAGATGACGTTCGAGTGGCGGCCCATCATTTCCACGTGAAGCTCGCGTTCGATGTCGTCGCCGATTTCGTTTTTTGATTTTATTTTTAAAATGATCAAGCGGTCCATTTCGTGCTGGACAATCTCGGTGATGACGCCGCCTTCGATGTGTTTGCGGAGCAGCATGCAAAACATTGGAGGCTCGGACGGGTTGACATTGGCCATCCCGGTTATGTGGATGCGCGAGTAGGAAGGGTGGATCGAAATCAATAATTTATGGTTGTGCCCTTGTGCGCGGATATGCAGGAGCAGTTCAAGCTGATTAGGCTGATGAACTTTTGAAATTCTGCCTGACACGAGCGTTTGGAGCTCACGCGTCATCGCTTTTGTAAATAATCCATCAAATGCCATGAAAAATCCCTCTTTCAAATCGTTTTGTTCCATCTTATCATTTTCGCGGTGTATTATGATATAATAAGACAGTTAGTTAGAAAACGAAGAACAACGATCAGTTGTAAATGGCGGTGGTCTATGTGAAAAAAACGGTGAAATTCATTTCAATCGGCAATGGCAGCGCTGTTTCCGCAAATCGAATTATTTCGATCGTGACTCCAGATTCCGCGCCGGCCAAACGGCTGATCCAAGAAGCCCGCAACAAAGGATTGCTGGTCGATGCCACTGGCGGAAAAAAGACCAAGTCCATTTTTATCATGGACAGTGATCATGTGGTAATTTCTGCGGTGTCGGCTGAGACTGCGATTGCACGCGGCGAAGAAAATGACGACGAGATGAATGAGGGATAAAATGAGAAAGCAACGTGGACTGCTGATAGTTTTATCAGGGCCTTCGGGTGTTGGAAAAGGAACAGTAAGAAAAGAGCTGTTTTCGCAGCCGGATACAAATTATGAATATTCCATTTCGATGACGACGAGATCGCCGCGTGAAGGCGAAGTGGACGAAGTCGATTATTTCTTTAAGACGCGCAGCGAATTCGAGTCGTTGATTGAACAAGATCAATTGCTTGAGTGGGCAGAGTTTGTCGGAAATTATTACGGCACGCCGCTCGAATACGTCAACAAAATGCGCGATGCAGGGCGTGACGTATTTTTGGAAATCGAAGTGCAAGGGGCGGCGCAAGTCCGTTCGAAAGTTCCGGATGGCTTGTTTATCTTTTTAGCGCCTCCGAGTTTGTCCGAATTGGAAGAACGCCTGGTCGGCCGCGGTACGGAGACGGATGAAGTGATTGCTTCCCGCCTGCAAGCTGCTCGGCAAGAGCTGGAAATGATGAATTTGTATGATTATGTAGTGGAAAACGATTTGGTCGAACATGCGTGCGAACGCATCAACGCCATCATTATCGCGGAACATTGCAAACGAGAACGCGTTGAAAAACGATATTTTGATATGCTAAAGGAGAATGCCTAATGTTGTACCCATCCGTTGATAAATTAAAAAGCCAAATCGATTCAAAATATTCACTTGTAGCGCTTGCTTCAAAACGTGCTCGCCAATTGCACGAACATGGCGACGAAAAACTGGACAAATACGTGTCTGCCAAATCGGTAGGTAAAGCGCTTGAAGAAGTGGCTGCCGGCGTATTGCAAAAAGAAGACCAAGATGCATCCGCTATTTACGAAGACGAAATTTAACCATTAATCGCAACAAACGACTCCCAGAGCAAACTTGTTCTTTGGGAGTTTGTTGTTTAGAAAGGGTGTTTGAGTTGTTGGCGAATCGTAAAATTTTATTGTGTGTAAGCGGAGGCATTGCCGTTTACAAAGCGGTTGCGCTTGTTAGTAAACTGTCTCAGGCAGGGGCTTCCGTCAAAGTAATTATGACTCAATCAGCGACAAATTTTGTTCAGCCGCTGACGTTTCAAGTGATGTCGAGAAACGATGTTTTCTTTGATACGTTCGACGAAAAAGATTCAACCGTCATTGCCCATATCGACTTAGCGGACTGGGCTGATTTGGTCATCGTGGCGCCGGCTACTGCCAACGTCATCGGCAAGTTGGCGAACGGCATTGGCGACGACATGGTAACGACCACTCTGCTTGCTGCAACAGCGCCGATTTGGATAGCGCCGGCGATGAACGTTCATATGTACGACCATCCTGCAGTCAAACGGAATATCCAGCGGCTTCACGAAGACGGCGTGCGGTTTATCGAACCGTCCGAAGGCTTTTTGGCGTGTGGCTATGTTGGCAAAGGCCGGTTGGAAGAACCAGAAAAAATCGTTGAACTCGTTGAAGGGCATTTCATGCGCGCACAAAAACTGATTGGCAAAAAAGTCGTTGTGACTGCCGGTCCGACACGTGAACGGATTGATCCCGTGCGGTTTTTGACGAATTTTTCAAGCGGTAAAATGGGCTATGCCATGGCACAAGCGGCTGCCGAACTGGGAGCGGAAACGATTTTGATCAGCGGCCCGGTTTCGTTGCCGGCGCCAAGCGGCGTAACCCGCGTACTCGTAGAAAGCGCTGAAGAAATGCTGAATGCAGTAGCTGCCGAATATGATGATGCGAACATTGTCATTAAAACCGCGGCGGTTGCCGATTACCGGCCAAAACAGGTTTACGGCCAGAAAATGAAAAAACAGCAAGGCGATTCCACGATTGAATTGGAACGCACAACCGATATTTTACAAACCCTTGGCAGCAGCAAACAAGGCCAAATCTTGGTTGGTTTTGCAGCAGAAACGAATAACGTCAGCCAGTACGCCAAAGATAAATTAGAACGGAAAAACGCAGATTTTATTATTGCTAATGACGTGACAGAAGCGCAAGCCGGATTTGAGTCGGATACCAACCGGGTGACGGTTTACGGCAAAGGCGGTTTTGAACAATCGTTTGACATGCTGCCAAAACAAGAGTTGGCGCGGCAATTGCTTCAGTTGATCATCGAACAGGAAGATTCCCATGATCGCTGAAGTCATTGTCGATGTTGCCGCCCATCCGATTGACCGGCCCTTTGATTATGCGATTCCGAAACAATTTGAAGTATTGGTGGAGCCAGGCATGCGCGTTAAAGTACCGTTTGGCCCCCGCAAAGTGCTTGGCTTTGTAACAGGGATCAAAGATTCCTCGGAATTCGATCCGGCTCGCTTAAAGTCGATTCATGAGCTGATGGACGTTGTGCCCGTCTTGAACAAAGAAATGCTGGAGATGGCAAATTGGATGAAAAAGCAGACGGTCTGTTTTGAAATAGACGCGCTGAAAGTGATGATTCCTGCGGCTCTCCGCGCGAAATACGAAAAACGCTTTGTCTTGAATGGACCGCTGGAACAGCTGGCTGAACCGCTGCGCCCCTATTTCAAAGAAAAGCCGTTTTTGCGTTCTCAAGATGCAGTGGAAGTATACGGCTTATTGAAAAAAGAATTGGCAAATGGAACAATTGTGGCCGATACCGATATTTCGCAGCAAACCGCCGTCAAAAAAGTACGGATGATCCATATAACGGATTCGCCTGAGCAGTTAGATGAGATTGACATTCGCCCGAATGCCAAACAGCAAATCAAACTGATGGACTATTTGAAAAAGAATATCGGGCGGGCGGTTGAGTCATCGCAACTGCAAAAAGAAGCAGGCGTCTCGCTGCCGACGGTTTATGGCTTAGTGGAAAAAGGGGCAGCGACGATGTCCCTGATGGAGTCGTATCGCGATCCAAGCATGCTGACAGAAATCGAGAAAAAAGAGTCGCTGCAGTTGACCGCAGCGCAGCAACTTGCGTTTGATGCCATCGATTCTTCATTAAATCAATCGAAGACCTTTTTGCTCCATGGCATAACGGGAAGTGGGAAAACGGAAATCTATCTGCAAACGATCGATCAAGTACTAAAAGAAGGAAAAGAAGCGATTATGCTCGTTCCGGAAATTTCGTTGACACCGCAAATGACAATCCGTTTTAAAGAGCGTTTTGGCGATATGGTCGCAGTGCTTCACAGCGGCTTATCGGCCGGGGAAAAATACGACGAATGGCGAAAAATTCAGCGCAATGAAGTGAAAGTGGTCGTTGGCGCCCGTTCGGCTATTTTTGCGCCGTTTGAAAATCTCGGCTTGATTATTTTGGATGAAGAACACGAATCCAGTTACAAGCAAGATGATTCGCCTCGCTATCATGCGCGCGACATGGCCATCTGGCGCAGTGAATACCACAATTGCCCAGTCATTTTGGGCAGCGCAACGCCATCGCTTGAATCGTATGCCCGTGCACAAAAAGGGGTTTACGAGCTGCTAGTTCTGGAGCAGCGGGCAAAAAATCAGCCGCTGCCGAACGTGGAAATCGTCGATATGCGTGAAGAATTGCGAAAAGGAAACCGTTCCATGTTTTCGGTGCAATTGGCCGATGCCATCCGGGAACGCCTGGAGAAAAAAGAGCAAGTCGTCTTGTTCCTGAACAAACGCGGCTATTCGTCATTTGTGTTATGCCGCGATTGCGGGACGGTCATGCAATGCCCGAATTGTGATATTTCCCTGACTTACCATCGGTCTAGTGAATTGATGAAATGCCATTATTGCGGCTATGATGAACGGGTGCCGCACACGTGCCCGGAATGCCAAAGCGAACACATCCGCTTTTTTGGAACCGGCACGCAAAAAGTGGAAGAAGAGCTTGCGAAATTGGTTCCGGATGCCCGCGTCCTGCGAATGGACGTAGACACCACGCGGAATAAAGGGTCTCACGAAAAGATCCTCAACACGTTCGGCGAAGGAAAAGCCGATATTTTGCTGGGTACGCAAATGATTGCAAAAGGGCTGGATTTCCCAAATATTACGTTGGTCGGAGTACTTTCAGCAGATACAACGCTGCATTTGCCGGATTTCCGGGCCGCCGAAAAAACTTATCAATTGCTGACGCAAGTCAGCGGCCGTGCAGGGCGGGATATCCTTCCCGGAAGCGTCTTTGTGCAGTCGTATACGCCGGAACATTACGCGATTACGCTTGCAAAAGACCAATTGTACGAACCGTTTTACGATCAGGAGATGGCGATGCGGCGGGCAAGCGGCTATCCGCCGTATTATTACGTCGTCAATGTCCAATTTACCCACGAAGATTTGATGACGGCTGCAGGATATGCCGAACAAACGGTGCGCTACTTGACGAGTCACTTATCGCCGAACACGCTGATCATCGGGCCATCTGCTTCGCTAATTGCCCGCGTCAACAATAGATATCGCTACCAATGTTTGATAAAATACAAAAAAGAACCGAAACTGGCTGAAGTCATGCAGCAATTGATCAAAATTTACCGTACCGACTGGATCAAAAAAGGTGCGACGTTGTCGATCGATATGAATCCGACTTCAGTGATGTAAAAGAAATGGGGAAATGAAAAATGGCGATTTTAGATATAGTAAAACACCCGAACGCAGTATTAGAACAAAACTGCGAACCGGTTACAAAATTCGATAAAAAATTAGGCGTTCTATTGGATGATATGCACGAAACAATGGTGGAGAACGATGGCGTTGGAATTGCGGCTCCTCAAATCGGAAAAGCAATACGCGTCGCAATTGTTGATTTTGGCGAAGGCCAAGAGCCGATTGAAATGGTCAATCCTGAATTGGTGTTGTTCGAAGGAGCGGATACGGATGTGGAAGGCTGCTTGAGCTTCCCGGGAATTTTCGGTGAAGTGGAGCGCTACGACCATATCAAAATCAAAGCACAAGAACGCGACGGCACGTGGTATGAACTGGAAGCGGAAGGCTATGAAGCGCGCGCCATTTTGCATGAAATGGATCACTTAGACGGGGTTTTATTCACCAGCAAAATTTCGAAATACGTCACGCAAGAAGAATTAGACGCCATGATTGCAGAAAGTGAAGCTGAAGCGGCTGCTGAGGAGGAACAAGTTTGACGAGAATCGTTTTTATGGGAACGCCAGCTTTTTCTGCGCCGATCCTTCGCATGCTTGTTGAAGAAGGCTATGACGTCGTATCCGTTGTCACACAGCCGGACCGGCCAGTTGGACGCAAAAAAGTGCTGACGCCGACGCCGGTCAAAGAAGAAGCGCTGCGCCTAGGCTTGCCGGTTTACCAGCCGGAAAAACTGAAAAATCCGGAAGAGCTTCAGCACGTCTTAGATTTGCAGCCAGATCTTGTGGTCACGGCTGCATTCGGACAAATTCTGCCGACTGCTATTTTGGAGACGCCAAAGCTTGGGGCAATCAACGTCCATGCTTCGCTGCTTCCGGCATACCGCGGCGGCGCGCCAATCCACCAAGCCATTATCGACGGCCAAACGGAAACTGGCGTGACGATCATGTATATGGTGGACCGCTTGGATGCGGGGGATATCATTTCCCAAGTAAAAGTGGACATTACTAAACACGATCATACCGGCAGCATGTTCGAGAAATTGAGCGTTGCCGGTATGGAACTTTTAAAAGAAACGCTGCCTTCGATCATTGAAGGAACTAACGAACGGATTCCACAAAACGAAGAGCATGTAACGTATGCGCGCAACATTTCGCGCGAACAAGAACGCATCGATTGGACAAAACCTGCATCCGCCATCTTTAACCAAGTGCGCGGCTTGCATCCTTGGCCAGTCGCGTACACAACCTATAATGATGCCAATATGAAAATTTGGTGGGCAGAAGAGCGTAACTCGCAAAAAAACGGGAAGCCCGGGGAAGTGCTGGAACTGGCTGACGATGCCATTTTGGTTCAAACAGGGGATGGGGCATTGGCTATCAAAGAACTGCAGCCAGCCGGCAAGAAGCGCATGGCTGCAGAAGATTATTTAAAAGGACCGAAAATCCAGGCAGGAGATTTATTCGAATGAAAAACAAAAAACTTCAAGGCAATGTGCGCGATGCGGCTTTTTCCATTCTTTGGGCAGTCGAAAACAAACAAGCCTACAGCAATTTGCTGTTGCACCAAACGATTCAAAGTTACGGCATTGCGGACAAAAACAAAGGCTTGCTGACTGAGATTACGTACGGGACGCTTCAGCACCAAATGACGCTCGATTATTATTTGGAGCCTTATCTTAAAGGGAAAATCGAACCGTGGGTAAAAATCTTGCTCCGGATGTCGCTTTACCAAATTGTTTACTTGGACCGCATTCCGTCCCATGCAGTCGTCCATGAAGCTGTAGAAATCGCCAAACGGCGAGGGCACAGCGGAGTAGGTTCAGTCGTAAACGGTGTCCTTCGTTCCATCCAGCGAAGCGGCGTCCGTTCGTTCAATACGATTAGCGATCCGATTGAGAAAATCTCAATTGAAACGAGCCATCCGGTGTGGATGATCAAACGCTGGTCCGAGCAGTTCGGCCATGAAAAAACCCGTGAACTGGCGCTGGAGAACAATAAAACCCCTGAACAAACCGTCCGCGTCAATACGGTCCGCGCCACGGTAGAAGAAGTGATCGATATGCTCGAATCAGAAGGGCTGGAAGCAACGCCGAGTAAATGGGTGCCGGAAAGTCTGATCATCACAAACGGCCAGCCCGCACGGACAGCAACTTTTGAAAAAGGGTTTATTACCATTCAAGATGAAAGTTCGATGCTGCCAGCTTATGCTTTGCAAGCAAAACCGGGCATGAACGTTTTGGATATGTGCGCGGCTCCGGGAGGGAAAACGACGCATATAGCTGAAAAAATGAACAACGAAGGAACGCTCGTGGCAATCGATTTGCATGCACATAAAGTCAAATTGATCGAAGAAACCGCGGCTCGCCTTGGCCACACGATTATTGAAACAGCAGTCGGCGACAGCAAACTGAGCGTTGAGCGGTTCGGCGAAAAACGCTTTGACCGTATTTTGGTCGATGCACCGTGCAGCGGCCTTGGCGTCATCAAGCGCAAACCCGATATTAAATACACCAAAAAACAAGAAGATTTTGAACGTTTGCAGGACATCCAAGTAGATCTTCTTGCACAAGCTGCCCAAGTGATCGCAGACGATGGCATCATCGTTTACAGCACGTGCACGATCGATTCGGTGGAAAACCGCGGCACGGCCGAACGTTTTTTGAAAGAACATCCGGAAATGGAAAAAGTCCAGGTCGTATTGCCAGAAACGCTTGGAGTGAAGAATTCCGGGTTTGTCCAAATTTTCCCGCAAGATTTTGGCGGCGATGGCTTCTTCATCGCAGCATTCCGCAAGAAAAACTAAAAGAAACTCTACTTAGCTGGGCTTCGTCCTGCCTAATGGGAACCTGCAGGGAAAGGCAGAAATGCACGATTTCCCATAAATAAATAAAATTAATTAAACCTTCACAGCTAATGAGCAGAATTGGGGTGACATCTTTTGTTTCAATACGTAATGGAATCCGATACAGGAAAAAAACGCGAAATTAACGAAGACCGGGTCGCTGTTTTAAAACGGCCGGAAGGGTTGCTGCTGGTGTTGGTTGCTGATGGAATGGGCGGCCATAACGCGGGTGATGTCGCCAGTGAAATGACGGTCACTGCGCTGAGCAATATTTTTATTGAAGAACAGCAAGCGGCTTTTTTGACGATTGACAGCAAAAAAGAATGGCTCTCGCGCCATGTCCGCAACGTCAACAAAGAAGTTTTTGAGTACGCTGAAAATACTCCAGGATGCAAAGGGATGGGCACGACGCTTATTGCAGCGCTCATCGACAACAAAGATTGCGTGATGTGCCACATCGGCGACAGCCGTGCTTATGTGATTGACGGCTCGGTTGAACAGTTGACGCGCGACCATTCCTATGTAAACGCCTTAGTCGACAGCGGTGAAATCAGCGAAGAAGAAGCGGAAGACCACCCGAAAAAAAACTGGATTGTCAAAGCGTTGGGCACAGAGTCTGATATTGAAGGCGAATTTCTTCATTTTTCGTTAAAACCTTCGTTTTATTTGTTGATCTGTTCCGATGGCTTGAGCAATAAAGTCAGCAAAACGGATATTGCATCCATTGTCACTTCGTCCATCCCTTTGTCGCAAAAAGGGGAAGAACTGGTGAAACTTGCCAATCATCTCGGAGGTGAAGACAATATTTCGTTTGTTCTTTTAACCTCGCAGGTTGAGGAGGTCTAGCTATGCTGATCGGCAAAAACATTAACGGCCGCTACAAAGTACTTGAACTAATTGGCGGCGGCGGGATGTCCAATGTCTATTTGGCACATGACATGATTCTCGACCGCGACATCGCCATTAAAGTTTTACGCTATGATTTTTCAAATGAAGAAGAACTCCGCAGACGATTCCAACGCGAGGCACTTTCAACCACAAGCTTGGCGCATCCAAACATCGTCAATATTTTCGATGTCGGCGAAGACGGGAATTTGCATTACCTGGTCATGGAGTACGTTCCAGGAAAAACCTTGAAAGAATACATAATCGAACACTCACCGGTAGCGCCTGAACGGGCAGTTGAGATTATGAAACAATTGGCTTCAGCATTGGCGCATGCTCACCACAACCAAATCATCCACCGCGATATCAAGCCACAAAACATACTGATGGATGACAATGGAAATGTGAAAATCACGGATTTCGGAATTGCGATGGCGTTAAGCGCTACGTCTTACACGCAAACCAATTCCGTGCTCGGCACCGTCCATTACCTTTCTCCGGAACAGGCGCGCGGCGGAACTGCCAATAAAAAATCAGATATTTATTCACTTGGGATTGTCATGTTTGAATTGTTGACAGGAAAATTGCCTTTTTCAGGTGAATCCGCAGTTTCGATTGCTTTGAAACACTTGCAGACCGAAACGCCTTCCCTGCGGGCCACAGTACCCACGCTTCCGCAAAGTTTGGAAAACGTCGTGTTGAAAGCGACGACGAAAAACGCGCAGCACCGTTATCAAACGGCAGAGGAAATAGAAGAAGACTTGGCAACGGTTTTATTGCCCGAACGAATTAACGAACCAAAGTTTGCCGTTCCGGTTGATCAGGACGAAACGCGTGCTATGCCCATCATTAAAGATGTGACAGCATACGGCAATGTCGAAGAAACAAAAATTATTGAACCAGAAAAAACAGCAGTGCTTAAAAAAACGGAAGCGAAAACTCCGTCTGAAAAAAATAAGAATAAGAAAAAGAAAAAAGCGCCATGGATTATTGGTATTCTTGCAGTGCTAGCGGTAGCAGGCATCATTACCGCTTTGGTATTTACAGGCATACTTGGGCCACGGCAAGTCGCTGTGCCAAATGTTTCAAATATGGAACGTGTAGAAGCGATTGAAGAATTGACGGCTGCAGGGTTTGTTGTCGGTGAAGAAACCGAGCAATTTTCAGAAGACGTGGAAGAAAATAACGTCATTCGGACCATTCCAGAAGCTGGAAAAATGCGCGACCGAGAATCCAGAATTCAACTTTTTGTCAGCAAAGGCAAAGAAACAACTGAACTTGAAGATTTTGTCGGCACCGATATTGAAGATACGCTAGAGGTGTTGGAAGAACAAAATTATCCCCCAGCTGAGAAAACCGAAGAATTCTCAGATGAGCCGCCTGGAACAATTTTGGATCAACGCCCACGTGCTGGCTCGCAAATTGTCATCAGCGAAACCAAACTTGAGTTTACCGTCAGCAAAGGCAAAGACATGCGTACGGTGGAAGACCTTACCGGATTTACCGAAGAAGATTTAAACGGATTTGCCCGTTCTTCCGGCTTTGATATCCGAATTGTTGGCGAAGCGGCATCGGATACGGTCCAAGAAGGAAATGTCTTGTCTCAAAATCCAGCTCCGAAAGAAAAGCTCGAAGCAGGCAGCACGATTGAAGTGACGCTGTCATCCGGTCCGAATGCATTGCCTCAAAAAACATACATCAAAACGATTGAAATCCCTTATGAACCGGATGAACCGGCCGAAGAAGGGGAAGACCCAGTCGCGCAAAAAGTTCAAATATACATTCAAGACCAAACGCGCACGATGGCGGAACCGGCTGAAGAATTTGACATCACAGAAGCCGAAACCCGGCAAATCGAGATGGAAATTGCCGAAGGCGAAAGCGCCGTTTACCGAGTGGTCCGCGATGCTACGGTGATTTTAGAAGAAACAATAGATTACGATAGCGTGGAATAAAAACGACTGTTTTGCAACAAAATCATAACTATATAAGTTGAACTTAATTATTAATAGAGGTGGCTGATATTCCGCTCAACAGCTACGAAGATATTGGCCGAAGCAAGTTTCATTAGTTCACCTATATAGTACAAGAAGGAGTGAAAGCATGCCGAAAGGTCAAATTAGAAAAGCGTTAAGTGGATTTTATTACGTTATGGATCAAGATGGGGAACGTTATATTCAGTGCAGAGGCCGCGGTGTGTTCCGCAACCGTCAAATTTCACCGCTCGTTGGAGATTTTGTGGATTATGAAGCAGACAACGATTTAGAAGGCACCATCACGGTGGTCCATGAACGCAAAAACGAACTCGTGCGCCCGCCAATTTCGAATATTGACCAAGCCATTCTTGTTTTCTCGGCAAAGCAGCCAGATTTTCATCCGCTATTGCTTGATCGTTTTTTGACTGCCATCGAATCCCATTTTATCAAACCGGTTATTTGTTTGACAAAGACAGATTTGTTGAGTGAAGAGGAAAAAGAACACTTGCAAGTGTATATAGCGGATTATGAAAAAATCGGCTATGAAGTGATTCCGACCTATAAAGGCGATCCCGCTTTGGCGGAACGGCTCATGCCGGTTCTTGAAGGGAAGGTCAGTGTGCTTGCAGGGCAGTCGGGGGTTGGCAAATCGACGTTGCTGAACACGATTTTGCCGTCGTTGGAACTGAAAACCGATGACATATCGCGTGCGCTAAACCGGGGGAAACATACCACGCGCCACGTGGAATTGATTGAAGTGAACAAGGGACTTTTAGCAGATACGCCTGGATTCAGTTCGTTCGACTTTGAAACAATGGAAAAAGAAGAGTTGTCGGATTGCTTCCCTGAAATGGCGGAGCGGTCTGGCAGCTGCAAGTTCCGGGAATGCCTGCATTTGAATGAGCCAAAATGCGCCATCAAAGCAGCTGTGGATGCCACTGAAATCCCGGCATACCGCTATAAGCATTACTTGAAATTTTTAGAGGAAATCATGAGCCGAAAGCCGAGGTATTCGAATGATTAAAATTGCACCTTCTATTTTAGCAGCGAACTTTGCCAAGCTTGGTGAAGAAGTATTGGAAGTGGAACGAGCTGGAGCCGATTTGATCCACATTGATGTGATGGACGGCCATTTTGTTCCGAATATTACAATGGGGCCGATCGTGGTCGAAGCGCTTCGCCCCTTGACGTCACTGCCGCTGGATGTTCATTTAATGATTGAACATCCAGACCAGTACATTGAAGATTTTGTGAAGGCTGGAGCTGATTTGATTACGGTCCATGTGGAAGCAACACCGCATCTTCACAGAACGATCCAATTGATTCGTTCACTTGGTGCCAAGCCTGGGGTTGTGCTAAATCCGCATACGCCAATCGAAGCTATTCAACATGTTTTGGAAGATGTCGACATGGTGTTGTTTATGACCGTCAATCCAGGATTTGGCGGCCAAAAGTTCATTCATTCCGTCATTCCAAAAATTGAGCAATTAAGTCGCTTGATCAAAGAAAAAGGATTATCGGTCGATATTGAAATTGATGGCGGCATCAATGAAGAAACGATTGTCCAATGTGCGAAAGCTGGGGCGAATATTTTTGTAGCTGGTTCAGCGATTTACAATAAACCGGACCGGGCATATGCTTTGCAATCGATTAAAAGAGCCGGAGAAGAGGCACTTCTTTGATAATCGTTCTTGTTGCTGGAGGGCCGTCTATTGAATTGCCGGATTTGGCGCAATGGCCGAAAGCTGCTTTTATCGGAGTGGATGCCGGAACGGTTACGTTGTTAAACAAAGGCATTACGCCAATTGCAGCTGTTGGGGATTTCGATTCAGTTTCTGCCGAAGAACTTAAGGAAATTGAAAGGCTGTTTCCGGATTTGGACCGGGCAGCTGCTGAAAAAGATGAAACCGATACTGAGCTGGCGCTTGAAAAAGCGATGGAGTTTCAGCCTGATGCGGTCATAATCACAGGGGTAACAGGCGGGAGGCTCGATCATTACATGAGCGCGCTCCATGCCATTTACTCGTTTCAGAAGAAATTTCCGGATATTCATTTTTTGCTCGTCAACCGCCAAAACCGCATCCGCTTTCTAAATGCCGGCAGCCATACAGTCGAACCTAATGAACGCTACCGCTATATTTCGTTTTATCCGTTCGCCGAAAAAGTAGAAGGCCTTCTGCTTTCCGGCTTTAAATACGAAGTGGCCGACGAATCAATTGAATTCGGTTCTACACGCTTTATCAGCAACGAATTGAAAAAGATTGGCACCGTTACTTTCTCGCAAGGCAGCTGCATCATGGTCGAAAGTTCGGATTGAGGCGAACCTGCCATAAAACAAAAAAACGCACGTTCTGAAATGGAGGATTGAACTTCCACTGGACAGAATGTGCGTTTTTTACATTAAAGATAAACAACTATATAAGTTGAACTAAAGAAACTAGCTTTTACACACCGCTTCGGACGCTTTGGGCATGGTACTACTCCCTTTATGTAGCGAGTAGTACTCCTGTCTCTGCATTGCTTCGCTAGCTTCGAGACATGAAAGAGCGTTGCTCCTGCAGCGCCATGCGCTTCGTCGCAAAGATATGGACCAAATTCTATTTGGTCCATATCTTTGCAGCTGGTCTGCGGAATATCGACACGTGGGAATCATTAATTCAACTTATATAGGCACGAAAAAATGCCAGGCTGACAAAGTCAGACCTGGCATTATTCATGAGCGTTTATACGCGCTCAACTTTACCTGATTTCATTGCTCTTGCAGAAACCCATACGCGTTTCGGTTTACCGTTTACAAGGATACGAACTTTTTGAAGGTTTGCTCCCCATGTACGTTTAGTCGAGTTCATCGCGTGTGAACGGGCGTTGCCTGCGCGGGCTTTGCGTCCAGAAATTGCACATACTTTAGGCATGTAAGTCCCTCCTCACAAGTGAAGCTGAAAATTATATAGATATTTCAGTTCGTTTTTCGTTTCACATACTTTAATAATTTAACATACACATTCAGGGTTTGCAACTAATTTTGGCAGTCTTTAAAGAAAAAAACCTTTACACTATAAACGGCAGCTTTTCTTATATAATACTTTCATGTAGAATGAAACTAGTGAAATAGGACTCAAGGGGGAATTTACAATGTCGATTGAATTAAAAAACGACTATGGTCAAATCGATATTTCCAATGACGTAATTGCTCAAATAGCGGGCGGAGCGGCAATTGAATGCTACGGAATAGTTGGAATGGCTACTCAGCATCAAATTCGCGACGGCCTCACTGATATATTGCGCAAAGAGAATTTTGCTAAAGGCGTAATCGTTCGGCAAGAAGGAACGGATCTTGTAATCGATATGTACGTAATCATAAGTTATGGAACGAAAATTTCCGAAGTGGCTTATCAAGTTCAGTCTAAAGTAAAATACACATTAACAAAAACTATTGGCATGCCCGTTAAAGCTGTCAACATCTATGTTCAAGGAGTTCGTGTGACGAACCCGTAAGAGGAGGAAGAATTGGTTATGAAGTCATTAAACGGAATTCAGTTCGCAGAAATGGTGCAGATGGGTTCTCATCATTTATTTCAAAATGCGGATTATGTCGATGCATTAAACGTTTTTCCGGTGCCGGACGGCGATACGGGAACGAATATGAACTTATCAATGACCTCCGGTGCGAAAGAAACTGAAGCAAACGCGGTCGAACATATTGGGAAAACAGCTGGCGCATTGTCAAAAGGTCTATTGATGGGCGCACGCGGCAATTCGGGTGTTATTTTGTCTCAGCTTTTCCGAGGATTCGGCAAGCACATTGCCAATGAATCAGAACTGTCGGCAGCTCAATTGGCGGCTGCTTTGCAGCACGGCGTTGAAACGGCTTATAAAGCGGTGATGAAACCGGTTGAAGGAACGATTTTAACTGTGGCAAAAGATGCAGCAGCCAAAGGAATGGAATTGGCTAAAACTGAAAC
Source organism: Planococcus sp. YIM B11945 (assembly GCF_050864155.1). Classification (NCBI taxonomy): domain Bacteria; kingdom Bacillati; phylum Bacillota; class Bacilli; order Caryophanales; family Caryophanaceae; genus Planococcus; species Planococcus sp. YIM B11945. Next base: position 78,640 of record NZ_JBOZWR010000003.1, on the reverse strand, counting down.
CGATGTCATTGTTTTGTTTGAAGCTGTTGTAAAAGAAGCACAGGCTTCACTTGAGCGGACGCCTGATTTGCTTCCGGTTTTGAAAGAAGTAGGAGTAGTCGACAGCGGCGGCCAAGGGCTCGTTTACGTCTATGAAGGCTTTTTGGCATGCTTGAAAGGCGAAAAGCTTCCTGAAAAACACGCCCATAACACAATGACGGATTTGGTCAGCGCTGAACACCATAAAAACATAGCTGGCTTTATGGATACAGCAGATATTGAATTCGGCTACTGCACAGAATTCATGGTGAAATTCGAAGAAGGCAAGCACGAATTCAACGAAGCTTCTTTCCGCACGGATTTAAGCGCATACGGAGATTCACTGCTTGTGATTGCGGACGATGAAGTGGCGAAAATCCACATCCATTCAGAAGAGCCGGGGAAAGTTCTTACATACGGCCAACAATACGGCAGCCTGATCAGCATGAAAATCGAAAACATGCGCCAGCAGCATATTGACATCGTCGGAGAAGACTTTAAAAAAGATGCACCCAAAGCAAAAACAGCGCACCCATATGCAGTAGTGACTGTAGCAATGGGCGAAGGCATCGCTGAGCTGCTTCGGTCGATTGGCGCTTCATACGTCATTGAGGGCGGCCAGACGATGAATCCTTCTACGGAAGATATCGTAAATGCCGTAAAAGAAATCAACGCCGAGCGCGTATTGATTTTGCCGAACAATAAAAACATCATCATGGCGGCTGAACAAGCAGCTACTCTTTTGGATATTGAAGCCGCGGTCGTCCCGACGAAAGATGTGCCTGAAGGAATGTCGGCCCTGCTGGCATTTAATCCTTCCGCGTCGGTTGAAGAAAACCAAAAAACGATGGCAAGCGCCTCGAAAAACGTGAAGTCCGGTTCTGTTACGTTCGCAGTCCGCGACACGTCCATTGATGGGATTTCCATTAAAAAAGATGATTTCATGGGCATTTCCCAAGGGAAAATTGTCGTTTCAGAAGCAAGTCTGAAAAACGTAGCGGAAGAATTGGCCAAAAAATTGGTTGATGAAGAAGCCGAAATCGTAACGATTCTTTACGGAGAAGACGTAAGCGAAGGAGACGCAGAAGAATTAGGCGCCTTTATTGAATCGTTGAATGAAGAAGTGGAAGTTGAAATCCACAGCGGCAAGCAACCATTATATCCGTATATTTTAGCTGTAGAATAAAACTGAGAACCGCTTTGGCGGACAAGGCGCAGCAACAGCGCGTAATAATAAAAGCACATGCAATCTGCATGTGCTTTTAATTTTTGTGAAATGTGACAAATTCGTGTAAACTGATAGTATACGTATATTTATAGGAAGGGGTTTGAGCCATGAAGTTCAAATCTGTTTTTGATATAATCGGCCCTGTTATGATTGGGCCCTCTTCTTCGCATACTGCGGGAGCAGCACGCATCGGCAGAGTAGCACGGGATTTATTTGGACGGCAGCCAAAATGGGCAAAAATCCATTTATATGGTTCGTTTGCAGAAACGTATAAAGGGCATAGCACCGACGTGGCAATTGTCGGTGGCTTGCTTGATTACGATACATTTGATGAACGCATCAAAACTTCTTTTGAAGAAGCAGAAAAACTAGGCATGGCATTTGAATTTATTCCGGAGGCGGGACACGTCGAGCATCCGAATACAGCACGGATTGTGATCGGCGATGAACTTTCTGAAATGTCCATGATGGGCATTTCCATCGGCGGCGGGAAGATTGAAATCACCGAATTGAACGGGTTCCCGCTGCGCTTGTCGGGCGAACATCCAGCCATTCTTGTGGTCCACGATGACCGGTCAGGATGCATTGCAAATGTTGCCAATTGCTTATATAAATATGATATCAACATCGGCCATATGGAAGTATCCCGCAAAGAAAAAGGGCGTATGGCACTTATGGTGATTGAAGTGGATCAAAATGTGGATAAAGAAGTGATGGATGAATTAAGAACGCTTCCAAATATCACACAAGTTACAAGAATCGCTGATTGAAATGGGAGGTTTATAAAGTGGAATTTTTATTTCGCAATGTACGAGAACTGGTAGAACGGGCAGAGCAGGAAAACAAACTGATTTCTGAAATCATGATCGAGCAGGAAATGCTCGTTACAGACCGGTCGCGTGAAGAAGTCATGAAACAAATGGACCGAAATTTGACGGTGATGGAAGAAGCTGTGGAAAAAGGATTGAAAGGCGTGCATTCGGTTTCCGGTTTAACGGGAGGCGATGCGGTTTTGCTTCAAGCATATATGGCCAAAGGCAACGCATTGTCCGGCGATCTTCTTTTGGACGCAGTCAGCAAAGCGGTCGCTACAAATGAAGTGAATGCAGCGATGGGAACGATTTGCGCGACACCGACAGCCGGTTCGGCGGGAGTTGTGCCAGGCACGTTGTTTGCGGTGAAAAATAAATTAAATCCGACGCGCGAGCAAATGATTCGCTTTTTGTTCACCTCCGGAGCTTTTGGCTTTGTCGTAGCTAACAATGCATCAATTTCAGGTGCAGCTGGCGGCTGCCAGGCGGAAGTGGGATCTGCTGCAGCAATGGCTGCAGCTGCGATCGTGGAAATGGCTGGGGGAACCCCTCAGCAAAGTTCAGAAGCTTTCGCGATTACGATGAAAAACATGCTCGGCCTTGTCTGTGATCCAGTGGCGGGATTAGTGGAAGTGCCTTGTGTGAAACGAAATGCAATGGGTGCTGCCAATTCGGTTGTTGCAGCCGATATGGCGTTGGCTGGCGTAACGAGCCGTATCCCGTGCGACGAAGTGATTGGTGCGATGTTCGAAATCGGACAATCGATGCCAAGTACGCTTCGGGAAACAGCAAAAGGAGGGCTAGCCGCTACTCCGACAGGCAAATGGCTGGAATCGAAAATTTTCGGCGGGGCAGTTGTTGGAAGTGGACGTTAACGAGCCTGTTACTCGGTTAAAAGGGGTAGGCAAAACAGCGGCTGAATCGTTGCAGGAAATGAAAATCGAAACCATTAATGATTTGATCATGACATTTCCTTACCGCCACGAAGATTTCCAATTGAAAGATCTGGCTGATACGCCACATAATGAACGAGTTACTGTGGAGGGAAGGGTCGAAAGTGAACCTTCCGTCCTTTTTTTAGGAAAAAACAAATCGCGGACACAAGTGCAAGTTTTGGTCGGACGGCATCTGGTCAAAGCGATTTTTTTTAATCAGCCGTACGTCAAAGCGAAGCTCCATATCGGAGAAGTACTGACGCTATCAGGGAAATGGGACAGAGGGCGCCAAGTTATTACCGTCCAAAGCCATTCGATCGGACCGAAAACGAATGGGGCGGATTTTGAACCGGTTTACAGCTTGCGGGGATCGATTTACCAAAAAACGTTCCGAAAACTGATGCGCCAAGCGTTGGATTTGGCAAAAGATGAATTGGAAGATTGCCTGCCGGAGCGGTATCTTTCCGCTTATCACCTTCCTTCTGTCCAAGATGCGTTGGAATGGGTGCACTTCCCTCCGGATGGCGAAATGCTAAAGCAAGCAAGGCGCCGGTTCGTTTACGAAGAACTGCTCATGTTCCAATTAAAAATGCAGGCGCTGCGTAAAAAGAACCGTGAAGAAGAAGGCGGCTCTTTTATCAATTACGACCTCGAGGCACTGAAGAAATTTATTCAGTCGATGCCGTTTGATTTGACCGATGCGCAAAAACGGGTGGTCAACGAAATTTGCAAAGACTTGAAAGAACCATTCCGCATGAACCGCTTGCTGCAAGGCGATGTGGGTTCAGGCAAAACGGTGGTGGCTGCGATTTCGCTTTATGCTGCAGTTACTGCCGGCTTGCAAGGCGCGTTAATGGCGCCGACGGAGATTTTGGCGGAGCAGCATGCCAATACGCTCGTGCAATGGTTCGAGCCGTTCGGCGTGAACATTGCGCTATTGACCGGTTCCGTAAAAGGCAAGCGGCGCCAATTGATTTTGGATCAATTGGCTGCTGGAGAAATCCATATCCTTATCGGTACTCATGCTTTGATTCAACCGGAAGTGTTATTTAAAAAGCTTGGGCTCGTCATTACGGATGAGCAGCACCGGTTCGGCGTAGATCAGCGGCGCGTATTGAAAGACAAAGGCTATAATCCGGATGTGTTATTTATGACCGCGACGCCGATTCCACGAACGCTTGCCATTTCCGCTTTTGGCGAAATGGATGTATCTGTCATTGATGAAATGCCGGTCGGACGCAAAGAAATCCAGACATTTTGGATGAAAAAAGAAATGTTTGGCAAAATATTGGGACGAATGGAAAAAGAACTGGCCGCCGGACGGCAAGCTTATGTGATTTGTCCATTAATCGAAGAGTCGGACAAACTCGATTTCCAAAACGCCGTGGAGCTGTTTCAGCAATTGTCAAGCCATTTTCATGGCAAATACACGGTCGGATTGATGCATGGCCGTTTGCATTCGGATGAAAAAGAAGAAACAATGCGGGAATTCACCGAAGGCAAGATTGCGGTTCTGGTTTCGACGACCGTGGTGGAAGTCGGCGTGAACGTGCCGAACGCATCGTTTATGCTCATTTACGACGCCGAGCGATTCGGCTTGTCACAGCTCCACCAATTGCGCGGACGCGTCGGGCGAGGCAGCGAACAATCTTATTGTGTGCTATTGGCGGATCCAAAAACGGAAACCGGCAAAGAGCGCATGAATTCGATGACCGAAACGAACGACGGTTTTGTCTTGGCTGAAAAAGATTTGCAGCTGCGCGGGCCAGGAGATTTCTTTGGCCGCAAGCAAAGCGGTGTGCCGGAGTTTAAAATGGCGGATTTGGTGCACGATTACCGGGCGCTTGAAACCGCCAGAAAAGATGCTGAGAAACTCGTCAATGGCGAAGAGTTTTGGGTGAGCGACGAGATGAAATGCTTGCGTGAGCAACTGGAAGAATCGGGTGCCTTATCAGCGAGCCGGTTAGACTGAGAATGCGGGATTAGGATTAATCCTTGCATTCTTTTTTTGTTATTTATATACTCGTATTAGTACCAAGTGCTAATAGCGGGCGGTGACATTGTGAAAAGAACGAAAAAAGAACGGCAACTCGCGTTAAAAGAATGGATAAAAAGCAATCCATTTGTCACGGACGAAGAATTGTCTGTAAAATTTAACGTCAGCGTCCAGACGATTCGGCTCGACCGGATGGAACTGGCGATTCCCGAATTGCGGGAACGCATCAAACACGTTGCTGTAAAAACCTATGAAGATGAAGTGAAATCGCTGCCGATCGATGAAGTGTTCGGCGAAATTATCGACATTGAATTGGATGAACGGGCGATATCGATTTTTGATGTGAAACCGGAACACGTTTTTCAGCGCAACCAAATTGCCAGAGGCCATCATTTATTTGCCCAAGCCAATTCACTTGCTGTAGCGGTGATGAACGATGAATTGGCATTGACGGTAAAATCAGAACTCCAGTTTTTGCGGCCTGTGACTGCCGGCCAGCGGATTGTGGCAAAAGCGCAAGTCATTGAGCGCAATCCGAAAAAAAACCGGGCTTATGTAAAAGTGGTGTCTTCTGTAGACCAAACAACAGTCTTTACCGGAACATTTGAAATGTACCGGACGACGGAACAAAGTGAAGGTGACGAAAAGTGAAAATAGCAGTAGATGCGATGGGCGGAGACAATGCGCCAAAAGAAATCATCGAAGGAGTCTACAAGGCGCTGGCGGAATTCAGCGATTTGGAGATCCAGCTTTACGGACACGAAGAAAAAATGCGTCCTTTTTTGCGTGAGCAGGACCGGATGACCGTTGTGCATTGCGAAGAAATCATTGAAGCGGAAGACGATCCCGTCCGAGCGGTGCGCCGCAAGAAAAACGCCTCAATGGTGCAAATGGCGCAAGCGGTCAAAGACGGCCGTGCAGATGCTTGTGTATCGGCTGGAAACACCGGCGCATTGATGGCGGCTGGGCTGTTTGTGGTCGGCCGCATTGAAGGCGTCGACCGGCCGGCATTAGCGCCAACTTTGCCGACGATCGACGGCAAAGGATTTGTCATGCTGGATATGGGAGCGAACGCGGAAGCGCGCCCTGAACACTTGGTGCAATACGCAGTCATGGGCAGCATTTACGCTGAAAAAGTTCGCGGCATCCAAAATCCAACGGTCGGCCTTTTGAATATTGGCACCGAAGAGAAAAAAGGCAATGATTTAACGAAAGCTGCTTTTCCGTTGTTAAAACAAGCGCCGATCAATTTTATTGGCAACGTCGAATCACGGGATTTGTTGAACGGGGCAGCAGATGTTGTGGTAACGGACGGCTTCACAGGCAACATGGTTTTGAAAACGATTGAAGGCACCGCGATGAATGTGTTTGCAATGATCAAAGATGTGTTCATGACATCGGCAAAGACAAAAGTGGCCGCTTTCCTCGTAAAAGACAATATTAAAGGCCTTAAAGGCATGCTCGATTACAGCGAATACGGTGGAGCCGGGCTGTTCGGCTTAAAAGCGCCGGTCATCAAGGCTCATGGTTCATCAAATGCCAATGCATTATTTAATGCAATCCGCCAAACGCGGACGATGGTTGAATTCGACGTGACAGGCACCATCCACTCTACGCTTGAGAAGGAGAAAACAGAATGACGAAAATTGCTTTTATTTATCCAGGGCAAGGCTCACAAACTGTCGGCATGGGAGAAAGTTTCTTGAATGACGAAACAAGCCGCCAGATTTTTACAGGCGGCGACGAAATTCTTGGCTTTAAATTGTCCGATTTGATGCTAAACGGCCCGCAAGAAGAGTTGACGATTACATATCATGCACAACCTGCTTTGTTAACCGTAAGTTCAATGATCACGGAACGGTTGAACCGAGCCGGAATCGTGCCAGATTTTACCGCTGGACACAGTTTGGGAGAATACAGTGCGCTTGTCGCGTCGAACGTTTTGCCATTTGAAAAAGCGGTGAGCATTGTCCATAAACGTGGGCTTTATATGAACAGTGCAGTGCCGGCAGGAGAAGGAACAATGGCGGCCATTCTCGGCATGGAAAGCGAAGAACTTGAAAAAGTAACAAATGAAGTGACGGATTCAACGGGTGTGGTTCAGTTAGCCAATTTGAACTGCCCAGGTCAAATCGTCATTTCGGGAACGAAAGCAGGCGTTGAACGAGCGTGCCTCGTAGCAAAAGAACGAGGCGCGAAACGCGCGATTCCGCTGGATGTCAGCGGGCCTTTCCATTCGGAGCTGATGCACCCCGCATCGCTAGACCTTTCAAAAGTATTGAGCGAATCGTTTCTAGAGGACGCAACGGTTCCGGTCATTTCCAATGTAACCGCAAAAGGTGAAACCAACGCTGTGCAAATTCAAGACTTGCTCATCCGCCAGCTCTATTCGCCTGTTCTGTGGGAGCAATCGGTGAGAGAAATGATCAGCTTGGGCGTCACCGTATTTGTTGAAATTGGACCGGGCAAAGTGTTGAGCGGATTGGTGAAAAAAATCGACCGTTCCGTCACTGCGCTGCCCGTCTACGATTTGGAATCATTTGAAAAAGCGGTAGAGGAGCTGGCAAAATGAGCAACTTAACAGGTAAAACGGCAATCGTTACAGGCGCATCACGAGGAATCGGTGCGGAAATTGCCCGGAAATTGGCAAGCGCCGGCGCAAAAGTGGTCGTCAATTACAGTGGGAGCCAAGAAAAAGCGGAAGCTGTAGTAGCTGAAATTCAACAAAATGGCGGCGAAGCGATTGCGGTGAAAGCAAACGTCTCGGATTCGGAAGCTGTAAAAGCTATGGCTGATGAAACAATGAAAGCGTTCGGCTCGATTGATATTTTGGTGAACAATGCCGGAATTACCCGCGACAATTTGATGATGCGTATGAAAGATGACGAATGGGACGATGTCATCAATACAAATCTGAAGGGCGTTTTTGTTTGCACGAAAGCAGTTACGCGCCAAATGATGAAACAACGTGCAGGCCGCATCATTAATATTGCCTCCATCGTCGGTGTCATGGGCAATGCAGGACAAGCCAATTACGTCGCAGCCAAAGCTGGCGTTATCGGGCTGACAAAAACGACAGCACGTGAGCTGGCAAGCCGCAACATTACAGCAAATGCCATCGCTCCAGGGTTTATTACAACGGATATGACAGACAAGTTGGGCGATGATATCCAGCAAGCAATGCTTGGCCAAATTCCGCTTGGCCGTTTCGGCAAACCGGAAGAAGTGGCGAAAGTAGCGTTGTTTTTGGCATCAGACGACTCTTCGTATATGACAGGCCAAACGCTGCATCTTGACGGCGGCATGGTCATGTGACGAATTTTTTTGTATACTGATTTGAGGGGAGGTGACGACATTGGCAACAGTATTAGAGCGAGTAACAAAAGTAATCGTAGATCGTCTTGGAGTAGAAGAAAGCGAAGTAAAGCTTGAAGCTTCTTTCACAGGCGACTTGGGCGCTGACTCTTTAGACGTAGTTGAATTGGTTATGGAACTTGAAGATGAATTCGATATGGAAATTTCCGACGAAGACGCTGAAAACATGTCTACAGTAGGCGACGCGGTTAAGTACATCGAAAGCAAACAGTAATTAAACATAATGAATCAACCCAATTGACGCACAAACGCTTTTTCTATAAGCGATTGTGCGTCAATTCTCTTTTTGCACTAAGCAGGAAAACAAGGTAAAATTGAAAGAAGATCAGCAAAGAAAGGCAGATTAAAATGGCGATGAAGAAAAAAACGAACCATCAAAAAGCAGGAGTATTGAAAGAAAGCGATCGAGCTGCTTTTATCGAACTTCAAAAAGAACTGAATATCACCTTTCAGCAACCTGCATTGCTTTATCAAGCATTTACCCATTCATCCTATGTGAATGAGCATCGAAGAAGACATTACACCGATAATGAACGCCTTGAGTTTTTAGGGGATGCAGTGTTGGAATTGTCCGTGTCCCACTACTTGTTCAAGAAATTTCCGGAAATGAGCGAAGGCGAACTGACCAAATTGCGGGCGGCAATCGTTTGCGAACCATCTCTCGTCTTGTTTGCACACGAGCTTCAGTTTGGAACGTACATCCTTCTTGGAAAAGGCGAAGAACTGACTGGCGGAAGAACGCGCCCAGCGCTATTGGCGGACGTGTTTGAATCGTTTATAGGCGCGTTGTATTTAGACCAAGGTTTGGAGGCGGTCGTCTCGTTCTTGGATATTGTCTTGTTTCCGAAAGTGGAAATCGGTGCTTTTTCGCATGTGATGGATTACAAAAGCCAGTTGCAGGAACTGGTGCAGCAAAAAAACAATGGCTCGTTAACGTATGAAATCATCGATGAAAAAGGGCCAGCCCATAGCCGGGTTTTTGTGACACGCGTTTCGCTTGCTGACAAAGAACTGGGCATCGGCAATGGCCGGTCGAAAAAAGAAGCGGAACAGCAAGCTGCCCAGCTCGCAATCCGCAAATTGCAGGAGATAGCGGAGGATTGAAAAAATGTTTTTGAAACGATTAGAAGTAATGGGGTTCAAGTCATTTGCCGATCGCATCGGCATTGATTTTGTTCCTGGCGTGACAGCAGTGGTCGGCCCAAACGGAAGCGGAAAAAGCAACGTCACCGATGCCATCCGTTGGGTGCTCGGCGAACAGTCGGCGAAATCGCTTCGAGGAGCCAAAATGGAAGACGTCATTTTTGCAGGAAGCGACTCCCGTAAACCGTTGAATTTTGCGGAAGTAACATTGATATTAGACAACACTGACGGCCGCGTCCCTCTTGATTACAGCGAAATTAGCGTAACTAGGAGGGTTTTTCGCAGTGGCGAAAGCGCTTATTTGCTGAACAAGCAAAATTGCCGGCTGAAAGACATTACAGATTTGTTTATGGATTCGGGCCTCGGAAAAGAAGCTTTTTCAATTATTTCTCAAGGCCGCGTTGATGAAATTTTAAACAGCAAAGCGGAAGACCGCCGATCGATTTTTGAAGAAGCAGCTGGTGTTTTAAAATACAAGCAGCGCAAGAAAAAGGCGGAACTGAAACTTAACGAAACGGACGACAATTTGAACCGGGTGCTGGATATTTTGCATGAATTGGACGGGCGGATGGAACCGCTTCAAATTCAAGCGTCAGCAGCCCGGGACTTTTTGGACATGAATGCCCAATTAAAAGATGCAGACATTGCGCTTTTGGCTTTTGACATTAACGAGTTAGAGGAGCAATTGAGTTATTTGGCGTCTGAATCAGCCTCGCATATTGCGAAAGAAAAAGAATTGGCGGAAGAAATTGAGTTAAAAGAAAAAGCTGTCAATGCGATTCGCAGGAACTTGAGGCAGTTGGACGGCCAAATTGATGAATCCCAAAATTTGCTGGTCGAAGCGAGCAGCGAAAGCGAAAAATGGGATGGCCGCAAGCTGTTGATGTCTGAGAAAAAGAACAACGCCCACCGGCAAGCGCAGCAGCTGCAGGAAATGGTTGCTGCCGAAAAACGGGAAAATGACTTTTTGCAGAAAAAGCATGAAGAACAAACTGCGATGCTTGCCGAACACAAAACCGAGCAGCAAACGATTCGTGCGTCGATCAAACAGCTGGAAGATCAGTTGAACCGGTCACCAGCGGATATTGACAATGAAATTGAATCATTCAAATCCGTTTACATTGATTTGATGAATGAACAAGCGACTGTCAAAAATGAATTAAAAAACATCGATCTGCAAGAACGCCAGATGTCCGAGACCAGCAGCCGGATTGCGGTTCAGCAAACGGATTTTGCAGCGGAACTTGAAAAGCTCGAAAAAGAAAAAGCTGCGGCAGAAGCGAAACTTGCGGATATCCGCAAATTGCTGGAAGACAAGCGGGACAAATACCGAGCTACTGAAACGGCCTACAATAAAGTGAAAACGGCCTTTGATGAAAAACAAGCCATGTTGTTCCAGGCATACCAATCCCAAAAGCAATTGGCAGCGCGCATTGAAACGCTGCAAGAGTTGGAAGCGGACTTTTCAGGCTTTTTCCAAGGCGTCCGGGAAGTATTGGTTGCACGTGAAAAAGGCGCACTTATGGGCATTGTCGGTGCCGTTGCTGAAATGGCGCAAGTGGATCAAACTTATGCGAAAGCCATTGAAACGGCGCTCGGTGCTTCCAGCCAGCACATCATCACCGAAACAGAACAGCATGCACGAGAAGCAATTGAATTTCTTCGGAAAAAGAAAGCAGGCCGCTCAACGTTTCTGCCGATGACAGTCATGAAGTCCCGGAAAATTTCTGAACAAACACTCGCTGCCGTTAACAGCCATCCGTCATTTGTCGATATGGCCGATCATTTGGTGGCGTATGAACCGGCTTACCGCATGATTTTTGAAAACTTGCTTGGCAACGTCATTATTGCCAAAGATTTAAAAGGCGCATCCGCCATCAGCAAAATGACGATGAACCGCTACCGGGTCGTCACATTAGAAGGCGATGTTGTCAATGCCGGCGGTTCCATGACAGGCGGCGCCAATAAAACACAGGCTTCGTTTTTCTCAAGGAAAGCTGAGCTTGACCATTTGATCGTGCAATCGAAAGAACTGGCAGCGACCATTGCCCAAGCCGAAAATACGGTGAAAAAAGAGCAATCGACGGTTCACGAGACCGAACAAGCCTTGAACAACTTGCGTTCAGAAGGCGAGAAATACCGCGATCTGGAATCGGAGCGTTCGATAATTTTGCGGGAAATCGAAGCCGTATTAAAAACGACAAAAGACCGCTACAACGTCTTTTTAGCCGAACAGAAAAACAAGGAAATCGATTTGACGACCATCACGGACCGCAAAGAAACCGCAGTAGACCGACTGGAAGAAATTGGTGGAGAATTGACGGCAATTTCTTCGCAAATTGACGAATTAACGAATTTCAAGCAGAAAAACGAAACCGCACGCGATGCGATTTTAACGAAGCTATCCGAGAAAAAATCCCAATATGCGGTTATGAAAGAACGCGTTGCCCAGCTAATGCAAAGCGAAGGAGAACTGGCGGAACGGAAATCGAGAAGCGACCTTAAATTGCAAAACAGTCAAAAAGAGCTGGCCTGGATCCAATCGGAAGAAGCGAACCGGGGCTATTCAGACGAAGAAATCAGTGCGGAAATTGCCAAGTGGACCGAGAAAAAATACCACGAGCAGCAAAAAATCCAAGATATTCGCCAAACTCGTTCTGATAAGCAAAATGAACTTAATGCATTAGAAGAACAGTTAAAAGAACTTCAGCGCCTGTACAAAGGGTTTGTGGAAGCCATTCGCATATGTGAAGTGAAATCCACGCGCCTCGACGTCCAAATGCAAGGGTTCATTGCCCAATTGGAAAACGACTATCAGTTAACCGTCAAAGAAGCGAAACTTGTGGAATTGGCGGATGAAGAGGCAGTTGTCCGCAAAAAGGTGAAGCTGCTGAAGCAATCCATCGAAGAGCTCGGGCCGGTCAATATCGGAGCCATTGAAGAGTTTGAACACGTTTCGGAACGCCATAGCTTTTTAACGGAACAACGCAATGATTTAAACGAAGCGAAAGAAACGCTGCGCACGGTAATCGAAGAAATGGACGAAGAAATGACGAGCCGCTTTGAGACGACGTTTTATGCCATCCGTACTCAGTTCCAGCGTGTATTCAAAGAGCTGTTTGGCGGAGGATCGGCCGATTTGATTTTGACCGATTCAAGCAATATGCTGTCGACAGGCATTGAAATCGTTGCCCAGCCGCCCGGCAAAAAGCTGCAAAACTTGAGTTTGCTGTCCGGCGGGGAACGCGCATTGACGGCCATTGCGCTGCTGTTTGCAATTTTGAACATCCGTCCGGTTCCTTTCTGTGTACTGGACGAAGTGGAAGCGGCGCTTGATGAATCGAACGTCGTCCGCTACAGCCAGTATTTGAAAAAATTCAGCGAAGAAACCCAGTTCATCGTCATTACGCACCGTAAAGGGACGATGGAAGGCGCAGATGTGCTTTACGGCATCACCATGCAGGAGTCTGGCATTTCCAAACTGGTATCTGTTAAGCTGCAGGAAGAAATTTAAAAGAGGAGTGTTCATATGAGTTTCTTTAAAAAGTTAAAAGATAAATTCTCAGGAAACCAAGAAGCTGAACAGTCAACTGAGAAATACAAAGAAGGGTTAACTAAAACCCGGACTGGTTTTACGTCAAAGATCAATGATTTGGTCGCCCGATACCGCAAAGTGGACGAAGACTTTTTCGAAGAATTGGAAGAAATTTTGCTGCAAGCGGATGTCGGTTTTGAAACCGTCATGGAATTGATGGACCAATTGCGTTTTGAAGTTCAGCGCAAAAACGTCAAAGATACATCCAATGTCCAATCCGTCATTTCAGAAAAATTAGTTGAAATTTACGAAGCGGGCGAAGACGAAATCAACGAATTGAACTTTGCCGATGACTTGACGGTCATCTTATTCGTCGGCGTTAACGGCGTCGGAAAAACTACGTCGATCGCTAAGCTTGCACACCGTCTGAAAAATGAAGGGAAATCCGTTTTGCTTGCTGCCGGAGATACATTCCGCGCGGGCGCAATCGAACAGCTCGACATTTGGGGCCAGCGCGTCGGCGTTGACGTAATCAAGCAAAGCGAAGGGTCTGACCCGGCAGCTGTGATGTATGACGCGGTCCGGGCTGCTAAATCGCGCAACGTTGATGTCTTGATTTGCGATACCGCAGGACGGTTGCAAAACAAAGTGAATTTGATGAACGAGCTGGAAAAAGTCCATCGCGTCATCACGCGTGAAATTCCAGGAGCACCGCATGAAGTCCTATTGGCACTTGATGCGACAACGGGCCAGAATGCATTGATTCAAGCTCAAACGTTCAAAGAAGTGACCAACGTTACCGGAATCGTCTTGACCAAACTGGACGGCACGGCAAAAGGCGGAATTGTGTTGGCAATCCGCAATAAATTAAGCATTCCAGTGAAATTTGTTGGCCTTGGTGAACAAATGGACGATCTCCAGCCGTTTGATCCTCAAAAGTATGTGTATGGCTTGTTTGCCGAAGGATTGGACAAAGAAGAAGAACTGGAAAATGCTGAATCAGACAAGTAAAATTACTTGACGCCTAATGCTATATTTTGTATGGTTGTCAGTAGAATAAACGAGGTGAGCAGCTATGATGGGACTGGAAAAAACGACGCGAATGAACTATTTATTCGATTTCTATCAGGAATTGCTGACGCCTAAACAGCGCAGTTATATGATGCTTTATTATTTAGATGACCATTCTTTGGGGGAAATTGCTGAAGAATATAATATCACTCGACAAGCAGTTTATGACAACATCCGACGTACTGAAGCGATGCTGGAAGAATACGAGGAAAAATTGCAGTTGTTTGATAAATTTCAAAAACGGCAGCAATTGGTGACTTCATTTGAAAGTCAGCCGTTTACAGAAGAGCGGATCCATAAATTTCTTGGTGAACTAAAAGAATGGGATTAGGAGGCGGCAATAGTGGCATTTGAAGGATTAGCCGAACGCTTGCAAGGCACCATCCAACGGATTAAAGGCAAAGGGAAAGTGTCTGAAGCAGACGTTAAAGAAATGATGCGCGAAGTCCGTTTTGCGTTAATCGAAGCGGACGTCAATTTAAAAGTCGTTAAAGAATTTGTGAAAAAAGTAAGTGAACGCGCGATTGGCCAAGATGTAATGGAAAGTTTGACTCCTGGCCAGCAAGTCGTGAAAATCGTTAAAGACGAACTGACCAACTTAATGGGCGGCGAGCAAAGCAAAATCGAATTCTCGACGCGTCAGCCAACGGTCATTATGATGGTTGGTTTGCAAGGGGCCGGTAAAACGACCACTTCAGGGAAGTTGGCTTCATTGCTCCGCAAAAAGTACAACCGCAAACCGCTGCTTGTAGCGGCTGACGTTTATCGCCCAGCAGCCATCCAGCAGTTAGAAACAATCGGCAAGCAATTATCGTTGCCGGTATTTTCAAAAGGCACAGAGATTTCGCCGGTCGAAATCTCTCGCCAAGCGATCGAACACGCACGGGCCGAACATATGGATACGGTTATCATCGATACAGCCGGACGTTTGCATGTGGACGAAAACTTGATGCAGGAATTGAAAGACATACGCGCCCTCAAAGAGCCGGATGAGATTTTCCTTGTAGTAGACGCCATGACCGGGCAAGACGCCGTCAACGTAGCTCAGAACTTTAATGAAGCGGTCGGCATCACGGGAGTCGTCTTGACAAAATTAGACGGCGATACCCGAGGCGGGGCTGCTTTGTCCATTCGTTCCGTTACCGAAAAGCCGATAAAATTTGTCGGGATGGGCGAAAAAATGGATGCACTTGAAGCGTTCCACCCAGACCGCATGGCTTCCCGAATTCTCGGCATGGGCGACATGCTGTCGTTGATTGAAAAAGCACAAACGAATGTCGATGAAGCAAAAGCGAAAGAACTGGAAGAAAAATTCCGGACTTCTTCGTTCACTTTTGACGATTTTTTGGATCAAATGAACCAAGTGAAACAAATGGGGCCGCTGGATGAAATTTTAAAAATGCTTCCAGGCGCCAATAAAATCAAAGGCATTGAAAACGCCAAAGTGGATGAAAGCCAAATGGGGCGCGTCGAAGCGATCATTTATTCGATGACCACTCAGGAAAAAACCACTCCGGAAATCATCAACGCCAATCGCCGTAAACGTATTGCGAAAGGATCTGGAACAACGATCCAAGACGTTAACCGTTTGCTCAAGCAATTTGAAGACATGAAGAAAATGATGAAGCAAATGTCTGGCATGAACAACAAAAAAGGCAAGAAAAAAATGTCGATGCCAGGCTTGGATTCTCTTTTTAAATAAACAATCTATGCTGTATAAGCTGAACTATTAATCTTTGGCTATCGATATTCCGCAAAACAGCTGCGAAGATATTGGGCAAAGGAAGTTTGACCAACATCTTTGCGACGAGCTTGCGCAGGAGCACTATTCTTTGCCTTACCCAAAGCGATCGAAGCGGTGTATAAAAGGATAATTCTTTAGTTCAACTTATACAGTAAAATAAATTTTAAGGTGTTAAGAAAAAATACTTTACAAACTATTTAAAGCTTGCTAATATAATATCTTGTGTGAAACTATTCGGAGGTGCTTTAAGAAATGGCAGTAAAAATTCGTTTGAAACGTATGGGAGCTAAAAAATCTCCTTTTTATCGTATCGTAGTAGCTGACTCACGTGCTCCACGTGACGGCCGTCAAATCCAAACAGTAGGTACTTACAACCCGCTAACAGTTCCAGCTGAAGTTAAAATCGACGAAGAATTAGCGTTGAAATGGCTTAACGATGGCGCAAAACCATCTGACACTGTTCGCAACTTGTTTTCTCAAAACGGCATTATGGAAAAATTCCATAACAGCAAATTAAGCAAGTAAGGGAGATTTTCTTATGAAGCAGCTGATCGAGACCATTGTCAAACCGTTAGTCGATTATCCGGAAGAAGTTCGTATAGAAACTGACGAAAATGCTAGCCGTATTGTCTACAAACTTTCCGTGCATTCAGAAGATACAGGGAAAATTATCGGGAAACAAGGACGTGTGGCGAAAGCCATCAGGTCCATCGTGTATTCGGCAGCAAGCAACTATCATAAGAAAAAAACTTACCTCGATATCGTGGATTAAGAAAAAGGAAGGAGCCCAGGTTCCTTCCTTTTTTGTCAATTAAAACAGAAATGAAAGGATGTTTGCTCGTGGAATGGTTTAATGTAGGGAAAATCGTCAACACCCATGGAATCCGTGGGGAAGTGCGGGTCATGTCCCGCACTGATTTTCCGGAAGAGCGTTTTGCAATTGGCACAAAATTGGGCTTGTTCAAGCCGGATGCCAAAAAACCGATCATGGTGAAAATCGCTAGCCACCGCCAACATAAAAACTTTGAATTGGTGACATTCGAAGGATATCCCAATATCAACGATGTGGTCGAATTCAAAGAAGCCTATTTAAAAATTGCAGAGCATGATTTGACGGACCTGGAAGACCATGCCTACTATCACCATGAAATTTTAGGCTGCACCGTTTATTCGACGGAAGGCCGTGAACTTGGG
This sequence comes from Planococcus sp. YIM B11945, assembly GCF_050864155.1. NCBI lineage: Bacteria > Bacillati > Bacillota > Bacilli > Caryophanales > Caryophanaceae > Planococcus > Planococcus sp. YIM B11945. The sequence continues at coordinate 61,589 of NZ_JBOZWR010000003.1, read as the reverse complement.
ACGATTACGGAAATTCTGGAAACCGGCGCGAATGACGTATGGGAAGTCAAACCGAAACAAGGGAAAATGCATTACATTCCGTATATCGAAGATGTTGTCAAAGAAGTGGATGTCGATGAAAAGAAAGTGGTCATTGAAGTCTTGGAAGGTTTGTTGTCGGAATGAAAATAAACGTCCTTTCACTATTTCCTCCTATGTTTGATGGCGTCTTTCATCACTCAATCATGAAAAAAGCTCAAGAAAAACAAGCGGTCTCGCTTAACGTTGTGGATATTCGCGAATTCGCCGACAATAAGCGGCAAGTGGACGACTATCCATTTGGCGGGGGAGCAGGAATGGTGTTAAAGCCAGAACCGATTTTTAATGCCGTGGAATCCTTGTCGACCGAAAAAAATCCGCGCATCATTTTAATGTGCCCGCAAGGCGAACGCTTTACGCAAAAAAAGGCAGAAGAGCTGGCAGGGGAAGAAGAGTTAATTTTCATTTGCGGCCATTACGAAGGCTATGATGAACGAATCCGCGAGCATTTGGTGACGGATGAAATCTCTCTTGGCGATTTTGTGTTGACTGGCGGCGAACTCGCGGCCATGGCAGTAATCGACAGTGTGGTCAGACTGCTTCCAGGCGTGCTAGGCAATGCGGACTCGCCGGTTAAGGATTCCTTTTCAACCGGCCTCCTTGAACACCCCCAGTATACCCGCCCTGCCAATTTCCGTGGATGGAAAGTTCCGGACGTCTTGACGTCCGGCAATCATGCCCGTGTGGATCAATGGCGCGAAGAGCAAACCTTAAAACGGACGCTTGAACGGCGCCCGGATTTGTTTGAGAAAATAGAATTGACAGCAGTTCAACAGAAAAAAGTAGACGAATTAAAAAAACAAAAACGATAATTGGATTTCCTCTTGCACAAGATGGTTTTCGGTGGTACTATGGAGTCTGTACTTTTATGTGAAGTACAGGATCACGATGTTCCGCTGCAACAGCTATTTAGGTGTAAGAGCATCTGTAGAAGGAGAGAAAACCATGCAAAACATTATTGAAGCAATTACTAAAGAACAACTTCGTACGGATCTTCCAACGTTCCGTCCCGGAGATACTGTCCGCGTGCATGTGAAGGTTGTCGAGGGAACTCGCGAACGGATCCAAATGTACGAAGGAATCGTAATCAGTCGCCGTGGAGGCGGAGTTAGTGAATCATTCACTGTCCGCAAAATCTCTTATGGTGTTGGTGTTGAACGTACATTCCCTGTACACACACCAAAAATTGCACAACTTGACGTTCTGCGTCGTGGTAAAGTGCGTCGTGCGAAATTGTACTACTTGCGTGAACTACGCGGTAAAGCAGCTCGCATCAAAGAAATTCGCTAAGATAAGCAATGCAGGAAGAGGGCCTTCGCGCCCTCTTCCTTTTTTTTTGAGACTTTCAAGGCCAATGCCTCGGCATACGCTTTTCTTTGCTGGCTAGGCTCCAGCGCCTAGCTCTTCGGGACATAAGCCATCTTAGCTGTGCGGCAAAGAACGCCGCTTCGCCAATCCGTCTTATGCCTTTCAGAGCTGAACAGGCGCATACGCTTTTCTTTGCTAAAAGCGGTTAATCCTTGTACAATTAAACCAGAATGTTCGAGGAGGAAAGCGCATGGAAACAGAAGGAAAGAAAAAAAACGAAGTATGGGAATGGTCAAAAGCCCTATTGATTGCATTCGGACTCGCGGCAATAATCCGTTTTTTCTTTTTCACTCCAATCGTGGTGGACGGGGAATCGATGATGCCTACTTTAGAACATGGCGACCGGATGATCGTTAACAAAATCGGCTATAACGTAGGGGAACCGGATCGGTTTGACATTATCGTATTTCATGCGCCAGAAGAAAAAGATTATATCAAGCGGGTTATCGGTTTGCCAGGCGATCATATTGCCTATGAAGATGACCAGTTGTTTATAAACGGCGAACCTGTAGAAGAACCGTATTTAGATGAATACAAAAAAGGTGTTACTGGCACTTTGACTGAAGATTTTACGTTAGAAGAAAAAATAGGCCAAAGCACGATTCCCGAGGGATATATCTTTGTCATGGGGGACAACCGCAGAGCGAGCAAAGACAGCCGCATGATCGGTGCCGTGAAAATAGATGAAGTGATTGGCAGTACGAGTTTTGTGTTTTGGCCAATGGCTGAAGCAGGGATTGTTAACTAAGGAGTGTTTTTATGACGATACAATGGTTTCCTGGACACATGGCAAAGGCTCGAAGAGAAGTTACGGAAAAACTGAAATTAGTGGACATCATTTTCGAACTTGTGGATGCCAGGTTGCCTTTATCTTCGCGCAATCCGATGATTGATCAAGTGATTCAGCAAAAACCCCGTTTAATTATTTTAAATAAAATGGACATGGCAGATGAAGTTGAAACACAAAAATGGATTCGTTATTTTGAGGATGAAGGAACGCGTGCTGTCGCCATTAATTCCCTTGAAGGAAAAGGGCTTCAGCTTGTGACAAAAGCATCCAAAGAAATACTGGCGGACAAATGGGACCGCATGATTTCAAAAGGCATTAAGCCGCGGGCCATCCGGGCCATGATTGTCGGCATTCCGAACGTGGGAAAATCGACGCTCATCAACCGATTGTCTAAAAAAAGCTTAGCCAAAACTGGGAACATGCCAGGGGTTACGAAGGCTCAGCAGTGGATTAAAGTTGGAAAAGAAATCGAACTATTGGACACGCCTGGGATTTTGTGGCCAAAATTTGAAGACCCGGAAACGGGCTTGAAATTGGCGGTAACCGGAGCGATTAAAGATTCGGTTATCCAAATGCAGGAACTTGCAATTTACGCATTGAAGTTTTTGGAAGAGCGCTATCCGGAACGCTTAAAAGAACGCTACGGTTTGGAAGAAATTGACGAAGAAATCGTCAATGTTTTTGACCATATTGCCAAAAGGCGCCATATCAGCATGGTTAATGGGGAAGTCGATTACGAAATGGTTGCGGAAATTATCATCCGTGACATTCGGAATCAGCACTTGGGCCGCGTAACGTTCGATTACAAAGATGAAATGATCGTGGAAGAAGAAGTATACTGATTCCAGCAAAAGAGGTTGGCCCCGAGCTTGGGATCAACCTCTTTTTAATTTGGCAAGGAGGCGCATAGTTGATGGAGACGGTAACGGCAATAAAAGAAAAATTAAAGGCAGCCAATCAATGGGAGCCTTGGATGGATGAGTTGGCGCAGGATTCCCGGAAAAGCATCCAGACGTTGATCGCCCAATGGCATAAGAGACAAAACTCGAACGCAAAACTTTTACATAATCACGAGAAGAAAATTCAGTTTGACCAATCGTATAAAAAACATCCCACTTCACTTGTTGCAGGAATAGACGAAGCAGGTCGCGGGCCGCTAGCCGGGCCTGTCGTTACAGCGGCGGTCATTTTGCCGGAAGATTGCACCATGTTAATCGGCCTCGATGATTCAAAGAAATTATCAAAAGCCAAACGCAATTATTTTGCGGACATGATACGTGAAGTCGCGGTCAGCTACGCCGTCCACATTCAGCCGCCGGTTGAAATCGACCGCTGCAATATTTACCAGGCGACCAGATTGTCGATGACGAAAGCCGCATTGCAGTTAAACTCGCCGCCAGCTATAGTCTTAGCGGATGCGATGATGCTGGATCTTCCGATGCCATGCGAATCGATTATCAAAGGCGACGCTAAAAGTTTGGCGATCGCAGCAGCTTCGATACTGGCGAAAACAACAAGGGATAAGCTCATGGATTCGTACGCGGACGAATTTCCGGGTTACGGCTTTGACAAACATGCCGGATACGGGACACCGGAACATTTGGAAGCGCTGCGCAATCTTGGGCCATGCCCGATCCACCGAAAAACATTTGAACCGATTAAATCTCTCTTAATGAAAACGCTTTAAATAGAATCAGAATTTTGTAAGTATTTGCAGTACAACCGACAACTGTGGACATTTCATGTCAACTTTAATACAATGATAAAGGCAATAAAATTACGAGATAGATGTTTGATTGGAGGATGACAGATGAATATCCATGAATATCAAGGGAAACAGATCCTTAAGCAATATGGAGTAGCGGTTCCAGAAGGCCACGTTGCTTTTTCTCCGGAAGAAGCGGTTAAAGCGGCTAAAGAACTAGGTACTGATGTTGTTGTGGTGAAAGCCCAAATCCATGCAGGTGGACGCGGTAAAGCGGGCGGAGTTAAACTTGCCAAGAACTTGGACGAAGTGCGTGCTTATTCGAAAGAGCTTTTGGGCAAAGTGCTTGTCACTCACCAAACGGGCCCTGAAGGAAAAGAAGTAAAACGTTTGTACATCGAAGCAGGAAGCAACATCGAAAAAGAATACTACTTAGGATTGGTTCTTGACCGTGAAACTTCTCGTGTAACTCTTATGGGTTCTGAAGAAGGCGGAATGGACATTGAAGAAGTAGCAGCTAATAACCCGGAACGCCTTTTCTACGAAGAAATTGATCCGGTTATCGGCTTGACTGGCTTCCAGGCTCGCCGTATGGCATTCAACATGAACATCCCAGCTAAATTAGTAAACAAAGCATCAAAATTAATGCTTGGTTTGTATCAAGCGTATGTTGATACTGATGCAGCAATCGTAGAAATCAACCCTCTAGTTGTTACTGGAGACGGACAAGTAGTAGCATTGGATGCGAAATTCAACTTTGATGCCAACTCACTTTACCGCCATGCAGACATCATGGAAATGCGCGACTACGACGAAGAAGATGCAAAAGAAATCGAAGCTTCCAAGTATGACTTGAGCTACGTTTCTTTGGATGGGAATATCGGCTGTATGGTTAACGGCGCCGGACTTGCTATGGCAACGATGGATACGATCAACTACTACGGCGGAACACCCGCTAACTTCCTTGACGTTGGGGGCGGTGCGACTGCTGAGAAAGTAACGGAAGCATTCAAAATCATTCTTTCTGACAAGAATGTAAAAGGGATCTTCGTTAACATTTTCGGCGGTATCATGAAGTGTGACATCATTGCAGAAGGCGTTATCCAAGCGGCTAAAGAAGTCAGCTTGAGCGTACCTTTAGTAGTGCGTCTTGAAGGAACAAACGTTGACTTAGGCAAAAAACTGCTGAACGAATCAGGTCTTGATATTATCGCAGCCGGCACCATGGCAGAAGGCGCTAAAAAGATCGTAGAACTTGTAGGCTAAGAAGGGCAGGGACAAAGATGAGTGTATACATTAATAAAGACACGAAAGTGCTTGTACAGGGGATTACAGGGTCAACTGCCCTTTTCCACACAAAGCAAATGCTTGAATACGGAACGAAAATCGTTGCTGGCGTAACACCTGGCAAAGGCGGAACTGAAGTTGAAGGCGTACCGGTCTTCAATACGGTTGAAGATGCGGTTAAAGCTACAGGTGCTAACGTATCTGTAATTTATGTACCGGCACCTTTTGCTGCTGATGCAATTCTTGAAGCTGTTGAAGCTGATCTTGACATGGCAATCTGTATCACTGAGCACATTCCAGTTTTGGATATGGTCAAAGTGAAACGTTTCATGGAAGGCAAGAAAACGCGCCTAGTAGGACCGAACTGCCCAGGCGTTATTACTCCTGACGAATGCAAAATCGGCATCATGCCTGGATACATTCACAAAAAAGGACATGTAGGCGTTGTTTCGCGTTCTGGTACATTGACGTATGAAGCGACTCACCAATTGTCTGAAGAAGGAATCGGCCAATCTACAGCTGTAGGAATCGGCGGAGACCCAGTCAACGGCACGAACTTTATCGATGTGTTGAAAGAATTCAACGAAGATGAAGATACGTATGCTGTTGTTATGATCGGTGAAATCGGCGGAACAGCTGAAGAAGAAGCTGCTGCGTGGATCAAAGCGAACATGACAAAACCGGTTGTCGGCTTTATCGGCGGACAAACGGCTCCAGAAGGAAAACGCATGGGCCATGCCGGTGCGATCATTTCTGGCGGTAAAGGAACAGCTGCAGACAAGATCAAAGCGATGAACGAAGCTGGAATCGAAGTTGCAGACACTCCATCCGTTATCGGAGAAACCTTGATCAAAGTCATCAAAGAAAAAGGCTTATATGATGCGTGCAAAACGCATTAATCTTTAAAAAAGGTTCGAAACGCTGGTATATCAGCGTTTTGAGCCTTTTCATTTTGTTGTTTATTTGCTTCTCGTATAAAAATCACCTGGAAGAGTTTACAAGAAGTGGAAGCGGGATTATGATGGAAATAAGGAGATTTTGTGAAAATTCCCTTAACAGAATGGAGGAAATCGATGACACAAACATTTTTCCAGCGCCTCTTGGCTTTGCATTACGTCTATCCGAAGCCGCTTAATAAAATCCACTTGCTCATGAAAGACGATCCGGAATTAGAACGACTTCATCACTTGCCAATCCAAGAACTGGCTATTAGGTTAAACCTTTCGATGAACGCCGCTCGCCAACTCAAATCTGCGTATATTGAAAGCCTAAAACTCCCCTTGCAAGACGTATACGAAAAACATAAGATACTCCCCATATCTTATCAACATCCCTTATACCCAAACAGCTTGAAAGACTTGATTGACCCGCCGGCTATCTTATATGCCAAAGGCCAGCCAGAATTGCTCAGCAACCCGAATAAACTTGCAGTCATCGGCTCCAGAAAAGCGTCAAGCTATTCCCGGAAAGCCATGAATTTCATCATTCCTGAACTGGTGGAAAATGAGTTTATTGTGGTGAGCGGTTTAGCTAAAGGCGCAGATGCCATGGCGCATGAAACAGTTATTCGATTGGGAGGGAAAACAATCGCCGTGACAGGGAGCGGGTTTTTGCATCCGTATCCGAAAGAAAATCTGGAGCTGCACAATATAATAGAAGAAAGTCATTTGCTCGTCACAGAATATCCGCCTTATATGTTGCCGAAAAGATGGAATTTCCCGATGAGGAACCGGATTATCAGCGGTTTATCCAGAGGGATTGTGGTGACAGAAGCGCAAATGAAAAGCGGCACATTAAGCACAATTGAACATGCTTTGGAGCATGGAAAAGATGTATTTGCGGTTCCGGGCAGTATTTTCTCACCGCTTTCGGAAGGGCCGCATAAATTGATTTCTGAAGGTGCAAAACCGGTCTGGAATGGGCATCAAATCCTTGAAGAATATGAGCAATTATTCTCAGAAAACTAATTCTTAAAACTAAAAGCCTTGCATTAAGGGAAAAACTGTTATACATTTTGCACAGGTAATTCTTATTCAATAACTTGATAAAGTGTTAAGAAACCTCTATGAGGAGGAAAAGTGTCATGGCAGATTTTTTAGTAATTGTTGAATCGCCGGCAAAGGCGAAAACAATTGAACGGTATTTGGGGAAAAAGTATAAAGTCCGGGCTTCGCTTGGGCATCTTCGCGATCTTCCCCGGAGCCAGATGGGTGTAGACGTTGAAAATAATTATGAACCCCGCTATATCACCATTCGCGGCAAAGGTCCGATATTGTCGGATTTGAAAAAAGAAGCGAAAAAAGCAAAGAAAGTCTTTCTCGCGGCTGACCCCGACAGAGAAGGAGAAGCAATTGCATGGCATTTGGCTACTGCTCTTGGCGTTGACCAAGATTCCGAATGCCGCGTAGTCTTCAATGAAATTACAAAAGATGCGATAAAAGAATCATTCAAACATCCGCGGAAAATTGACATGGACTTGGTCGATGCACAGCAAGCACGCCGGATACTCGACCGTTTAGTGGGGTATAGCATCAGTCCAATTTTGTGGAAAAAAGTGAAAAAAGGCTTATCAGCTGGACGCGTTCAGTCTGTAGCTCTTCGTTTGATCATGGACCGGGAAAATGAAATCAAAAACTTCGAACCGGAAGAATATTGGTCGATTACTGGTGAATTTGAAAAAGCGAAAAAGAATTTTGAAGCTCAATTTTACGGAAGCGCAAACGAAAAAACAAAATTGTCCAATGAAGATGATGTAAAAAACGTCTTGTCATCGATGGATGGAAAAAATTTCGCAGTAAATCGCGTGGTGAAAAAAGAACGAAAGAGAAATCCTTCCCCTTCTTTTACAACCTCATCCCTTCAACAGGAAGCCGCCCGCAAACTAAACTTCCGTGCGAAAAAGACGATGATGCTCGCGCAGCAACTCTATGAGGGAATCTCTGTCGGCAAAGAAGGCATTACCGGTTTGATTACTTACATGCGCACCGATTCTACAAGAATTTCCGATACTGCGAAAAAAGATGCGTTGGATTTTATTGTAGATCAGTATGGCGAAGACTACAGAACGAAAGCGGCACCTGCCAAGCAATCGGCAAAATCACAAGATGCGCACGAAGCTGTGCGGCCGACTAGTGTGTTCCGGACGCCGGAATCACTTAAAGCCATTTTGTCCCGCGACTTATACCGGTTGTATAAACTGATATGGGATCGTTTTGTGGCAAGCCAAATGTCTCCAGCTGTCCTTGATACCGTAATGGCCGAACTGCAAAGCGGCGAAGCGGTATTCCGGGCCAATGGATCACAAGTAAAATTTCCGGGCTTCATGAAATTGTATGTCGAAGGAACAGATGACCAAACAGAAGACAAAGACAATATTTTGCCTGATATGGCTGAAGGTGATATTGTTAAAGCGGTAGAAATCACACCGAAACAGCATTTTACGCAGCCGCCGCCGCGTTTTACGGAGGCCCGCTTAGTCCGGACACTTGAAGAATTGGGAATAGGGCGTCCGTCAACATATGCGCCGACACTCGATACCATTCAAAAACGTGGCTATGTCACCCTTGATGCGAAACGATTTATTCCGACGGAACTCGGCGAGATTGTCCATCAGCTCGTTCTCGAGTTTTTCCCGGATATTTTAAATATCGAGTTTACAGCAAAAATGGAACATGATCTTGATAGCGTGGAAGATGGCGAAATCGACTGGAGAGCGATTATTGATGTCTTCTTCCAAGAGTTCGGGAAAGACGTCGAAGTGGCTGAAACCGAAATGGAAAAAGTGCAGATTAAAGATGAACCGGCTGGAGAAGACTGCGAACTTTGCGGTTCTCCAATGGTCTTTAAATTGGGGCGCTATGGCAAGTTTATGGCGTGCAGCAATTTCCCGGATTGCCGAAACACAAAAGCAATCGTCAAACACATCGGCGTTAAGTGCCCGACATGCAAAGAAGGCGAAATTGTCGAGCGCAAGAGCAAAAAAAGACGTGTTTTCTATGGCTGTGAACGTTATCCGGAATGCGATTTTGTTTCTTGGGACAAGCCGATTGAACGGCCGTGCCCGAAATGCAGCCAGCTATTGGTTGAGAAAAAGGTCAAAAAAGGCGTTCAAATCAATTGCGTCAATTGTGATTATGTAGAAGAAGTTCAATAATTTATAGAGGTGTAGAAAATGACGAAATTTGTAAATGTAATCGGAGCAGGACTTGCCGGCAGTGAAGCGGCTTGGCAAATTGCCAAACGCGGTGTTAATGTACGCCTTTATGAAATGCGTCCAGTCAAACAAACTCCCGCTCACCATACGGATAAATTTGCGGAATTGGTATGCAGCAACTCGCTTCGTGCGAATTCGCTGACAAATGCAGTTGGCGTTATCAAAGAAGAAATGCGCCATTTGGATTCGGTGATTATTGAAGCTGCTGACAAAGCGTCTGTTCCTGCAGGGGGAGCTTTAGCGGTTGATCGCCACGAGTTTTCACAAGCGGTAACGGATAAAGTAAGAAATCATCCGCTTGTTGAAGTGATCAATGAAGAAGTGACTGAAATTCCTGAAGGCATCACGATTATCGCAACAGGCCCGTTGACTTCTCCGGCACTTGCCGAAAAAGTGCGCGAGCTGACAGGCGAAGAATATTTGTATTTCTACGATGCGGCAGCACCTATTATTGAAAAAGACAGCATCGATATGGACAAAGTTTATTTAAAGTCCCGTTACGACAAAGGGGAAGCGGCCTACTTGAACTGCCCGATGACGGAAGAAGAATTCCGCCGGTTCCATACAGCGCTTGTTGAAGCGGATGTAGTGCCGTTAAAAGAATTCGAAAAAGAAATTTACTTTGAAGGCTGTATGCCGGTTGAAGTAATGGCAGCGCGAGGCGACAAAACCTTGACATTCGGGCCGATGAAACCGGTTGGTTTGGAAGATCCGAAAACCGGGAAACGTCCTTACGCGGTTGTTCAGCTGCGCCAAGATGATGCAGCTGGCACGCTTTACAACATTGTCGGCTTCCAAACGCACTTGAAATGGGGAGCGCAAAAAGAAGTGCTGCAATTAATACCGGGGCTTGAGAATGTGGAAATCGTCCGCTATGGCGTTATGCATAGAAACACATTCATCAACTCGCCGCGTGTATTAAAACCGACGTACCAACTGAAAGCTGATTCGAATATTTTCTTCGCCGGCCAAATGACAGGCGTTGAAGGCTATGTAGAATCTGCAGGAAGCGGATTGCTCGCAGGCATCAACGCTGCGAAACTGGCGCTTGGCGAAGAACAGGTGGTCTTGCCGGCTGAAACGGCTCTAGGCAGCATGGCTCGCTATATTACAGAAGCAGACAGCAAGAACTTCCAGCCGATGAACGTCAACTTCGGTTTGTTCCCAGATCTTGGCGAACGCATCAAATCGAAACAAGAACGCGCAGAGAAACACGCGAACCGCGCCTTGGAATCAATTCGTAATTATATGAATACAGTAACTGTTTAATTGATAAAAGCCTCTAAATTTTGTTATAATTTAGAGGCTTTTGTATTTGTGGAAAGGTGGACTTGTTATGGAGAAAGAAGAAATGCTTCGATCTTTTATGACGTATATACAACTTGAGAAAAATTATTCCGAACACACCGTCCACCATTATGAACAAGATCTGATGGGGTTTTTTCATTTTCTGGATAAAGAAGGCGTAGAAGACTTGAAGGAAGTCGAATATATCCACGCAAGAAATTACGTGACGGTCCTCTATGATGCTACATTGTCCCGAACGACCATTTCCCGAAAAATTTCGGCGATCCGTTCGTTTTTTCGCTACGGCAACCGAGAATTTGGGTTGAGCGAAGCGGCATTCCGGTCGCTGTACCATCCGAAAAAAGAAGAACGGCTGCCGCAGTTTTTCTATGAAGAAGAACTAGACGTGCTTTTCAAGTCGGTCCAAGGAGAAGACAAACTGTCGATCCGCAATATGGCTCTGTTGGAATTGCTGTATGCGACCGGCATGCGCGTCAGTGAATGCGTGTCCATTCGGATGCACGATCTGGACAGGCGCCTGCAAATCGTCAAAGTCATGGGGAAGGGCCGGAAAGAGCGCTATATTCCCTATGGCCAGTTTGCCCACGATGCGCTGGAACTATATATCGAAGAAGCCCGTCCTAAGTTAATGAAGAATCAAGACCACGACAGTTTGTTCGTCAATAGCAGGGGCGAAGTGCTGACCGACCGAGGAGTCCGCCACATTTTAAACGAATGCATGAAAAAAGCTTCGAGCAATTCGTCGATCTATCCCCATATGATTCGGCACACGTTCGCCACTCATTTACTGAATAACGGAGCGGATATGCGCACCGTCCAAGAACTGTTAGGGCATTCGCATTTAAGCTCGACTCAGGTTTATACACATGTTACAAAAGAACATTTAAGAAAAACGTATTTAAATTCACATCCACGAGCTTAGAAAGGGGATTTTACGATGCACGAGTTTCATGCTACTACGATATTTGCAGTACAACATAATGGCGAATGCGCCATGTCTGGAGACGGGCAAGTAACTTTTGGCAACGCTGTCGTTATGAAGCACACAGCGAGAAAAGTCCGGAAATTATTTAACGGCCAAGTATTGACGGGATTTGCCGGATCCGTGGCTGACGCATTTACCCTTTTTGAAATGTTTGAAGGCAAACTGACCGAATACAACGGCAATCTTCAGCGTGCCGCAGTTGAACTGGCCAAACAATGGCGAGGAGACAAAATGCTTCGCCAACTTGAAGCCATGCTGATTGTGATGAACAAAGATGAATTATTGCTCGTTTCAGGAACCGGCGAAGTGATCGAACCGGATGACGGTATTTTGGCTATTGGTTCAGGCGGCAACTATGCGCTCGCTGCTGGCCGTGCATTGAAAAAATATGCGGGCGACAATATGACCGCTGCCCAAATCGCCCAGTCTGCCCTTGAAACAGCCGCAGATATTTGCGTCTACACCAATCACCAAATCATTCTGGAGGAGCTGCCAAAATGAAAAACCAGTCAGATTTAACGCCAAGACAAATAACTGAACACTTGGACCGCTATATCGTTGGCCAAAAAGATGCAAAACGCTCAATCGCGATTGCGTTGCGCAACCGGTACCGCAGAAGCCAGCTTGAAGAAGAGCTGCGGGACGAAGTAATTCCGAAAAATATATTGATGATCGGGCCGACGGGTGTCGGCAAAACTGAAATTGCCCGCCGGATTGCCCGGCTGACCGGTGCACCTTTTGTCAAAGTCGAAGCGACGAAATTTACCGAAGTGGGTTATGTGGGCCGAGACGTAGAATCCATGATCCGTGATTTGGTGGAAGCGGCCGTAAGAATGGTACGGGAAGAAAAATTCGAAGCTGTGAAAATGCAAGCGGAAATGGCAGCAAATGATCGCATCGTTAAACTCCTTGCTCCATCACTGAAGAAAAAGCAAAATAGCCAAAATCCGTTGGAAATGCTTTTTGGCCAAAAAATGGAACAAGAAGAAGACGACGCGACAGCTGAAGTGGAAGTCCGCGTAAAGCGCAGAGAAATTGCTGCTGATTTGAAAGCGGGCAAGCTGGAGGACGAATGGGTAACGGCAGAAGTTATTGAAAACGCGCCTTCCATGTTTGACGCTTTGCAAGGATCGGGAATGGAACAAATGGGCGCCAATATGCAGGATGCTTTGTCTTCCTTGATGCCGAAGAAAAAGAAAAAGCGCAAGCTGCAAGTAAAAGAAGCCCGGCGCATTTTGACTGCCGAAGAAGCAGCGAAGCTTGTAGACGATGAAGAAGTGGCAACAGAAGCGATACATCGTTCTGAACAGCACGGCATTGTCTTTATTGACGAAATGGATAAAATTGCAAGCAGAAACAATGCCTCTTCTGTAGACGTTTCACGAGAAGGCGTCCAACGGGACATTTTGCCGATAGTTGAAGGATCTACTGTTTCTACGAAATACGGGGCAGTGAAAACTGACTATATGCTATTTGTTGCGGCTGGCGCATTCCACATGTCAAAACCATCGGATTTGATCCCGGAATTGCAAGGGCGTTTCCCAATCCGCGTGGAGTTGCAGAAGCTAGAAGTTGGCGATTTTGTGAAAATTTTGACAGAACCACGGCATTCTTTGTTAAATCAGTACAAAGCGCTTCTCGAAACAGAAGGCGTTGTGGTAAACTTTAATGATGCCGCAATAACTAGACTGGCTGAAATTGCATATGAAGTAAATCAGGATACTGATAACATTGGCGCACGCCGTCTTCATACGATATTGGAACGATTGTTGGAAGATTTGTCTTTCGAAGCATCAGAGATTTCGCCGGCACAAATTGACATAACCCCTCAATATGTGAACGAAAAGCTTGAAAATGTGGCGAAAAACAAGGATTTGTCACAATTTATTTTATAATGTGAGCCAGAATAGTATCATTAAAGAGTAAAAACCTTTAGAATATTGAATAAATACGGTGTAATCATGTAGGAGGTTCATTTAAATGAATTTATTGGAAAAAACAAGACGCATTAACTCAATGCTGCAAGCTGCAGCTGGTAAACCGGTTAACTTTAAAGATATGGCAGAAACGTTGAGCGAAGTTATCGAGTGCAACGCTTTCGTCGTAAGCCGCAAAGGGAAATTGCTTGGATTCGCAATTAACCAGCAAATTGAAAACGAACGCATGAAAGGTATGCTAGAAGAGCGCCAATTCCCGCTTGAGTATACACAGAACTTATCAAATATCAACGAAACATCTGCAAACTTGGATGTTAACAGCGAACACACAATTTTCCCTGTAGAAGAGCGTGAGCTGTTTAAAGAAGCGTTGACAACAATCGTTCCGATCATCGGTGGCGGAGAACGTTTAGGAACACTTCTACTTGGCCGCATTACTGGCGAATTTCACGATGACGATTTGATTCTAGGCGAATACGGTGCAACTGTAGTCGGCATGGAAATCTTGCGCGAAAAAGGCGACCGCATCGAAGAAGAAGCCCGCAGCAAAGCTGTTGTTCAAATGGCGATTTCTTCACTTTCATACAGTGAGTTAGAAGCGATCGAACACATTTTTGAAGAGCTTGACGGCAACGAAGGTTTGCTTGTCGCTTCAAAAATCGCTGACCGCGTCGGCATTACACGTTCTGTAATCGTCAACGCACTTCGCAAACTTGAAAGTGCTGGCGTAATTGAATCACGTTCACTAGGGATGAAAGGGACATACATCAAAGTATTGAACACAAAATTCCTTGCAGAACTAGAACAATTGAAAATGAACTAATCAAAGCCAAGAGGCGCTGGATAAAATCCGGCGTCTTTTTTTTATGGGCTGAGAAAGTAATTAATAGACTCAGACTGCGTTATAAGCGGAGAGGAATAAATTCAACCGGACCGGCCACTGCGCTTTCCATGGGCACAGGCTTAGTCGTTTCACTCGCACCGATCGCTACAGGGTCTGCGGCTCGTGTCGTTTCATTGCTTCCAAAGGAGTCTCCGTGGCCGGACTGATTGGAGTGTCGCTTTCAATTTAAGGCAACATGTTTAGTAAAAGCAATCTCTTTCAGCTAAAAAGGAAAAGCTTGTCCCTTTTTACCCTTTCGACACTAGGATCTGTAGCGAAACCCCGCGGCAAGAGTCCGGATGAAGCGCAGAATCCGGGATCTGCTCACTTACCAAGTACTATTAGTACACTATCGTGCTAAACAATATTTTGTTTTCAAGCTTAAACTCCCGCTGCGTTGCCGGTGGTTATTTTTTGCGGACTATCGTTTAACTGCTGTACGCATTCTAATATTTCTAAGAGAAACTTGTTGCGGCGACAACACATACCGTGTTATAATTTCAAATGGTGTTAAATACACACGCATTTGGATTTGTTCCGCAGGTGCCTTTTGGGGTAACGGTTCAAAGATGAAGGATGCGGAGGAATAAAAAACTAACCTATCAGGAGGAAACACACATGTCAGTAATTTCAATGAAACAATTGCTTGAAGCTGGTGTACACTTTGGACATCAGACTCGCCGTTGGAACCCGAAAATGAAAAAATACATTTTCGTAGAACGTAACGGTATCTACATTATCGATCTTCAAAAAACAGTCCGTAAACTTGAGGAAGCTTATAACTTCATGAAGCAAGTGGGCGAAGAAGGCGGTAAAGTACTTTTCGTTGGTACGAAAAAACAAGCTCAGGACGCGATCAAAGAAGAAGCAGAACGTTCTGGCAACTACTACATCAACCAACGCTGGTTGGGTGGAACACTTACTAACTTCGGCACAATCCAAAAACGTGTGAACCGTTTGAAACAAATTGAGCGCATGGAAGAAGATGGAACTTTTGAAGTTCTACCGAAAAAAGAAGTAGTTCAATTGAAAAAACAACACGAACGCCTTGTTAAATTCCTTGGCGGTATCCGTGATATGAGTTCACTTCCGGACGTAATGTTCGTAGTTGACCCACGCAAAGAACGCATTGCAGTAGCAGAAGCTATGAAATTGAACATTCCGATCGTTGGTATCGTTGATACTAACTGTGATCCAGATGAAATCGATTATGTAATTCCTGCAAACGATGATGCTATCCGCGCGGTTAAACTTTTGACTGGTAAAATGGCTGATGCTTTGCTTGAGTCAAAACCTGAAGAAGACGAAGAAGTAGCAGCAGAATCTGCTGAGTAATTCACAAGTATGACAGGTGATAAGCGGCCAAACCCACTTATCACCTTTTTTTGAGAAGTTTCATACATTTTAAGGAGGAATTTAATCATGGCAGTTACAGCTCAAATGGTAAAAGAATTGCGTGAAAAAACAGGCGCAGGTATGATGGATTGCAAAAAAGCATTAGTGGAAACGAATGGCGATATCGAAGCGGCATTTGATTTCTTGCGCGAAAAAGGCCTTTCAAGCGCTTCTAAAAAAGCTGACCGCATCGCAGCAGACGGAACAACTGCAGTTTTGGTTCAAGGAAATGACGCTGTCATTTACGAAGTAAACGCAGAAACAGATTTCGTAGCGAAAAACGAAGGCTTCCAAACACTTGTAAAAGAATTGGGCGAGCATTTGTTGGCTACTAAACCTGCTACAATTGAAGAAGCAACTGCTTCTACAATGTCAAACGGTTTGTCCGTTTCAGATCACATTTCAAACGCTATTGCTAAAATCGGCGAAAAAATTACATTGCGCCGTTTTGAAATCCGCACAAAATCAGATAACGACGCTTTCGGTCCTTACCTGCACATGGGTGGACGCATTGCAGTTCTAGTTGAACTTGAAAACTCTACAGATTCAGATGCTGCACGCGACATCGCAATGCACATTGCTGCTTTGAACCCTAAATACGTTTCACGCGACGAAGTTTCTGCTGAAGAAGTAGACCGTGAGCGCAAAGTATTGACTGAGCAAGCGTTGAACGAAGGCAAACCTGAAAACATCGTAGCGAAAATGGTTGAAGGCCGTCTAGGCAAATACTTCGAAGACATCTGCTTGTTGGATCAGTCGTTTGTTAAAAACTCTGACCAAAAAGTTCGTGACTTTGCAGCGTCAACTGGTGGAACTGTAAAAGGCTTCACTCGTTACGGAGTAGGCGAAGGTATCGAAAAACGCGTTGATAACTTTGCTGATGAAGTAATGAGCCAAGTTAACAAAGGCAACTAATTTTAATAAGTTTTTCTTAGGGAACACTGAAATGTGTTCCCTATTTTTCAATAAAAGTGTACTGGAGGAGACCGATGAGCGTTCAACAATACAAACGCATTGTACTTAAATTAAGTGGAGAAGCGATGGCAGGAGATAAAGGATTTGGTTTATCTCCCGAAATCATCAAATCAGTAGCAAACCAAGTAAAAGACGTAGTCGAACTCGGCGTAGAAGTGGCTGTAGTGGTCGGCGGCGGAAATATTTGGAGAGGCAAAATCGGTTCGGAAATGGGAATGGATCGTGCCACTGCTGATTACATGGGAATGCTGGCAACTGTCATGAATTCGCTTGCCCTTCAAGATTCATTAGAGAAACAAGGCGTCGAAAGCCGTGTTCTTTCTTCTATTGAAATGCGCCAAGTTGCTGAACCGTATATTCGGAGACGGGCGATACGCCATTTAGAGAAAAAGCGTGTTGTCATTTTTGCGGCAGGTACCGGGAACCCGTACTTCTCAACAGATACAACAGCAGCTTTGCGTGCAGCAGAAATTGAAGCAGACGTTATTTTGATGGCGAAAAACAATGTAGACGGCGTTTATTCGGCTGATCCAAAAACGGATTCAACAGCCGTCAAATACGACGAGCTTTCTTACTTTGATGTGATCCAGCAAGGTCTTCAAGTAATGGATTCTACTGCTTCCACATTATGTATGGACAATGACATTCCGCTCGTAGTATTCTCTATTATGGAAAATGGAAACATAAAACGGGCTGTTCTCGGAGAAAAAATCGGGACAGTAGTGAGGAGAACATTATAATGCCGAAAACTGTGATGAACGATACACAACAGAAAATGAACAATGCGATCCAAGCTTTTTCACGCGACCTTTCTTCAATTCGTGCAGGACGTGCAACTCCAGCAATTTTGGATAAATTGTCCATCGATTATTACGGAGCACCTACTCCAATCAACCAAGTGGCGGGGATTTCGATTCCAGAAGCGCGTTTGATCATGATTCAACCTTATGACAAATCAGTGCTCGGCGATATCGAAAAGGCGATTTTGAAATCCGATCTAGGCTTGAGCCCATCGAACGACGGATCGGTTATCCGCTTGGCAGTTCCTGCTTTGACAGAAGAACGCCGCAAAGATTTGGTGAAACAAGTGAAAAAAGAAGCTGAAGAAGCGAAAGTCGGCGTCCGCAACATTCGCCGCGATGCCAACGATGAATTTAAAAAGCTTCAGAAGAAAAGCGAAATCACTGAAGACGACTTGCGCAACTATTCGGAAGAGGTTCAAAAGCTGACCGACTCCAACATTGCCAAGATTGATGATTTGGCAAAAGTAAAAGAAAAAGAAATTATGGAAGTTTAAGGCGAACTTCATAGAAGGAAAAGCGTCCTGTAAAGCAGGACGCTTTTTCATGCCAAAAATAAAGCCGCTTATGAAAGAAAGAGCATAAAGCTATTTTTTTTGATATGATAAGCAATAGACATGCCGATTTGTAATAGGTGGAGGATAAAATATGTTCAATAAACTATTAAAACGAATGGCCGATACTGCTCCAGGAGACAATGGCCCAATCGTTTCTGCTTCAACTGAAGGAATACCAGCTCATATTGCAATAATCATGGACGGGAATGGGCGATGGGCAAAAAAACGTGCGCTTCCAAGAATCGCAGGCCATCATGAAGGAATGAAAACAGTCCGGAAAATTACGCGCCTTGCAAGTGATTTGGGCGTCAGCGTCTTGACCCTTTATGCGTTTTCAACTGAAAACTGGAAACGCCCGAAAATGGAAGTGGATTTTCTAATGCGCCTTCCCGAGGAGTTTCTATCCACGTTTTTGCCCGAATTGATCGAAGAAAATGTTCGAGTGGAAATGATGGGCTATCATGAAAACTTGCCTTCACATACGCTTGCAGCTGTTCGAAAAGCGAAAGAAGCGACTAAACACAATACCGGCCTTGTTTTAAATTTTGCCTTGAATTACGGCAGCCGCTCAGAAATAGTGGATGCTGTGAAACAAATTGCAGCACAAGTTGCAGATGGCACGTTGGATATTGCCGATATTACCGAAGACCACATAACAGGCGGTTTAATGACAAAAGGCTTGCCTGAACCTGATTTATTGATCCGTACGAGCGGCGAAGTGCGTTTAAGCAATTTCATGCTTTGGCAATTAGCTTATACGGAATTTTGGTTTACCGATACGTTATGGCCAGATTTCAACGAAGCTTCTTTGATTGAAGCGATTGAGGTTTACCAAAAACGCAATCGCAGATACGGCGGCTTGAAAGGAGACGAGGCAAATTGAAACAACGCATAATTACGGGAATCGTTGCTGCAGCTCTTTTTATTCCATTTATAATCATTGGCGGCGTGCCGTTTATTTTATTGATGTATGTTTTAGCTACGGTAGGCTTCCAGGAATTAATGAAAATGAAGGGGCGCAGCATTTGGAGTATTCCCGGATTGATCTCGCTTTTGGCCTTGTATGCATTTATGCTGCCTACGGCGTGGGCCGATCAAATTTTTGAATGGACAGGCTATATCAAAGTGGAATTCGCATTTTTAGCTGTGGTTCTGCTTTTAATACATACGGTAATCGTCAAAAACAATTTCACATTCGACGATGCAGCATTTGCTATCATGAGCACACTTTATGTAGGCATCGGGTTTTATTACCTGATTGAAACCGTTGAAACGGATGTTGCTTTTTTGATTTTTGCTTTCTTGCTTGTTTGGTGCACCGATTCTGGTGCATATTTTACGGGACGCAAGATTGGCAAACGTAAATTGTGGCCGGAAATTTCGCCGAATAAAACCGTAGAAGGCTTTATCGGAGGAATTGTTTGGGCAATTGCCCTAGCACTGATCTTTAATTATTTTGTCGATTTGGGACACCCGATTTGGATCATTATCATTGTAGCGGTTATCGCTTCGGTATTCGGTCAACTTGGGGATTTGGTGGAATCAGCATTAAAACGGCATTTTAATGTGAAAGATTCGGGAAATTTATTGCCTGGCCATGGCGGCATTTTGGATCGCTTTGACAGCATCTTGTTCGTTATGCCGCTACTTCACTTTTTGCATTTCTTATAAGAGAGGGAGCAACTCAATGACTAAACGAATCGTTTTGCTTGGCGCCACAGGTTCAATTGGCGTGCAAACAGCAGATATTATACGTGAGCACCACGAAGAATTTAAATTGGTAGGCTTTTCTGCCGGGAAGAACATGGATATTACGAGACAATTCATCAAGGAATTCGGTCCTGAAATTGTCTGTGTACAGCGGCAAGAAGACGCTGCAGCGCTTAAAGCCGAATATCCAAAAACTGCGTTTGTTTTTGGCGGCGATGGGCTGATCGAAACCGCCACATTTGATGCAGATGTTTTGGTCAATGCCGTCATTGGAAGCGTCGGTTTAGAGCCAACTCTAGAAGCAATCAAGCTTGGGCGCATCATTGCCATTGCCAACAAAGAAACCTTGGTGACGGCGGGGCACTTAGTCATGGACAGCGCGAAACAATACGGAGCGGCCGTTTTACCGGTCGACAGCGAGCACTCGGCGTTGTTCCAAGCATTGAACGGCGAGAAACGCGATCAGGCTAGCCGTTTGATATTGACGGCTTCGGGCGGCAGTTTCCGTGACCGGACACGTGCAGATTTGGAAAACGTCACCGTCCAAGATGCTTTGAATCATCCAAACTGGTCAATGGGATCAAAAATCACCATCGATTCCGCGACGATGATTAATAAAGGCTTAGAAGTGATCGAAGCGCATATTTTATTCGATTTTGCATACGAAGATATTGATGTGCTGCTGCACCGGGAAAGCATCATCCATTCGATGGTCGAATTCCAAGACACCAGCGTCATCGCCCAACTTGGAACGCCGGATATGCGCGTGCCGATCCAATATGCACTTTCTTATCCGGATCGTTTGCCGCGTCCGTCCGCTAAACGGTTGAATTTGGCGGAAATCGGCAAATTGCATTTCCAAGCAATGGACTATGAACGGTTCCGCGCGTTAAAGCTGGCATTTGAAGCCGGCAAAGCAGGCGGCACAATGACAACGGTGTTAAACGCTGCGAATGAACAAGCCGTCGCAATGTTTTTGAACGAACAAATCAAGTTTTTGCAAATTGAAGAAATGATTGAGCGTGCTATGGACGAACATCAAATTATCTTATCCCCCGACCTAGAAACAATTCTACATGTGGACTCGGAAACAAGAAAATCTGTTGAAAACATGGTAAAATAACTAAAGATTAAAACCGAAAAGGTTTATAAGGATGGGTTTAAATGGAAACAGTTATCGCGTTTATCATCATTTTCGGTGCTTTAGTATTTTTCCATGAACTGGGCCATTTTCTTTTTGCAAAGCGCGCAGGCATTCTCGTCCGAGAGTTTGCGATTGGGATGGGACCGAAAATTCTCGGCATTACAAAAGGTGAGACGATTTATACATTGCGATTATTGCCGGTAGGCGGCTATGTCCGCATGGCTGGTGAAGATTTGGATACGATTCATATTCAAGCAGGGCACCGCGTTGGCATTTTGCTGAACAAAGAGGGTCTTGCTGAAAAAGTGATTATGAACCAAAAAACGATGTATCCGGAAATTCTGTTTTTGGAAGTAGAAGAAGCGGACTTGGATAAAGAATTATTCATTAAAGGCTATGATGAAGATGAGAAACTTGTCCGAATCAATGTTGCCCGCGATGCCGTAATCGAAGAAAATGGCAAAGAAACGATTCTTGCGCCATTTGACCGCCAGTTTGATTCGAAACACGTCGGCCATCGGTTTATGACCATTTTGGCAGGCCCATTGTTCAATTTTATCTTAGCGTTTTTCATCTTTACGGCACTTGGATTGATGCAAGGAATTCCAACCAACGAACCGGTTGTCACTGAAGTAACGGAAGAAAGCCCAGCTGCGGAAGCGGGCATGCAAAACGGTGACTTGGTAACGGCGATTGATGGAAAATCGATCGGCTCGTGGGACGAACTGGTCAATACTGTACAAGTCAATGCTGGAACCCCGCTTGAATTTAATGTAGAACGCGGCGGCGAAGAGCTCGATTTGACAATCACTCCGGAAGTATCTGAAGAATCTCCTGAAAAAGTCGGTGTCATTGGCGTTCTTTATAAGAGCCCGGTGGAGAAAAACTTCTTTGGCTCGTTTGCATACGGTGCGGAACAAACCGTGTTCTGGTTTAAGGAAATCTTCCGGCTGCTCGGCATGCTCGTGACAGGCCAATTTACAATTGATGCTTTGTCCGGTCCGGTCGGCATTTACAAAACCACGGAAGAAGTTGCAAAATACGGCGTTTATACGCTCATGAGCTGGGCGGGCATGCTCAGCATCAACTTGGGGATCATGAATCTATTGCCGCTGCCAGCATTAGATGGCGGCAGATTGATGTTCTTTATCTTGGAAGCAGTCCGCGGCAAGCCGGTGGACCGCCAAAAAGAAGGGATGGTCCATTTTGTCGGGATCATGCTTTTGATGCTCCTCATGATCGTCGTCACCTGGAACGATATCCAGCGATTCTTTTTCTGATTTGATAGTGCAGCGATTTTCGTTTTAGGCGGACGCTTTCCACTTCAATCGATAATTTTTTAATAAAGCAATTTTTAGAGTTTTATTATGAGTACTATTAACTTGATATGAAGCAAAACAGCGGAGAAAACCATACTGTTTCTGCATCGCTTCGCTGCTTCGTCGAAAAGGCTTGGCCTTGCAAGCTACGGCCAATGTCTTTCCTGCGGGATTTCGGCGCAAGCCCGCGGAAAGCGTAGCTGTTTTGCTGAATATCATTACTACTATCTTACATAACTTTCCCCACAAAAATTAATAGTCAGTTGAGGTGTATTTTGGAATGAAACAAACAGCAACGTTTATCCCAACATTACGTGAAACGCCAGCGGATGCGGAAGTGAAATCGCACCAGTTATTATTGCGGGCAGGGTTTATCCGCCAAAACACGAGCGGCATTTATTCGTTCTTGCCGCTTGGAAAACGCGTTCTGCAGAAAGTGGAAACGATCATCCGTGAAGAAATGGAAGCGGCAAACAGCGTGGAAGTTTTCATGCCAGCCCTTCAGCAAGCAGAACTTTGGCAAGAATCGGGCCGTTGGTATTCGTACGGCGATGAATTAATGCGCCTAACAGACCGCAATGACCGTGAATTTGCATTGGGTGCTACGCATGAAGAAGTCATTACGAGCTTGCTTCGCGATGAAATCAAATCGTACAAAAAGCTGCCATTAAACTTGTTCCAAATCCAATCAAAATTTAGAGACGAAAAACGCCCGCGTTTTGGTTTATTGCGCGGCCGCGAGTTTTTGATGAAAGATGCGTATTCGTTCCATGCTACAGCTGAAAGCTTGGATGAAACATATGAAGTGATGAAACAAGCGTATACGAATATCTTTACTCGCCTTGGCCTTGATTTTCGTGCGGTTATAGCGGATTCTGGTGCAATCGGCGGCAAAGACAACCATGAGTTTATGGTGTTATCGGAAATTGGAGAAGATACGATCGCTTATTCCGATAGCTCGTCTTATGCGGCGAACATCGAAATGGCTGCGGTCAATGTGTCGTATCCTGTTTCTGATGAAACGCCTGGAACTTTGGAAAAAGTGGAGACACCCAACCAGAAGACAATCGCTGAAGTAGCAGAGTTTTTGAATACGGCTGCAGAAAAATGCATCAAAACCTTGGTGTTCAAAGCGGACGACGAATTGGTCGTGGTGTTGACGCGAGGCGACCATGAAATCAACGATGTAAAAGTTAAGCACGCAACTGGCGCAAAAGTGGTGGAAATGGCCGCTCCTGAAGAAGTGCAGCAATTGCTGAATTGTGAAATTGGTTCACTGGGCCCGGTCAGTTTGCCGGAAAGCGTCCGTGTTTTTGCCGACCATGCAGTTGAAAGCATCGTCAACGGCGTAACGGGAGCCAACGAAAACGGCATCCATTATGTGAACGTCAATCCTGGAAGAGATTTCGCAGTTACTGCTTACGCAGACCTTCGCTTTATCAAAGAAGGCGACCCGTCACCAGACGGCGAAGGGACGATTTTGTTTGCCAAAGGAATTGAAGTCGGCCACATTTTTAAATTGGGCACGACATACAGCGTTCCGTTAAAAGGCACGTTCCTGAATGATCAAGGCAAATCGATGCCGTATATTATGGGATGCTACGGAATCGGCGTTTCGCGCGTTTTGGCTGCCGTTGCCGAACAGTTCCAAGACGAAGATGGATTCACCTGGCCAACTGCTGTTGCGCCTTATGAAGTGCACGTGGTTCCGGTCAACATGAAAGATGTGGAACAGCGTGAACTGGGTGAGGAATTATACGCATTGCTAAAAGCCAACCGTTTTGAAGTTCTTTTGGACGACCGTAAAGAACGGGCAGGCGTTAAATTTGCCGATGCCGATTTGATTGGATTGCCGATTCGCATCACGGTCGGGAAAAAAGCGTCCGAAGGAATTTTTGAAGTGAAAAATCGCCAGACGGGCGAGACGTTTGAATGGAACCGGGACGATGTGCTTGAGAATTTGAAGCAAATCTTTCAAAACTAATCATCAAATCTGATATGATATAGAGAAACTTCCTCCGGAAGGAATTCATCCCTTCCGGAGGTTAGTTGATCCTATCGGGTTTTTAGGGTCAGTTGATTCCCACTTTTCAAAGTGGGAATTTTACTGGCCGTTAAAACGGGATAAAAAGGAAAGTACTCCTGTACTTTCCTTTCTTTTTCTTAAATCTGTAACGAAGGGGATTATTATGACAAACCAGCAAGATTCTAAGATGCGATTCAAACTCCTTCTTCAGCATCTCGACTTAACGGACGATGTTCATATGCCCTTTTTCGAAGAGGCTGAACTGACACGGATGACCGTCCACAAAAAAGAGCGGTCGTGGCGTTTTATCGTTAAACTCAAACAAGTGCTTCCACTGCAATTATATCTTTTGTTAAAAGAGCGGCTTCACGCCACTTTTTCTCCTATTGCTTCTGTCCGCTTGATTATCGAGTGCAAAGAAGAAGCGGCGAATAACCAGTTGATTCTCGATTATTGGAAATATGCAGTAGATGAATTAGCGGACGTGGCACCGCCGCTTAGGGAATGCTTATTGTCCCAAATGCCTGAATGGAGCGGCAGCAAGCTCATCATAAAATGCGGCCATGAACACGAAATGATGGCCCTTAAATCCAAATACAGCGACAAGCTGGCTGCAGTTTATCAGCAATTCGGCTTTCCAAGAATCGCGATTGACTTCTTGTTGTCTGCAGAAAACCAGGAAGAGGCGCATCAGGCCTTTATGGAAGAACGCCGCATCCAAGAAGAAGAAATGGCGAAAAGAGCGCTTGCCGATATGAAAAAGCGGGAAACCGACCGCAAAGAAAATGGCGCACCGGTTGGTCCGTTCCAAATGGGAATTGCCATCAAGCCGGATGAAAAGGTTCTCGAAATCAAATCGATTGTCGATGAAGAACGCCGGGTGACGATTGAAGGCTATGTCTTCGATGTGGATGTACGAGAACTTCGAAGCGGCCGGTCGCTGCTGACGGTCAAAATAACCGATTATACCGATTCCCTTCTCGTGAAAATGTTCTCACGCGACAAAGAAGACGCCGAGCTGATGGCAAACGTCAAAAAAGGCATGTGGCTAAAAGCCCGGGGCTCGATCCAAATGGATACATTCGTACGGGATCTTGTTATGATGGCGCAAGACATGGCCGAAATCAAACCGGAACTCCGCAGAGATACCGCCGAAGAAAAACGCGTCGAACTGCATTTGCATACTCCGATGAGTGCGATGGATGCCGTTTCTTCTGTGGATTCGCTTGTTGCCCAAGCGGCAAAATGGGGGCACCCGGCAATTGCCATCACGGATCACGCAGGTGTTCAAGCGTTTCCGGATGCTTATGCTGCAAGCAAAAAGCACGGCATCAAAGCGATTTTCGGCTTGGAAGCCAATTTAGTGGACGACGGTGTGCCGATTGCATTTGAAGAACGACATGCATTATTGGAAGATGAAACGTTCGTCGTCTTTGACTTGGAGACGACTGGCCTATCCGCCGTTTATGACACCATTATTGAACTTGCTGCCGTTAAAATCAAAGGCGGGCAAATTATCGATAAGTTTGAGAGCTTTGCCAATCCTCACCATCCGTTGTCTTCAACGACGATCGAATTGACAGGGATTACCGATGACATGGTGAAAAATGCGCCGGAAGTGGAAGAAGTGATCCGCAACTACCACGAATGGGCAGGCGACCACATCATGGTAGCCCACAACGCTTCATTTGATATGGGCTTTTTATACGTAAGCTATAAAAAATTCGGCATTGACAAGAAACATGCCACAATCGATACGCTCGAACTTGCACGGATGCTTCATCCGGAATTGAAAAACCACCGCCTCAATACATTGGCGAAAAAATTTGGCATCGAATTGACCCAGCATCACCGAGCAATCTATGATACCGAAGCGACATCTTATTTATTGGTGCATTTATTAAAAGAAGCGCACCAAAAAGGCATTTTGTACCACGATCAAATCAACGACCACGTCGGAAGCGGCGACTCGTATAAGCGGGCGCGTCCAACGCATTGTACATTGCTTGCGCAAAATGACGAAGGCTTGAAAAACTTATTCAAACTCGTGTCTGCTTCGCATATCGATTATTTTTACCGGGTTCCCCGCATTCCGCGCTCTTTGCTGATGCGCCATCGGGGCGGCTTACTGGTCGGATCGGGCTGCGACAAAGGCGAAGTGTTCGAAGCCGTTATGCAAAAATCAATGGAAGAAGTAGAGCGCGTAGCCGAGTTTTACGATTACTTGGAAGTGCACCCGAAAGAAGTGTATTCACATTTGATCGAGCGGGAACTAATACGGGATGAATGGAACTTGGAAGACGTCATCCGGAAACTGGTCAAAGTGAGCCGCAAATTGAACAAACCGCTTGTCGCTACCGGGAACGTCCATTACCTGGATGAAAACGACGCAATTTACCGCCAAGTGCTCATCGGTTCTCAAGGCGGCGCGAATCCGTTGAACCGCAACAAGCTGCCAAAAGTCCATTTCCGGACGACGAATGAAATGCTTGATGCGTTTGATTTTTTAGGAGCGGAAACGGCGCATGAAATCGTGGTGGAAAACTCCAATAAAGTATCCGAAATGATTGAAACCGTCAAACCGATCAAAGACGATTTGTACACGCCGAAAATCGAAGGCGCGGATGAAGAAGTTCGAGAACTCAGCTACACTATGGCGCATAAAATCTATGGCGAGCACCTGCCTGAAATTGTCGAAGCGCGGATTGAGAAAGAATTGAAATCCATTATTGGCCATGGGTTTGCCGTTATTTATTTGATTTCGCATAAACTGGTGAAAAAATCTTTGGATGATGGCTATTTGGTTGGTTCACGGGGGTCGGTCGGTTCGTCGCTTGTTGCGACACTCACGGAAATCACGGAAGTCAATCCATTGCCGCCGCATTACATTTGCCCGCAATGCCAGAAATCCGAATTTTTCGATGACGGTTCTGTCGGCTCCGGGTTCGATTTAAAAGATAAAAATTGCCCGGATTGCGACATTCCGTACCAAAAAGAAGGACAAGACATTCCGTTTGAAACGTTCCTAGGATTTAAAGGGGATAAAGTTCCCGATATCGATTTGAACTTTAGTGGAGAATACCAAGCGAAAGCCCATAACTACACGAAAGAACTGTTCGGCGAAGACAATGTATTCCGTGCAGGGACGATTGGAACGGTTGCTGAGAAAACCGCTTATGGCTACGTGCGCGGATACGCCAATGACCACAACATGACGTTCCGCGGAGCTGAAATTGACCGGTTGGTGCAAGGCTGTTCCGGCGTTAAACGAAGCACCGGACAGCACCCGGGCGGCATTATCGTTGTTCCGGACTATATGGACATCTACGATTTCTCACCGATTCAGTTTCCGGCCGATGCGCAGGATTCCGAGTGGAAGACGACACATTTTGACTTCCATTCGATCCATGATAATTTGCTGAAGCTTGATATTCTCGGGCACGATGATCCGACGGTGATTCGCATGCTTCAGGATTTATCGGGCATTGATCCAAAGACGATTCCAACAGATGACCCGGAAGTGATGAAAATCTTTTCTGGCACAGAATCACTTGGCGTGACGGAAAAGCAGATCGGCTGTAAAACTGGAACGCTTGGCATTCCAGAATTCGGTACGCGCTTTGTGCGGCAAATGCTTGAAGAAACCAAACCGACAACATTTTCAGAACTTGTCCAAATTTCTGGTTTGTCCCACGGCACAGACGTTTGGTTGAGCAACGCCCAAGAATTGATTCAAAACGGCACTTGCCAACTGTCCGATGTAATCGGCTGCCGGGATGACATCATGGTTTACTTGATTTACCAGGGGTTGGAATCTTCGCTGGCGTTTAAAATTATGGAATCGGTCCGAAAAGGAAAAGGGCTGACACCTGAAATGGAAGAAGCGATGAAAAAAGAAGGCGTTCCGAACTGGTACATTGAATCGTGCAAAAAGATCAAGTATATGTTCCCGAAAGCCCATGCTGCTGCCTACGTATTAATGGCGGTCCGCATCGCTTACTTTAAAGTGCATTTCCCGATTCTTTATTACGCAGCTTATTTTACAGTCCGTGCAGAAGATTTCGACGTTAACGCAATGGCCAAAGGTTCACATTCCATAAAGGCCAAAATTGATGAAATCAATGCCAAAGGACTGGAAGCTTCCACAAAAGAGAAAAACTTATTGACCGTTATGGAATTGGCTTTGGAAATGGTGGAGCGCGGCTACAGTTTCCAGAAAGTCGACTTGTACAAGTCGTCTGCTGATGAATTCATCATCGAAGGCAACACATTGATCCCGCCGTTCAATGCCATTCCGGGTCTCGGCACGAACGCGGCCAAATCGATCGTTGCTGCACGCGAACTCGGCACGTTCTTGTCGAAGGAAGACCTTCAGCAGCGCGGCCGCGTGTCCAAGACGATTATTGAATACATGGATGACCACGGCTGCCTAGAAGGCATGCCGGATGCCAACCAGTTGTCTTTGTTCTAGTAAGTTGCATGGCACTGCCGCTTATGGTATTATAGTAGTAACATTTATTGATAGCTCTGTCGCAGAAGAGTGGGATTTCCCGCTCTTTTCTGTTGTTATGGCATAAAGTGAAACTATCACTCAGTGGAAGTTTTTCTCATTTCCGACTAAGTGGCAGTAAAACCAATCGGGCTTATACGGCT
Organism: Planococcus sp. YIM B11945; assembly: GCF_050864155.1. Classification (NCBI taxonomy): domain Bacteria; kingdom Bacillati; phylum Bacillota; class Bacilli; order Caryophanales; family Caryophanaceae; genus Planococcus; species Planococcus sp. YIM B11945. The sequence goes on along the minus strand of NZ_JBOZWR010000003.1, from coordinate 32,456 downwards.
AGTTGATCTCTCACCGATGAAAGTGAGAAGGACTGCCCGTTGAAGCGGGACAAAATTGGCAGGAGGCATGTATGAGTAAAATTACTGAAACCGTTGAGCAAATTGCCCAACCCATCGTTGATGAACTGAATTTGGAACTAGTGGATGTTGAATTTCTTAAAGAAGGCCGCAATTGGTTTTTGCGGGTTTACGTTGACAACCCGGAAGCGCCAATCGACATTGACCAGTGTGCACTCGTCAGTGAAAAACTGAGTGAAGTGCTAGACAAAGAAGATCCGATTGAACAAAATTATTTTTTAGAAGTTTCTTCTCCCGGTGCAGAACGGCCATTGAAGAAAGACAAGGATTTCAAGAAAGCCCTCGGCCGCTTTATCTACATTAAAACGTATGAAGCGATTGAAGGTTCAAAAGAATTCGAAGGCTATTTATTGGCTTACAACGACGATGAAGTGGAAATTGAAATCAAAATCAAAACAAGAAGAAAAACAATTGTGGTTGAAAGAAAGAAAATTGCAGTCATCCGGCTAGCCATTGATTTTTCTGCAAAACCTGATTTGAGAACCTGGGAGTGAATAAAAAGATGAGCAGCGAACTATTAGATGCTTTTGATGCATTGGAAAAACAAAAAGGGATTTCACGGGATGTGTTGATTGAAGCGATTGAAGCAGCATTGGTGACCGCCTACAAACGTAATTTCAACCAAGCACAAAACGTGCGAGTGGATTTGAATTTGGGCACCGGAACGATGTTGGTTTATTCCCGTAAAGATGTTGTGGAAGAAGTGGAAGATGATCGCTTGCAGATTTCCCTGGAAGATGCACATGCCATCAACCCAGCTTATGAACTTGGCGATGTTGTGGAAGAAGAAGTAACGCCTCGCAACTTTGGCCGGATTGCTGCTCAAACAGCTAAGCAAGTGGTCACTCAGCGCGTGAGAGAAGCAGAGCGCGGATTAATTTTTGAAGAATTCGTCGACCGTGCAGATGATATTGTCAACGGCATCGTAGAACGCATGGATGCGCGCAATTTGTATGTGGGCTTAGGAAAAGTAGAAGCAGTTCTTCCGCAAACGGAACAAATGCCAAACGAATCTTACCAGCCGCATGACCGCATCAAAGTGTATATCACCAAAGTCGAACGGACAACACGCGGACCGCAAGTATTTGTTTCCCGCACACATCCAGGTTTGCTTCGCCGTTTGTTTGAAACAGAAGTGCCGGAAATTTATGATGGCATTGTTGAAATCAAATCAATCGCACGCGAAGCTGGCGACCGTTCGAAAATCTCTGTTGTTGCCCATCGCGACGATATTGATCCAGTCGGTTCATGCGTAGGAGCAAAAGGCGCCCGCGTCCAAACGATCGTCAACGAATTGAGCGGCGAGAAAATCGATATTGTTGAATGGTCAGAAGAACCGGTTGTTTTTGTAGCCAATGCACTTAGCCCGTCTAAAGTATTGGACGTTCAAGTGAATGAAGCAGATAAATCGACAACGGTTGTTGTGCCGGATTATCAATTGTCATTAGCTATTGGCAAACGCGGCCAAAATGCCCGCCTAGCTGCTAAATTGACCGGTTGGAAAATCGACATTAAGAGCGAAACAGACGCTCGGGAAATGGGGATTTATCCAAACCCGAACGCGAGCATCGAATTGGTCGAATCTAGTGAAGATCTGGACGATTTTGATTTTTACGAGGAAAAAGAATAACGAAGAAAAGGTGATGTCCGTTGGCTCTACAAAAGAAAATTCCACTTCGGAAGTGTGTAGCTACAGGCGAGATGCATCCTAAAAAAGAAATGATTCGTGTAGTTCGTTCGAAAGAAGGCGAAGTTTCTGTCGATTTGACCGGAAAAAAATCCGGACGTGGGGCATATGTCTCTAAGACAGAAGAAGCTATTGCGGCTGCACGCAAAAAGAAAGTGCTGGAAAATCAACTAGAAGTGAAAATTCCAGAAGAAATTTACGAAGAATTGACGCGCGTCGTTCTTAGAGAGCAGCTGAAATAATGGCCAAACAACAAATTCTTCAATTTTTAGGATTGGCTACTCGTGCACGTATGATGATTACCGGTGAGGAATTAGTGGTAAATGAAGTACGTAAAGGCAATGCAAAGCTGGTCATATTGGCAGAAGATGCTTCTGCGAATACTAACAAAAAAATACATGATAAATGCAATACGTATGGCGTCGCGGTGCATGAGTTTGGCACACGCTATGAACTTGGCCATGCGATCGGCAAAGAAGAACGAGTAGTAATTGCAATTACAGATGATGGATTCGCTAAGAAATTAACTAGCTTATTCGACGAAACTAACCGGGGGTGAGCGGATGACCAATATTCGAGTACATGAATACGCTAAAAAAGTAGATAAGCCAAGCAAGGAAATCATTCAACAGTTATCTAAACTAAATATTGAAGTGGCTAACCATATGGCAACATTGGAACCAACTGCAATATCGAAATTAGATAATATTTACAAATCAGGGGCTGCACAAGGCACACAAACGCAAAACCGCCAGCAGCACCAGGGACAAAACCCGCCATCACGTCCATCAGGGCAAGGGGCAAACCGTCCGTCGTCTGGCCAAGGCCAAAACCGTCCATCTGGCCAAGGGCAATCGCGTCCGTCTGGACAAGGTTCAAACCGTCCGGCAAGCCAAGGGCAATCACGTCCAGCAGGATCAGGACAGGGGTCTAGCCGTCCGGCAGGCCAAGGCCAAAACCGTCCGTCTCAAGGACAGAACCGTCCATCCGGCCAAGGCCAAAGCCGTCCAGCTGCAACAGGATCCAATTTCACGCCTAAAGCGGCAAAACCGACTGCAGGACCGGGCCAACGCAACAATAACCGTCCTGGCGGAAACCGTGGCGGTGGAAATCGCAGAAAACAGCAGACACCTGTAAACCCGTTGCCGCCTATGCCGAAAAGAGAAAAAGAACTGCCGGCTAAAATTACGTTCTCTGAGTCATTGACGGTAGCAGAACTGGCAAAAAAATTAGGCCGCGAGCCATCAGAAATCATCAAAAAATTATTCATGCTTGGCGTGATGGCGACCATCAACCAAGAGTTGGATAAAGATGCAATCGAATTGGTTTGTGCGGAATATGAAGTTGAAGTAGAAGAAGAAATTTTGGTCGATAAAACAGACTTGGAAGTTTACTTCGAGCCTGAAGACGAAAAACTTCAGCAAGAACGTCCACCGGTCGTTACAATCATGGGGCACGTCGACCATGGTAAAACGACGTTGCTTGATTCAATCCGAAACACGAAAGTGACTGCTGGCGAAGCTGGCGGGATCACACAGCATATCGGCGCTTACCAAGTAACTGAAGGCGATAAAAAAATTACATTTTTAGATACTCCAGGACATGCTGCGTTTACAACAATGCGTGCACGCGGAGCAAAAGTTACGGATCTTGCGATTATCGTAGTTGCAGCTGATGACGGCGTTATGCCGCAAACAGTCGAAGCAATCAACCATGCTAAAGCGGCTGAAGTTCCGATTATTATTGCTGTCAACAAAATGGATAAGCCAAGTGCAAATCCGGACCGCGTTATGCAAGAATTGACTGAGCATGGATTGGTGCCTGAAGCATGGGGCGGCGACACGATTTTCGTTCCGATTTCAGCATTAAAAGGCGAAGGCATTGATTCGCTTCTAGAAATGATTTTACTAGTTTCAGAAGTAGGAGAACTAAAAGCAAATCCTGCGAGACGAGCAATCGGTACCGTTATTGAGGCGGAACTTGATAAAGGCCGTGGGTCTGTTGCGACTTTGCTTGTACAAGACGGAACGTTGAATGTTGGGGATCCGATCGTAGTCGGAAACACATTCGGCCGTGTCCGCGCAATGGTGAGCGACATTGGGCGCCGCGTGAAGGACGCTGGCCCATCAATGCCGGTTGAAATTACCGGATTGAACGATGTGCCGCAAGCAGGCGACCGCTTTGTGGTGTTCGAAGACGAGAAAACAGCCCGTCAAGTGGGTGAAACTCGTGCATCTTCTGCGCTTCAAGTTCAGCGTTCAGAAAAAACTCGTGTAACTCTTGATAATTTGTTTGATCAAATGAAACAAGGGGAAATGAAAGAATTGAACTTGATCGTGAAAGCAGACGTTCAAGGTTCGGTTGAAGCTATGGCTGCATCATTGATGAAAATCGATGTAGAAGGCGTTAACGTGAAAATCATTCATACTGGCGCTGGTGCCATTACTGAATCCGACATCGCGCTTGCTGCTGCTTCTAATGCCATCGTAATCGGATTTAACGTCCGTCCTGATGTCAACGCGAAACGCGCTGCTGAAGCAGAAGGCGTCGATATTCGTTTGCATCGCATCATTTACAAAGTCATCGAAGAAATCGAATTTGCAATGAAAGGCTTGCTGGATCCTGAGTTCGAAGAGAAAATCATCGGCCAAGCAGAAGTCCGCAGCACATTCAAAGTATCGAAAGTCGGAACGATTGCCGGAAGTTATGTAACAGACGGCAAAATTACTCGCGACAGCGGAGTGCGTGTTATTCGTGAAGGCATTGTTGTTTTCGAAGGCGAAATCGATACCCTGAAACGTTTTAAAGATGACGCAAAAGAAGTCGCGCAAGGCTATGAGTGCGGGATTACCATTAAAAACTTCAACGACGTTAAAGAACTGGATGTTATTGAAGCGTACATTATGGAAGAAATCGAACGAAAATGATTTTATACATGGAATGCGAGTTCATGATTCCGACTGCACATTCCTTGAAAGAAAAACGGGCAGTATTGAAAAGCATGCTGACCCGTTCCAAACAAAAATTTAACGTTTCCGCAGCGGAAGTTGATCACCAAAATGTATGGCAGCGTACGCGCATCGCCTTTGTTACTGTTTCTTCATCAAAAGAAGTGGCCGACAAAGAAATGGAGCAAGTGCTCAACTACTTGGAAAGCAACCCCGATTGGGAATGTTTAACGTTTGAAAAAGAATATTTGTAAGAACGAGGTGAAGAAACAATGACCATGCGTTCAAATCGCGTAGGCGAACAAATGAAAAAAGAGCTTAGCGAAATTATCAGCCGCAAATTAAAAGACCCGAGAATCGGTTTCGTTACAGTCACCGATGTTGAAGTAACTGGAGATTTGCAGCAGGCAACTGTTTACATCAGTGTCTTAGGCGACGATAAAACAAAAGAGCAGACATTGCTTGGGCTTTCAAAATCCAAAGGCTTCATCCGTTCGGAAATCGGCCAGCGGATTCGTTTGCGCAAAACGCCGGAATTGTCGTTTGAATTTGATACATCCGTAGCATATGGCAATCGCATTGATTCCTTGTTGCGTGAAATCAAAGAAGAGCCAAAAGAAGAAGAATAAAAACGAAAGCCTGCTGTCTATGCTATTAGATGAGCAGGCTTCTTTTTTACATATATAAGTTGAACTTAAGAATCATCCTTTTATACACCGCTTCGGCCGCTTAGGTAAAAGCAAAGAATATTGTCTCTGCATCGCTGCGCTAGCTTCGAGACAGAAAAGGGCGCTGCTCCTGCGCAAGCTCGTCGCAAAAGAGATCCCCAAATCCTTTGGGTCCCTCTTTGGCTTTCGCAATAAGCCGAGAAGAACACTCGTCTTATCGCTTCGTCGGCATTCGTCGGCTTATGCCTGCCGCCCGTGGACGCGCCGAAGCTAGGAGATTTCTAACTAGCAGAAGAGACGACCGGCAGGATCACTCTATTAGTATTAGCAGGATAGAAGATATGGAGCAAAACCGCGGAGAAACCCGTACTGTTTCTGCATCGCTACGCTAGCTTCGAAACATGAAAGAGCGTTGCTCCTGCATCGCTTCGCTGCTTCGTCGCAAAGACATCGACCGAACTACCTTCGGCGCGAGCCCGCGGCAAGCGAAGCGGTTTTGCGGAATATCGACAAGTGGGAATCATTAGTTCAACTTACATAGAACAAAAGGGGCTGACAACAAATGGCGATCAACGGCATCCTGCCATTATGGAAAGAACGCGGCATGACTTCCCATGATTGCGTATTTAAATTAAGAAAAATATTGAAAACGAAAAAAGTGGGGCATACGGGTACGCTCGATCCGGCCGTAGATGGCGTGTTGCCAATTTGCATCGGCAACACGACGAAAGTGGCCGAATACATCACCGACCAAGGGAAAACGTATGAAGCGGAAGTAACAATCGGTTTTTCAACTGAAACCGAAGACGCTACCGGAAATCGGGTAGATACGGATGACAGCGAGAAGCGGGTAACAAAACCCCAATTGCTCGAAGTCTTTAAGCAGTTGACAGGAGAAATCACTCAAATCCCGCCGATGTATTCAGCTGTAAAAGTAAACGGCAAGAAATTGTACGAATACGCGCGCCAAGGCATTCCAGTCGAACGGCCAAAGCGGACGGTCCGAATCGATTCAATTGAGCTGCTCGATACCGAGGATGAGTGGAACGGCAAAGAGCTGCGCTTCAATATCCGAATCCGCTGCGGCAAAGGAACCTATATCCGGACGCTTGCCGTTCAAATCGGTGAAGCGCTCGGGTATCCGGCACATATGTCCAAGCTGACGCGGACGCAATCAGGGAAATTTAGAAGAGAAGATTGCGTAACACTTGCCGAAGTGGCGGAACTTGAGCAAAATGGAAATATCGGCTCCATTTTAAAGCCTTTAAGCTACGGCTTGAGCGTTTTTCCGTTTCATGAAATTGACGAAAAGGCACGGTTTGCGATTCAAAATGGGCAAGTTCTAAATCGCCATCCTCTTTTCGATGTTCATGAATTTGTAGTCTTTACCGTAAATGGCCAGCCATTGGCCCTATACAAAAGACATCCAGAAAAAGCGGACAAGATGAAGCCTGAAAAAATGTTCGGACAACCGACAATGGATGAGGTGTAGCATGAAAATTATACATTTGAGTTATCCAAACCATCTTTCACTAGAAGAAAATCTTGGGCCATTATCATTGGCACTTGGGTTTTTTGATGGAGTACATAAAGGGCATCAGCGTGTCATCGGAGAAGCGATTGCGAAAGCGGATGAACAAGGAATCAAATCGGCTGTCATGACGTTTGATCCCCATCCTTCGCTCGTGCTTGGGGGAAGAAAAGAAGAAGTTTTCTATATCACCCCGCTCCAACAAAAAATGGAGATTTTAAATAAATTAGGCGTTGATGTCTGCTTTATCGTGCGCTTTACTTCAGAATTCGCCGGGTTGACGCCTGAACAGTTTATCCAGTATTTCATCGAAAATTTGAATGTTGTCCATGTGACCGCCGGGTTTGATTTTTCGTTTGGGAGCAGAGGCAAAGGCAATATGGAAACGATGGCAAAGTGCGGCCAGGGCATTTTTGGCGTGACCACCATTGATAAGCAGACAGATGCTGAAGAAAAAATCAGTTCCACGCGCATTCGCCAGCTGTTAAAAGACGGCGACGTGGGCCAAGTATGCCGCCTCTTAGGCCGGCCTTTCCAAGTGGTCGGCACCGTCGTCAATGGCGACAAGCGAGGGCGCACCATCGGTTTTCCAACGGCGAATATCGAGCCTGAGCTGGGCACGTTCATCCCAGGGCGCGGCGTCTATGCCGTCCGCATCTGGGTGCAAGGCGAGCTTTACGACGGCGTTTGCAACATTGGCTACAAGCCGACGTTCAACAATCCGGATGTGAAAAAATTGTCCATTGAAGTGTTTATTGTGGATTTCAATAAAACCATTTACGGAGAAGAAGTGGTTGTGGAATGGCACCAGCGCATTCGAGATGAGCAGAAGTTTTCGGGAATCGATGAATTGAAAACGCAAATTGAGAAAGACAAGCAAACGGCCATTGCGTTTTTCAAAAACTTAAACTAAGCCATGCGGTTGATTTTGAAAAAGCTGTATGCTATGATTTAAACGTACTAAAAGTACGAACCGTTGCTTGGCAATACGAATCACCAACGTTTGCTCGGTAATTGGGGATATTAGAAATTAGGAGGTGGAACAGTATGGCAATCACTCAAGAACGTAAAAATGAATTGATCAATGAATACAAAGTGCATGAAACAGATACTGGATCTGCAGATATTCAAATCGCCATTCTTACAGAAGACATCAACAACTTGAATGAGCACTTACGTACTCATAAAAAAGATCATCACTCACGTCGTGGTCTATTTAAAATGGTTGGTCGTCGCCGTAACTTGCTTAAATACTTGCGTGAAAACGAAGTACAACGTTACCGCGAATTAATCGCAAAACTTGGCTTGCGCCGATAATAGCAATTAGTAAAAGCGGGACTTGTCCCGCTTTTTCTTTATGCAAAAAAAATTCGCATTCAATCGCATGATGGATGCTTTTTTGATACACTACTAAAAGATACATAAAGAGAAACTTCATTCAGTGGGAGTTCATCTTTCATAGAATGTTAGTAGAGAAATATAGGCTAAAGGCGCCGCTTCCGGCGTCAGCGCCTATGTGACCGGCATCCTGTCGGCCTCAATCGGGTTTTTCTGGTCAGTAGATCTTTCGCTTTTAAAAGCGGGAGTCAGACTGTCCATTAAAACGGAATAAAAGCAGAATTTGATAGATCGTAAGAGAGAGGAGCTCGATTATGGAGCAAACGAAAAAAGTTTATACATTTGATTGGGCAGGCCGGGAACTACAGGTCGAAGTCGGTCAATTGGCAAAACAAGCAAACGGAGCAGCATTGATCCGTTACGGCGATACGGCAGTACTTTCTACTGCAACAGCTTCAAAAACCCCAAAACCGATCGATTTCTTCCCGCTAACTGTGAACTACGAAGAACGTCTTTATGCAGTCGGTAAAATTCCAGGCGGCTTTATTAAACGCGAAGGGCGTCCGTCAGAAAAAGCAACGCTGACAAGCCGTTTGATTGACCGTCCGATCCGTCCGTTGTTCCCAGACGGCTTCCGCAATGAAGTGCAAGTCATTTCAATGGTCATGTCAGTCGATCAGGACTGCCCGTCAGAAATGGCTGCAATGTTCGGTTCGTCACTCGCATTGATGATTTCCGATATTCCGTTTGGCGGCCCGATTGCTGGCGTTATCGTTGGGATGATTGATGGCGAATTCATCATCAATCCGACAAACGATCAACTGGAGAAAAGTTCAATGAACTTAACAGTTGCCGGAACAAAAGACGCAATCAATATGGTAGAAGCTGGAGCAAAAGAAGTTTCGGAAGAAGCCATTCTTGAAGCGATTATGTTCGGCCACGAAGAAATCAAACGCTTGATTGCATTCCAAGAACAAATTGCTGCTGAAGTCGGCAAAGAAAAATCGGAAATCCAGCTTTATGAATTGGATGCCGATTTGACTGCCAGCTTAAAAGAAGCAGTTGAAGCAGACTTGAATGCTGCGGTTCAAATCAATGAAAAACAAGCGCGCAATGAAGCAATTGATGAAGTGAAAAAACACGCAATGGCAGCATACGAAGAAGCAGAAGACGATGTGAAAAAACAGGCTGGCCAAATTCTTGATAAAATGGTCAAAGATGAAGTCCGCCGTTTGATTACCGATGAAAAAATTCGTCCGGATGGCCGCACACCTTCTGAAATTCGTCCGTTGTCATCAGAAATCGGCATTTTAAACCGTACACACGGTTCTGGTTTGTTCACGCGTGGACAAACGCAAGCAATGAGCATTTGTACATTGGGGGCACTCGGAGACGTTCAAATCATCGATGGCTTAGGCATCGAAGATACAAAACGCTTTATGCACCATTACAACTTCCCACTATTCTCTGTAGGTGAAACTGGCTTCTTAAGAGGCCCAGGCCGCCGCGAGATCGGACACGGAGCATTGGGTGAACGTGCGCTTGAAGCCGTGATTCCAAACGAAAAAGATTTCCCATACACAATCCGCTTAGTGGCTGAAGTGTTAGAATCCAATGGTTCCACTTCACAAGCAAGTATTTGTGCATCAACCCTTGCAATGATGGATGCTGGTGTACCGCTTAAAGCACCAGTTGCTGGTATTGCAATGGGACTTGTTAAAAAAGGCGAAAACTATACCGTGCTTTCAGATATTCAAGGAATGGAAGACCATTTAGGCGATATGGACTTTAAAGTAGCCGGTACCGCTAAAGGCATCACGGCACTTCAAATGGACATTAAAATTGATGGCCTTTCCCGTGAAATTTTGGAAGAAGCGTTAACGCAAGCCCAAATCGGCCGCATCCATATTTTGGAATCAATGATGGCTACGATTTCTGAGCCGCGTACGGAATTGTCGCAATACGCGCCGAAAATCATCATGGTTAAGATCAACCCAGACAAAATCCGTGATGTAATCGGACCTGGAGGTAAAGTCATCAATAAAATCATTGATGAAACTGGCGTTAAGATTGATACGGAACAAGACGGTACAATCTTCATTTCTTCCGTTGACCAATCAATGAATGCAAAAGCAAAAGCGATGATTGAAAACATTGTCCGCGAAGCGAAAGTCGGCGAATATTACGAAGGCAAAGTAAAACGAATTGAGAAATTCGGTGCATTTGTTGAGTTGTTCCCTGGCAAAGACGGCCTTCTGCACATCTCGGAAATCCAAGAAGCACGGACGAAAGAAGTGGAAGACGTACTGAAGCTGGACGACGTTGTGAAAGTGAAAGTTGTTGAAATCGACCGCCAAGGCCGAGTAAACCTTTCTCGCAAAATCGTTTTAAAAGAAGAAAAAGAAGCAACAGAACAAGCAACTCAAGAATAAATACGAAAATCGAAATTGCCAGCATTTGTTGGCAATTTTTTCGTATAGGAGGACGTTTAATTGGTAAATACTCATATTTGTGGAAATGGGCTGCGCATCGTGTCTGAACAGATTCCCCATTTCCGCTCTGTGGCTGTCGGCGTTTTTGTGAAAGCAGGATCGCGGGACGAATCACCGGAAGAAAACGGCATCACGCATTTTATCGAACACATGCTGTTCAAAGGAACCGAAACGCGCAGCGCCAAACAAATTGCGCGCGAGTTTGACCGCATTGGCGGTGATATTAATGCATATACGTCAAAAGAATATACCTGCTATTACGCGAAAGTGCTTGATCATCATGCCGAGCACGCGGTTCGAGTCATTGCGGATATGTTTTTCCATTCCAAAATGGATCCAACTGAAATTGACCGGGAACGCCAAGTGGTGCTGGAAGAAATCAGCATGACCGAAGATATGCCCGATGACGATGTTCATGAGCAGCTTTGGAAAGTGATGTATCCAAAGCATTCCATTGGTGCGCCAATTCTCGGGACAGCGGATACGCTTCCGAGCTTTACGAAAGAAAAAATCATCGAATTCATGGACCGCTTTTATACACCAAAAAACACGGTCGTTTCAGTTGCCGGCAATATTACGCCGCAACTCATAAAATTGATTGAAGCGCTATTTGGATCTTTTCAAAGAGACGGGCAGGACAAGCTGTATTTGCCGCCTGATTTTTCTTCGGGCTATTCCTATAAAAACAAAGACACCGAACAAGGCCATCTTTGCTTAGGCTATCCGGGTCTTTCAATGAACGATTCGGAAATCTTCAGTTTTTCGGTATTGAACAATATACTCGGCGGTTCGATGTCTTCACGGCTTTTCCAGGAAATCCGGGAAGAACGCGGATTGGCGTATTCCATCTACTCGTACCATTCCGCCTATTCCGATCACGGGACGCTCGCCATCTATGGCGGAACCGCGGATGAGCAAATGCCGGAGTTGCAGGAAGTCATCGTCCAATCGCTCGCGAAACTGCGCGGCCAAGGATTGACTGCAGAAGAAGTAAACGATTCGAAAGAACAGCTGAAAGGCAATTTGATGCTTGGTTTGGAAAGCACCAGCTCCCGCATGAGCCGCAATGGCAAGCAAGAACTGATGCTTGGCAAACATCAGGACTACGATGAAATTCTTTCACTGATTGACAATGTCACCAAAGAACGGACAGAAGCCTTAATGGACCTGTTTGCAGGCACACCAGCTATATCCATCATCCGTTCGAAAGAAGCTTCCTCTTCATGAGGAGGCTTTTTTTGTTCATCTCTCCATCCTTCACTACTGCAGCAAACTGAATTGTGGTACAATTACGCCAATCATCATTGAAGGAGCGAAACGTGTGAAATCATATCATATAGCAATTATGGGAGCCACTGGAGCTGTAGGGCAGCAAATGAAAGACCAACTGGAGAAACGAAATTTCCCGGTAAAGACGATTGTGTTTTTGGCATCAAGCCGTTCTGCTGGCCAAGAAATAACATTCAAAGGCGAAACCTATATCGTACAAGAAGCCAAGCCGGAGTCGTTTGAAGGAATCGATATCGCGCTGTTTAGTGCCGGCGGCAGCATTTCAGAGAAATTCGCACCAGAAGCTGTCAAACGCGGAGCAGTCGTCATCGACAATACAAGCGCTTTCCGGATGGATAAAGAAGTGCCGCTTGTCGTGCCAGAAGTCAATAAGGAAGATATCCGTTTGCATAAAGGCATCATTGCCAACCCAAATTGCTCGACGATTCAAATGGTTTGCGCACTGCAGCCGTTAAAAGAACAGTTTGGCTTATCAAAAATCATTGTTTCAACTTATCAAGCCGTTTCGGGTGCTGGGATCCATGCCATCAACGAGCTGAAAAACCAAAGCGCTGATTTTGATGGCATTAAAGAAGCGGAAGCAACTGTGTTGCCGGTGAAATCAGCCGAACGCCATTACCCGATCGCTTTTAATGCCATTCCGCAGATCGATTCGTTCACTGACAACGGCTATACGCTGGAAGAAATGAAGATGATAAACGAAACCAAAAAAATCATGCACGACGATTCGTTGTCAGTTGCCGCAACATGCGTCCGCTTGCCCGTCGTCACCGGACACTCGGAATCGGTTTACGTAGAGCTTGAAGGCGTGCCGACGGTAGAAGAAGTGAGAAAATCGCTTGCCGCAGCGCCAGGCGTCGAATTAGTGGATGACCCGGCAAACCAAGTTTACCCGATGCCGCTACTCGCAGCAGGGCTTGATGAAGTATTCGTGGGAAGAGTCCGGGCTGACTTAGACAACCCAAGAGGATTCCACATGTGGGTGGTTTCCGATAATCTGGTAAAAGGCGCCGCCCTCAATTCAGTCCAAATCGCAGAAGCCTTAGTGGAAGAACAAATCGTCTAACAGCCTTGAAAACAGCTGAATAAATTGATGAAAATAAACCAGGGCTTAGCTCTGGTTTGTTTTTTCTTTGGACTGTTTCCGGTGATTCCCGTATAATAAAGTTTATGGATATGTACGGGTGAATTTTAGGAGGAAATAAATTGAGCAAAATTAAAAATGAAGTAATAAGAGTAATTCCATTAGGCGGCGTCAGTGAAATTGGCAAAGCCATGTATGTTATTGAAATTGATGAAGATTTGTTTGTAGTGGACAGCGGATTGATGTTCCCGGAAGACGAAATGTTCGGAGTCGATATTGTCATTCCGGATATGAGTTTCTTGGAAGAAAACAAAGACCGCGTCAAAGGGATCTTTTTAACACACGGCCATGAAGATGCGATCGGATCCATCGCTTATTTATTGAAAAAAATCCAAGCTCCTGTCTACGGGTCAAAATTGACATTAGCATTGGCGAAAGAGCATATCAAAGAACAAGGCTCTTTAAAGCATGTGAAATTCTTTGAAGTGACAAACAAAAGCCGCATGAACTTTGACAAAACGCATGTGACGTTTTTCCATACGACGCACAGCATTCCTGATGCGCTTGGCATCGTATTCCATACATCTGAAGGCGCAATCGTGCATACAGGGGAATTCAAATTCGACCAATCGGCAAAAGGCAGCTACAAGCCGGATATTGCCAAAATGGCGAAGCTTGGCGAAGACGGCGTCTTAATGTTGTTGTCTGATTCCACAGAAGCAGAACGCCCGGGACATACTACTTCCGAAATCGTTGTTGCCGATCATTTATTGACGGCTTTCCATGCAGCTCAAGGAAGAATTCTAGTTTCGCTTTATTCGTCGAACTTTATCCGTATTCAACAAGTTTTCGATATTGCAAAAGCAACCGGCAAAAAAGTAGCGGTTGTAGGAAAAAGCTTGGAAAGCAGCTATGAAGTCGGCTTGAACCTTGGCTATTTAACCGTAGATGAAGAAACCGTCATTTCCATTAAAGACCTTAGCCAATACCGCGACGAAGAAGTGGTCATCATTGTAACAGGCAATCAAGGCGAGCCGCTTGAAGCGCTGGACAAAATGGTCCGCAAACAGCACAAAGATGTGAAAATCAAAGAAACGGATACGGTGTTAATTACCTTTACACCATCTCCAGGCATGGAAGTTCCGATGTTCCAAACGATGAACAAACTTGCGAAAGCCGGCGCTGCGGTGTTGACTTCAAGCAAAAAAGTCCACGTTTCCGGACACGGCAGCCAAGAAGATTTGAAAATGATGTTGAATATGATGAAACCGAAATATTTCATCCCGATTCAAGGCGAATACAAAATGCTGATCGCCCATTCGAAATTGGCTCAGCAAGTCGGCATGTACAAGTCGGATATATTTATCGCAGACAAAGGCGACATTGTTGAATATAAAAATGGCAAAGTGCGCATGAGCGGCCGTGTAACGGCTGGAAATGTATTAATTGATGGAATTGGAATCGGCGACGTTGGAAATATTGTTCTCCGCGACCGCAAACTTCTGTCTCAAGACGGCATTTTCATTGTGGTTGTCACGTTGAACCGCAAAGAAAAGAAAATTGCATCCGGCCCTGAAATGATTTCGCGCGGATTTGTTTATGTTCGCGAATCCGAAGAGTTGATGGAAGAATCTTCTCAGCTTGTCCGCAAAATTGTAGAGAAGTACGTGGCGAAAGAAACATTTGAATGGAATAACATTAAGCAGGAAATTCGCGATGCGTTGAATTCTTACTTGTTCCAGCAAACGAAACGCCGTCCAATGATCATCCCGATTATTATGGAATATTAAGAGAGAAAAAAGTGAAAGGATTTCCAAACCGACGCAATCGGGGGAAATCCTTTTTCGATTATGTGGGAAGTGAGGGATAAATATGTCTCGGGTTGCAACAAAGAAAACAACAAAAGCAAAACCGAAAACAAAACCAAAAGCGAAAGCCAAAAAGAAGCAGCCGATGCCAGCCATTGGCTTTGAAGTGATCGGGCTGGTATTAATCGGTTTGTCCGCAGTTATGGGATTTCAGCTTGGAATGATCGGAAAAATGCTTTACAACATGGCTGAGATGACAGCCGGTTATTTGGCGTTTCTCATTCCGCTTGGCCTTTTAGCAACAGCTGTATACACCATGGTGAAACGAAAATGGCCAAAACCTCGGCTTAAGTTGGCAGCGGGTTCGTTCTTTTTAGCAATTGGCGCTCTTTTGGCATGCCATTTAATTTGGGCAGCCGGTTCGATTTTGCCAATAAGCAGTTCAAATGTTTGGGCTGAAACAGTTCGCGATACCACGGTGTCGGGAACGATTCTTGGCAATTACACAGCGAGCGGCGGCGGGCTGCTGGGCGCTTTCTTGTATAAGATTTTCCACGTCTTGTTTGCGACAGCAGGAACATGGATTTTGGCATTGATTTTCTTGTCGATCGGCGCCATTATTTTAACGGGCAAATCAGCCGCTCCCTTTATTGCGGAAAAGATTCCTAGCCTTAAGCCGCTTTTGAACGGCGCTTTGGACCGCTTCAAAGAGAGCCGGCCGAAAAGAATTTCCGCCCCGCGGAAAAAGCCGTTGCTTGAACAGCCGCTGGAAATTGATGAAGAACTCGATGATTACGACGACGATCCTTTGGTCGTGCCCATGCCTGTGCATGAAGAACCGATCATATCTGCTTTTACAGAAAATGTAAAACAGAAAAAGAACGAAATGCCGATCGAAGAACCGCCAGAAGAAATAATAACCGGTGAAGTTCCGCCAGCAGAAGACGGGGAAGTCATGTTGATGACGACGGCTGAAGAATTGGAAAATGAAGAGTATCAGCTGCCGCCAATCGATTTGCTGACTTTGCCGCCTCATAGCGACCAAAGCGGAGAATACGCAGGCATTCAAAAAAACGCAAAAAAATTAGAAAAGACGTTCCAAAGTTTTGGAGTCCGTGCAAAAGTGACGCAAGTGCATTTAGGTCCCGCGGTAACAAAATACGAAGTGCTTCCGGATACCGGAGTAAAAGTCAGTAAAATTGTCAGTTTGTCTGATGACTTGGCTTTGGCTCTTGCTGCACGCGATATTCGAATCGAAGCGCCGATTCCCGGGAAATCAGCGATCGGCATTGAAGTGCCGAATAAAGAAGTGGCGATTGTGTCATTGCGCGAAGTTCTGGAGTCGGATGAAAACGACAAACCCGATAAAAAACTGCTGTTTGCATTGGGAAGAGACGTATCTGGCCAAGCAGTGATGGCGGAATTGAACAAGATGCCGCATTTATTGGTTGCCGGATCTACCGGAAGCGGGAAAAGCGTCTGTATCAACGGCATCATTACGAGCATCATCATGCGGGCGAAACCGCATGAAGTGAAAATGATGATGATTGACCCGAAAATGGTGGAATTGAACGTTTACAACGGCATTCCGCATTTATTGGCGCCGGTCGTTACGGATCCGCGTAAAGCGGCTCAGGCGTTAAAGAAAATTGTTTCAGAAATGGAACGGCGCTATGAATTGTTTTCCCATACAGGAACGCGGAATATTGAAGGATACAACGATTATGTTCAAATCTTCAATGAAGAAAACGAAGACAAGCATCCGAAGCTGCCGTACATTGTCGTGATTGTCGATGAGTTGGCCGATTTGATGATGGTTGCTTCTAATGAAGTCGAAGACGCCATTACACGGATCGCGCAAATGGCACGTGCTGCAGGGATCCACTTGATCATCGCAACGCAGCGGCCGAGCGTGAACGTCATCACCGGCGTTATCAAAGCGAATATCCCGTCCAGAATTTCGTTTGCCGTGTCTTCTTCAATCGATTCTCGCACGATTCTGGATATGGGCGGAGCGGAAAAACTATTGGGCCGGGGAGATATGCTGTTCTTAGGGGCAGGGCAATCCAAACCGGTTCGTGTGCAAGGTGCGTTCTTGTCCGATTCCGAAGTCGAAAAAATCGTGGATTTCTGCATCGAGCAGCAAAAAGCGCAGTACCAGGAAGATATGATTCCAACCGAAGTGGAAGAAACAAGCATTGACGACGAAACGGATGAAATTTACGATGAAGCCGTCCAGCTCGTTTCGGAAATGCAGACAGCTTCGGTTTCGATGCTGCAGCGCCGTTTCCGCGTCGGCTACTCGCGTGCTGCCCGCATCATTGACCAAATGGAACAGCGCGGCGTAGTCGGCCCTTACGAAGGCAGCAAGCCTAGAACCGTCTTGGTGCCGAAGCAAGAAGATTATTAAAAGGGAATTTTTATAGCTATTGAGGGTTAATTAAGAACTTTATATAAGTTGAACTAAGGATTCGATTTGTTGATATTCCGCAAAACAGCTGCGAAGATATTGCGCAGAAGAAGTTTGGCTAATATCTTTGCGACGAGCTTGCACGTGAGCATTATTCTTTGCCCTTCCCAAAGCGTCCGAAGCGCTTACTACAAGTAAAACTCTTCATTTCGTTTTATAGAGGGAACCTCAAATTTATAATAATAATTCAGTGAACTAGGCAAAAGATAGCACATTGCCTAGTTTTTTTGTGTCAAAATATCACATTAATTAAATAGTATGTAATATTTATTCGCAAATTTCGACAAAAGGCTATTTATTTCGCCTAAAAATAGTGTTATAGTATTTTTGGTTAGTAGGAAAGTTTTACATCAGATGTCTGATCTCTGTCATTGGTGGTGAATCGTATGACAATAAAATCGGATCATCGTGCTTTGTACCTCCAAGTGATCGATCGAATGAAGCAAGATATTGCTGCCGGTGTCTACAAAGAAAAAGAGAAATTGCCATCGGAATTCGAATTAGCCAAAACACTGGGAGTCAGCCGCGCCACACTGCGTGAGGCGTTACGGTTGTTGGAAGAAGATAATATCATCGTCAGGCGGCATGGGGTAGGCACGTTTGTTAATCCGAAACCTGTTTTTTCTTCAGGCATCGAACAGTTGACAAGTGTATCTGATATGATCCGCCAAGCAGGAATGGAGCCCGGTGCAATCTATTTAAGCACGAGCGAATCCCTTTCTTCTGAAGAAGATATAAAACGCTTTCATTGCAAGGACGATGAGACTGTAATTACAATTGAACGGGTCAGAACTGCAAACGGAGAACCTGTCGTTTATTGCATCGACAAAGTTCCGTCTGCATTTTTACCGGAAAATTTTCTGGGAAGAAAAGAAAGCTCTATTTTTTCCGCTATAGAAGAAACTGGTGAAACGCGCATTTCATATGCGGTCACTTTCATTGATCCGGTAGGATATCATGAAGCTGCCTCGCCTATTTTGGAATGCGACCCGGAAACAGCGTTATTGGAATTAAAACAGCTCCACTATGATGAAGACGATCGAGTGGTGCTTTATTCAAAGAATTACTTTAGAGCTGATAAATTCAGCTTTCATGTGGTTCGAAAACGTGTGTGAAACTACTATTCCTGCTAATTTGAAAAAATACCATGGGGGTTATTACATTGACAAAACGTAAATTTGGTCTAGGTTTATCATTAATGCTGGCTGCAGGAACTATGCTTGCTGCATGCGGCAGCGATGAAGGTTCTTCTTCATCTACTGGCGGTTCAGAAGGCGGCGGAGAAAAAGAAGCTTTTTCTGTAGCAATGGTTACTGATGTCGGCGGCGTGGATGATAAATCGTTCAACCAATCTGCTTGGGAAGGATTGCAGCAGTTTGGTGAAGAAAATGGCCTGAAAAAAGGAGACGGCGGTTTTGATTACCTTCAGTCTAAGTCGGATGCTGATTACAACACCAACTTAAACAACTTGATTCGCCGCGACTTTGATGTCGTTTTTGGAATCGGTTTCTTGATGCAAGGTTCTGTTACAGAAATTGCTGAACAGCAAAAAGACGCTCAACTAGCGATTATCGATGCTGTCGTAGATGCTCCTAACGTAGCAAGCGTATTGTTTAAAGAGCAAGAAGGCGCATTTCTTGCAGGCGTTGCTGCAGCTTTGATGACCGAAACTGGCAAAATTGGATTTGTTGGCGGACAGGAAATTCCTGTAATCGAGCGCTTCGAAGCTGGTTTCCTTGAAGGTGTAGCTGCTGTTGATGATACGGTTGAAGTCGATGTTCAATATACAGGTGCTTTTGATAAAGCGGAATTAGGTAAATCTACAGCTAACCGTATGTACGAAGGCGGAGCGGATATTGTATTCCACGCTGCCGGCGGTACGGGGAATGGTGTATTCACAGAAGCAAAAGAACGCAAAGAAGCAGATCCAGATGCTAACATCTGGGTAATCGGCGTTGATGCTGACCAATACGACGAAGGCCAAGTTGGCGATGCTAACGTAACATTGACTTCTGTATTAAAAGGCGTTGACCAAGCGGTAATTGATATCTCGAACAAAGCAAAAGCTGGAGAATTCCCGGGCGGCGAAACGATTACTTACGGTTTAGCTGAAGACGGTGTTGGCCTTGCGGATTCACGTGGAGCAATCCCAGAAGACAAAATGGCTAAAATCGAAGAGTTCAAGAAAAAAATCGCTGATGGCGAAATTGTTGTTCCTGAAACTTTACAATAAGCTTTGAAGGTTCTGTCTTAAAGAGTCCGAGAAAGAGAAACTTCATTCAGTGGGGGTTCTTTATCCCCACTGAATGTTAGTTGATCGAATCGGGTTTTTACGGTCAGTTGATCTCCCACTTGAAAAAGTGGGAGTCTTATTGACCATTAAAACGGGATAAATTTAAAAATCGATCACTGCGGAGCTAAGCTTCCATGATAGATGTTTTCCTTTATTCGGTCATCATAAAGACCGGTTCAGCCGGTCTTTATGATTTTTTTTCGTCTATTAATGGAAAATTAATAGATGAAAGGCTTCTAGAAATAGAGGCTTTTCCTGTATTAATTAAATACAAATCAGTTACCAGTTTTCGAGGGAGTGAAAACAGTGGAATACGTAATCGAAATGCTCAATATCCGAAAAGAGTTTGGAACGTTTGTAGCCAATGACAACATCACGTTGCAGTTGAAAAAAGGCGAAATCCATGCGTTATTGGGTGAAAACGGAGCAGGGAAATCAACATTGATGAACGTTCTTTTTGGTTTATACCAACCAGAAGGCGGGGAAATTCGGGTTCATGGCAAAAAAGTGAACATCACGAATCCCAACGTAGCTAACGATTTGGGCATTGGGATGGTCCACCAACATTTTATGTTGGTTGAAAATTTCTCGGTAACCGAAAACATCATTTTAGGCAGTGAACCGACAAAGTTCGGCGTCACCAACAAAAAAGATGCTGCAAAAAAAGTGCAAGCGCTTTCTGAACAATACGGGTTAAATGTTGATCCCAATGCAATCATCGAAGACATTTCTGTCGGCATGCAGCAGCGGGTTGAAATTTTAAAAACCTTGTACAGAGGGGCAGATATTCTGATTTTTGATGAACCGACAGCTTCTTTGACGCCTCAAGAAATTATTGAGTTGATTCAAATTATGAAGCGGTTGATCGCTGAAGGCAAATCAATCATTTTGATTACGCACAAGTTAAAAGAAATTATGGACGTATCCGATCGTGTAACAGTTATCCGCAAAGGCCAAGGAATTGGCACTGTGACGACTTCTGAAACTAATCCGGATGAATTGGCAGCGCTGATGGTCGGGCGCCAAGTCGAGTTCAAAACGAATAAAGGCAAGGCTTTCCCGAAAGAAAATATTTTACTGGTTGAAAATTTGACGGTTGAAGATTACCGGGGCGTAGAAAAAGTGAAAAACCTAAGTTTGAACGTACGCCAAGGCGAAATTGTCGGCATTGCCGGTATTGACGGCAACGGGCAAACCGAATTGATCGAAGCTATTACTGGCCTACGGAAAGTAAAAAGCGGAAATATATCCATTCATGGCAAAAACATCACCAATTTAAAACCGCGCCAAGTAACAGAAGCGGGAGTCGGCCATATTCCACAAGATCGGCATAAGCACGGATTGGTATTGGATTTCCCAATCGGCCATAACATTTCGTTGCAGACCTACTACAAAGGGCCAATTTCGAAATCAGGCATTATTGATTACGATAAAATCGATAAAAAAGCGTTGGAAATTATTGAAGCATACGACGTCCGAACACAAGGGCCCCACACGCCGGCTCGCGCATTGTCAGGTGGGAACCAGCAAAAAGCGATTATCGGACGAGAAGTGGACCGCAATCCGGAATTGTTAATTGCCGCACTACCGACTCGCGGACTAGATGTGGGGGCAATTGAATTTATTCATAGCCGCTTGATCGAGCAGCGCGACAACGGCAAAGCGGTTTTGCTGATTTCGTTTGAACTGGATGAAGTAATGAACGTATCCGACCGGATTGCCGTAATCCATGATGGAGAAATTGTGGATGTTGTGCTTCCGGAAGAAACGACTGAACAGCAGCTTGGGTTGTTGATGGCTGGCCATCACATTCGCGAAAACAGCGGTTCAGCAGGAAATGGCAAGTCGAAGAGAGGTGAGGATCAGCATGTCGAATAGAGCAATAAATCTTCTGGTCCCCGTTGTTTCCGTTATTTTAGGATTGATTGTTGGAGCAATTATCATGCTTATCAGCGGATTCGATCCACTCGCAGGATACGGAGCTCTTTGGAACGGGATCTTTGGAGATATGTATACAATCGGAGAAACGCTTCGCCAAATTACGCCTTATATTTTGGCTGGGCTTGCGGTAGCATTCGCTTTCCGCTCTGGTCTCTTTAACATTGGAGTTGAAGGCCAATTGATCGTCGGTTGGTTTGCAGCGGCTTATGTTGGGGTTGCTGTCGAATTGCCGAAAATTATTCACTTGCCGCTGGCTATTTTAGCCGCTGCAGCAGCCGGTGCATTATGGGGATTTGTGCCAGGGCTTTTAAAAGCCAAGTTCCATGTTCACGAAGTTATCGTAACGATTATGATGAACTATATCGCACTACATACGACAAATGCACTTATTAAAACCGTTTCTGGCGGAGGAGACCGGACTGAACAAATCTTTGCAAGTGCTTCATTGCGCTCAGAGTTTTTTGAAAACATGACGGAATTCTCACGTCTCCATTTCGGGATTTTTATCGCCTTGATCATGGTCGCTGTAATGTGGTTTATTCTAGAAAAAACCACTCTTGGTTTTGAATTGAAAGCGGTTGGTTTTAACCAAAACGCTTCTGAGTACGCAGGGATGAGCGTCAATAAAAACGTCATCTTAGCAATGGTGATTTCTGGTGCATTTGCCGGTCTTGCCGGAGCGATGGAAGCGCTTGGAACATTCGAGTATGTATCTTCAAAAGGCGGATTTACCGGAATCGGTTTTGACGGAATTGCCGTAGCTCTTCTCGGCATGAACACGCCGCTTGGTGTTATTTTTGGAGCAACCTTATTCGGTTCGTTGAAATACGGCGCATTGAATATGCCAAATGCTGCCGGCATTCCAATCGAGATTGTGGAAATCGTTATTGCGGTCATCATTTTCTTCGTAGCTTCCGGATACATCATTCGTTTATTGCTGCTGCGTGCAGCCACTAAGAAGGAGGCGAAGTAATATGAGTTTCATGGAAGTTTTGTATTTCATCGTTCCTTCGGCGATATTTTATGCAGCTCCGCTGATTTTTGTTGCCATCGGCGGTGTGTTCTCTGAACGGTCTGGCGTTGTCAACATTGGACTTGAAGGCTTAATGGTCATCGGAGCTTTTGTCGGCATTCTGTTCAACTTAATGTTTGCCGATACGTTCGGAAACGCAACGCCTTGGGTAGCATTGATTGCGGCAATGGTCGCAGCTTTGCTTCTATCACTGCTTCACGCGGTAGCTTCGATTACCTTCCGCGCAGATCAAGTCGTCTCAGGTGTTGCCATCAACTTACTGGCAATCGCTTTATCATTGTATTTGGTACAAAAAATCTTCGATAAAGGCCAGACTGACTTTATTACAGAACGTTTCGGCCGTTACAACGTGCCATTCTTGGCAGATATTCCGGTTATCGGCCCGCTGTTCTTTAAATCGGTATACAACACATCGTTTTTGGCAATTGGCTTAGCGATTGTTGCTTGGTTTGTCATTTACAAAACGCCATTCGGTTTGCGCCTTCGTTCAGTGGGTGAACACCCGATGGCAGCCGATACAATGGGGATCAAAGTTTCAAGAATGCGTTATATCGCGGTCATGATTTCCGGCGGTTTGGCTGGAATCGGCGGTGCGATTTACGCGCAGACGATCACGGGCGATTTTGGCCACTCAACAATCAACGGGCAAGGGTTTATGGCGCTTGCTGCGATGATTTTTGGGAAATGGCATCCGCTTGGTGCAATGGGAGCCGCGCTTTTCTTCGGACTTGCGCAATCACTCAGCATCGCCGGCCCGTCTATACCGATCATCAAAGAAGTGCCTAGCGTCTTCTTGCTGATTCTTCCATATGTATTGACGATTTTAGCATTAGCCGGCTTTATTGGCCGTGCCAATGCGCCAAAAGCAAGTGGAAAACCGTATATTAAAGGTGAACGTTAATAGACTGAAAAGAGCCATCAATGTGATGGCTCTTTTTTATATGGATTTGCGGAATAGCATTCAAGAGAAAGACTCAAGCTATCATTTTATTACAGAAAAAAGAGTGCCATAATCCGTCTTACTAAACCACGTGGCTTCTACATTATTTGCAATTAGCAGAAAAGGTTCGGTATAGTTAGAACATGAACTATGAGAGGGGATTCAACATGTTTCAGACAATGAATATTGCGAAAGGCGTTAACGTGCACGTCAACGAAACGACTCAATTTAAAACGATCAACTTTTCGATTCGATTTAAAGACAAACTCACTAAGGAAAAAGCTTCAGCGCGCTCGATTTTAGCCAATGTGCTTCAGCACAGCAATGAAGTCTATCCTTCTCATACTGCACTACGCATGGTGCTCGATGACTTATACGGAACTTCTTTATATATGGATGCATCTAAAAGAGGCAATGAACACATCATCACGTTGAATGTGGAAACTGTAAACGACCAATATTTATCGGATAGCGGCGTTTTGGAAAAAGTTATGAACTTGATGTATATCGTGTTATTCAAGCCGAACTTTGAAGATGGCAAGTTTAAAGAAACGATTTTCAACCGTGAAAAAGAAGCCATCAAACAGCGCATTGAATCCATTTTTGATGAAAAAACGCGCTATGCCCAGCAGCGGATGCTTGAGCACGCTTTGCCGAACCACCCAGCATCCATCAACCCGAACGGAACGATTGACCTGGTTGAAGCGGTGACCAATGCTCAACTCGTTGAAGAATACCGCGCGATGCTCAATGAAAATGAAATTGAAATTTATGCAGTAGGGGATATTCAGCCGGAAATGATTGCCTCATACATCCGCGACTTTTTCCATTTCAGCGACCGCGAAAAACTGGTGGAAGCTCCTCCTTTGGAATTAAAAAAACCTGCTGAATCCCGAGTGGTTGAATTCGAAGACATGAAGCAAGGCAAGCTACATATGGCGTTTTACACGCCGATTACATTCCTTGATGAAAAATTCCCGACGATGCAATTGATGAACGGGGTTTTCGGCGGCTATGCCCATTCGAAACTTTTCGTTAATATCCGTGAAAAAGAAAGCATGGCTT
Source organism: Planococcus sp. YIM B11945 (assembly GCF_050864155.1). Taxonomy (NCBI): domain Bacteria; kingdom Bacillati; phylum Bacillota; class Bacilli; order Caryophanales; family Caryophanaceae; genus Planococcus; species Planococcus sp. YIM B11945. Next base: position 7,790 of record NZ_JBOZWR010000003.1, on the reverse strand, counting down.
ATTACGTATCGAGTTCCTACGCATCGCAATTCGGATTGATGTTCGTTCTTGCCGGCATTGATGCCAATCTCGAAGAAAAAGCGGTGAAGCTGATTCTGGAGCAATTAGAAGAAGTGAAACAAGGCAATATTTCGGATACAGAAATAGACCAAACGAAAGCGCTGTTAACCAATCAATTAAAAGAAGCGCTTGATTCGGCAAGAGGGCAAATTGATATTTACGACCAGTATATGGACCTTTATGAATCATTCGACCCTGAAGATTTGATTGCAAAATGGAAAACCGTTACCAAAGAAGAAATTGCAGCAATTGCGCAAACCGTTTCTTTGGAAATGACCTACTTCCTATCCGGAAAAGAGGAGGATTCTAATGAATAAAGTTCAATTCGAGCAACTCGACGAAACCTTGTATCACGAAAAATTGCCAAACGGCCTGCAAGTCTACATCTTGCCGAAAAAAGGATTTTCAAAAACGTATGCAACATTTACGACCAAATACGGTTCGATCGACAATCACTTTGTCCCGCTTGGCGAAAAAGAACCGATCCAAGTGCCAGACGGCATCGCTCATTTTTTAGAGCATAAAATGTTTGAAAAAGAAGATGGTGACGTGTTTCAGCAGTTCAGCAAGCAAGGCGCATCTGCCAATGCATTTACATCATTTACGCGGACGGCTTATTTGTTTTCAGCGACCGGACAAATTAACGAAAACGTTGAAACGCTAATGGATTTTGTCCAAGAGCCTTATTTCACAGAAAAAACGGTCGAGAAGGAAAAAGGCATTATTGCACAAGAAATCACGATGTATGATGACCAGCCGGACTGGCGCCTGTATTTTGGAATGATTGAAAATCTGTACGAAAACCATCCCGTGAAAATCGACATTGCTGGAACTGTGGAATCCATTCAGGACATCACAGCGGAACATTTGTATACGTGCTACCATACGTTCTACCATCCTTCCAATATGGTGTTGTTCATTGTTGGCGCAGTGGAACCTGAGAGCATGATGAAGCTGGTGAAAGACAACCAAGCTGGCAAAACATTTGAAGAGCCGCAAGATATTATACGCATGTACCCTGAAGAACCAACGGAAGCGCATATTAAAGAACGGACGCTTGAGATGAGCGTCCAAAAACCTAAAGTATTCGTCGGAATCAAACCGGAACTGTTGGATTTATCAGGAGAGCAGATGCTGAAACATGAATTGGCTGCCCAATTAGCATTTGAATTGCTGTTCGGACGGACGTCTGATTTTTATCACCATGCCTATGAAAGCGGTTGGATTGATGAATCCTACTCGTTTGATTATTCATTGGAGAATGGCTTTGGCTATGCATTGATCGGATCCGATACACAAGAACCTAAAATTTTGGCAGATGAAATTCAGCACACGATCCAAAAAGCGATCGAAATGTGGCCATTTGGACAAGCGGACCTTGACCGTGTGCGCCGCAAAAAAATCGGCTTTTTCTTGCGGGCGCTTAATTCTCCAGAATATATCGCGAATCAGTTTACCCGGTATGCCTTTAATGACATGAATTTGTTCGACGTTGTTCCTGCTCTTGAAAATTTGGAAGTGCATGATTTGCAAGAAGCCTTTTATACCGTAAGCCAAGAAAGCCAACGTTCAGTCTTTACCATTTTGCCGCCGAAAAAAGACAGCGAGTGAAACAATTTGCGGTGATTTTGGGCGCTTCCGGCGAAATTGGCGAAAGCATTGCGCATGAATTGGCGAAATCGGGTTGGTCGCTTTATCTGCATTGGCATTCGACTCCCGTTGAGACGCTTGCTAAAACGTTGGAACAAGATTTCCCAAACCAAGAATTTATCTCGGTACAGGCAGACTTTTCGCAGCCAGACGGGGCGGAACTGTTGGCTCGGCAAATTTACGACGCTTCGTGTATTGTCGTCGCAAGCGGCCATTCTTTGTACAAAATGTTGATAGATACGACGGAAACAGAACTCGAAAAATTGTGGCAAGTCCACGTGAAAAATCCAGTTCAGGCCATTCGGCTCCTCGCGCCATTTTTCCATCGCCATTCAAGTTCCTACGTCGTGTTTATTTCTTCCATTTGGGGAGAAATAGGCGCTTCGATGGAAACGGCGTATTCGGCCGTTAAAGGTGCACAATTGGCATTTGTAAAAGCGTTCGCTAAAGAAATGGCAGCTTCTGGAACGCGTGTAAATGCGGTGGCTCCCGGGTTTATTCTCACGAAAATGAACGCCTCTTTCTCTGAAGAAGAGCTTTTAGCCATGGAGGAGGACATTCCGCTTGGGCTAGGCAAGCCGCAAGATGTGGCCAATGCAGTTGAGTTTTTGGTCAGCGGGAAAGCCGACTATATGACAGGGCAAACGCTAAGGATTAATGGCGGGTGGCATATGTAGAAATGAGGAAGTGCTTTGCTTCTTTAGTCCCCCTTTTCTTGACGCTGTAAATCAGCTATTATAATAGGTGGGAACTTGAGAGGAACTTCGAAATGAAAGGTCGGATGAGGAATGAGAGAATGGTATTTTGAATACGAAATTCAAGTGAACCGTCCGGGCCTATTAGGCGACGTGGCATCGCTTCTCGGCATGCTGCGCGTCAATATTGTGACGATCAATGGCGTAGATCAAGGGCGTCGCGGCATGCTTTTGCGCGCTGAACACGATGTCCAATTGGAACGTTTTGAACAAATCATCTCGACAATCGATACGATTGCCGTGACTAAATTCAGAGAACCGAAATTGCGGGATATTTTGGCTGTCAGGCATGGCCGCTATATTCAACGGGATGTGGATGATCGGAAGACATTCCGCTTTGTACGGGATGAATTGGGGCTGCTTGTCGACTTTATGGCGGAAATTTTCAAACAAGAAGGCCATAAACTGGTCGGATTGCGGGGAATGCCGCGGGTCGGGAAAACCGAATCCATTGTCGCGGCAAGCGTCAGCGCCAATAAAAAATGGATTTTCTTGTCTTCCACGATGATCAAGCAGACAGTGAGGAATTCGCTGATGGGCGATGAGCGAAGCGGCAACAATATTTTCATATTGGACGGCATCGTGACGCGCCGCGCTTCTGATGAACGCCATATGCAGCTTGTCCGTGAAATGATGCGCATGCCGACAATCAAAGTGGTGGAGCATCCCGATATGTTTATTCAGCAATCGGAATACAGCATCGAAGATTTTGATTACATCATTGAATTGCGCCATCACCCAGACGAGAAGATTACATATGAAGTTATGGAAAAAAATAATTTCATGAACGATGGAAACCAAGCAGACATGTTTGGCGGATTTAATTTTTAATCGGGAAAACGAGTGCAATGAAAAGCAGCAGAGTTAATTCAGAAGTAGGCAGGTGATTGTGTTGAGTGAGTTGGGAACTCGTTTAAAAGAAGCGAGAATCTCTAAAGGGTATAGCTTAGAAGATTTGCAGGATGTGACAAAAATCCAAAAGCGCTATTTATCAGGCATTGAAGAAGGCAATTTCAGTATGATGCCTGGGCCGTTTTATGTCCGCGCTTTTATCAAGCAGTATGCCGAAGCAGTCGGTGTCGATGCGGATGAATTATTGGAGCAGCATAAATCGGAAGTGCCAGTGGCAACGAAAGAAGACGTGAGGCCGACAATCGCACCGTCAACGCCTTCCCGCCGGCGCACCGTTTCAAGAAATTCCTCCAGTGGTCTTGGGGAAGTCATGCCAAAGGTGATTGTTGCTTTATTTATAATCGTCATTATTGGGGTTGTCATTTTCTTTTACAATAATCTTGCAACGAACGATCCTTTGGAAGACTCTACAGATGAAGGCGGAGTTCAATACGAAACGCCGACTGAAGAAGAAGCTCCGCCAGTTGAAGAACCGGGGGAAGAAGAACCAGCAGAAGAGCCGGTTGAAGAAGAACCGGAAGCAAGCCTTGAAGTAATAGGGACAGAAGGGGAAACAACGACTTTCTCTTACAGCGGACCGGCTTCAAGAGAATTGAAAATCGAAACTTCTGGAGCTTCATGGGTATCAGCCACCGATGAGAACCAAAAAGAATTGATGCAGCCAGCACGTACAATGCAAGCAAACGACAGTGAAACAATTGATGTTTCTGAAGTTTCGCAAGTACGCATCCGTATCGGCGCGAGCCCGAACGTGAAACTAACCGTTAACGGGGAACCGATTGAATATACGCTCGACCGCACTACGCAAAACATTGTGATTCAATTTGAAGACGCACAATAGCCATCTCGTGATGGCTATTTTTCTTGATAGGTGAAAGGGGTCAAATTTTTATGAACATACCAAATCGCATTACGATATCCCGAATTTTGCTGATCCCGATTTTTATGGTGATTATGCTTGTAGATTTTAATTGGGGCGACATGACGCTTTTCGGAGCAGAAATGCCAGTCCGCCATTTTGTGGGCGGCATGATTTTCCTTTTCGCTTCTCTTACCGATTGGGTGGACGGCTATTATGCCCGCAAATACAATTTGGTCACGACGTTTGGCAAGTTTTTGGATCCGTTGGCAGATAAATTGCTCGTATCCGCCGCTTTGATTATTTTGGTCGAACTTGGTTTTGCACCTTCGTGGGTGGTCATTTTGATCATCAGCCGCGAGTTCGCGGTAACCGGTTTGCGCCTCGTCCTAGCCGGCGAAGGGGAAGTAGTAGCTGCTGGCGGCCTTGGAAAAATAAAGACGACGGCACAAATCATCGCCATTATGGCTTTGTTGCTGCACAACATTCTATTTGAAGCGATTAACTTCCCATTCGCAGACATCATGCTCTACATTGCGTTAATCTTTACGATTTGGTCCGGATGGGATTACTTCTACGCGAACCGCAAAGGTCTATTGGCATCGAAATAAAGAAGTGACGCCTTAAAGTAAATTGATTTCCCGCAACGAGCGGGGTGGAGGAGTGGGCAAAGATGAATGCAGAAATCATAGCCGTAGGATCTGAATTGTTATTAGGGCAGATTACGAATTCCAATGCCCGGTTCTTATCAAGCCATTTGGCTGAGCTTGGCATCAATGTGTATTACCATACCGTGGTCGGAGACAATGCTGACCGGTTGAAAGACGCGATTGAAATTGCAGAAAGCCGAGCCGATCTCATCATCTTTACAGGCGGACTCGGACCGACGAAAGACGATTTAACAAAAGAAACCATTTCCCGGCATTTGGGCACGACGCTTGAAATGGACCAAGAAGCCCTGGTTTCGATTGTTGCGTTTTTTGAACGCGCCGGCCGGTTTATGACAGAAAACAATAAAAAACAAGCGCTCGTGTTGAAAGATAGCGAAGTGCTTGTTAACCATCACGGAATGGCACCGGGCATGCTTTATAAAAAAGGCGACCACCTGTTCATGCTGCTTCCGGGCCCGCCAAAAGAAATGGAGCCAATGTTCCAGTTTGAGGCAAAGCCGAAGCTGGCAAAAATTTTAAATCATGCAGATGTCATTTTGTCGCATGTTTTGCGTTTTTACGGCATCGGGGAAGCGGAACTTGAAGATCGCCTCCAAGACATTTTGGACAAGCAAACCAATCCGACGATTGCCCCGCTTGCGTCTGACGGTGAAGTGACATTGCGGATTACCGCTAAAACAAACACCGAAGAAGAAGCATGGCAATTGATCAACGGCGCGAAAGCGGAAATCTTAGACCGTGTCGGCGAATACTTATATGGCTATGACGACGATTCGCTCGCATCCAAAACAGTGGAATTGCTGAAAGAACAAGGCAAAACGATTTCGGCTGCCGAAAGCTTGACCGCGGGGCTGTTCCAATCCGAACTTGCTTCTGTAGCAGGAGCAAGTGCAGTCCTTACAGGCGGCATGATCGTCTACAACGAAGAAATGAAAATTCAGCATCTGGGCTTGGCCGCTGAGCTTTTAACCGAATACGGAGTAGTCAGCGAACAAACAGCCCTTGCAATGGCAGAGGCAGTGCGAAGCAAGTTCAATACCGACATCAGCGTCAGCTTGACTGGAGCTGCTGGGCCCGATGCCCATGGCGACCAGCCGGCGGGAACGGTGTGGATCGGCATCGCAACAGAAAATGAAACAGCTGCGTATCGCCTGCAATTGTCGGGCATGCGCAATACAAATCGATTGCGGGCAGTGAAATTGGCGTTGTCTTACGTAATCCGAACTCTTACAGAAGGAAATGCACGCAAAATTTAATTTTGCGTGCATTTTTTCGCCCAAATTCGGATTTTGCCACGATAAAAGCGGGTAAATATAATATATGAAAATAAAAAACCGAATAAACGTTCGCTTTTTTCTTGTGTATTTCTCAAAGACCTAGTATACTAGAGACAGGTAGAAAAATTGGTTTTAATTAGAGGAGGATTTCTTTTGAGCGATCGTAAAGCAGCGTTAGAAATGGCGTTAAAGGGAATAGAAAAGCAATTCGGTAAAGGTTCTGTCATGAAACTGGGAGAAAAAAGCGACCGAAATGTATCATCAGTATCAAGTGGTTCATTGGCGCTTGACTCTGCACTTGGAATAGGCGGATATCCGCGCGGCCGAGTAATTGAAGTGTACGGACCTGAAAGTTCAGGTAAAACAACAGTTTCTCTTCACGCAATTGCAGAAGTTCAGGCGATTGGCGGAACAGCTGCATTTATCGATGCAGAGCACGCATTGGATCCGTTATATGCAAAAGCTCTTGGCGTCAACATCGATGAATTGCTGTTGTCTCAGCCAGACACTGGCGAGCAGGCACTTGAAATCGCAGAAGCCCTTGTACGAAGCGGCGCAGTCGATATCGTCGTAGTCGATTCGGTGGCAGCTCTTGTGCCAAAAGCAGAAATCGAAGGCGAAATGGGAGACTCACACATGGGCTTACAAGCTCGTTTGATGTCTCAAGCTCTTCGTAAATTGTCTGGTGTCATCAACAAGTCAAACACGATTGTTATTTTCATCAACCAAATTCGTGAAAAAATCGGCGTTATGTTTGGCAACCCGGAAACCACTCCAGGTGGACGCGCATTGAAATTCTATTCTTCTGTCCGTTTAGAAGTTCGCCGTGCAGAAGCGTTGAAATCCGGTTCAGACATCATCGGTAACAGAACAAAGATTAAAATCGTGAAAAACAAGGTTGCGCCGCCATTCCGCACAGCTGAAGTTGATATCATGTACGGTAAAGGGATTTCGCGTGAAGGTGAAATCGTGGATATCGGTTCGGAATTGGAAATTATTCAAAAGAGTGGTTCTTGGTATTCTTACAACGAAGAACGCATTGGCCAAGGACGGGAAAATGTTAAGCAATTCCTAATCGCCAATCCGGAAATCCGCAACGAAATCGGAAACAAAATCCGTGAATCTTACGGCATGGCAGCTGCCAATTACACAATCGCAGCGCATAAAGAAGAGCCGGAAGATTTCGGTTTGCTAATTGACGAAGAATAAGACCGACCAAGCCGTTCAGCTGATGCTGAACGGCTTTTTGCTGTGAATGAATGGCTTTATGCCTGTTTGCCTTTCCCAAACCCCTGGCCGCCTGCGCTTTTCGTATTGTCCAGACTCCGGCGCCCAGCCCCTCGAGGTCGCTTCGGTAATGGCAGCTATGGCAAAAAGCGCCATAACCGCCAATCCCTTCAGCGCTTGTCGGGGCTAGACAGGCGCCTCCGCTTTTCTGTGTCCAGACTCCGGCGCCCAGCCCCTCGAGGTCGCTTCGGTAATGGGGGCTATGGCAAAAAGCGCCATAACCGCCAATCCCTTCAGCGCTTGTCGGGGCTAGACAGGCGCCTCCGCTTTTCTGTGTCCAGACTCCGGCGCCCAGCCCCTCGAGGTCGCTTCGGTAATT